>JBHCAP010000051.1:0-31919 GCA_041798325.1 Giesbergeria sp.
ACCTCTCGAAGCAGCCCCGCAGCTGCCAAGACCCGATCGCGCAAGTCCTGCGCATAAGCTTTTCCGCGTCGCCAAGACATGACTGTTGCCTCCAAATCAATTTTGGATCAGATCCCCATGGCACCGGTTCCTTGAATTTTTTGCTGGTCAGCGCGGAGCCGCTCTAGGTCGATGTCATCCAGCCCGCGCGTGGTGCCGGTGGCGACGGCAATCTGGTTCTCGGGCAGTTGGAGTTCGTCGATCAGGTAGCGGCGCAGCGCTTCGGGCGGCATCTCGTCGCCCACGTTCTGCGCCTGAAACAGCACGATGGGGCGCACGTAGCCGTGGCCTGCGGCCTCGTCTTTCAGTGCTTCGGCCTCTAGCCGGCGCTGTGTTTGGACGGCACCCAACACCGCTTGTGGCCAGCCCTCGGGGTGCTCGGCCAGCACGATGGGCAGTTTGATCATGTCCTCGGCGGCCAGCTCTTGCGCGCTGACGTGGTAGAGCACATTGGTTTGGTGCGCTATCGGCGTGGCGGTCAGCTCCAAGATGAAAGCTGGGTTTAGCCGTTGCAAGGCGGTGAAGCTTTTGTCGGTCTTGGTGTTGTGCGCCTCGTCCACGATGAGAACAGGCCGGTGCAGCGCCAGCCAGTTGGCCAGACTCCAGCGCGGCTGGCCGACAAAGCCTTGCAGCACGCCGGTGCTGTCGCTGGCGGCGTCTTCTGCTGTCACCACCGCGTCGGGTAGATCGTGCAGGCATTGCAGGCTGCGCCCGCCGTCCTGCGCTTGCGCACCTTTGAAATGCGGCTCAAAGCTTTCGGAGAAGCTGTACACATGGCGCTGGCCCGCGTCCTCAATGCGAAAACTCTGGATGGTGGCCACCACCACGATGGCGCTGCGTCCCCAGTCCGGTGGGGCGATCTGCGCCACGTCGTCCAGCACGCACACTTGCAGCGTTTCGCCATAGGCTGCCGTCAGCGCCGCGCGGTAAGGGTGGCCGGGCGTTTGCAGCGCCTTGAGCGTTTGCTGGCGAATCGCGTCGCTGGGCACCAGCCACACGGCTACCGGCGCGTCCACGTTGCACCACTCGCGCGCCAGCAGGGGCACGGCGTGCGCTGCCATCACCGTTTTGCCGCCGCCTGTGGGAATGCGCAGGCACACGCACGGCAGCTGCGCACCAAACGCCTCGGCGTTGTAGGCGCGCCCCGCCAGCGCGCCAAAAGCCAGCGCCGGGCCTTGGGTCTGCGCGGTGCGGGCAAAGGCGATCAGGCTGTCGAGGGCGGCTTGTTGGTAGGACTTGAGGGTGAGGGATGTCATGGATTGGGAGCGATTGGGATGGGTTGGAGCGTTTTGCAACTTCAGTCCCAATGCAAGCTGTTGATATACAAATGATTTCAAAAATCCATTGGGGAAAAAGTCACTTTGATTGGGAGTTATTAGGGGCCAGTGCCCACAGCGCAGCTTTGGTGCGGCCCCCAATGTTTTGGATGCGCCCTTCCTTGGACATTTCCTTGAGCAAGGCTTTGACGTATTCCTTGCGCTTGGCCAGTTCAGGAATCCATAGTTGCAGCTTTGGCAGCAGCAAGGCATCCACTTTGGCGCGCGGCTGAGGGCCCAGCGCCAGCAATTTGCACAGGACAGTTTTGTAGTCCGCCACATCCGGGCGGCGTTGGTTCAGGTACTCCACCTCTTGCCCTGTAGCCGTTGCCATTTGCGCTGAAATATGCAGCTTCGGACTGCGCCCCTCCACCAGCCCCGCACGGCGCAACTCGGCCACCTGCGCCGCACTGAGCTTGAGCTTCTTTTGCAGTCTGTCCAGCCACAGCACATGCTCAATCGGCAAGTCGGTGCGCTCCATCAGCCAGTGGCTGTAGTTGGCGTCAATTTCTTGCCCGTAAACGTTAAAGACGGTGCGCAGCGGTGATGAGCCTTCGTAATCTGGCAACGGCAAAAAGCGCTGGCGCTGCACTTGCACCATGTCGTGGATGCCAAAACCCACCTTGTCGATCATGCCGATCTCGGCCATCGCTTTGGTCAGCCGCTCATTGCGGTAGCGCCCCGGCGTGCGTGCGCCGCTGGCGTAGTCCTCGGGTTGGCCATCAAAAAAACCGCCCAGATTGATCATCCGCACCATGCCGGCAGACTCCTCGACCACGATGCGCCCGCACTGCGCATAGTCTTGGTGCGCGACGCAGTTGTGCAGGCCTTCCAGCAGTACCTTGGTGGTGTCGTAGCGCGGCAAAGTCACGGCCAGCAGCTCGTTGGCCGGGAACAGTTTGATATTCGGGTTGCGTATGCACTGCGCCACCTCGGTGGTGGTCAACAAAAACGGCGGGTGGAAATGCTCGGCCACCCGCTCGGCGGCCAGTTTCCACGTGATTTCTGCCGGGTTGGGCGACAGCAGCGCCGTAGCGCTTTCTGGGCTGCCCAGCAGCAGCAAGCAGGCGTGCGTGATGCCGCCGTGAACCGTCAGGCCGATTTTGTTCAGCAGCTTTTCTGTGCTCCAGCTCGGTAACTGAGCGGCCCAAGGCTGGCGCTGGTGTTTTTCAGCGTACTTCTCGCGGGCTTTGGCAATCGCGGCTTCGTCCAAGTCGGCCAGCGTGGCGCGGGGGACGACGGTAGCGCTCCAGTCTTCGCCGGCCAAGTGCTCGCACAAGATGGCCCGGTGCCGATCGGGGTGCAGCGTGGTCAGACTGTCGCCGTCGCGCTGCCACGCTTTGTCGTGCGCCAGCACCGGTTGGCGCGGGGCGTGGCAGGGCACCTGCACCAGCCAGACCACGGCGCCGGTGTCGCTGGTGCGCAGTTCTTCGACGCGCAGGCCCATCGACGGCAGGCCGGGCGTTTTGCCCAAGATGCGATGCACCACGTTGTCGGCGCTGTAGCCAGCAAAGTCCTGAATGCCACTGACGGCAAGCGTTTTGTCCTCGACACCCATCACCACGCAGCCGCCGCTGTCCATGTTCGCCAGTGCTGAGACATAGGACACCAAATCGTCCCCTTTGCGGCCCGAGATATTGGATTTGAGGCTGCGCCACTCTTTCCACTCGTGGCGCTCATCTTCTTTGGGGTAATTTGCGCGCAGCCACGCTTGCAGTTCTTGGGCGGTCATGTCGGTAGAAGCCATCGTTACCGCGCCTTCACGTCATACGGGATGTGTTTGAACGTCACCCGCGCCAGTGCCAAGCGCGCGTCGCCCAAGCGGTTGGCTTCGCCGTAGACCACCAGCGGTGCGTCGGGGTGCGGTGTGGTGGCGTGCAGTGCCAGCAGCGCATCGAGCACGGCGGAGGTCAGCACGTTGCCGCTGGCCGGGCGCTTGTCGCCCAAGATGCCGTTGAACAGCAGGTAATAAGCGGTGCGGCTGCGCAGAACGGGTTCTGGCGCTGGTTCAGCGGCTTCAGTGAGCAGGTCAATTTCAGGTGAAATCGGCTCCAAACCCTTATGGGGCGTGCGGTAGCAGCTATTAAAACAGAGTGTGTTCCCAAGTGCGGCGTGTCTGGCGTGGCGTGCGCGGGGTCGAATGCGGTGTGGGTTTCTTGCTGCCAGATAAAGGCGGCCAGCGTGGCAAAGCGCACACCGGGGTGAATGCAGCCGCCGGCGTCGAAGATGGGCGCGCCCAGCGTCACGTAACGAAAGCCGCCGCCGCCTTGCCAGCCGACGGCGGCGCTGATGCCGCCTTGTTCGCCGTCGATGACTTTTTGCAGGCGCGGCAGGCAGTGCGTGGTGGCGTGCTCGCCCATTTCGATGCCAATCCAGCGCCGGCCCATCTTGTGGGCGACGGCGGCGGCGGTGCCCGAGCCGAGGAAGCTGTCTAAAACGAGGTCGCCGGGGTTGGATGCGATGTGCAGGATGCGTTGGAGCAGACGTTCAGGTTTTGGCGTTCCGAAGCGAGCACTTTCAAATAAAGCAAGACCTTCCAGCATTGCCTCTTGGTTGTGGCCGGAGTCTTCGTGAACCCAAATAGAGCGCGGAACCACATCACCAGAACCATCTAAAAATTTCTTGATGCGGGGTAGCGATGCACCACCATCGACACCCCAATAAATCATATTGTTGCGCACGTGCTCTTCATGCGTTTCGCGGCCAAATGCCCAGACGCGCGTTCTTTTTGGCCAAACCTCTTCACCGGTCTTGGGGTGTTTTAGCGGGTAGTAAAGGTTAGGACGTTCATCGGCAGTTTTGGCACAGGCATAGGCTGCTGAGTTCCAGAGGCCGCGGGAGTCGTTGTCGGGATTTGTGTAGTATTTTTTCTGTGCTTCACTTCTGGGCAGTTTGTTCGGAGCCCACTTCGCTTTTGTTTTTGCGTACACCAGTATGTGGTCGTGATCATTGCTGAAATAGTGCGCATCATTTGCGGGGCTGACACGCTTATGCCAAGCAAGGTTCGCCACAAAATTGCGCCGCCCAAACACCTCGTCCATCAACACCTTGAGGTAATGCCCCTCGTTGTCGTCAATCGTTACCCAGATGGAGCCGTCCTCACTGAGCAGGTCGCGCAGCAATTGCAGGCGCGGCAGCATCATCGACAGCCACTGCGAGTGCTCCAGGTTGTCGCCTTGAATCAGCAGATTGCCAGCGGCCGATTGCGGGTCGCCGTGGGTCGAGACGTTGTCCAGCAGGCGGTAAGGCACCTGCGCAGCGATGGTGAAGGATTGGGCGCGGTTAAGCCAGTCGAGAGTGGGCATGGAGAGAGAGAAAGTGGTAGGCGTAGCCAACGCGGTGGTGTAGGCCGGTCGGCGTATTGTCTCGCTTGCGCTGGGATGGCTGCGGCTGGCGATGGTGCTGCGCCAGCCAGTCAGCCAGTCAGCCAATCAGCCAATCAGCCAATCAGTCGAGACTGAGTCGCTCTATCTCTTGTGCGCGGTTGGCGGTGCTGGTCAGCATGCATTGGTTAGCACTGACCCGTGCCATGCTGCCGCCGTCGGGGTCGTAGTAGAAATCGCAGTTGGCATCGCGAAACTTGATCCACGCGCGCTGGGCAGTTTGCAGCTGCTTTTTGCGCTCGGGTGATTCCAGTGCTCCCATCGCCTTTTTGTAAACCCGGTTCAGGCGTGCATCTTGGCGACTGGTTTCGGCCACGATGCACTCGATCATGCCGATGGTGATGCCGCCAGATTTGTCCATGCAGCTGGCGAACTGCGGGCTGAGCGCGGTGTCTTGCGCGCTGGCGGCCAACGCGGTGCAGGCCAGCACGACGGCGGCGCAGCCGGTGGTGAGGGCGTTCATGCGGTGGCCTCCTGCGTTGGCGGGACTTCCCCCGCCACTTGCCGCAGCGCCCGCTCAAACACTTCGACCGGCTGGCCGCCGGCAATCAAATGGCGGTGGTTCAGGATGATGGCGGGCACCGAATGGATGCCGGCGTCCAGAAAATGCTGTTCGCGCTCGCGCGTGGCGTCGGCGTACTCGTTGCTGGCAAGAATGGCGCGGGCGCGCTCGGTGTCTAAACCGACCTCGCCGGCCAAGCGCACCAGCACTTCGTGGTCAGAGGGGTTTTCGCCGTCGCTCAAATAGGCTTTCAGCAGCGCTTGCTTGAGTGCCAGTTGCTGCGCTGCACCTTCGATTTCGGCCCAGTGCAGCAGGCGGTGCGCGTCAAAGGTGTTCCAGACGCGGCTGCGGCGCTCGGGGTCGTAGTCGAAGCCGACGGCGGCACCGCGTGCGCGGATGGCTTGGCCGTTGGCGCGCGCTTGCTCGGCGGTGATTTGGTATTTTTCAGTCAGGTGTTCGAGGGTGTCCTGGCCTTCGGTGGCCATTTTCGGGTTCAGCTCGAACGGCTGAAAGTGCAACTCGGCGGTGATGTCCGGCGCGACGTTGGCCAGCGCCGCTTGCAGCGCGCCCAAGCCGACGGCGCACCACGGGCAGGAAACGTCGGAGACAAAGTCGATGCGCAGGGTGTGGGGAGTGGGGGGTGTTTGGGGTGTGGTCATGGCATCCATTGTTTACCACTCCACCCTTGTGATGCCCCACCTGACTTAACCACGCTCGACGGCCAGCTCTCGTGGTGTGCTGGGCACTTCCACCATGCCGGGGACATAGAACACCCAGCGGTTGCGTCCGCCCTGCTTGGCTTGGTACATGGCCTGGTCGGCGTAGCGCAGCAGCGTTTCGGCGTCGCTGCCGTCCTGCGGGTACAGGGCAATGCCGATGCTGGCACCCACCTGCACGGTGTGGCCTTGGACCACGATCGGCTCGCGCACGGCCTGCAGCAGCCGCCTGGCGGCGCGTTCGCACTCCTCCAGATCGGGTAGGCCGTTGAGCAAGATGACGAATTCATCGCCGCCCTGGCGGGCCACGGTGTCGTCGGTGCGCACATGGGCTTCCAGGCGCCGTGCCACGATGACCAGCAGCTCATCACCCGCTTCATGGCCATGGGTGTCGTTCACGGCCTTGAAGCCATCCAAATCTACGAAGCACACCGCCAGCCGCTGCTGCTCGGGCTGCACGCGCGCCATCGCCTGCGCCAAGCGGTCGGCCAGCAAGATGCGGTTAGGCAGGTGTGTCAGCGGGTCGAAATGGGCCAGCAGTTCTAGGTGCTCGTTCTGGTGCTTGCGCTCGGTCACGTCGCTGAACACGTTGATGTAGTGAGTGACCTCGCCGGTGTCGTCGCACACGGTGTTCAGCGTGCTGGCGATGGCGTACACGCTGCCGTCGCTGCGCCGATTCCAGAACTCCCCCTCCCAGTGCCCGTGCGTGCGCAGGGCCGTCTCCATGTTCTGGTATTGCCCCCGGTTCTTGCTGCCTGCGGACAACAGGCTGGGCTTGTGCCCCAGCACCTGTGCTGCGCTATAGCCGGTGATGCGGGTAAAGGCGGGGTTGACGTCGATGATGCGCTGCTGGGCATCGCACACCATCACCCCGTCGTGGGTCTGGGCCACCACGCTGGCCGCCAGGCGCAGGGCGTTTTCTGCGGCCTTTTGGGCGGTGATGTCCTGTTTGAGTCCCAGGTAGTGCGTGGTCATCCCCGCCGCATTCGTCAGCGGGGCCACGATGGCGCTTTCGGTGTACAGGCTGCCGTCCTTGCGGCGGTTGACGAACTCACCGTGCCAGACTTTGCCGGACTTCAGCGTGACCCACATGGATTGGTAGGTGCTCTGGCTGGTCTGGCCCGATTGCAGTACGCGCGGGTTGCGCCCCAGCACCTCCTGCGGGGTGTAGCCCGTGGAGCGGAAGAACTCCGGGTTGCCGTATTCGATGGCCGGCACGGTGGAGGTGATGAGAATGCTGAGGGGGCTTTGCTCCACCGCCAGCGACAGTTTGCGGATAGTGGCCTCGTCTTCATGCCGGCGCGACAGGTCGCGCAGCACGCAGACGTAGTTCACCACTTGGTGCGCGCTGTCACGGATGGTGTTGACCACCAGCCAGCCTGTCAGCGTGCTGCCGTCCTTGCGCTGATCCTGCACCTCGCCCTGCCAGGTGCCGTGGCTGGCCATCGCCACCCACAGTTCGACAAAATTGGCCGGTGCGCAGCGTCCCTCGGCCCATTCGCCGAGCGGGCGCCCCAGCACCTCCTGGGCACTGAAGCCCAGCGCCTGCTCAAACGCCGGGTTCACGGCCATCACCCGCTTTTGGCCATCGGTGATGGCAATCAGGTCGCTGCTGTGCGAGAACACGCTGGCCGCCAAACGGCTTTCTTCCAGATAGCGCTCTTCACGCGCCAGCGTGCGTTGCACGCGCCAGGTCAGGGTGCCGGTCGCTAGCAGCAGCACGACCACCGTCAAGGCCGCAATCAGCGCCAGGCGGTCCGTTTGCTGCTGCCACGGGCGCAGCACGTCCTCGCGGGCGGCCTGCGACAGCACAAACCAAGGGTGGCTGCCAGCGGCGCGAAAGGCGGCCAACTGGGCCTGCTGGCCGTGCGCCTGCGGCCACTCTGCGGTGCCGATCTGGCGCTCCAGAATGTGCGCCAACAGGCCCTGCGCGGGCAGCGCCACGCCGGGCTGCGCATCTTCAGCGCTGGAAAACAGCAGCGTGCCGTCATCGACATAAATGCTGTGGTGCAGTGGGGCAGACACCTGGTGGTTGAGCGCCAGGTTGATGAAATAGTCGCTGTTGATGGCCGCCACCAGCAGCCACTGCGGTGCCTCGGGCAGCACCAGCGTGACGGGGAAAAAGCCCGCATCTGCCACCGGCCCGGCTTGGCGCTGGCGCGGCCAAGGGCTGCCGTCGGCAAAGTCGCGCCCGCGCCAGGGAGGGCCAAAGCGCAACACGCCCGGTGTGCCCGGTGCCACCAGGGGCCGCAGCGGCTGTAGCTGTAGCTGGTGCCCCAGATTGGCCGCCTGCGTGCTGATGAGCACTGTGCCCTGTGCATCCAGGACGGACAGGGAGCGCAGATACGGCAGTTTTTGTTGCAGCGCCACCAAGGCGTCTTTCAGCTGCTGTGGCTCGCTGGCCAGATCGGGGTGCTCGGCCGTCAGGGCGCGCAGGTGCATCTGCAGCAGGTTGAAGCTTTGCGACAGGTGCTCTTCCAGGCTGCGGGTCTGCTCCTGCGCATGGCTGAGCATATCGTTCAGCGCCAGACGGCGCAGGTGCGCGCTGGTGGCCCACACCCCTGCGGTCACCGCCAGCGCTAGCAGCAGTTGCAAACCGACCAGCAGGAAGAGCGGGCTGCGCGCCAGACGCCGGGACGTGCGGGTGCTGTCGGGCAAAGGCCACGTGGCTTCGGGCATACGGGCGGCGCTCAGTCCGGCACCACGATGGGGTCGAGCTTGTGCTTGCGCGCGGCAGCCAGCAGGCGGCCATCGCGTTTGATGGCTTGCATGAATTGCTCCAGACGCTCGTGCCAGACGTCATCGCCGGGCTTGACCGCCCAGGCATAAGAGGTGATGTGGTAGCTGCTGGCGGGGGTTACCAGCCGTGCCCAGTCGGTGGTTTCCAGCATACGGCGCGAGTACGGGAAGTCGGTGATGAACACATCGGCCCGGCCCGACTGTACCTCTTGCTCGCGGGCGTGCGGGGTGGCGGGAGCGATGAGCTCGGCGTGTTTCAGGCGCTCGCGCATCAGCGGTTCTTGCAGCGTGCCCTTGGCCACGGCCACGACGATGCCCGGCTGGTCGATATCCGCCCAAGTGCGGATTTTGCGGTTGCTGCGCGTGGTGATGGCCATCACGTCGCTGGCCAGATAGGGCTGCGTAAAGCGCAGCACCTGCTGGCGCTGCGCCAAGATGCCAATGGCAAACATGGCCACGTCGCAGCGCTCCTCCAGCACGTCTGGCACCAAGCGGGCAAACGAGCTATCGACAAATTGCACGCTGGCGCCCAGGTCGCGCGCCAGCTCATGCGCCAAGTCGATGTCAATGCCCGAGAGCTGCTGCGTGCGCGGGTCGCGCAGTGAGATGCCGTAGTAATCGGGCCAGATGCACACCCGCACCTGCCCGGTGGCTTGAATCTGCGCCAAGTGGTTGGCGGCAGGGACGGGGGCGGCAGCGGTGGCACTCAGGCTGACTAGGGCCGCAACCAACGTCCATAACGATACGGTGGGTTTCATGTGCATCCTTGCCCGCGCGCGGGGTACAAACTCTAAAAATACGGCCTTGTCGTGGCGCTTGTGTGGTTGCAAAAGCCTTTAGCCGCCCAGTCGCGCGCGCAGCAGGTCGTTGGCCTGTTGCGGATTGGCCTTGCCTTTGCTGGCCTTCATGATTTGGCCGACCAGCGCGTTGAAGGCTTTCTCTTTGCCAGCGCGGAACTGCTCGACGTTGCCGGGGTTGGCGGCAATCACTTCATCGACGATTTTTTCCAGCGCGCCGCTGTCGTTCATCTGCTTCAAGCCTTTGGCCTCGATGACGGCATCCACGTCGCTGGCTTCGCCGCTCCACAGCGCTTCAAACACTTGGCGCGCAGCCGCGTTGCTGATGGTGCCGTCGGCAATGCGCGTGACCATGTGCGCCAGTTGCGCGGCGCTGACGGGTGCGGTCTCAATGCCCGCTTCTTGCAGATTCAAGCGGCGCGAAATCTCGCCCATCACCCAGTTGCTGACCAGCTTGGCTTGGCCGCTGGCTTGGGCTGCGGCTTCAAAGTAGGCCGCCATCGCTTTGCTCTGCGTCAGCAGCGTCGCGTCGTACTCGGGCAAGGCGTATTGCTGCACAAAGCGCGCTGCCATCACGCGCGGCAGCTCGGCCATTTCGGCGCGCACGCGCTCGACCCACTCGGCGGCGACCACCAGCGGCGGCAAATCTGGGTCAGGGAAGTAGCGGTAATCGGCCGCGTCTTCTTTGGTGCGCATGGCGCGGGTCTCGCCCGTGTCGGGGTTGAACAGCACCGTGGCCTGCTGAATGCTGCGGCCATCTTCAATCTCTTCAATCTGCCAGCGGATTTCATAGTCAATCGCCTGCTGCATCGACTTGAAGCTGTTGAGGTTTTTGATTTCGCGCCGCGTGCCCAGCGGCGCGCCGGGTTTGCGCACCGAGACGTTGGCGTCGCAGCGAAACGACCCTTCCTGCATATTGCCGTCGCAAATGCCAATCCACGTCACCAGCTTGTGCAGCTCGCGCGCGTAGGCCACGGCTTCTTCGCTGGAGCGCATATCCGGCTCGGTGACGATTTCCAGCAGCGGCGTGCCAGCGCGGTTCAGGTCAATGCCCGACTGGCCGATGAAGTCTTCGTGCAGCGATTTGCCCGCGTCTTCTTCGAGGTGGGCGCGCACCAAACGCACGGTTTTCTGTTCCTCGCCGAGCAAAAACGACAGCTCACCGCCCTGCACCACCGGAATCTCAAACTGGCTGATTTGGTAGCCCTTGGGCAGGTCGGGGTAGAAGTAGTTTTTGCGGGCAAAAATGCTGACCGGCGCAATGGTCGAGCCCAGCGCCAGTCCCAATTTGATGGCGCAGGTGACGGCCTCGCGGTTCATCACCGGCAGCGTACCGGGCAGCGCCAAATCGACGGCGCAGGCTTGGGTGTTGGGCGCGGCACCAAAGGCCGTGGAGGCGCGGCTGAAAATCTTGCTTTGGGTCGCAAGCTGGGTGTGGGTTTCAAAGCCGATAACGACTTCGTAGCCGTGGATGAGTTTGGCAGACATGGGGTTGTCCTTGGCTATCAAAATAAGAGCTGCTAGCGCTTGATTACAGGCGCTTTCAGCATAGTTTGTTGCTGAAACGCTTGTATATCAAGCGCTAGCAGCTATGGTTTTTACAGCGGGCTGCGCAAGTGAAAGTCGGTCGCTTGCTGAAAGCGGTGCGCGGCGTTGAGCAGCTGGGCCTCG
Source organism: Giesbergeria sp. (assembly GCA_041798325.1). Classification (GTDB taxonomy): domain Bacteria; phylum Pseudomonadota; class Gammaproteobacteria; order Burkholderiales; family Burkholderiaceae_C; genus Simplicispira. The sequence continues at coordinate 11,164 of JBHCAP010000051.1, forward strand.
GCAAAGTAGTTGCCAATCAGCTGCAAGCCCACCGGCAGACCGCCCGCACCAAAGCCAGCGGGCACGCTCATGCCGGGCAGACCGGCGAGCGAGGCCGGCAAGGTGTAGATGTCAGCCAAGTAGGCCGATAGCGTGTCGTTGCCGCGCTCGCCCAGCTTGCCCGCGACGGTGGGGGCGACCGGGCCGGCGATTAAATCGCAGTCTTTGAAGGCTTGCTGGAAGTCGTCGGCAATCATGCGGCGAATTTTTTGCGCTTGCAGGTAATACGCGTCGTAGTAGCCGTGCGAGAGCACATAAGCGCCCGTCATGATGCGCCGCTTGACCTCGGGGCCGAAACCTTCGGCGCGGCTTTTTTTGTACATCTCTTCGAGGTCGGCAAAGTCTTTGGCGCGGTGGCCAAAGCGCACGCCATCAAAGCGGCTCAGGTTGGAGCTGGCTTCAGCCGGGGCGATGATGTAGTACACCGGAATCGACAACTCGGTGCGCGGCAGGCTGATCGGCACCAGCTTGGCACCCAATTTTTCGTATTCGGCGAGCGCGGCGTCCACTGCGGCGCGCACATCGGCGGCCAAGCCATCGCCAAAAAACTCTTTCGGGATGCCGATGCGCAGGCCGTCCAAGCTGTCGTTCAGCGAACGGCTGAAGTCTTCGGCGGGCATGTCCAGCGAAGTGGAGTCGCGGTCTAAATCCGCGCCGCACATCGCTGACAACAACAGCGCGCAATCTTCGGCGCTGCGCGCCATCGGGCCGGCTTGGTCCAAGCTCGACGCAAACGCCACCATGCCGTAGCGCGAGGCGCGGCCATAGGTTGGCTTGATGCCGGTGATGCCGCAAAAGCTCGCCGGCTGGCGAATCGAGCCGCCGGTGTCGGTGCCGGTCACGCCGGGCGCCAAGCGCGCCGCCACGGCAACTGCGCTGCCGCCGGACGAGCCGCCGGGCACGTGGTCGCGGTTCCACGGGTTGCGCACCGGAGCGGGCGCGTCAAAGCCGACGGGCGCGACGGCGGAGTTTTCGTTGGTCGAGCCCATGGCGAACTCGTCGCAGTTGAGCTTGCCCAGCGTCACCGCGCCGGCGTCGGCCAGCCGGCTGACGACGGTGGCGTCAAACGGCGACTGGTAGCCGACCAGCATTTTCGAGCCAGCGGTGGTGGCAAAGTCGCGCGTGACAAACACGTCTTTGTGCGCCAGCGGCACGCCTTCGAGTGCGCCGGCAGTGCCAGCGCCAAGCCGAGCGTCAGCGGCGGCGGCTTGTGCCAGCGTGGCGGCTTCGTTCAGGGCGACGTAGGCGCCAAGGTCTGCGCAGCTGTGCGCGCGGGCGAGAAAATATTGCGCAGTTTCGGTGGCGCTGATTTGGCGCTGGTGCAGGGCTGCGGCCAGAGCGGTCAGGCTTAAATCGTGCAGGGAAGTGGTGGAAAGCGTCATGCAGTTGGCCTTATTCGAATCACTCGATAACTTTGGGTACCAAGAACAGGCCGCGCTCGACGGCCGGGGCGCTGCGCTGGTTGGCTTCGCGCTGGTTGGGTTCGCTGTTGATGTCTTCGCGCAGGCGCAGCGCCATCTCTTGAATGGCTGCAATAGGGTGCGGCAGGGGTTCTACGCCTTGGGTATCGACGCTGCGCATATGTTCGACGGTGGCAAAGAAACCATTGAGGTGCTGCAGCATGTGCGCGCTCTCGTCGGGGCTGAGTTCAAGCCGCGCCAAATGGGCGATGCGGCCAATGTCCTGGGAGGTCAGTGCCATAGGAGAAAAGCTTTGGAAACGAGATGTAAAGCCGTGATCTAGCGCAAGCTGCGCAAAGTTTTTCACAGGGGATGCGGTATTATCCCGCCTTTGCCGCAACACCCTCGACGACCTGCGTCATTGTGCGAAAAAGAGCCCGTTTGGCCCAATAAACCCGGCGATGGCAGGCCGAAGCGCATGCCGTGCCCGAGAGGATTTTTGAATGTTCGGAGTTTTCCGTCGGTATTTCTCCACCGACCTTGCCATTGACCTTGGCACCGCCAACACCCTGATTTACGCCCGCGACAAGGGCATTGTGCTAGATGAACCTTCTGTAGTTGCCATTCGCCACGAGGGCGGTCCACACGGCAAAAAAGTCATCCAAGCCGTTGGCCGCGAAGCCAAGGCGATGCTGGGCAAAGTGCCCGGCAACATCGAAGCGATTCGCCCGATGAAAGACGGCGTGATTGCCGATTTCGTCATCACCGAGCAGATGATCAAGCAGTTCATCCGCATGGTGCATCCACGCAATTTGCTCACCCCCAGCCCGCGCATCATTATTTGTGTGCCTTGCGGCTCGACCCAAGTCGAGCGCCGCGCCATCAAAGACGCGGCTGAAGCGGCTGGCGCGACTGCCGTTTATTTGATCGAAGAGCCAATGGCCGCTGGCATTGGTGCCGGCTTGCCGGTGTCCGAAGCCTCCGGTTCGATGGTGGTCGATATTGGTGGCGGCACGACGGAAGTCGGTGTTATCAGCTTGGGCGGCATGGTTTACAAAGGCAGCGTGCGCGTCGGCGGCGACAAGTTTGACGAAGCCATCATCAGCTACATCCGCCGCAACTACGGCATGTTGATTGGCGAACCCACCGCTGAGTCGATTAAGAAAAATATTGGTTCGGCCTTTCCCGGCTCTGAAGTGAAAGAGCTAGAAGTGCGCGGGCGCAACCTGAGCGAAGGCGTGCCGCGCAGCTTCACCATTTCCAGCAATGAAGTGCTGGAGGCGCTGACCGAGCCGCTGAACCAAATTGTCTCCGCTGTCAAAAACGCGCTGGAGCAAACCCCGCCCGAGCTGGGTGCCGACATTGCCGAGCGCGGCATGATGCTGACCGGTGGCGGCGCGCTCTTGCGTGACCTTGACCGTCTGCTGTCTGAAGAAACCGGCCTGCCGGTGTTGGTGGCCGAAGACCCACTGACCTGCGTGGTGCGCGGCTGCGGTATCGCCCTGGGAAGCCTGGACCGCGCCGTCGGCATCTTCACCAGCGAGTGACCGTGAGCAGGCCAGTGCGCTGGCCAAGCTGTGCGGGTGCCACCGTAAACCGTATGACGACTTTTCTACCTGAGCGACACCATGCCCCCGGCAGGCACGCTTGACCGGCGCACGCCCTCGTTTTTGCGACAAGGGCCGTCGGCAATCTCCAAATTAGTGTTGTACAGCGCATTGGCGCTGTTTTTGATGGTGGCCGACGCGCGCTTTAAGGTCACCGACCCGCTGCGCCACATCGTCGCGCTGGCGCTGTACCCGGTGCAGTGGCTGATGCTCAAGCCGGTTGAAATGACCAGTCTGGGCGCTGGCTACTTGCAGGCACTGCAAAAATCCCAACAAGAAGTGGCCAACGCCCGCCAAGCGCTGACATTGATGTCCCAGCGCGCCAGCCAAGCCGAGCAACTGCTGCAAGAAAACGACCGTCTGCGCAAGCTGCTGGAGCTGCGCGAGCGGCTGGTCACCTCCGCCCAAGCGGCGCAAATTTTGTACGACAGCCCCGACCCCTACAGCCGCCGCGTGGTGGTCGACCAAGGCGAGAGCCACGGCATCGAAGTCGGCTCACCGGTGATGGACGCGGCCGGCATTTTGGGTCAAGTGACGCGCGTCTATCCCTTTCTGAGCGAGGTCACGCTGCTGGTGGACCGCGAGCAGGCGATTCCGGTGCTCAATGCCCGCACCGGCGCGCGCGGCGTGGCCTATGGCGATCCAGTCGCCAGCCACGGCGGCGGCATGGAGCTGCGCTTTGTCTCGGCCAATGCCGATGTGCAAGAGGGCGATTTGCTGACCACCAGTGGCCTCGATGGCGTCTATCTGCCGGGGCTGCCGGTGGCGCAGGTAATCCATGTCGAGCACCGCGCTGACTCTGCCTTTGCGCGCATTTACTGTCGCCCCATCGCCCAAATTGAGGGCACGCGCCACGTGATGGTGCTCAAGTCGGTGGCTGGGCAGTTGCCAGCGCGGCCGCAACCCGATTCGGCGGTGCCGGGCAAAAAAGGGGGGCACCCATGATCATGCCGCGCGGCCAGCCGCTGCTGATGCCGGTCAATCCAGTGTTTATCGTCATCAGCCTGATTGTTGGGTTGGCGTTGAACATGCTGCCGCTGGGGCGGGTGCCGTGGATGCCAGATGTGCTGATGCTGCTGCTGGCGTTTTGGGGCGTACACCAGCCCGCGCGCATCGGCATTGGTGCCGCGTTTGTGTTGGGGCTGTGCATGGACGTGAGCCAGTCGGCGCTGCTGGGCCAGCACGCGCTGGCCTATTCGGTGCTGCTGTTTGGGGTGATTTATTTGCGCCGGCGCTTGCTGTGGTTTGGCGCGTGGGTGCAGGCGCTGCATGTGCTGCCGCTGCTGCTGGGCGTACACGCGCTGCAAGTGGTGGTGCGGCTGCTGGCGGGTGGTTTGTTTCCGGGCTGGGCGTCGCTGTCGGCACCGCTGCTAGAGGCGCTGCTGTGGCCGCTGGTGTGCTGGGTGCTGCTGGCACCGCAGCGGCGTCCGCCCGATAAAGACGAAAACCGCCCACTATGACGGCTAAGCCGTTGTTCACCGAGCGCCGGCTGCCATGACCGAGCTGCGCACCACCGAGGTCGATACCTCGCACTTTCGCCTGCGTGCGATCGTGATTGGCATCGTGGTGTTTTTGGCCTTTGGCTTGGTGGTGGCGCGGCTGGTGTTTTTGCAGGTGGTGCGCTACGAAGATTTTGCCGAGCGCGCCGAAAGCAACCGCACCGCCATCATCCCCGTCGTGCCCAACCGGGGCTTGATCCTCGACCGCAACGGCGTGGTGCTGGCCACCAACTACGCCGCCTACACGCTAGAGATCACGCCCTCCAAGGTCGGCAACCTCAACGACACCATCGACGCGCTGGCCGAGGTGGTCGATATCCACCAGCGCGACCGACGCCGCTTTAAGCGCTTGAAGGAAGAGTCGCGCAACTTTGACTCGCTGCCGATTCGCACCCGCCTGACCGACCAAGAAGTGGCGCGTTTCAGCGCCCAGCGCTACCGCTTTCCGGGCGTCGATGTGAAGGCGCGGCTGTTTCGCAGCTACCCGCTGGGCGAAGTCGCCAGCCATGCGATTGGCTACATCGGGCGCATCAACCAGACCGAAAAAGCGCAAATCCAAGACTCGGAAGACGAGGCCAATTACCGGGGCACCGAATACATCGGCAAGCTGGGCATTGAGCAAAGCTACGAGACGCAGCTGCACGGTAAAACCGGCGTCGAGCAGTTAGAGACCAGCGCCGGTGGCCGCGCCATTCGCCGCCTGAGCGGTTTTGCCGCCACGCCGGGCAGCACAGTGATGCTGTCGCTGGACATTGGCCTGCAAAAACTGGTCGAAGATTTGTTTGGCGAGCGCCGCGGCGCGCTGGTCGCCATCAACCCGAAAAACGGCGAAATCTTGGCCTTTGTCAGCAAGCCGACGTTTGACCCCAACCTGTTTGTCGATGGCATTGACCACGAAAGCTGGAATGAACTGAACACCTCGATTGACCGCCCGCTGCTCAACCGCGCGCTGCGCGGCACCTACCCGCCCGGCTCCACCTACAAGCCGTTCATGGCGCTGGGCGCGCTGGAGACGCGCAAGCGCTCGGCTGGCACCGTGATTCACGACGGCGGCACGTGGACGTTTGGCGGCCATGTGTTTCGCAGCCACGGCAGCGCGCTGGGCGCGGTCGATATGCACCGCTCCATCGTCAAGTCGAGCAACGTTTATTACTACTCGCTGGCCAACGAGATGGGGGTGGACTTGATCCACGACTTCATGGCACCGCTCGGTTTTGGCCAGATGACTGGCATTGATGTGAACGGCGAAGTGCGCGGCGTGCTGCCCAACCAAGAGTGGAAACGCAACGCCTACCGCCGCCCGGAGCAGAAAAAATGGTTTGCCGGCGAGACGATTTCGCTGGGCATTGGTCAGGGCTACAACCACTTCACCATGCTGCAGCTGGCGCAGGCGACGGCGATTGTGGCCAACAACGGCATCAAGCACCAGCCGCACCTGATGATTGGCACGCAAGACGCCGTCACCCGCGTGATGAAGCCGGTGCTGCGCGAGCCACCGATTGATTTGGGCTACAAGCCAGCCAACGTGGCGGTGGTGCGCAAAGCCATGGTCGGCGTAACGCAAGAGGGCACCTCGACGCGCGTCTTTGCCGGCGCACCCTATTTGTCGGGCGGCAAAACCGGCACGGCGCAGGCGGTGACGATTGGCCAAAAAGACAAATACAACAGCGCCAAACTGCAAGAGCGCCAGCGCGACCACGCGCTCTACAACGCCTTTGCCCCGGCTGAAGACCCGACGGTGGCGCTGGCGGTGATTGTCGAAAACGCCGGCTGGGGCGGTGGTGTCGCCGCGCCGATTGCCCGGCGCGTGTTTGACTACCTGCTGCTGGGCCAATACCCCAGCGCCGAAGACATCGCCGCCGTGCGCAAAGGCGTGGCCACTGCGCCGATTGGCACGCCGCGCCGCGTGGCCGACATCCAGATAACGCCCGAGCCGCCGCCTTAAACTGGTGGATGGGGCAGCGCTAAACGCTGTCAAAAATAATAGCTGCTAGCGCACGTATCTAAAGGGTTTGAGACTGTTTAATATCTCAAACCCTTTAAATACGTGCGCTAGCAGCTCATTTATTGATAGTAGCTTTGGCGCTAAAGGTGTGTTTTTTCAGCGCACAAAGCCGTCATAGCCCGTCTTCAGAATCAACACGCTGACGACGAGGATGAAGATGTAGCGCACAAAACCGGTGCCGTGCTTGAGCGCCATGTGCGTGCCCAGCACGCTGCCCAGCACATTGGCCACCGCCAGCGGCACAGCAAAGTGCCACCAAACGTGCCCCTTCATCGAGAACAAAATCAGCGCCGCGACGTTGGTTGCCACGTTGAGCAGCTTGGCCGAGGCCGAGGCGTTTAAAAAGTCATAACCCAGTACGCGCACCAGCAAAAAGACAAAAAAGCTGCCGGTGCCGGGGCCAAAAAAGCCGTCGTAAAAACCGATGGTGGCACCAATCAGGCTGGCGGCAACCCATTCGGCGCGGCCCGAGTAGCGCGGCGCGTGGTGGCGGCCCAGCTCTTTTTTGACCAGCGTGTAGCCCAGCACAAACACCAGCACCAGCGGCAGCAGTTTGCGCAAAAAATCGGGTGATATGACCGTCACTGCCCATGCGCCGGCAAACGAGGCGCTAAAGCCGGCCAGCGCCGCCGGCAGCATGGCGTGCCAGCGCATCTCGACGCGCCGGCTGTATTGCCACGTTGCCATCGCCGTGCCCCAAACCGAGCCGGCCTTGTTGGTGCCCAGCAGCGTCGCCGGCGCGGTGCTGGGAAACGTCGCAAACAGCGCCGGCAACAAAATCAACCCACCGCCGCCGACGATGGCATCCACAAAGCCGGCCAGCAGCGAGGCCAGCGTAATCACAATCCATTCCATGGCCGCGATTGTGACACCGCTTTGCTATCTTTTTCAAAGCTGCTAGCTCACGTGTTTAAAGGGCTAGAGGCTGTTTTGACCAAAAATCAGCTGGCAATGAACCCAAAAACAGGCAAAAAAAAGCGCCAACACTGGGTTGGCGCTTGAGAAAAATCAGCATCTCATGTCGGACGCTTTGCAATGTGGTTGTGGCTTTTGGTTGTCTCCTCGGCCTCCCCGTTTAGCGCACCGCAGTGCGCTTTCGAGTGGCCGTACTGTAAGGGAAAATACGGACTTGTTTTATAGGGGTTTCCCTTGGTTGGTTTTTATGCTGCCGTTTGGGTTGCATATTGCGCAGTAATCCAGCTGGCAGCTTTTTCGGCCAGCATCAAGGTCGGCGAGTTGGTGTTGCCGCTGGTGATGCGGGGCATGGCGCCGGCATCGACCACGCGCAGGCCGGCAATCGCCGCACCCCATCTTGGTCGTGCCAACCGGGTCATTTAACTTCTTGGTTGGTAGCGACTTTGGGTGCGCACCGTCCACCACCCAGCGCAGATGTGGGTGCGGGTGCGAGCGGCAGTATTCAACCCGCTACCATTGCGCACTTTGTTGCCACTGGCTGCCAGCGCCTTTGTTTAACCTTGCGACCTCGCCCCGCTAGAGCACTCCCCCATGTCCGACCTTGCCCCCCAACTGATCCGCGCCGACACCCCCGAGGGGCCGTGTGCGCAGCTGCGCGGGCGCTGGGGCGCGGCCGAAATGGGCGAGCGCACGCAGTGGCGCGCTCTCAAGCGCCAGCTGGCCACCGCTGCACCCAGCGCTGATTTGGGCTGGGACTTGCGCGAGTTGCAGTGGCTAGACCACGTTGGCGCGCAGCTGCTGTGGAACCACTGGGGGCGCGCATGGCCGCAGCGCCTCGAAGTGGCCGACAACCAGCGCGCCCTGTTGGAACGCGCCGCGCAATTCAGCCACGCGCCGCTGCCGCCCGAGCCGTGGCGCATCAGCGACCAAGTCGATCGCTTAGGCGTGCTGGTGATGCACGCCCTGGGCCACGCTCACCAAATCACGCTGCTGATTGGCCGGCTGGCGCTCGATGTGCTGCGCTTGCTGCGTGCGCCGCGCCAAGCGCCGTGGCGCGATATGTCCGGCCACCTGTACAACATGGGCGCGATGGCGATGCCGATCACCGCGCTGGTGGGCTTTTTGATTGGCGTGGTGCTGGCCTATTTGATGAGCCTGCAACTGCGCCAGTTTGGTGCCGAGTCCTTCATCGTCAACATCTTGGGCATCTCGCTGATCCGCGAATTGGGGCCGATGCTGGCGGCGATTTTGGTGGCCGGGCGCTCTGGCTCGGCCATCACCGCGCAAATTGGCGTGATGCGGGTGACCGAAGAGCTGGACGCGATGAGCGTGATGGGCATTCCCCACGGCTTTCGCTTGGTGCTGCCGCGTGCGCTGGCACTGGCGCTGGCGATGCCGTTGATTGCCGTTTGGACCACGCTGGCCGCGCTGGCCGGGGGCATGTTGGCCGCCGACATGGCGATGGACGTGTCGCCCGCCTACTTTGCCCAAGCGCTGCCCAGCGCGGTCGATACGGCCAACCTGACGCTGGCGCTGTCCAAATCGGTGGTGTTTGGCTTGTTGATTGCGCTGGTGGGCTGCCATTGGGGACTGCGCGTTAAACCGAACACCCAAAGCTTGGGCGCAGGCACCACGGCTTCGGTGGTGACATCCATCACCATGGTCATTGTGGTGGACGCGCTGTTTGCCATCGTCTTCAAGAACGTCGGGATTTGACATGGCTGCACTGACCAACGCCGTCATCGACATCGAAGGCCTGTGGACAGTGTTTGGCAAAGGTGCCAGCGCCACCACCGTTCACCAAGATTTAAACCTGCGCGTCGAGCGCGGCGAAATGCTGTCTTTGGTTGGCGGCTCAGGCACTGGCAAAACCGTGCTGCTGCGGCAAATTTTGGGGCTGATGCAGCCGACACGCGGGCGCGTGACTTCGCTGGGGCGTCCAGCGGTCGAGATGTGTGGCCCCGGTGCGGCCAGCCGCGTTGGCATGCTGTTTCAGCACGGCGCACTGTTTTCGGCGTTTAACGTGCTCGACAACATCGCCTTTGCCCTGCGCGAGCAAGGCACGCTGCCCGACGATTTGGTCTGCGACGCGGCGCTGGTCAAGCTGCAAATGGTCGGCCTCAAGCCCGAGCACGCCATGCGTATGCCAGCCAATTTGTCGGGTGGCATGATCAAGCGCGTGGCACTGGCGCGCGCGCTGATCATGGATCCGCCGCTGCTGCTGCTGGACGAGCCCACGGCCGGCCTTGACCCGCACGGCTCGGACGAGTTTTGCGAGCTGTTGCACGAACTGCACGCCGCGCTGGGCCTGACGATGGTGATGGTCACGCACGATTTGGACACGCTGTTTGCGCTGTCCTCGCGCGTCGCGGTGCTGGCCGAAAAGCACGTCTTGGTCAGCGGCCCGGCCAAAGAGGTGGCCGACTTTGACCACCCGTTTATCAAACAATTTTTTCAGGGAGAACGTGGCCGCCGCGCCATGGCTCCCGCCACTGCCGTCAAGGATGGCTTGGAAGACTGATGGAAAACAAAGCACATGCCCTCGCTGCGGGCTTTTTCGTTCTGCTGATGGCCGCTTTGGCCGCCATTTTGGCCATGTGGCTGACCCGCGACAACGGCAGCTACCAGTCGTTTGAGCTGACCAGCCGCGAAGGCGTCAGCGGCCTGCAGCCGCAAGCGGCGGTGCGCTATAAAGGCGTGGCCGTCGGCAAAGTCACCTACATCGGCTTTGACCCGGATGTCAAAGGCAACGTGCTGATTCGCATTGATGTCGAAGAAAGCACGCCGATCACCACCACCACCTTTGCCGTGCTGGGCTACCAAGGCGTGACCGGACTGGCCTATGTGCTGCTGGACGATTCTGGCCAGCCGCAGCCGACCATGCCGCCCGGCAGCAGCCGCATTGCGCGTTTGCCGCTGAAGCCATCGCCGTTCAGCAAAATTGCCGAGCAAGGCCCCGAAATTTTGGCGCAGGCCGAAGTCGCCATGAACAATATCAACACGCTGCTCAACCCCGAAAACCAAAAGCTGCTGACCCAAGCACTGGCGCAAATGGGCGAGGCCGCCGCCAGCGTCAGCGGCCTGAGTAAAACGCTGCAAACCACCGTGACGCAGCGCCTGGACCCGGCGCTGGCTGCGCTGCCGGCGCTGGCGTTGACAGCGGACAAAACCCTCAAATCGCTGCAAAGCACTGGCACCGAAGTAGCGGTGATGGCGCGCGAAATGACCGTCAGCGCCCAGCGCCTCAACGCCCCCGATGGCGCGCTGGAGCAAGCGCGCATCAGCGCCCAAACGCTGACCCGCGCCGCCGAGCGCTTGGGCAACAACACGCTGCCCCGGGTCGAGCGCGCCAGCGATGGCACCGCCCGCATGACGCGCCAGCTGAGCCGCGTGGCCGAAGGTGTCAGCGACAACCCGCAACAATTTCTCTACGGCCACGGCCAGCCGGTGCCCGGCCCTGGCGAGCAAGGCTTTGTCACCCCACCCAGAGCTGCCGTGCCGATGTTTAGCGCGGGCGCAGGAGCAGGAGTTACCCCATGAGCTACGCCCTGAATACTTTAAATTTGATAGCTGCTAGCGCACGCCGCACTAGGGCTGCAGCCGTTTTGACTGCTATTTTACTGGCGGGATGCAGCGCGTTGCCCGAGCCGCCGCCGCGCCCGGTGGTGTATGACTTTGGCCTGAGTGCCGTGCCTGCGGCCACTGCGGCTGCGCCACAGGCCGCGCTGCCGGCGCTGGCGCTGGCCGATGTTGAGGGCGCAGGCAACGCCGACACCAGCACCGCCGTGCAATACCGCCTGGCCTATGCCGATGCGCGCCAGTTGCGCCCCTATTTGCTGGCGCGCTGGAGCCTGCCGCCGGCGCAGCTGGTGGCGCAAGACCTGCGCGAGCAACTCGGCCAGCGCCGCGCGGTGCTGCGCACCGAAGACGGCTTGGCCGCACAGCGCAGCGCCAGCCCCGATGGCCTGAGCGGCAGCCAGCCCGATGTGCTGCGCGTGCGCCTTGAAGAATTCAGCCACGTCTTCACCAGCGAGACCGAAAGCGTCGGCCTGATCCGCCTGCGCGCCACGCTGACCGAGCCAACCGCTGCCGGCGAAAAACTGCACGGCCAGCGCCTGTTTGTGGTGCAGCAACCGGCGCGCAGCTTGGACGCTGCCGGTGGCACCCAAGCCTTGGCCGAAGCCAGCGCCCAAGCCGCGCAGCAGCTGGCGCAATGGCTAGAGCAGCTGGGGCGCTGACACTGCACCCCACGCTTACCCGCGCATCAGCGCTTCAATCTCATTGGGTGCCACCGGCACGGCGCTGGTTATCAGCTCGCAGCCGCTGGCCGTGACGATGGCATCGTCTTCGATGCGGATGCCGATGCCGTGAAACTGCTCGGGCACGCCGGGCGCGGGGCGCACATACAAGCCCGGCTCAATCGTCAGCACCATGCCGGGGCGCAGGATGCGGCTGGGTCGGTCAACGATGGTCTCGCCCGAGAGCGGGTCTTGGCGCTGGCTGGTTTGGCCGACTTCGGACGGCTCGACATAGCTGCCGCAGTCGTGTACGTCCATGCCCAGCCAGTGGCTGGTGCGGTGCATATAAAACGCAAAGTAAGCGCGGTTGGCAATCACGTCTTGCACGCTGCCGTGCTGGTTTTTATTCAGCAAACCCAAGTCCAGCAGACCTTGCGAAAGCACGGCGACGGCGGCCTCGTGCGGGTCGTTAAAGCGGTTGCCGGTGCGGGTCGCATCGACGGCGGCGGCGTGGCTGGCTAGCACCAGCTCGTACAGCGCGCGCTGTGGCTCGGTAAATGTGCCGTTGGCCGGAAAGGTGCGGGTGATATCGCTGGCGTAGCCGTCCAACTCGCAGCCGGCATCAATCAGCACCAGCTCGCCGGAGTGGATCGGCGCAGCGTCGGCGCGGTAGTGCAGCACGCAGGCGTTGGCACCGGCAGCGACGATGCTGCCGTAAGCCGGGTACTGCGAGCCGTGTTGGCGAAACTCGTGCAGCAGCTCGGCATCGAGGTGGTATTCGCGCACCTCCTGCCCGGCGCGCAGCATGGCGGCGCAGCGCTGCATGGCACGGATGTGCGCGCCGGCGCTGATCTGCGCGGCGCGGCGCATCACGCCTTGCTCGTGCGCGTCTTTGATCAGGCGCATTTCATCGAGTGGCACGCACAGGTCGTGCTGCTGCGTCGGGCACAGCGCACCAAAACGCACGCGGGCGCGCACTGGCTGCAGCCACGCTTCGACCCGCGCTGCCAAGCCGCTGTGGGTGGCAAACGGATACCAAACGCTGGCGTGGTTTTCTAGCAAGCGCGGCAGGCGCTTATCTAACTCATCGACGGAATACGCGCTGTCCACGCCCAGCGTGTCGATGGCCGCTTGCGGGCCGAGGCGAATGCCGTCCCACGTCTCACGCTCGATGTCTTTGGGCTGGCAAAACAGCGTGCTGTGGCCGTCGCCGGTCAGCACCAGCCACGCCTGCGGCTCGGTAAAGCCGGTGAGGTAATAAAAGTAGCTGTCGTGGCGGTAGAGAAAGTCGCTGTCGCGGTTGCGTGCGCGCTCAGGAGCGGTGGGAATAACAGCGATGGCACCGGGGCCAAGGTGCTGCGCCAAGGCGGCGCGGCGTTGAGCATAGACAGAGTTCATGGCGCGCATCGTACTGCCGCTGCAACAGTTAACGCAGCGGTTTACACCGCACCTTGTGCGCCAGTGGGGGTTTGTATCAATTTACCGGGCCAACAGCGCCTGCGTGTGTGCTCCTGCGGCAGTTTTAAACACGCTGACCGCATCGACCAGCCCCTGCGCTTGGTGCTCTAGCGACTGCGCAGCGGCGGCGGCTTCTTCGACCAGCGCCGCGTTGGACTGGGTGACTTGGTCCATCTGCGTCATGGCTTGGTTGATTTGCTCCATGCCTTGGCTTTGGTCTTGGCTGGCCAAGCTGATCTCATTCATGATGTCGGCGACGCGGCGCACGCTCACCACAATTTCATCCATCGTGGCACCGGCCTGCTCGACCTGCTGGCAGCCATCGGTGACGTTGCTGACCGAAGCTTCAATCAAGCCCTTGATTTCTTTGGCCGCCGTGGCCGAGCGCCCGGCCAAGCTGCGCACTTCAGACGCCACCACGGCAAAACCACGGCCTTGGTCGCCGGCGCGCGCCGCCTCCACCGCCGCGTTCAAGGCCAAGATGTTGGTTTGAAACGCAATGCCATCGATCACGCCAATGATGTCGGCAATCTTGCGCGATGAGACGTTGATGGCCTCCATCGTGTGTACCACCTGCGTCACCATCTCGCCGCCCTTGACGGCCACTTGCGCGGCCGAGTCGGCAATCTGATTGGCGTTTTTGCCGTACTCGTAGTTTTGCTGAATCGTGCTGGCCAGCTCGTGGATGGAGGCGGTGGTTTGCTCCAGCGCGGCAGCTTGCTCTTCGGTGCGCGCTGACAAATCGGTGTTGCCGGCAGCAATCTGGCCGGTAGCGGTGGCAATGGCGTCGCTGCCCGAGCGCACCTGCACCACGGTGCGGCCCAAGCTGTCGTTCATGTCGCGCAGCGCTTGCAACAGCTCGCTGGTTTCGTCCTTGCCGGTCACTTCGATGCGGCTGCTCAAATCGCCCCCGGCCACGGTGCGCGCCAGCACCACGGCGCGGCGCAGTGGCAGCGTGATCGAGCGCGTAATGCCAAACGACAAAACCACACCCACCAGCAAGCCGACCGCGCCCAGTGCCAGCATCAGCGTGCGGGCGCTGCGGATGCTTTTGACCACAGCGTGGCCATCGTTTTCCACCAGTTTTCTTTGCAGCGCGGTCAGCGCATTGATCGGTTCTTGCAGCGCGTCCAGCGAAGGCAGGGTTTCTGACTGCAGCAGCGCCGTGGCGCTGTCGCGATCGCCCGCATCGACCAAAGCGGCCACCCGGCCAAACGACTGCACGTATTTGCCGCGCAACTCACTCAGGCGCGCTAACGTGGCTTTGCCCTCGGGCAACTGCACTTTTTCTTGCAGCACGGCAAAGGCGTCGTCAATGCTTTTTTTGTTGACGGCGATATTGCCTTTGATGGCTTGCAGCCGCTGGGCATCGGTGGTGATGGTCAGCTCCATCGTCAAGCGCGCATTGGCGCGCGTGGTGGCATCGATGAGGCTGGCGGCCTCGGATTTGACCCAGCTGTCGTCAATGATGCGTTCATTGATCACGCCCACTTCGCCCAAGCGCAGCAACCCCACGGCAGTGACCCCCAGCATCATCAGTACCAGCAAGCCAAAGGCCAAACTCAGGCGCGTGCCAATCGTCAAGAAATTCAGATGCATGGATAAATTCCTGAATGAAGATTCAATTTGTTACTTCATTCTAGGGCCGCGCTCAGGGCGGTGGCTAGCGGCGTTTTATTCCGCCGCGGCGCGCGCCATGCGCTCGCTCTTCCAATACACGTCGTCGCCGCCGCTGCCGTCCATGCGGTTGAAGACGCGCGCGAGCACAAACATCAAATCCGACAAGCGATTCAGGTAGTGGCGCGGCGCGGTGCGCACGGCTTCGAGCGCACCCAGTGCGACTACGGCGCGCTCAGCGCGGCGGGCGACAGTGCGGCAAATGTGCGCTTGCGCTGCGGCGCGGGTGCCGGCGGGCAAGATGAACTCTTGCAGGCGCGGCAGCGCGGCGTTGTGCGTGGCCAGCGCTTGGTCAAGTTGCAGCACGGCCGCTTCTTTCAGCAGCTCGTAGCCCGGAATCGACAACTCGCCGCCCAAGTTAAACAGCTGGTGCTGCACGTCAATCAGCAGCTCGCGCACCTCGGCGGGCAGCGGCTCGCACAGCAGCAGGCCGAGGTGCGAGTTCAGCTCATCGACATCGCCCATCGCCTGCACGCGCAGGTGGTGCTTGGGCACGCGGGTGTTATCGCCGAGGCCGGTGGTGCCGTCGTCGCCGGTGCGCGTGGCAATTTGTGTCAGTCGATTACCCATCAGAAAACCTTTTTTTATAGCAATGTGGTCGGCCATTGTGCGTGAGCCGTGCCGGTGTGGCGGGCTGGTTGACCAAGGAGGCCAATAACCCGGACTTAAATTCGTGCGGCTCAAGGCCGTACCCCAGTTAAAAAACTACCAAGTTGATATGCACGGTGCCCTGGCGGACTCGATGCCCGCCGGGCACTTTTGCGTGCGCCGTGGGTGATATTCTTTTGGCCCCCTTTGGAGAAGCCCGATGAATGCCCCAGACCCCTCTTCGCACCTGCAACCCCACCTTGCCTTGCGCCCGGTGCCCGCCGAATTTTTGGCCGCGCTGCACACCCGCTTTGGTGCCCAATACTCCGCTGCCCAAGTGGTGCGTGAGCAGCATGGCCGCGATGAAGGCTCGCTGCACGCGCCGCCGCCGTCCGCCGTGGTGTTTGCCCAGAGCACGCAAGATGTGCAAGACGCGGTCAAGCTGGCCAGCCAATACGCGGTGCCGGTGATTGCCTATGGCGCTGGCTCCTCGCTCGAAGGCCATTTGCTGGCGGTGCAAGGCGGCATCAGCATTGATGTCAGCCGCATGAACCAAGTGCTGCGCATCGACGCCGAAGATTTGACGGTGACGGTGCAGCCCGGCATCACCCGCAAAGCGCTGAATGAAGCGGTGAAAGACACCGGCCTGTTCTTTCCGATTGACCCCGGCGCCGATGCCAGCATCGGCGGCATGACGGCCACCCGCGCCAGCGGCACCAACGCCGTGCGCTACGGCACCATGCGCGAGAACGTGCTGGCGCTCGAAGTAGTCACCGCCAGCGGCGACACCATTCGCACCGGCACCCGCGCAAAAAAGAGCAGCGCCGGCTACGACCTGACGCGCCTGATGGTCGGCAGCGAAGGCACGCTGGGCGTGATGACCGAAATCACCGTGCGGCTGTACCCGCTGCCCGAAGCGGTGTCAGCGGCGATTTGCTCGTTTCCCAGCATCGAAGCAGCGGTGCGCACCACCATCCAAACCATCCAACTGGGCGTGCCGATTGCGCGCTGCGAGCTGATCGACGCCAACACCGTGCGCATGGTCAACGCCCACAGCAAACTGAACCTGCGCGAGGAGCCGCTGCTGCTGATGGAATTTCACGGCTCGCCGGCCAGCGTCCAAGAGCAGGCCGAAACCGTGCAAGACATTGCCAGCGAGTTCGGCGGCACCGCGTTTGAATGGGCCAGCACGCCCGAGGAGCGCACCCGCCTGTGGACGGCGCGGCACAACGCCTACTTTGCTGCGGTGCAAAGCCGCACCGGCTGCCAAGTCATCAGCACCGACACCTGCGTGCCGATCAGCCGCTTGGCCGATTGCCTGCTGGACTCGATTGCCGAAGCCGACGCCAGCGGCATCCCGTACTTCCTCGTCGGCCATGTCGGCGATGGCAACTTTCACTTTGGCTATTTGCTCGACCCAAGCATCCCCGCCGAGCGCGTAGCGGCAGAGCAGCTCAACCACCAACTGGTGGCGCGCGCCTTGGCGTTGGGCGGCACCTGCACTGGCGAGCACGGCGTTGGGGTACACAAAATGGGCTTTTTGCTCGATGAGGCCGGCACTGGCGCAGTGGCGATGATGCGCGCCATCAAGCAGGCGCTGGACCCGCACAACATCCTCAATCCGGGCAAGATTTTTGCGCTATAAACTATTATTTTGATAGCTACTAGCGCCCGTGTTTAAAGGGCTATAGGCCTTTTTGATGCTTATTTTGCATTGATTTAGCGCCGGTTGCTGTTGCCAATCAATAGCTTGCGCTGGGCGATGGCTGGTGCCACCGGGCGCGCCAGTGCAGCGCCGGGGCGGCGCGCTGGGCTGGCACGCTCGGCCAGCGGTGCCGTAGCCAGCGCGTGCGACCCGTCGCCCAAACGAAACTGCTGCACCACGCCGGCCAGCCGCTGGGCTTGCTCGCGCAGCGACTCTGCCGCCGCTGCGGACTGCTCGACCAGCGCGGCGTTTTGCTGCGTCATGCGGTCAATCTCGCCGACGGCTTGGCCGACTTGGCCGATGCCGCTGGACTGCTCGGCTGCGGCGGCAGAAATCTCGCCAATGATGTCGCCCACCCGCTGCACGCTGGCGACGATGTCTTGCATGGTGCTGCCGGTGCCCTGCACGTGGCGCACGCCGCCATCGACGGCGCTGGTGCTGGCGCTGATCAAGCCTTTGATTTCGCTGGCCGCTGCCGCCGAGCGCTGCGCCAAGCTGCGCACCTCGCTGGCGACCACGGCAAAACCGCGCCCTTGCTCGCCGGCGCGGGCGGCTTCGACGGCAGCGTTCAGCGCCAAGATGTTGGTTTGGAAAGCAATCGAATCAATCAGCCCAATGATGTCGCTGATCTTGCGGCTGGACGCGGTGATGTCGGCCATGCTGGCCTCGGCCTGCTGCGCCACCGTGCCGCCGCGCGAGGCGGTGCCCGTGGCCGACACCGACAACTGATTGGCCAACTGCGCCGACGCGGCGGTTTGCTGCACCGTCTCGGTCAACTGCGACAGGGACGAGACGGCGTTTTGCGCGTGGCTGGCGGCCTGCTCGGTGCGCTGCGACAGGTCTTGGTTGCCCAGCGCAATTTGTTGGCTGGCGCTGGCGATGTGGCCGCTGGCATCGTGTACCTGCGCCACCAGTGATCCCAAGCCCTGCTGCATCTCTATCAGGGCGCGCTGCAAGTCGGCCACCTCGTCGCGCCCCTCGGCGTGGATGGTCTGCGACAAATCGCCGCCGGCAATGGCGCGCGCCATGCGCTGCGCTTCTTTCAAGGGACGGCAAATCGACAGCATGTTCAGCAGCGTCAGCGGCGCGACGATGACGATGGTCAGCAGCACCGCCAGCACAAACCACCACTGCATTTGCGTGGCGACTTGGGCTTGCTGCTGCGTTGCCAGCACGGCGGCGTTTTGCAGCGCGGCGTCGAGCTGCTGCAGCAGTTGCTGCGCGGCGGCCAGTTCGGCGCTGGCGGCGTCGGTGTTGGGGCGCACCAGCGGCGCAGGCGTTGGCGGCGCGATGGGCGTGGCCGGCAAAGCGTCCGCCGTTGTATTGGCGTTGGTGATTTCGCTGCCCGGCGCTGGTTCTGGCGCAATGACCGGCGCGGGCGCGGCCTGCAGTTGCTGCGCTATCGGCGCAAATTGGCTGCGGTAGTTGCCCAAGTGCGTGCCCAGCTGGCGGGTGATGTCATGGGTTGCCGCACCCGGCGCAGCGCCCAGCAGCGCCAAGGCTTTTTGCGCATCGTCCAGCGCCACCTGCCAAGCGCTGTGCGCTTGGCGCACGGCGGGCAGTTGGCCTTGCGCCAGCAGCATGTCTTTTTCGTGGGCGCGCACCGCGCCCAAGTCGCTGCGCAATTGACCGAGTTGGCCGGCTTGGGTAAACGAGTGGCTGATGAAATCGCCGCTCAGCGCTTGGATGCGCAACATGCCCAACATACCGACACCGCCAATCAGCCCCATCAACAGCAGCACCACGGCAATCGCCCCCAGCATCCGCAAGCGAATGGTGAACAAACGCATCAGCGCAAAAATCGACATGGTGTGTATTCCTCGTGACCCAGACAGATCGCCCGGTGGTGGTGAATCCAGCATGGCTGCAACGGCGTAATCTGCAACCAAGTGTTGCAGTTTGCCAGAGAAAACAAAGAAAGAACGGCACCGCGCCGTCTCAATCCTTCTTCTCCTTTAGGTGCCAGCGCTTGAGCAGCAGCGCATTGGTCACCACGCTGACCGAACTGAGCGCCATCGCCGCGCCCGCCACCACCGGGCTCAGGTAGCCCAGCGCCGCCAGCGGAATGCCCGCGACGTTATAGGCAAACGCCCAAAACAGGTTTTGCCGAATTTTCAGCACCGTGCGGTGCGAAATGTCCAGCGCCGCGGCCACCAGCGCCGGGTCGCCGCGCATCAGCGTGATGCCGGCGGCGTGCATGGCGACATCGGTGCCGTTGCCCATCGCCATGCCGACATCGGCGGCGGCCAGCGCCGGCGCGTCGTTGACACCGTCGCCCACCATCGCCACGGTATGGCGTTTGCCACCATCGTTGTGTTGCAGCGCGCGAACCTGCGCCGCTTTGTCGCCCGGTAGCACCTCGGCGCGCACCTCGCCGGCGTCCGGGTCGAGTCCCAAGCGCCGCGCCATCGCTTCGGCCGCGCCCCGGTTGTCGCCCGAAATCATCACCGTGCGAATGCCGCGCGCCTTGAGCTGCGCCAACGCCGCGCGGGCACCGGGCTTGGGCTCGTCGCCAAACGCCATCAGCGCCAGCAACTGCACGCCCTGTGCGCCGGCTGCGGTGCGCTCGGCCACCACGGACACCGTCGCGCCGCCGTCTTGCAACTGCTGAGCCTTGGCCGCCAGCGCGCCCAGCGCCACGCCCAGCTCGTCCATCCAGCGCAGGCTGCCCAGCAGGTAGCTGCGCCCGTTCACCGTGCCCTCGGTGCCGCGCCCCGGCACGGCACGCACGGCTTCGGGGGCGCTCAGCGCCAAACCGCGCTGCGCAGCGGCCTCGACGACGGCGCGCGCCAGCGGGTGCTCGCTGCCGCTTTGCACGCTGGCCGCCGCTTGCAAAATGGCCGCTTCATCCTGCGCTGGTTCCACGTGAAACGCGCTCAAGCGCGGCTGACCGACGGTGAGCGTGCCGGTCTTGTCAAACGCCACCGTATCGACCCGGTGCGCCAGCTCCAGCGCCTGCGCATCCTTAATCAAAATGCCGTTTTTGGCCGCCACGCCGGTGCCGGCCATGATGGCCGCTGGCGTGGCCAAGCCCAGCGCGCACGGGCAGGCAATCACCAGCACCGCCACGGCGCGGATCAGCGCCACTTCAACGCCCACGCCCGCCCACAGCCAGCCCAGCAGCGTCGCCAGCGCAATCAGCAGCACCACCGGCACAAACACGTTGGCGACTTGGTCCACCAGCCGCTGAATCGGCGCTTTGGCGGCCTGCGCGTCTTCGACCAGTCGAATGATGCGCGCCAGCACCGTCTCGGCACCGACGGCGCTGACTTCGAGCACCACGCGGCCTTCGCCGTTGATGGAGCCGCCCGTGAGCGCATCGCCCACGCTTTTGACGACCGGCAGCGGCTCGCCGGTCAGCATCGACTCATCGACTTGGGTGTCGCCTTCGAGCAGCTTGCCGTCCACCGGAAAGCGCTCGCCGGGGCGCACCACCAACTGGTCGCCGCGCATGACTTCGCTGATCGGCACATCGACCTCGCCGCGCTTGCCCAGCAGGTGCGCGACTTGAGGACGCAGGCCGTGCAGCGCGCGAATCGCCGCCGTGGTTTGGTGCTTGGCGCGCGCCTCCAGCCACTTGCCCAGCAGCACCAGCGTGATGACCACCGCCGAGGCTTCAAAATAC
>JBHCAP010000052.1:0-4796 GCA_041798325.1 Giesbergeria sp.
ACCTGCACCAGCATGTTTTTGGCTTTTTTGGCCAGCAGGGTTTGCGTCGCCATGACGTGCTCGACCTCGCTGGTGCCAATGCCGTGCGCCAGTGCGCCAAACGCGCCGTGGGTGCTGGTGTGGCTGTCGCCGCAGACCACCGTCATGCCCGGCAGCGTCGCGCCGCTCTCGGGGCCAATCACGTGGACGATGCCTTGGCGCTGGTGCATGAACGGAAAGAACGCCGCCGGCGTAATTTGCGCCATGTTGTCGTTCAGCGTGGTGATTTGCTCTTTGCTGATCGGATCGGTAATGCCGTCGTAGCCCTGCTCCCAGCCGGTGGTCGGCGTGTTGTGGTCGGCCGTGGCCACGATGGAGCTGGCGCGCCAGACTTTGCGGCCGGCTTGGCGCAGGCCTTCAAAGGCTTGGGGGCTGGTCACTTCATGCACCAGATGGCGGTCGATGTAGAGGATGGCGGTGCCGTCTTCTTCGGTGTGGACGACGTGCTCGTCCCAAATCTTGTCGTACAGGGTGCGTCCCATGGCGTGCTTTCCTTCAGGTGGGGGAGTGTGATTTTAGGCGGCGTGCGCCTGCTTGCGGGCGAGCCGGCGCGATGGCGCGCATTCTGCCAAGGTTGCTGCGTTGTTTCGGCGTAAAAATCAGCGCTATCAAAAACAAAGCTGTCAGCGCACGTGTTTAAACACTTTCAAAGCTAAAACAGATTGAAAGCCTTTAAACACGTGCGCTAGCAGCTCACATTTTAATTAAGCCTCTAGCGTGCGGCCGTGTTCGGGGACGCTGGCGCTCCAGTGCAGCTCGTGTTCGATACGCTGGCGCAGCATGTCGGCGGCCTGCATTTCGCCGTGGACGACGTAGACCTGCTCGGGCGCTTGGCCCATGCTGCGCAGCCACGCCAGCGTTTGCTCGGCGTCGGCGTGGGCGGAGGCGCTGGTCAGCTGCACCACTTCGGCGCGCACCGCCACGTCTTGGCCGTGGATGCGGATGGTTTTTTCGCCATTGGCCAAGCGTGCGCCGCGCGTGCCGGGCGCTTGGTAGCCGGTGATGATGACCATGTTGCGCTGCTCGCCGGCGTACAGCGCCAAGTGGTGCAGCACGCGCCCGCCGGTCGCCATGCCGCTGGCCGACAAAATCACCATCGGCCCGTGGCGGCGCGCCAAAGCTTTGGATTCGTCGGAGGTGGCAACCATGGTGGCGCTGTGGGTTAGCGCCTGCAGTTGTTCGGCGCTGAGGCGGTGCTCGTGCGGAAAGCGCTCGAACAGCCCGGTGGTGCTCACGGCCATTGGGCTGTCCAAAAACACCGGCAGCGCGCTGGGCAGTTCGCCCTGCGCCTTGAGTTGCTGGATCGCGTGCAGCACCGATTGCGCTCGCCCGACGGCAAACACCGGCACCACCGCTACGCCACCGCGTTTGGCCAAGCGGCGCAGCGCCGGGCGCAGTTCATCCAGTAGATTGGTGTCGGCGTGGCGGCGGTCGCCGTAGGTCGATTCGACCAGCACCGTGTCGGCCTGCGGCGGCGCGGCGGGTGGGCACATCAGCACATCGTCTGGCCGTCCCAAATCGCCCGAGAACAAAATCCGCCGCCCGCCCACTTCCAGCAGCACGCTGGCCGCGCCCAAGATGTGGCCGGCGTGGCTGAAGGTGACGCGCCAGCCGGCAATCGGCTCAAAGCTCTTGCCAAAGCCGTGCGTTTTGAATTGCTTGAGGCAATCGAGCGCGTCTTGGCGGGTGTAGAGCGGCAGCGCCGTCTCGTGCTTGGACAGCTTGTGGCGGTTCAGATAGGCCGCGTCTTCTTCTTGCAGGTGGCCGCTGTCGGGCAGCAAGATGGCGCACAAATCGCGCGTGCCGCTGGTGCAGTGGATGTCGCGGCGGTAGCCACTCTTGGCCAGCAGCGGCAAATAACCGCTGTGGTCGAGGTGGGCGTGCGTCAGCACCACGGCGTCGATTTTGTGCGGCGTCACCGGCAGCTCTTGCCAGTTGCGCAGGCGCAGCTGCTTGTAGCCCTGAAACAGCCCGCAATCGAGCATCAAACTGTGGCCGCCGTAGCGCACCAAATATTTGGAGCCGGTAACAGTGCCGGCCGCGCCGAGAAAGGTGATGGTGACTGACATGGCAAAAGCCTCCTATGGCTTCATCGTATACCGCTTGCCCGCATAAAAAAACCGCCTGAGCGCAGTGGCTGCAGGCGGTTTTTACCGGGCTAATGGCGGTTGATTACGTGAAGAAGCGCTTGAGGCGATCGGTCCAGCTTTCGCCGCTGGGCGAGTGGCGCCCGCCGCCTTTTTTCAGCGACTCTTCCAGCTCGCGCAGCAGTTTGCGCTGGTGCTCGGTCAGCTTGACGGGCGTCTCGACCGCAATGTGGCAGTACAGGTCGCCGGGGTAGCTGGCGCGCACGCCCTTGATGCCCTTGCCGCGCAGGCGGAACTGCTTGCCCGCTTGCGTGCCTTCGGGGATGTCGATGGCGGCTTTGCCGGCCAGTGTTGGCACTTCAATTTCGCCGCCCAGCGCTGCGGTGATGAAGCTGACCGGCACTTGGCAGTGCAGGTCGTCGCCATCGCGCTCGAAGATGTCGTGCTTTTTCAGGCGAATCTCAATGTAGAGGTCGCCCGGCGGGCCGCCGTTGGTGCCCGGCTCGCCGTTGCCAGTGCTGCGAATGCGCATGCCGTCGTCGATGCCGGCAGGGATTTTGACTTCCAGCGTTTTTTGCTTTTTGACCTTGCCTTGGCCAAGGCACGTGGTGCATGGCTCGGGAATGATCTTGCCGGTGCCACGGCAGTGCGGGCAGGTTTGCTGCACGCTGAAAAAGCCTTGGCGCATTTGCACCGTGCCGGAGCCGGCGCAGGTGGTGCAGGTCTTGGCACTGGTGCCGACTTTGGCACCGCTGCCGTGGCAGGTATCGCACGACTCCCACGAGGGAATGCGAATTTGCGCGTCTTTGCCGCGCGCCGCCTCCTCCAGCGTGACCTCCATCGCATAGCTCAGGTCACTGCCACGGTAGACCTGGCGGCCACCTTGGGCGCGGCCACGCCCGCCTGGGTTGAACATGTCGCCAAAAATATCGCCAAAAGCCTCGGCAAAGCCACCCATGCCGTCGCCGCCGCCGCGCATGTTCGGGTCAACCCCCGCGTGGCCGTGCTGGTCGTAGGCCGCGCGTTTTTGCGCGTCCGACAGCATCTCGTAGGCCTCTTTGACCTCCTTGAATTTTTCTTCGGCACCTTTGCTGGCTTCGCCTTGGTTGCGGTCAGGGTGGTGCTTCATCGCTAGTTTGCGATAAGCCTTTTTAATTTCATCCTCAGAGGCGGTTTTGGCAACGCCGAGGACTTCGTAATAGTCTCTTTTAGACATGGGTGGATGGTGAAGGTAAGGGGAAAGTGAAAAGAGGAACGCCGCGCCCAGCTCCCTCTCAGGGGCTTGGCGCGGCGGCGGAGATCAGCGCAGAGCGCTTTCCTTCTCGCTCTTAGTCTTTCTTGACTTCTTTGACTTCCGCATCGACGACGTTGTCATCGTGCTCAGAGGCGCTACCTGCGCTTGGTTGCGCGCCTGCAGTACCACCGGCTGCAGCAGCTTGCGTGGCTTGGTCGTCGGCGTACATCTTCTCGCCCAGCTTTTGGCCAGCGGTCATCAGCACCGTGGTTTTTTCTTCAATGGCGGCTTTGTCTTCGCCCTTGAGTGCTTCTTCCAGTGCTTTGACGGCGGCTTCGATGCTTTCTTTCTCGCTTGCGTCCAGTTTGTCGCCGTACTCGGTCAAGCCCTTGGTCACGCTGTGCACGGCGGCTTCGCCTTGGTTGCGCGCTTGCACCAGTTCGAGCTTTTTCTTGTCGTCAGCGGCGTTCAGCTCAGCGTCCTTGACCATCTGCTGGATTTCTTCTTCCGAGATGCCCGAGTTGGCTTTGATGGTGATTTTGTTTTCTTTGCCGGTGGCCTTGTCTTTGGCACCCACGTGCAAGATGCCGTTGGCGTCAATATCAAACGACACTTCAATCTGCGGCGTGCCGCGCGATGCTGGTGGAATGCCTTCGAGGTTGAACTCGCCCAGCAGTTTGTTGCCCGAGGCAATTTCGCGCTCGCCTTGGAACACTTTGATCGTCACCGCTGGCTGGTTGTCGTCGGCGGTCGAGAAAGTTTGGGCAAACTTGGTCGGGATGGTGGTGTTCTTGGTGATCATCTTGGTCATCACACCGCCCAAGGTTTCGATGCCCAGCGACAGCGGTGTCACGTCCAGCAGCAGCACGTCGGTGCGGTCGCCCGACAGCACTTGGCCCTGAATGGCTGCGCCCACAGCGACGGCTTCGTCGGGGTTGACGTCTTTGCGTGGCTCGCGGCCAAAGAATTCTTTGACCTTCTCTTGCACCTTGGGCATACGGCTCATGCCGCCAACCAAGATCACGTCGTTGATGTCCGAGACGCTGATGCCCGCATCTTTGATAGCGGTGCGGCAAGGACCCATGGTGCGCTCAATCAGTTCATCGACCAAGCTTTCCAGTTTGGAGCGGGTCAGCTTGATCTGCAGGTGCTTGGGACCGGACGCATCAGCGGTGATGTAGGGCAGGTTGATGTCGGTTGCGGCCGAGTTGGACAGCTCGATCTTGGCTTTTTCAGCGGCTTCTTTCAGGCGCTGCAAGGCCAGCACGTCTTTGGACAGGTCAACGCCTTGGTCTTTCTTGAACTCGGCAATGATGTAGTCGATGACGCGTTGGTCAAAGTCTTCGCCGCCCAAGAAGGTGTCGCCGTTGGTGGAGAGCACTTCAAATTGCTTCTCGCCATCGACGTCGGCAATTTCGATGATGGAGACGTCAAAC
>JBHCAP010000053.1:0-42640 GCA_041798325.1 Giesbergeria sp.
GCCGGCCTCTTCCATGCAGGTTTGCAGATACAGAGCCATGTCCTCCTCGGTTTTGAGGTGCTCGGCGCTGTCCCATTTGCGTAGTGGAATGGTCATGGTGGAGTGGGTCTTTCTACAGTTGCCGCGCCAAGTCTTGGGCTGCTTACTGCGCAGGGTGCATTGTATGTTTTGGGATACAGTAAAGCGATAATCTAATGAAATTGGCCTCTAGCCCAATGGATACGGGCGGTGGTAGCTATTGAAATAGTTTATTTATTGGGGGCACACTAAATCCCATGAAAATTGAGTTCGATCATGCTAAACGAGAGAAAACCTTGGTCGAACGCGGCTTGGACTTTGCGCACGCTGGCGAGGTACGCCGCATCATCAGCATGAGGAAAGCAAATGACCGCGAAAAAACCTTCTACGCCCGCTATTTGGACTGACCCAGACGACGCGCCAGAGTTGACCGAGGCGTTCTTTCAGAGCGCTGACCGCTACGACGGCACCACGCTCAAGCCGCGTGGCCGACCCAAGGCGGCAACGACCAAAGAGGCGGTCAAGTTGCGCTTGGATGCCGATGTGCTGGCCGCCCTGCGCGCCAGCGGCGACGGCTGGCAAACGCGCATCAACGACGCGCTGCGTGCATCGCTGGCTTTGGCGGGCAAGCTGATTTAGAGGTCAAATAAGCCTCTAGCCCAATAGATACGGGCGGTGGTAGCTATGGTTTTTGATGGCTTATAGCGCTGCTTTCAATACAAAGCCGCCAGAGCTGCCTCGGGCGCTCTGTCCAGCACTTTGAGCAGCGCTTTGGCCGCGCCGGTCGGGCTGCGCTTGCCTTGCTCCCAGTTGCGGATGGTGTCGAGCGAGACATCAATGCGCTCAGAGAACTCCGCTTGGCTCAAACCCAAGCGCTTGCGCACCCGGCGCGCAAATTTGGCAACGTCTTGCAGGGCATCGGCCTCGTCGCAGGCCGCTTGCCGGGCGATGTCGGCTTCTGTGGTGGCGTCCACCCGTGCCGTGTCAATGCGCCCCAAAGCCAATGCAGCCGGGGCGGTTGGATCAAGGGTGATGCGTGTGGTTTTCATCCGATGAGTGTCGTTCATTGGCCTACTTTTTTCAAGGTGCTTGAGACATCAGGATAGGCGCAATTTTTGGGTCAAATAGGCCTCTAGCCCAATAGATACGGGCGGTGGTAGCTATGGTTTTTGATAGTATTTCTGCCGGCAGCAAGCCCTCATCCAGCAGCGACTGCGGGCCAGTGCGGCGGGTCGGGTGCTATTCTGGCTGGCATCGTTTTGGAGTATTGCCATGCCTGCCTTGCCTCAACTGTCCCCCCATTTCACGGCTGCCGATTACTTGGCCTGGGAGGCCACGCAGCCCGAGCGCCACGAGTTTGTCGATGGCGAGGTGTTCGCCATGGCCGGGGCGGAAGATCGGCATGTCACGGTGTGTTTGAACGTGGCGATGGCACTGCGCCAGCATTTGCGCGGCACGCCGTGTCGCACCTTCATGGCCGATATGAAGGTGCAGGCGCAGGCCGACAGCAGTTATTTTTATCCTGATGTGGTGGTCACTTGCAGCGCGGCCGATGCCGACAGCCGCCAGATCAAGCGCGAGCCCCGGCTGATTGTCGAGGTGCTTTCGCCCGGCACCGAGGCCTACGACCGGGGCGAGAAATTTGCCCGCTACCGCCAAATCGCCAGCCTGACCGAGTACGCGCTGGTGGATCTG
Organism: Giesbergeria sp.; assembly: GCA_041798325.1. Lineage (GTDB taxonomy): Bacteria > Pseudomonadota > Gammaproteobacteria > Burkholderiales > Burkholderiaceae_C > Simplicispira. The sequence goes on from JBHCAP010000053.1 coordinate 1,714, forward strand.
GAGCACCGCCGGGTGGATGTGTTTCGCAAACAGCCCGATGGCCTGTGGGTGCTGCACCCGTTGGATGCGCAAACGCCGCTCACGCTGACTAGCGTCGATGTGGTGATCGATATCGACACGCTGTACGCGGAAATTTAAGGCCAAATTGGCCCCCAGCCCAATAGATACGGGCGCTAGCAGCTATCAATTTTGCTTACGAGCCACTCAAGCGCGCACATCCAGCAGCGCGCCCAGCATCTGGTCGGCGGTGCGCAGCGTTTGCAGGTTGGCTTTGAAGCTGTAGGTGGCCGACATTTGCGCCGCCACGTCTTCCTCTAAGCGCGTGCCGATTTGCCCGGTGCTTTGCACGCTGGCCGCTACGCCGCCGCCGCTGCGTGCTTCTTGGACGATGCCTTGGCGCTGAAATTGCGGCGTTTGCAGGTTGGCGACGTTGTGCGCTGCAGCGCCCGAGCGCAGTTGCGCCGCTTGCAGGCCAGAGGAAGCAACGGAGGCAATGGAGGTGATGGAGGTCATGGGCGCAATTTTGGCGGTGTTGCCCGCGCTTGGCAAACGGTATGAATAAATTGATAGCTGTTAGCGCACGTGTTTAAAGCGATTGAAGGTGTTTTATTGCCCAAAGCCTTTAAACACGTGCGCTAGCAGCTATGGTTTTTGTTGACTGCAAAAGCGCAGCCTACAATCGTCTTCCTTTACTTGGCCGATGGCCGCTCGCCTGGAGCATCCGTGGCGCGGCCTGGCACTTACTGCAGCTGGAGCCCCTTGATGCCCGAGAACACCACCGCGATCAACACCCCCGAAAAACGCGCTGAGTTGCGCCGCGCAGCGCTGGAATACCACGAGTTTCCCAAGCCCGGCAAGGTCGCCATTGCCGCGACCAAACAGATGGTCAACCAGCACGATTTGGCGCTGGCGTATTCGCCCGGCGTTGCCGCGCCGTGCGAGGAAATCGTCAAAGACCCGGCCTCGGTTTTCAAATACACCAGCCGGGGCAATTTGGTCGGCGTGGTCACCAACGGCACCGCCGTGCTGGGGCTGGGCGACATCGGCGCGCTGGCCAGCAAGCCGGTGATGGAGGGCAAGGCGGTGTTGTTCAAGAAGTTCTCTGGCATCGACGTGTTCGATATCGAGATCAACGAAAAAGACCCCGAAAAGCTGGTCGAAATCATTGCTGCGTTGGAGCCGACGTTTGGCGGCATCAACCTCGAAGACATCAAAGCGCCCGACTGCTTTTACGTCGAGCGCAAGTTGCGCGAGCGGATGAAGATTCCGGTGTTCCACGACGACCAGCACGGCACGGCGATTGTGGTCGGCGCGGCCATCATGAACGGGCTGAAAGTCGCCGGCAAAGACCTCAAAACCGTCAAGTTGGTGACTTCGGGCGCGGGCGCGGCGGCGTTGGCCTGCTTGGGGCTGCTGGTCAAACTGGGCATTCCGCGCGAGAACATTTGGGTCACCGACATTGTCGGTTTGGTTTACACCGGCCGCACCGAGCTGATGGACGAGGACAAGGCGCAGTTTGCCCAGCCGACCGAGCAGCGCACCTTGGCTGAGGCGATTGAAGGCGCGGACGTGTTTTTGGGCTTGTCGGCGGGCGGCGTGCTCAAGCAAGACATGGTGCGCAAGATGGCGCCGATGCCGCTTATTTTTGCGCTGGCCAATCCCAATCCAGAGATTCAGCCCGAAGACGTCAAAGCCGTGCGCAGCGACGCCATCATTGCCACTGGCCGCACCGATTACCCCAATCAGGTCAACAACGTGCTGTGCTTTCCGTACATTTTTCGCGGCGCGCTCGATTGCGGCGCGACGACGATTACGCAGGAGATGGAGATTGCCGCCGTCCACGCCATCGCCGATTTAGCGCAGGCCGAGCAAAGCGAAGTGGTCGCCGCCGCCTATGTCGGCGAAGCGCTGGAGTTTGGCCCGGAGTATTTGATCCCCAAGCCGTTTGATCCGCGCTTGATGATGAAGATTGCGCCCGCCGTGGCGCAGGCAGCCGCCGACAGCGGCGTGGCGCAGCGCCCGATTGCCGACATGGCGGCGTACAGCGACCATTTGCAAACCTTTGTCTATGCGTCGGGCACGACGATGAAGCCGATTTTTATGGTCGCCAAGCAGGCCGCCAAAAAGCGCGTGGCCTATGCCGAGGGCGAAGAAGAGCGCGTGCTGCGCGCCGCGCAAATCGTCGTCGATGAGCGCTTGGCGCGCCCCACGCTGATTGGCCGCCCGGCTGTGATTGCCCAGCGTATTGAAAAATTTGGCTTGCGCTTGCAAGAGGGGCGTGACTACGACGTGGTGAATGTCGAAAACGACCACCGCTACCGCGATTTTTGGCAGACCTACCACCAGATGATGGAGCGCAAGGGCATCACGGTGGCGATTGCCAAGATTGAGATGCGCCGGCGCCTGACCTTGATTGGCAGCATGTTGCTGCACAAGGGCGAGGTTGATGGCTTGATCGTCGGCACGTGGGGCACGCCGCCGATGCACCTGAGTTATGTCGATCAGGTGATTGGCCGGCGCGAGGGCGTGGGCACCTATGCCTGCATGAACGGCCTGCTGCTGCCCGACCGCCAAGTGTTTTTGGTCGATACCCACGTCAACTACGACCCGACGGCGGAGCAGTTGGCCGAAATCACCATCATGGCGGCGCAAGAGATGATGCGCTTTGGCTTTAAGCCCAAGGTGGCGCTGCTGTCGCACTCCAACTTTGGCAACAGCAACCAGCCCAGCGCCATCAAGATGCGCCAGGCGCTAGAGCTGCTGCAAGCGCAAGCGCCGTGGCTGGAGGTGGACGGCGAGATGCACGGCGATGTGGCGTTGGACGGCAAAGCCCGCACCGCGCTAATGCCGCGCAGCACGCTGGTGGGCGATGCCAATTTGCTGGTGTTTCCGAATATGGACGCGGCCAATATTGCCTACAACCTGCTCAAAACGGCAGCCGGCGGCAACATTGCCATTGGCCCGCTGCTGTTGGGTGCGGCGCAGCCGGTACACATTTTGACGGCCAGCGCGACGGTGCGGCGCATCGTCAACATGACGGCGCTGACCGTGGCCGACGCCAACGTGCAGCGCTAAACTGCGGCGCGCTTTGTCTCTTTACCTGCCCAATTCTTGGGCAGGTGCTTGCGTTTGTGCAGGCTTTGCGTCACACTAGCGCCTTGAAATTTCGGGTTAACCCGTAGTTTCCGAAAGGTTTATTGGATGCTGAAGGCCACAACCGCCAGAGCGTGGAAAGCGGCAATTGCGTGTGTTTTGAGCGCCACATTCGTGTTCGCTCCTGCTTTGGCAGATGCAAAGTCGCCCCCGTTATTTTCAGAACTCTCAGGGCTGTCATGGTTAAAAGAAGCAGACAGTACGGCACCGATTGCGCTTGCGCAACTGCCGCACCAAGGCCGTAAGACTTATGCATTGATTCACCAAGGTGGGCCGTTTCCGTACGACAAAGACGGCAGCGTTTTTGGCAACCGTGAACGCTTGCTGCCAGCGCAAAAGCGTGGCTACTACCGTGAGTACACCGTAGCAACCCCCGGCGCACGCAATCGAGGTGCGCGCCGCATTGTTTGCGGTGGCAAGCCCGTGACCCCCAGCATTTGTTACTACACCGACGACCACTACAACAGCTTTCGCCCGATAGCGCCTTAGTTATTGCAGCGCCAGCCCCCATTTTTGGACTTTAAAGAAAGAGACGCGGAGATGGAAAAACCACTTCGTAAAGACAACGACTCCCCACTGCGGGGCGTGCGCGCCAACATTGTGCAATCCATCCGCGCCCACCGCGTGCAGGATTTGCAGGATGCGGCCGCCGTGCTGGGTCAGCATTTTCTTTACGCCAACCTCGCCCACGCACTGACCAAACAAGATGTGCTGGATTTGATTGCCCAGCAGTTCATGTTTCCGGCGCACTTTGGCAAAAACTTTGATGCGCTGGCCGACTGCCTGACCGACCCGCTGCACAAGTCTGGCCCGCAGCCGGGCTTTGTGGTGGTGCTGGAGCAAATTCCGGCCACTGCCAAGTTTGACAAAGAGGTGCGCGAGCAGCTGCTGGACGTGTTTCGCGACGCTGCCGATTACTGGTCGGATCGCAAAATTGCTTTCCGCTGTTTCTATTCTTTTCTGTAGCCCGTTCTGCATCCCTGAGCCAAGTAGAACGGGCGAGTGTGGCTGTGTCGGCCAAGGCATCGGCGGCGTTGCTGGGTATCCAACTCGGAGCCTCTGAGGCCGAAAGTTTGCCCACCGACAAATTGGTCGATATTTCTGCATTGGCGCTGCGCATGAGCAGCCCGTTTAATGCCGGCTACTGGTTGGCGGCCAGCGCCTAAGTCCACTGAGCGGCGCTTGCCTAGCGTTTTTCAAACCCGTCCTTGTGGCGGGTTTTGTGTTTTAGGTCGTCCCGACGAACGCAACGAACTTTGCCCATGTCCAAAGATAAAACCCTTTATGTCTGCTCCGACTGCGGCGGCACCAGCGCCAAATGGCTGGGCAAATGCCCGCAGTGCAATGCGTGGAATACGCTGATTGAGTCGGTCGCGCAGGACGCGGGCGGTGGCAATAAACACCGCTATGGCGCGGCGCAATTTACGGGCCTAGCGATGGCGCAAGAGGTCACGCCGCTGTCGGCCATCGAGGCCACTGACATTGCGCGCACCCCCAGCGGCATTGATGAGCTAGACCGCGTGCTGGGCGGCGGCATCGTCGAAGGCAGCGTGGTGCTGATCGGCGGTGACCCCGGCATTGGCAAATCGACACTGCTGCTACAGGCGCTGGACGCGCTGCAGCGCTCGGGCCTGCCGACGCTGTACGTCACCGGCGAAGAAAGCAGCGCGCAAGTGGCGCTGCGCGCGCACCGCTTGGGGCTGCTGGGCAGCCAAGTGAATGTGCTGGCCGAGATTCAGCTTGAAAAAATTCTCGCCACCGTCGAATCGACGCAACCGGCGATAGCGGTGATTGACTCGATTCAGACGGTGTATTCCGACCAGCTCACTTCCGCACCCGGCTCGGTGGCGCAGGTGCGCGAGTGCGCGGCGCATTTGACGCGCATGGCCAAGCGCTCGGGCGTGGCGATTGTGCTGGTCGGCCACGTCACCAAAGAAGGCGCGCTGGCGGGGCCGCGCGTGCTGGAGCACATGGTGGACACGGTGCTGTACTTTGAGGGCGACACGCACAGCCAGTTTCGCTTGGTGCGCGCCATCAAAAACCGCTTTGGCGCTGTCAACGAGATTGGCGTGTTCGCTATGACCGAAAAAGGCCTGAAAGGCGTGACCAACCCCAGCGCCATCTTTTTAAGCCAGCACAGCGAGCCGGTGCCCGGCAGCTGCGTGCTGGTGACGCTGGAGGGCACGCGCCCGATGTTGGTGGAGATTCAAGCGCTGGTCGATGGCGGCGGGCCTAACCCGCGCCGCTTGTCGGTGGGGCTGGACCGCGACCGCTTGGCGATGCTGCTGGCGGTGCTGAACCGCCACGCCGGCGTGGCCTGCGCTGACCAAGACGTGTTTGTCAACGCGGTCGGCGGCGTGCGCATCAACGAGCCAGCGGCCGACTTGGCGGTGATGCTGGCGATTACGTCCAGCCTGCGCGGTCGGGCGCTGCCCAAGGGCTTTTTTGCCTTTGGCGAAGTCGGCTTGGCCGGCGAAGTGCGCCCCGCGCCGCGCGGCCAAGAGCGCTTGAAAGAGGCCGCCAAGCTCGGCTTCACGGCGGCGGTGGTGCCCAAAGCCAACGCGCCGAAAAAGCCGATTGACGGCCTGACCATCCACGCCGTCGAGCGCATTGAGCAGGCGATGGACGCGGTGCGCAGCTTGGAGTGAGGGGGATAGGTGCGGCGCGACTGACCGGCACCTTAAAATCTTGGGTTTTGCGACTGTTGAACCCCAAAGGAAAACCCATGAGCCCCGTAGTTCCCTCGATGGCCGATCGTGACGGCAAAATTTGGATGGACGGCCAGATGGTCGATTGGCGCGATGCCAAGATCCACGTGCTGACCCACACCCTGCATTACGGCTGCGGCGCTTTTGAAGGCGTGCGCGCGTACAACACCGTCGATGGCACCGCCATTTTCCGCCTCGAAGAGCACACCGAGCGCTTGTTCAACAGCGCCAAAATTTTGCGCATGAAAATTCCGTTCACCAAAGAAGAAGTGAACGAAGCGCAAAAAGCCGTGGTCCGCGAAAACAAGCTCGAATCGGGCTACCTGCGCCCGCTGACGTGGATTGGCTCGCAAAAGCTGGGCGTCTCGCCCAAGGGCAACACCATCCACCTGATGGTCGCTGCGTGGGCTTGGGGCGCTTATTTGGGTGAAGAGGGCATGGCACGCGGCATCCGCGTCAAAACCAGCAGCTACACGCGCCACCACGTCAACATCACCATGACGCAGGCCAAGGCGGTGAGCAACTACAGCAACTCGATTCTGGCCAACATGGAAGCCACCGACGACGGCTACGACGAAGCCTTGCTGCTGGACTCGTCGGGCTTTGTCTCCGAAGGCGCGGGCGAGAACATTTTTGTCGTCAAAAACGGCGTGGTTTATACCCCGGACTTGTCGGCTGGCGCGCTCAACGGCATCACGCGCAACACCGTGTTCCACATCTGCAAAGACTTGGGGCTGGAAGTGGTGCAAAAGCGCATCACGCGCGACGAGGTGTATATCGCCGACGAAGCCTTCTTCACCGGCACCGCCGCTGAAGTGACGCCGATCCGCGAACTCGACCGCCTCGAACTCGGCTGCGGCAGCCGCGGCCCGATCACCGAGAAAATCCAAAGCGCGTTCTTTGACATCGTCAATGGCCGCAACCCCAAGTACGCCCATTGGCTCACCAAGGTTTAAGCCATGACTATGTCTTCCAGCGTTGTTGAATTGCTCGCCAAAGACTTGAACCATCAAGGCGGGGTTTTTTGTCCCAACCCCAAGGCTGATATGAAGCTGTGGAACAGCCACCCCAAGGTGTACCTTGACGTGGCGCACGAGGGCGAGGGCAAGTGCCCGTACTGCGGCACGGTGTACCGCTTGAAGGCGGGTGAGCACGTCGCTGCGGGGCACTGATGCCGCACCGGTCGGCGGCGACATTGACGGTGGCGGTGCTGACCCACAACGAGGCGGCAGGCATTGAGGCCTGCCTGCGCAGCGCCGCTGCCATCGCTGACCAACTGTTAGTGATTGACAGCGGCAGCAGCGACGCCACCGCCGCGCTGGCCCGTGCAGCCGGCGCTGAGGTGTTTGCCTACCCCGACTGGCAAGGTTTTGCCGTGCAGCGCACGCGCCAGCTGCAGCACGCGCGCGGCGATTACGTGTTTTTTCTCGATGCCGACGAAGTGATGTCGCCGGCCTTTGCGCAAGAGCTGCAAGCTCTCGTGCGCTCAGGCTCGCCAGCGGTGGGGCAAATTCGCTGGCGCATGGTGGCGTTTGGGCGCGAGCTGCGCTTCTTTCGCGCCAACACCAAAGTCGAGCGCTTGTTTCGCCGCGACCTGATCACTGGCTGGACTGGCGCTGTCCACGAACAAGCCATGCTGCACGACGCGGCCGCGCCCCGGCGCTTGATGTGCACGCCGCTGCTGCACTATGCGCGCCCGACAGTGCGCGCCAGCCTCGAAAAAATGACCCAATACGCCCTGCTCGGCGCTGCCAAGCGGGCAGCGGCGGGGCAGCGCGGCGGTGTGCTGCGCGGTTTGGCGGCTGGGGCGGTGATGTTTGTGCGCATGTACCTGCTGCGACTGGGCTTTTTGTGCGGCGGCGCGGGTTTTTTGTACTGCGCCTTTATCGCGCTGGAGGCGTTTTTTCGCTACGCCGCGCTGCACTACGACCGCGACACTTTGAGCGCCAAGGTGATTCGCTAACCCTGTGGCGCTCGCTGCTCGCTTTGCGTTGCACGTTCTCTGTTCCCTCTTCATTTTTTCAGCGCTTTGAGCTTTCCCCGTTCTTATTTTCAGCGCCTGTCTAACGCAGGTGCCTTCATGGTGCCGGGTTTGGCGCTGTGGCTGCCGTCGGGCTATTCGTGGGGCGCGGCGCTGCTGCTGCTGTGCGCGCTGGCCAGCGCCGGTGTGTGGCTGCGCCGGCCTTTGGCGCGCTCCTCGTGGCTGCTGCTGCTGGCCATGCTGGGCATGGGCAGCTTGTGGCTGCTTGATATGCGCGATGGTTGGCTGCCCCGCGAATTTGATAAACCCAGCAAATACTTTTTGGCTCTGCCCTGCTTGGCCTATGCGCTGGCGTTTGCGCCGCGCTTGGCGTGGCTGTGGGGCGGGGTTTGGCTGGGCGCTTGCGGCGGTGGCGCGCTGGCGCTGTACCAAACCAGTGTGCTGCACCTGCCGCGCGCCACCGGCTTTACCAATGCCATCCAATACGGCAACCTGAGCTTGCTGCTGGGGTTGATGTGCGCGGTGCTGTTGTTGGTGAATTGGCCGCGTTGGCGGCACTGGCAGCGGCTGGGCTGGGCGGTGGCGATGCTGTTGGGCTGCATTGGCTCGCTGCTGTCGGGTTCGCGCGGTGGCTGGCTGGCGCTGGGGGTAGTGGTGCCCGTGTGCGCCGTATTGCTGGCCTGTCGGGGTCAGTGGCCGATGCTGCTGCGCGGCAGCAGTTTGGTGCTGGCGATGCTGGCGGCGCTGTGGTTTGCCAAGGGCGAAGAGGTCGAGCAGCGCCTTGACGAAGCGCACAGCGAGGCGCAGGTCTATCAGCACCAAGGCAATGCCGACACCTCTATCGGCCACCGCTTGGCGCACTGGCGGCTGGCGTGGCAGATGGGGCTAGAGCGCCCGCTGCTGGGCTGGGGGCGCAGCGGCTACGAGCAAGAAAAAGCCCGCCGCGTCGCCGCCGGGCAAGCGCCGGCCTCGGTGCTGCAGTTCACCCACGCGCACAACGAGGCGTTTGATTTGTTTGCCAAGCGCGGGCTGCTGGGCGTGGCGGTGTTGGCGCTGTTTTATGCCGTGCCGCTGTGGCTGTTTTGGCCGCGCCGCTCGCGTATTTTTGACCAGACCGGTGCGCTCAACCGCGAGGCGTTAAGCCTGTGTTTGGTCGGCATGCTGCTGCCGCTGTCGTACTTTGGCTTTGGCCTGACACAGGTGTTTTTGGCGCACAACAGCGGTAATGTGTTCTATTTGTTCATGTGCCTGCTGCTGCACGCGGTGCTGCAAAGCTCTACAAAAACCATAGCTGCTAGCGCTTGATATACCTATCTTTCAACGCTAAAACATATTGAAAGTCAATAAATGCGGGCGCTACAAGCTATCAAAAAAATAGTCTCTACCAAGATAAAAAGGCCTTCCCTTGTCTGACCACAATCGCGCCGATGCGGCTGCCGACCCTGCCAATTTGCAGGCCACCCAAGCGTTGCACATTGCTTGGGCGGGCATGGCGGCGCTGGCGGTGGCGATGGGCATTGGCCGCTTTGCCTTCACGCCGCTGCTGCCGATGATGTTGCACGACGGCGTGGTCGATATTGCCGCTGGCAGTTGGCTGGCCACGGCCAATTACTTTGGCTATTTGGTCGGCGCGCTGTTGTTTATGTCGCTGCCGTGGCTGGGGCGGCGCTTGGGAGCAGCGGCGGCAGTGCCCAGCCATGCGCTGCTGGTGCGCGGCGGTTTGGTGGCCACCGTGCTGCTGACGGCGGGCTTGGTGCTGCCGTGGCCGCCGCTGTGGCCGACGCTGCGCTTTGGCGCGGGCGTGGCCAGCGCCTTGGTGTTTTTGGGCACCACCAATTGGTGCATGGGGCGCTTGATGGAATTGGGCAAGCCGGCTTTGGGCGGCTTGATTTTTTGCGGGCCGGGGCTGGGCATTGTGCTCACGGGCCTGTCGGCCAGCGCGATGGTGGCGGCGGGCTGGACGGCGGCCAGCGGCTGGGCGCTGTTTTCCGTGCTGGCGGTGGCGATGAGCGCGGCGGTGTGGGCGATGTTTCAGCACCGCGTTGGCACGGCGGCTGCGCCGACAGCGGCAGCGCCCACCGTCGCCGCGCCGGGGCCTTTGGCGCAGCGCAGCCTGCTGGCGCTGGCGTATGGCTTGGCCGGTTTTGGCTACATCATCACCGCGACTTTTTTGCCGGTGATTGCGCGCGCGGCGCTGCCACAAGGCTCGATCTGGCCGGATTTGTTCTGGCCGCTGTTTGGCGTGGGCGTGGCGCTGGGGGCGTGGCTATCGACCAAAATTTCTGCCGCGCGCGACCGGCGCGTGCTGCTGGCGCTGGCGTATTTGGTGCAGGCCGGTGCCATCGTGCTGGGCATGGTCTGGCCGGGGCGCACCGGTTTTGCGCTGGGCAGTTTGTTGCTGGGCTTGCCGTTTACCGCCATCACCTTTTTTGCGCTGTTTGAGGCGCGCCGCCAGTGGCCGGCGGCTGGTGCCAGTTTTACCGGCCTGCTGACGGCGCTGTACGGCATCGGCCAAATTGCCGGCCCGCCGCTGGTAGCGTGGCTGCTGACACAGGCACCAACGCCGGCGCAAGGCTTTAACTGGGCGCTGGGCTTGGCGGCTATTGGGCTGGTGCTGGGCGCCAGTTTGTACGGCGTGATGCGCTGGCGCTGGGCGAAGTTTTAAGGCGTTTTTTGAGCGACGGGTGGCAGCACTTGTAGCGCTAGCTCTAACACAAAACACGCTCCGCCGCCGTCCGCGCGGTCTTCGCAGTACACCCGCCCGCCGTGGCGCGCGGCGATAGAGCGCACCAGCGCCAGCCCCAAACCGACGCCACCGGCGCGTTCACTGGCACCGGGCAGGCGGTAAAACGGCTCAAAAATGCGCTCGCGCAGCGCCTCGGGCACGCCGGGGCCGTGGTCGCTGACGCGCACTTCGGCCATGCCCGGTTGGTGCGGGCTGCGCCGCAGGCTGACGCTGATGTCGCCTTGGCTGTAGCGGCGGGCGTTCTCCAGCAAATTGCGCACCGCGCGGCGCAGCAGTTTGGCGACGCCGCTGACTTCCAGCGTGTCTGCGCCAGCGTCCAAATCGGCATCGACGCGCACGCATTCTTCGGCGGCCAAACCCACCAAATCGACCAGCTCCACCGTACCGACATCGGCCTCGCAGGCGTCCAAGCGGCTGGCCAGCAAAATCTCATCGACCAGCTGGTCGAGTTCGGCGATGTTGCGCAAAATTTCGTCGCGGAAGGCCGGCGACGGCTGGCCGCTGCCGCCCATCAATTCCAGCCCCATGCGGATGCGCGTCAGCGGCGAGCGCAGCTCGTGCGAGGCGTTGGCCAGCAGCGATTTGTGCGACTGCACCAGCGTTTGGATGCGCGCGGCGGCGGCGTTGAATTGGCGCGACAAATCGGCCACCTCGTCATGGCCGTGGACGGGCACGCGCGCGGCCAAATCGCCCTCGCCAAAGCGCTGCACGCTGCGCTGCAGCACCTCTAGGCGCTTGAGCAGGCGGCGGATGATGGGAAACACCCCCACGGCGACGGCCAAGCCGACCAAGCCCAGCATCCAAACAAAGCCAAACGGTGGCCGCGTCCAAAACGCCGCAGCTGGCTCGCCCCGGCGGCCGCGTTCCGCGCGCTCGGTGGGCGCAGTGCGCGGCGCAATCTGCAGGCTGTAGTGCTGGCCGTTGCCGCTGTCGATGCGCAGCTCCAGCCCCTCGCCCTGTGCGCTTGGCACACGGGTGGCCATGCCGGCGACCAAGGCGTTGCCGCTGCTGTCGCGCAGCACGATTTGGCGCCCCTGCGACACCAGCGGCTGCGCGTTTTGTTCTGCCGCCACCTGCCAAGCCCAGCCCACCAGCAGCGTCAGCACCGCCACGCCGCCGACCACCGCCAGCCAAATGCGCAAATACAGGCGGCGCGAGAACAGCTGTATCAGTGGCATCGCGCGTTCAGTCTTGCTGCTTGGCAAACACGTAGCCGACACCACGCACCGTCAAGATGCGGCGCGGGTTCTTCGCGTCGGCTTCGATGGCGGCGCGGATGCGCCCCATGTGAACATCAATCGAGCGGTCAAAGGCTTCGAGTTCGCGCCCGCGTACCGCTTCCATGATTTGGTCGCGCGTCAGCACCCGGCCAGCGCGCTCGGCCAAGGCAATCAGCAAATCAAATTGGTAGGAGGTCAGCTCGCAGGCCGCGCCAGCGACGGTGACGCTGCGCGCGTCGCGGTCGATTTCTAGCGAGCCAAAGCGCAGCAATGGGGTGGCGGGCGTATTGCCATTGCCATTGCCATTGCCGCTCTCGCGCCGGCGCAGGATGGCGCGGATGCGCGCCAGCAGCTCGCGCGGCTCAAACGGCTTGGGCAAATAGTCGTCCGCGCCCAGCTCCAAGCCGATAACGCGGTCCATCGGGTCGCCCTTGGCGGTCAGCATCAGCACCGGCACTTGCGCTGCGGCGCCGGGCAGGGTGCGGATGCGCCGGCAGACGTCGAGGCCGTCCATGTCGGGCAGCATCAAATCCAAAATCACCAAGTCCGCCAGCGCTGCGCCGCCGTGGCCTTGCAGGTGGGCCAGGCCGCTGCCGCCGTCAGCGCAGTGCGTCACCTGCATACCCGACTGGGCCAAATACTCGCTCACCATCTGCGCCAAGCGGGTGTCGTCTTCAATCATCAGCAGTTGGGTGTTCATGGGCGGTGCTCGGGTAAATGGTGAAAGCGCTGGGCAAAAGGCGATGTTCCACGCTGCGCATCTCGCGGGGTTGAAGTGGCCGTAAAGCTGGGGTAAATCGCGCCGCGCTGCCCGCAGATTTTGCTATTTTATTCAGAGCTGCTAGCGCCCGTATCTATTGGGCTAGAGCCTGTTTTGATGCGTGAAACCAGCGTTACCAAGATTAACACCGGCAAGCCCAGCATCGCGGTGCCCAAAAAGAACTCGGTATAGCCATTGGCATCGACAAAGCGGCCCGAAAAGCCGGCAATCCACTTCGGCGCTAGCAGCATCATGGAGCTAAACAGCGCGTACTGCGTCGCTGAATACTGCACGTTGGTCAGGCTCGACAGATAGGCAATGAACGCCGCCGAGGCAATGCCGCCGGCCAAGTTGTCGGCAGAAATGACAAAAATCAGCCCGGTCACATCGTGGCCGCGTGTGCCCAGCCACGCAAACAGCAAGTTGGTGCCGGCGCTCAAGACCGCGCCCAGCATCAGCACGCGCATTACGCCCAGCCGCATGGCGAGCACGCCGCCGACAAACGCGCCCGCCAGCGTCATCAGCACGCCAAACACTTTGGTGATGGCGGCGACTTCGTCTTTGGTGTAGCCCATATCGACATAAAACGGGTTGGCCATGATGCCCATCACCACGTCGCTGATGCGGTAGATAGAAATCAGCCCCAAGATCAGCACCGCCTGCCAGCGGTAGCGGCCCAGAAAATCGGCAAACGGCTCGACCAGCGCGCCGTGCAGCCAGTCCAGCGCGTTTTTGGCCGGGGCAAAGGTGCGCGGTGCCGGTTCGCGCGACAGCAGCACGGTGATGGTGCCGACCAGCATCGAGGCTGCCATCACCAAATAAGCCACTTTCCACGCGCCCGGCTGGTAGCCGCTGATGTCGGCCACTTCGGCGCGCGCCGCCACCCACAGCACGCCGGCACCGGCCCAAATCATCGCTAGCCGATAGCCGGTTTGGTAGGTGGCGGCCAGCGCGGCTTGGTGCTCGGCGCTGGCCGATTCAATGCGAAACGCGTCCAGCGCAATGTCTTGCGTCGCCGAGCCAAAGGCGACGGCTAGCGCGCACCACACCACCGGTGCCAGCGCCAGTTGCGGGTCGTTAAACGCCATGCCGACCAAGCCGGCCATCACCAGCCCCTGCGACAGCAGCAGCCAACTGCGCCGCCGCCCCAGCCAGCGCGTCAGCAGCGGCAGCGGCATCCGATCCACCAGCGGTGACCAGAGCCACTTGAAGGCATACGCCAGCCCGACCCAACTGAGGTAGCCGATGGTGGTGCGGTCCAGGCCCGCCTCGCGCAGCCAAAACGACAGCGTGCCCAGCACCAGCAGCAGCGGCAGGCCGGCAGAAAAACCCAAAGTCAGCATGCGCAGACTGGCCGGCTCTAAATAGACGCGCAGCGTTTGGCTCCAAGTCGGGCGCGGTGGCGGTGTAACGGGGGAAGCGGGAGCGGGAGGAGTGGAAGACATGGTCAATCGTGCGGGAGAGAAAGCGCCAGCGCTGACAGCGCGGCGCGGTTTCTCTATTATTCCCGCATGTGTCTCTTTTGCCCCCCTCCTTCGCTGGCGCCGCCGTCAGAACCGTCCTCTCGCATTTGGCCGCAGCGGCGCGGCTTTTTGCTGGCGACCGGCGCGGCGCTGGCTTTGCCGACGCTGCCAGTGCCGGCGCTGGCGCAGGTGGATGTCGGCGATGCCTCGCGCCTGCGCCAACTGGTGCCGGCTGAGACGCTCGAAGGCGCGGCCACCCAGCAATACAGCCAAATGCTGGCGCAAGCGCGCGCCAAAAACGCCTTGGCACCCGACAACCACCCGCAGCTGCAGCGCCTGCGCGCCATTGCGCGCCGCTTGGTGCCGTTCACCACGCAGTGGAACCCACGCGCCCGCGATTGGCGCTGGGAGGTCAACCTGATTGGCAGCAAAGACATCAACGCCTTTTGTATGCCCGGCGGCAAGATTGCCTTCTACACCGGCATCCTCGACCAGCTGAAACTGACCGACGACGAGGCGGCAATGGTGATGGGGCACGAAATGGCGCACGCCCTGCGCGAACACGCCCGCGCGCAAATGGCCAAAAGCCAAGCCACCAACATCGGCCTGCGCCTAGGCGCACAGCTGTTGGGATTGGGCGACTGGGGCAATGCGGCGGCGAGTTTGGGCGGCCAGTTGCTCAGCCTGAAATTCAGCCGGGGCGACGAGAGCGATGCCGATTTGGTCGGCCTTGAGATGGCCGCGCGCGCCGGCTACAACCCCCAAGCCGGCGTCACGCTGTGGCGCAAGATGGGCGCGGCCACCGGCGGCGGTGGTGGTGGCGGGCTGGCGTTTTTGTCCACCCACCCCAGCGGCCCCCAGCGCATCCGCGAGCTAGAGGACAACGTGCCCAAAGTGCAGAGCTTGTATCTGGCAGCACGCCAAGGCAGGCCGCTGCCTTATCAAAAATAATAGCTGCTAGCGCACGCTATACAAGCGTTTAAAGCATAAAACAGCCTGAAACGACCGTTTTACCAGCGCTAGCAGCTATGAATTTTGATTGAGACAAGCTGCGGCATCAAGTGCCGCGCACATACGGATTGCTGCTGCGCTCGCGGCCAAAGGTGCTTTCAGGGCCGTGGCCGGGGATGAAGACGGTGTCGTCGCCCATTGGCCACAGGCGCTGGGTGATGCTGCTGATCAGCTGGTCGTGGTCGCCTTGGGGAAAGTCGGTGCGGCCAATGCTGCCGGCAAACAAAACGTCGCCAACAAAAGCGCGCTTAATTTGCGGCGCGTGAAAGACGACGTGGCCGGGCGTGTGGCCGGGGCAGTGGCGCACGTTGAGCGTCTCGTGGCCAATTTGCACCGTGTCGCCGTCGTGCAGCCAGCGCGTGGGCGTAAATTGCCGCGCCGGGGCAAAGCCAAACATCACGCTTTGCTGCGCCAAGCCGTCAATCCAAAACTGGTCGCCCGTGTGCGGGCCAACGATGGGCAGGGCCAGGCTGTCGGCCAGCTCGCCGACCGCGCCGGCGTGGTCGATGTGCGCGTGCGTGACCCACAGCGCTGTGAGCGTCAACCCCAGCCGCTTGATTTCTGCCAGCAGCACCGGGATGTCGCCGCCGGCGTCAATGATGGCGGCTTCTTGGGTGGCATCGCACCAAACGATGGAGCAGTTTTGCAGGAACGGGGTGACGGGAACGGTGAGGTACTGGAGCATGGGGCAAGCGCGTAGCGTGAGGTGTGACAAAGCGGATGATTTTGCCAAAGCTGGCGCTCAGGCCGCTTGTCGGTCGGGTTAGCGCCAATGGCCCTGTGCATGAACTTCTGGTGCCGGCATCAGCGCCAAAGACCTCGGGCGCTGATGCAGCTGTGCTGGCTTTTCTTTTCTGATAGCTACTAGCGCCCGTATTTATTGGGCTAGAGGCTGTTTAGAGCACAAATTCGTAATCCACAGTGATTGGCGCGTGGTCGGAGAACTTCTCGCCCTTGTAGATGTGCTCGCTGCGCGCCAGCGCGGCCAGCGCGGGCGTTGCCAAGTGGTAGTCGAGGCGCCAACCGACGTTGTTGGCGTAGGCCTGTCCCCGGTTGCTCCACCACGTATAAGCCGCGTCGGTGGCATCGGGCTGCAGCTGGCGGTAAACATCAACCAAGCCGCCGCCAGCGGTTTCTTTCGATTGCAGCAGCTGCGTCATCCACGCGCGCTCTTCGGGCGTGAAACCGCTGTTTTTTTGGTTGCTGCGCCAGTTTTTCAGGTCGATGGGCTGGTGGGCGATGTTGATGTCGCCGCACAGAATGAACTCGCGCTCGGCCTTGGCGCGCAGCAGGTGCGCACGCATTTCGGCCAAAAAGCGAAACTTGGCCAATTGGCGCTCGTCCCCTGAGGAGCCGCTGGGGAAGTACGCGCTGATGATGGACAGCTTGCGCGCCGGCGTGTCAAAGCGCAGCTCGACATAGCGCCCCTCGGCATCAAACTCGGGCGAGTTGAAGCCGACGATGACGTCGCTGGGCTGGTGGCGCGTGTAAATGCCGACGCCCGAATAGCCCTTTTTCTGCGCAAAATGAAAATAGCCCTGCAAGCCGGCCAGCTGCTCAAATTTGCCCTCTACGTCGGGCGCAATCGCTTTGAGTTCTTGGACGCAAATACAATCCGGCTGCGTGGCGGCCATCCATTTTTCGACCCCTTTGCTGGTGGCCGAGCGGATGCCGTTAAGGTTGAGGCTGGTTAACTTGAACAAGGAATTTTCCATGGTGGTTGGTAGCGCGCAAGCACCGCAGCGCAGCGGTTTGGCAGAAGAGTTTGTCGGTTTTGCCGTCGAGTCGGGCGTGTTGCGCTTTGGCGAATTCAAGACCAAAGCCGGCCGCATGAGCCCGTATTTTTTCAACGCTGGGCTGTTCAACGACGGCGCGCAGATGGATAAGCTGGCGCAATTTTATGCACAGGCTCTGTTGGCCAGCGGCATCGAGTTCGACATGGTGTTTGGCCCGGCCTACAAGGGCATTCCGCTGGCTGCCACCGTCGCCGTCGAGCTGTCGCGGCGCGGGCGCAACGTGCCGTTTGCCTACAACCGCAAAGAAGCCAAAGACCACGGCGAGGGCGGCACGCTGGTCGGCGCGCCGCTGCAAGGGCGCGTGCTGATCATTGACGATGTGATGTCGGCGGGCACCGCTGCGCGCGAGTCGATTGCGCTGATCCAAGCGGCCGGTGCCACGCCGCACGCCGTCGCCATTGCGCTGGACCGCCAAGAGATGGCGACCGAGAACGGCCAAGACGTCGCCCACAGCGCGGTGCAGTACGTGCGCCACCAGCTGGGGTTGCAGGTGTGCGCCATCGCCACGCTGGCCGACTTGTTAGAGTACCTTTCGCACACGGCGGGCGCTGAAATGGCCAGCCACCACGAGCGGGTGCTGGCCTATCGCCAGCGTTACGGTGTTGAAGCGGGGTAAATCCTTTGAACAGCAGGCTGGCACAGATCATCGCAACCGCAACCATGCTGGCCGGCCTTGGCATGGGCGCTGGCGCGTGGGCGCAAAGTGGCGGCGCTAGCGGCGGTGCCAGCAGTATTTACACCTGCGTTGATAAAAACGGCCGCAAGCTGACCTCTGACCGCCCGATTGCCGAATGCGTAGATCGTGAGCAGCGCGAGCTGAGCCCTTCGGGCACCGTGCGCCGCACGATCGGGCCGACGCTGACCGCCCACGAGCGCGCCGCCGTTGAGGCTCAGCGGCGCAAAGACAATGAAGAGCGCCTGCGGGCAATCGAGGAGCGCCGGCGTGAGCGGGTGCTGACCACGCGCTACCCCGACAAAGCCACCCACGACATCGAGCGCAACGCTGCTGTCTCTTTGCTCGATGGCGCCAGTATTGCCGCCACCCAGCACATTCAGGCTCTGCGCGATGAACGCCTGCGGCTGGACATGGAGATGGAGTTCTATCGCAACAACCCCAGCAAAGCGCCGATGACGCTGCGCCGCCAGATTGCAGAGAACGAAGAAAACATCCAAGAGCGCCAGCGCTTTTTAGGTGCCCAAGCGCAAGAAAAGCGCCGCATTCACCAGCGCTTTGATGCGGAACTGGCGCAGTTGCAACGCCTGTGGGCTGAGCAAAAAATGCTGCCCAGTCTGGGCGTGCCTGAAACCGCCCCAGCGTTGGTGTCGCCGGGGCGTTGAGTGTTTGGCTGCCGCAGCCACGGCTACGGCCAGATGTTGTTGCACAAACAGCCAGCGTCGAGCAAGTAGCCTGGGTCGCCCTCAGACGCTGGCCGTGGCACAGCTACCGCTGGGGTTTGGGGTAACACGTCTCAAACTAGCTTTTGCAACAGCGCCCTATAAGGTAGGATTCAGAATCCTTGCCAGCAATAATGGCTTTAATCCTTGAGGGAACACACTATGAAAATGCTGACCGACCTTTTGACCACCGACTACGGGCTGATGAGCCTGATTGGCATTTTGATGATGATTGTGGGCAGCGTCTGGAGCTACGTCATCGTCAAGCGCAAAATGAACGAAAAGCCCTCGCCGCCGCCCGGCAGCCGCATCCCTTCTTAATCTCTGCGACTTTTCTCTCTCTGGCTGGTCCACGCCCACGCGTGGCACCAAAACCGCGCACCGCACCCGTCTGCAGTGCGCGGTTTTTTTATCCCGCCGCCAACTGATAGAGCCACACCCTGCGCCCACCGGGCAGGCGCAGTTGGGCTTGCGGCTCGGTATCGGGCAGGGGAAATTCCAAGCTGACCAGCCACGCACCCGGCGCTAGTTCAGCGCGCGCTTTGGCACCAGCGCGCGCCATGCTCTCGGGGCGCTGGAACAGGTACACCAGCTGATAACCGCTCCAGTCCGCGCGCCACATATCGCCGCGCCGCACCCGCGCCCACGGGCAGCGCAGGGCGCACAGCAGGCGCAGCGGCCAGCTCCATTCAATGCCTTCAATCTGGGCTTGCGGGTAGGCGCGGCGCAGGGCTTTGAGGCCATCGCCCATACCGCAACCGGCGTCCAACACCCGCGCTTGGGCTGCGAGCGGTGCGCGCCCGGCCAGAGCGTCGAGCGCTTGGCGCGGTGTCGGAAACACCGGCGCATCACGCCACGCATTCAGCGGATAGACCAACAGCAATAAAGCCAGCGGCGCCAGCCACGCCCACGCCGGCAAAGTGACTGCACCGGTCAAGGCCAGCGACAGCGGAAAACCCAGCGCGATAAAACTGCGCCGCCACCAGTTGCCCGCCAGCAAACTGGCCACCACGCCGACGCTGCAGGCCAGCAGCACCGCCAGCAGCGCTGGGGCGGCAGTGCGCTGCAGCGCGGCAAACACCAGCCACGCCCCGCCCCACGCCAGCAGCGCTGGCAGCGGCCACGGCAACCAAGCTGGCAACCGCGCCATCGGCTTACTCCCGCTGCAGCCGCTCAATCAGGCCGTTGAGCGCGTCGAGCGAGCCAAACTGGATCGCCAACTCGCCCATCTCCTCCATGCGGCCGCCGCGTTTGACGCGCTTTTTGACGCGCACTTCGACCTGCGCCATCAGCAAATCGGACAGCTCTTCTTCGACGCGCAGGATGTCGCGCGATTTGGCTTTGACAGGCTTGGCCGGCGCCAAGCTGGCCTCGGCGCCGACTTTTTTGACCAGCGCCTCGGCCTCGCGCACCGACAGTTTTTTCACAGCAATCTGGTGGCCAGCAGTGATTTGCGCGGCGCGCTCCAGCGTCAGCAGTGCGCGGGCGTGGCCCATGTCGATGTCGCCGGCCATCAGCATGGTTTGCACCGGCTCGGCCAGATTTAACAGGCGCAGCAGGTTGCTGGCGGCACTGCGCGAGCGGCCGACGGCCTGCGCCGCTTGCTCGTGCGTCAGGCCAAATTCCTTCACCAAACGCGACAAACCGAGTGCTTCTTCCAGCGGATTGAGGTCTTCGCGCTGCATGTTCTCAATCAGCGCCATCGCGGCGGCGGCCTCGTCGGGCACGTCGCGCACCAGGACGGGGACTTCGGTCAAACCGGCCAGCGTGGCGGCACGAAAACGCCGCTCACCGGCGATGATTTCGTAGCGGCCGGCGTGCTCGCCCTCGGCTAGTCGGCGCACCAAAATCGGCTGCATGATGCCCTGCGCTTTGATGCTCTCGGCCAGCTCGTACAGCGCGCCCTCGTCCATGCGCGTGCGCGGCTGGTAGCGCCCCGGCACCATGTCGGCCAGCGCCAAGGTGTGCGGCAAGCCGTCGTCGCCCGGCAGCAGCGCAGCATCCACGCGCTCAACCACTTCCGGGCCGAGCAAAGACTGCAAACCGCGCCCCAGCCCTTTGGTTTTTTTGGTGACCATAGTTAGTTCTTCAATCTTTCAAATCAGCTAATAAGGAGTGCAGCCAAGCCTGACCTTGCGGCCAGTCGCCCAAGTCGGAGTCGGCATTCAAATGACCGCCGTTGCCGGCATCGACGCAGCCTGCGCCCCAATCAGCGGCCATTCCTTGCGCGCGCTCAAAGCTGCAAAACGGGTCGTTGCGGCTGGCAACCACCAGCGCCGGAAACGGCAGCGGCTGGCGCGCAATCGGTGCCCAACTGCGCAGCGGCGCGTGGGCATCGTCGCGCTCAACATCGCCCGGTGCGACCAGCAGCGCGGCGCACACCCGGTGCGCGTGCGGCGAATGCGCTGCCCACCACGCCGTCAAAATGCAGCCCAAGCTGTGCGCCACCAGCACCACCGGTTTGGGGCTATCGACCACCACCTCTTGCAGCCGCGCCGTCCAATCGCCGCGCAGCGGCTGCAGCCAGTTGTGCTGCTGCACGCGCTGGTAGCCGTGCAGCGCCTCCCAGCGGCTTTGCCAGTGCTGCAGGCCAGAGTCTTGCCAGCCGGGCAGGGTCAGGATGTTGTAGTCGCTCACAGGCACTTGCTGATATTTACTATGTTTTTAATAGCTACTAGCGCACGTGTTTAAAGGGCTAGAGGCCGATTTGATGCATATTTATGCCAATGTTGGGTTGGGTACAACCCAACCTACGATGCGGCTTTGACGAGCTTGGACGCCTTCGCTACCTTCGCTGCCTTGGCTTTGGCGATTTTGTTCATCGACTGCACGCGATCAACCATCTCTTGCGCAAAAGCGATAAACGCCTGACTGCCTTTGGCCGACGGGTCAAAAATCACGCCCGGCAGGCCGTAGCTGGGCGCCTCGGCCAGACGCACATTGCGCGGAATCACCGTGCTGAACACCTTGTCGCCAAAGTGCTCTTTCAGCTGGTCGCTGACCTGCTGTTGCAGCGTGGTGCGCGGGTCAAACATCACCCGCAGCAGGCCGATGATTTGCAGGTCAGGGTTCAAATTGGCGTGGACTTGTTTGATGGTGTGCACCAAGTCGGTCACGCCTTCCAGCGCAAAGTATTCGCACTGCATCGGCACGATGACGCCATGCGCCGAGCACAGGCCGTTGAGCGTCAGCATCGACAAGGACGGCGGGCAGTCAATCAAGATGAAGTCGTAATCGGCATCGACGAAGGCCAGCGCCGCTTTCAGGCGCATTTCGCGCTGGGGCAGCTGCACCAGCTCAATGTCAGCGCCGGCCAACTCGCGGTTGGCGCCGATGACGTGGTAGCCGCACTTGTCGGCCAGCACCGCCGCCTCGCGGATTGGCACGCCATCGACCAGCACTTCGTACACCGACACCGCCAGACTGCGCTTGTCCACGCCCGAGCCCATGGTGGCGTTGCCTTGCGGGTCCAAATCGACCATCAGCACGCGCTGGCCGAGCTTGGCCAAGCCAGCGGCCAAATTCACCGTGGTGGTGGTTTTACCAACGCCACCTTTTTGGTTGGCAACACAAAATATTTTGGCCATGCAGCACCGGACAGTTCGAGGGTTAAAAAAGCGCACTGCAAAACAGCGCGCCCGCCGTCGGCGAGTTTACCGCTCAGGCTGGCTGCAGCCAGACAATGCAGCGCTCCGCGTCCAAGCCCGGCACGGTCAACTGTTCCACGTGGAACACCTGCACATCAGCGGGTAGCGCGGCGATTTCATCGGCGGGGTGCTTGGCCTTCATCGCTAGCCACACCGCGCCGTCCCCCAGCGCCGCGCGCGACCACGTGGTGAAGTCCACCAGCGAAGCAAAGGCGCGGCAACTGACCACGTCAAACGGTTGCGTCAACGACTCGACCCGGGCGTGGATGCCGTGCAGGTTGCGCAGCTTCAACGTGACGGCGGCTTGCTGGATAAACGCCGCTTTTTTGGCGACAGTATCAACACAGCTCACATCCAACTGCGGGCAGCAGATGGCAAATACCACGCCGGGCAAGCCGCCGCCCGAGCCAACGTCCAGCAAGCGCGGTGCAGCTTGCCCAGCCTGCGCCAGCATCGCCAAATGCCGCTGCAGCGGCGCGACGGCCGCCAGGCTGTCAAGCAGATGGTGCGTCATCATTTCCGCCGGGTCGCGCACCGAGGTCAGGTTGTAAACCTTGTTCCACTTTTGCAGCAGGCCGATAAATTCAAGCAGCTGGGCGATTTGCGCCTCGCTCAACTCCAGCGCCAAGGTGTGTGCGCCACTGCGCAGCGTGGTTTCCAGTGCGGCGCTCATGCGGCATCTCCCGACTCAGTCGGTGCCAGTTCCACAGCAGCGGCCGGCACGGGCACCGCAGCAAACCCCCTGAAGCCAGCGCGCTTCAAATGCACCAGCAGCAGCGAAATAGCCGCCGGCGTAATGCCGGTGATGCGCGAGGCCAGTCCCAGCGTTTCCGGCTTAAAGCGCGCCAGCGAATGGCGCGCTTCAATGCTCAGCGCGGTGACTTGCATGTAATCCAACTCCGGCGGCAAGCGCAGTTGCTCGTAATGCGCGGCGCGGCCGACTTCGTCTTTTTGGCGGTCGATGTAGCCCGAATATTTGGCGGCAATCTCCACCTGCTCAATCACCGAGTCGCTCAAGTCGCCCAGCGTTTCACGTGAAACAGCGCTGCTGGCGTGTTTGCAATCTTGCATTTCCATCAGCGCGGGATACGACACGCCGGGTCTTCGCAGCAGCTCAAACAGGTTGTATTCGTGGTCGATGCTTTTGCCCAATACGCGCTCGGCCTCGTCGGCAGGCAGGTTGCGCGGGTTGACCCACGTGGCTTTCAGCCGCTCGGTTTCACGTGAAACAGCGTCGCGTTTGCGGTTGAACACGTCCCAGCGCACGTCGTCCACCAAGCCCATTTGGCGGCCGACTTCGGTCAGGCGCATATCGGCGTTGTCCTCGCGCAGTTGCAGGCGGTACTCGGCGCGGCTGGTAAACATCCGGTACGGCTCGGTCACGCCTTTGGTAATCAGGTCGTCCACCATCACGCCCAAATAGGCTTCGTCGCGGCGCGGCAGCCATGCGGGCAAGCCTTTGCATTGCAGCGCGGCGTTGGCACCGGCAAACAGGCCTTGCGCGGCCGCCTCTTCGTAGCCGGTGGTGCCGTTGAGCTGGCCGGCAAAAAAAAGCCCCTGAATTTGCCGGGTTTCAAAGGTGCTTTTCAGCGAGCGTGGGTCAAAGTAGTCGTACTCAATCGCGTAGCCGGGGCGCAAGATGTGCGCGTTTTCCAGTCCGACCATGCTGCGCACCAGTGCAATTTGGATGTCAAACGGCAAGCTGGTGCTGATGCCGTTGGGGTAGAACTCGTGCGTCGTCAGGCCTTCCGGCTCCAAGAAAATTTGGTGGCTGTCTTTGTCGGCAAAGCGGTTGATTTTGTCTTCGACGCTGGGGCAATAGCGCGGGCCAATGCCTTCAATCTTGCCGGTGAACATGGGGCTGCGGTCAAAGCCGCTGCGGATGATGTCGTGCGTGCGCAGGTTGGTGTGCGTCACCCAGCACGGCATTTGGCGTGGGTGCATTGCTGCGCCGCCGTGCAAGTGCGCCAAGTAGCTAAACACCGGCACCGCACCGGCTGCGCCGCCGGGCATACCGTCGCCGGGCTGCTCGGTGCATTGAGAAAAATCAATGCTGCGCCCGTCGATGCGCGGCGGCGTGCCGGTTTTGAGCCGCCCCTGCGGCAGTTGCAGCTCTTTCAAGCGCGCTGACAAGCTGACCGCTGGCGGGTCGCCGGCACGGCCAGCGGGGTAGTTGTTCAGGCCGACGTGGATTTTTCCGTCCAAAAACGTCCCCGCCGTCAGCACCACGGTGCGGCTGCGAAAGCGCAAACCAATCTGCGTCACCGCGCCGACGACGCGGTCGCCCTCGACCATCAGGTCGTCCACCGCTTGTTGAAATATCAGCAGATTGGGCTGGTTCTCCAGCACGCGGCGAATCGCGGCCTTGTACAGAATGCGGTCGGCCTGCGCCCGCGTGGCGCGCACAGCGGGGCCTTTGGAGCTGTTCAGAATCCGAAACTGGATGCCGGCCTCGTCAGTGGCCAGCGCCATGGCACCACCCAGCGCGTCCACCTCCTTCACTAAGTGCCCCTTGCCAATGCCGCCAATCGACGGGTTGCAACTCATCTGCCCCAGCGTCTCGATGTTGTGCGTGAGCAGCAGTGTTTGGCAGCCCATGCGCGCAGCG
The DNA here is from genome assembly GCA_041798325.1 of Giesbergeria sp. Classification (GTDB taxonomy): domain Bacteria; phylum Pseudomonadota; class Gammaproteobacteria; order Burkholderiales; family Burkholderiaceae_C; genus Simplicispira. Next base: position 26,202 of record JBHCAP010000053.1, read on the forward strand.
GCCAGCGCCGCCTCGGTGCCGGCGTGGCCACCGCCAACGACGATGACATCAAATTCTTGGGGGTACAACATGAAAAAACGCTCCGGGGCGCGCAGGCCCAATGGTCAAAAACGATGCCGCCGGGCGCAAGCGTGCGCCGGCTGGCTAAGCGGCGATTTTCCCACTTTGCCGATGATGGCGTTCAAGGAAGGTGCGCGTGGGGTTTTGCAGCGCTGCGGTGTTTCACGTGAAACAGCGCAACCAGCGCAGTGCCTGTGCTCCAATCTTGGCCATGCATTTACACCACTCCCCTGCAACGCGCCGCCAGCGCTTGAGCACCCACTGCAAGCGCTGGCAGCTATGGTTCGGATAGCGCGCATCGACTGCCGAGCGGGCTGCGGCGCTTGCTGCACCGCGCCGTCGATCTCCAGCGCCATTCCCGGTATGCCGCTGGGCAAGCCCGCTGGCGTGCGCTGCGTGCAACTGGGTGCTGACCAGCGCTGCCTGATTTTTGGCCAGCCGGGGCGCCCCGCCGTCTGCGCCAGCCTGCAACCCGAGGCGGCAATGTGCGGCGAGCACCGCAACCATGCGATGATTTTCTTGGCGCAGCTAGAGGCACTCACGCAGCCCCAATAGCCACGCTCTTGAGCGCTGCAGCGCATACGATATTGGCTGTCTGTTTTTTCTTGTTGACCTGCTTTTTTACCGAAGGACGCACTGAATATGAAGCTGTATTACTCCCCCGGCGCTTGTTCGCTGGCACCCCATATTGCCCTGCGCGAAGCCGGCCTGCCCCACACCTTGGAGCGCCTCACCATGAAGACGCACCAGCTGGCCGATGGCACGGATTTCTACACCATCAACCCGCTGGGCTACATCCCGGTGTTAGAGCTCAACAGCGGCGAGCGCCTGCGCGAGTGCTCGGCCATCGTGCAATACATTGCCGACCAAGTGCCAGACAAGCAGCTGGCCCCAGCCAACGGCAAGATGGCGCGCTACCGCCTGCAAGAGTGGCTGGCGTTTATCAGCACCGAGCTGCACCAGCCGTTTGGCCAGTTGTTTAGCCCTGCCACGCCGGCCGACTGCAAGCCGACCTTGCACACGCGCCTGATGCAGCGCCTGCAGTGGGTGGACGAACAACTGGGCAACCAACTGCACTTGATGGGCGAGCCGTTTACCGTGGCCGATGGCTATTTGTTTACTGTCGCTAACTGGGGAGGTTTTGTCGGTGTCGATATCTCTGGGCTGGCGCGTTTGAGCGCTTTTCAAGAGCGCGTGGCCGCACGCCCGGCAGTGCAAGCGGCGATGCGCGCCGAAGGCATCATCAAGTAACTGGCGCAGCAGTCTTTGGATGGGGGTTGTCTCATCGGCTTTTTATGGTCAAAACAGCCTCTAGCCCTTTAAACACGGGCGCTAGTAGCTATCATTTTAATACTGCGCAGCATACGCGTGCTGCACGTGGTCACCCTTACCCTTACGTGTGCAGCGGCGCGCTTGCTGGATTAGGCTTGCGCCTTCCTTGTCTTTCACTTGCTCTGTGCAAAAGCCCTATGACCACTTTGTTCGATCCCATCCAAGCCGGTAGCCTGCAGTTGGCCAACCGCGTTGCGATGGCACCGCTGACGCGCAACCGCGCACCCAACGCCATCCCCACACCGCTGATGGCGCAGTACTACGCCCAGCGCGCCAGCGCCGGCCTGCTGATTACTGAGGCCACCGCCATCAGCCCACAGGCGCAGGGCTACGCCGACGTGCCCGGCCTCTACAGCACCGAACAACTCGACGGCTGGAAACAAGTGACCCAAGCGGTACACCAAGCCGACGGCAAAATTGTGGTGCAGCTGTGGCACGTCGGCCGCGTCTCGCACACCAGCTTGCAGCCCGATAACCAGGCACCGGTCGCTCCTTCGGCGATCCGCGCCCACACCAAAACCGTGCTGCTGCAAGACGGCGCAGCGGTGTTTGTCGATACCTCCATGCCGCGCGCGCTCGACGCTGCCGAGCTGCCGGGCATCGTGCAGGACTACCGCCACGCGGCGCGCAACGCCATCGCTTGCGGTTTTGATGGTGTCGAAATCCACGCCGCCAACGGCTATTTGTTGGAGCAGTTTTTGAAAACCGGTGCCAACCAGCGCACCGACGACTACGGCGGCAACCTGAAAAATCGCGCCCGCTTGCTGCTGGAAGTGGTGCGCGCCATCACCGACGAAATCGGTGCTGGGCGCACCGGCATTCGCCTGTCGCCGGTCACGCCGGCCAACGACATTGCCGACGAGAATCCGCAAAAGCTGTTCGATTATTTGATGCACCAGTTGGCTCCACTGGGCTTGGCCTATGTCCACATCATCGAAGGTGCCACCGGCGGCGCGCGCGCGTTGCCAGAGCAACCGTTTGACTACGCCCAAGCCAAAGCGCTGTACCGCGCCGCCGGCGGCCAAGGCGCGTGGATGGTCAACAACGGCTACGACACAGCGCTGGCCGAGCAGGCGCTGGCCGATGGCGCTGACATCGTCGCTTTTGGCCGCCCCTACATCGCCAACCCCGATTTGGTCGAGCGCCTGCGCCGCAATGCACCGCTGAATGCACCTGACCGCGCCACTTTTTACGGCGGCGGCGCAGCCGGCTACACCGACTACCCGACGTTGGACGCTTGAGCCAGCAAGCGCGTTACGTTAACGAGTTAACGAGTTAACAAATCAGTGTTGATGTTCTAGTTGGAACACCGCCACCGCTTGCAGCAAGTCCTGCGCCTGCAGGCGCAGGCTCTCGGCAGCGGCGGCGCTTTGCTCCACCAAAGCGGCGTTTTGCTGTGTCGCTTGGTCCATGTGCATCACCGCTTCGCCCACCTGCGAAACACCGGCGCTTTGCTCGCTGCTGGCGGCACTGATTTCGGCCACGATGGCGCTGACGCGGCCAATCGACGCCACCACCTGCTCCATCGTCACGCCGGCGCGATCGACCAATGCACTGCCTTCATCGACGCGCTGCACGCTGGTTTGGATCAGGCCGCGAATCTCTTTGGCCGCATCGGCGCTGCGCTGCGCCAAGCTGCGCACCTCAGCGGCGACCACTGCAAAACCGCGCCCCTGTTCGCCGGCGCGCGCCGCCTCCACGGCAGCGTTGAGCGCCAAAATATTCGTCTGAAACGCAATCGAGTCGATCACGCCAATGATGTCGCTAATGCGGCTTGAGCTGTCATTGATGCCCTTCATGGTGCTGACCACCTCGCTGACCACCGCGCCGCCCTGCTGCGCTACCTGCGCCGCATCCACCGCCAGCACGCTGGCTTGGCGTGCATGGGCTGCATTTTGTTGCACTGTGGACGACAGCTCCTCCATCGACGCTGCTGTCTCTTCCAGCGCCGAGGCCTGCTGCTCGGTACGTGCCGACAGGTCGTTGTTTCCCTGCGCGATTTCGCCCGAGGCGTGGGTGATGGTGACGGTCGAATCGCGCACCTGCCCTACCAAAGTGCGCAGCGCTTGGCGCATCGCCGCCAGCTCCGCCATCAGGCCAACGGGCACGCCAGCGCCCTGCTCGGGCGGCGCCAAATCGCCCTGCGCCACGCGGCGCAGCGCATCGCGCACCAGCGCCGGGTCCCCCCCCAGCTCGCGCGCCAGCGAGCGCCCCATCCACGCCCCCAGCAGCAGCGCCACGGCCAGCGCCAGCACGGCCAAGCCCATCGCCAGCGAGCGCATCTGATTGGCGCTGCGGTGCGTTTGGTCGTGCACCAGCGCTTGGTTTTTGCCGGCGCTGTCCATTTGCTCTAGCAGCGCGGCGCGCAACTTGCGCCATGCCGGCGTTTCTTGCGTGTTCAGCAACGCCCGAGCGGCGGCAATATCGCTGCTGGCCAGACTGCGCACTTGGGCTTGCACCTGCACCTGCGTGGCGCGCAGCGCGCCCAGCGTGGCAACTTGCGCGGCCAGCGGCGAGTCTTGCGCTACGCGCAGCGTTTCGCGGTAGGCGCTGTCATAGGTTTGGTTGGCCGCATCGAGGTTTTCGTACGCCTTGCCCTCGGTTGGATCGAGCAAGATATTGCGCAGCGCTTGGCCACTTTGCAGCCCCTGCGCATACATCTGCGACAAGCCCGATGCCACGGCCTGATCGGTGCCAATGTAACGGGTGAAATCGCCCTGCACCCGCATCAGCGCCCACAAGCTGACTGCCAAGGCCACAGTAAACAACAGGGCGGGCAGCGCCGTGAAAAGAAAGAGTCGGGTAGAAAATCGCATCGCTGCATTGTCCCTACAAAGACAGCGGTTATGCAAGCGCCATTGACGCTACGGACAAACACTCCAAAAAAACGTGCAAAAAGGTGTATTGCGGATCAATGCTCTAGCGCCAGCAACTGCCGCGCTGGCAAGCGGAAAGTGCCTACCGCCTCGCCCAGCCGCTGTGCTTGGTCGCTCAGGCTCAGGCTGGCGGCGGTGGATTCCTCCACCAGCGCGGCGTTTTGCTGCGTCATTTGGTCCAGCTCGCTTATGGCGGTGTTGACTTGGCCGATGCCGTCCGACTGCTCGGACGCGGCGGACGAAATCTCGCCAATGATGTCGCCGACGCGCTGCACCGAGCCGACGATTTCGTCCATCGTGCTGCCCGCGTCTTGCACTTGGCGCGCACCGGATTCGACCTTGTCCACCGAGGTGCTGATCAGCGCTTTGATCTCGCGCGCTGCCTCGGCGCTGCGCCCGGCCAGCAAGCGCACTTCCGACGCCACCACCGCAAAACCGCGCCCTTGCTCGCCGGCGCGGGCGGCTTCGACGGCGGCGTTCAGCGCCAAGATATTCGTCTGAAACGCAATCGAGTCGATCACGCTAATGATGTCGGCAATCTTGCGCGAGCTGTGGTTGATCTCGCCCATCGTTTGCACCACTTGGCCGACCACTTGGCCACCGCGCGCCGCCACTTCGGCGGCAGAAGTTGCCAGCTGATTGGCTTGGCGCGCCGCATCAGCCGACTGGCGCACGGTGGCGGTCAGCTGCTCCATGCTTTGCGCGGTTTGCTGCAAGCTGCTGGCGGTTTGCTCGGTGCGGCTGGACAGGTCGTGGTTGCCGGACGCAATCTCGGCGCTGGCGGTGGTGATGCTGTCCACCGCCATGCGCACCTGCCCCAGCGTGCGCACATAGTGCTGGCGCATACCTTCGACCTCGCGCACCAGTGCGCCCATTTCGTCGTCGCGCGTGGTGCGAAACGCCTCGGTCAAATCGCCCTGCGCTACTTGCGTGATGGCTTGGGTCAGCTCTTGCAGCGGCTGGCTGACGCTGCGGCGCAGCAGCATGAACAGACCAACGCCCAGCACCAGCACCGCCAGCAGCAGCAAGCCCCACACTGCCAGCGTGATTTGGCGCTGGCTGGCCATCGCCTCGCCGTAAGGCACCTCGGCCACCACCCACCAGCCGCTGCCTTGGGTCTTGCGCACCAGTGCGAACGGGTCAGCGCCGTCGCTGCTGAGTACCTGCGCCGCGTCGCGCACAAAGCCATCGGGTGCAGCGCCCAGCGCGGTAAAAAATGCCTGCGCTTGCGGGTACGCCGCCAGCACCTTTTGGCTGCGTGCGCTGGGGTGGGCGACAAACACCGCCTCGGCCAGCGACTGGCGCGGGTCAATCACGTAGATGCCGCCGTGCTCAAAAAAGTGCGTTTGCGCCACTTGCTTTTCCAACATCTCCTCAAACACGCTGATGTCGTTGCCGATGTACAGCAGCGCCACCACTTGGCCGTCGCTGTTTTTTGCCGGCAGCATGTAGCCCATGTAGGGCTTGCCATTGACCACGGTGCGCCCGGCGTAAGGCTCGCCTTTTTTCGCCTGCAAATAAGCCGGGCTGCTGTGCTCCAGCGCCATGCCCTGCTGGCGCTCGCCTTGGGCGTTTTTGATCGAGGTGGTGATGGTGACGAAGTCGTTGCCCTTTTTGACAAACACGCTGGCAATGCCGCCGGTGTCTTGGGAAAACTTATCGACAGCGGTGGTGTCGCCGTTGACCAGCGCGCCGTAGCTAGACAGCTCTGCGGTGGCTTCGTTGAGCTGCATGGCGGAATCAAAATCGCGCTGAAAACCCTTCATGGCGCGCAGCGCCAGTTCGCGGTTGGTGGCGTCAGCAGCGTCAAGCGACTGCGCCACGCTTTGCGCGGTGTCGCCGACGCTGCGCACCACTTGGTCGCGCGTATTGCGCTCGGTCAGCAGCGCCATCGCCGCGCCCACCAATATCAGCACCAAGGCCACCAAACCCACGGCCAGCATCGTCACGCGACGCGCCACAGAACGGTTCAGCGCAGTCGATGACGTAGCCATAAAAATTCTCCAAAAAATTGCAAAGTGCTGCGCCGCCGGCTCAGTCAAGTACCGCCGGTGCAGCGTTTTTTCAGTTTATGGAAAACACTCTCAGTAGCAATTGACAGATTCCCTTACGCAAGGTTACGTACTGGCCGCCAGCCCAAGCCGGCGGACGTACCTGCCGCCGGGCGGTATTCACAGCCGACCCAGCCGCTGTAGCCCTGCGCGTCCAGCACATCAAACAGGTATGGGTAATGCAGCTCGCCCCGATTAGGCTCGTGGCGCTCTGGCACGCCGGCGATTTGGATGTGAGCGACGCGCCCGCTGGGCAGGTAGCGGCGCAGCTTGCTGGCGACATCGCCCTCGGCCACTTGGCAGTGGTACAGATCCATCAGCACCTTCAGATTGGGCGCCTGCACCGCGTCTAGCAGCGCGTGCGCTTGGTCTTGGCGCTGGAGAAAGTAGCCGGGCATATCGCGCGGGTTGATCGGCTCAATCAGCACCTCGCAGCCGTGTTGCGCCGCTGCCTCGGCCGCCCAGCGCAGGTTGTCTATGCACTGCGCCGTGAGCGCTTCGTGCGCCGCGCCGACCGGCACCACGCCCGACATCACGTGGATGCGCGGACAAGCCAGCGCCTGCGCGTACTCCAGCGCTTGGCGCACGCCGGCGCGGAATTCTGCTTGCCGCCCCGGCAGCGCCGCCGTGCCGCGCTCGCCCGCATCCCACGCGGCGGCCATCGCGGCCAAATTTTTGCCGGCGGGTGGCGCGTTGAACAGCACCTGCTGCAAGCCGTTGTCCCGCAAACGCGCCGCCAGTTCAGCGGCGCGGTAGGCGTAGGGAAACAAATACTCCACCGCCGCAAAGCCATCGGCGGCGGCGGCGGCAAAGCGCTGCAAGAACGCCAGCTCGGTGTACATCAGCGTCAAGTTGGCGGCAAATTGGGGCATGGGAATAAGGCGCAGTCGGCGGTCAAAAAGGAAGGCCGCAGCTTAACAAGCCGTCGATTTCAAGCCAAATTGGCCTCTAGCCCAATAGATACGTGCGCTAGCAGCTATGATTAAAATAGCATCTAGGCAACGACTGGCCGACACACCCGCGCCCAGCGGTTTCGGTACCATTGCCATCCTTTGGCGCACACCGCGCCGCGCCCGGCTTTGCGTCGGGTGGTCGATATTTCTGTCTTCACCACCACACACCCGCCATGAACTCCACCCCGCCCTCCTTGATGAGCCGCATCGCCTTGGCGGTGAGCAGCTTTTTTGCCATCGTCGGCCAGCCGCGCTTTGCCGCCGACGTGGCACGGCTGCGCGCTGAAGGCGGCTGGCCTCAGCCCCAGCCTGCGCCAACGCCGGCACCAGCGCCCACACCAGCGCCGGTGGCTCCGACACCGCCGCCGCCACCTCCACCACCGCCGGCCCCCGTGCTGCAACTCGCGTCCGAGACCGCCGCCCTGCAACTGCTCGGCCTGCTGCAGCGCGAAGCGCGGTTTATCGACTTTGTCGAAGAAGACGTCGCCGGCTACAGCGACCAAGACATCGGCGCCGCCAGCCGCGTCGTCCACGAGGGCTGCCGCAAAGTGCTGCGCGAGCACTTCACGCTCGCCCCGGTGCGCAGCGAAAGCGAAGGCCAGCGGCTGACGCTGCCGGTGGGCTTTGACGCCGCCGCCAACCGAATCACCGGCAACGTCGTCGGCCAAGCGCCGTTTACCGGCACGCTGGCACACCGTGGCTGGCGCGCCAGCGAGACGCGCCTGCCCCAATTGGCCCCCGGCCACGACGCCAGCGTATTGGCCCAAGCGGAGATTGAGCTGTGAGCACCCCCACCAAATCCAAAGACAAAACCACCCCCGCCAGCACCAGCGCCAGCGCGCGCTACACCATCGGCATTGACTTGGGCACCACGCACTGCGCGCTGTCGTGGCTCGACACCGAAGCCAGCGACGGCGAAAACGCCGTGCAAGGCGTGCTGGCCGTGCCGCAGCTGACAGCGCCCGGCACCGTGGAAAGCCCGCAGCTGCTGCCGTCGTTCCTCTACCTGCCGCACGAGAGCGAACTGGCCGCTGGCGATTTGGCGCTGCCGTGGGTGGCTGACCAAACTTTTGCCGTCGGCGAATTTGCCCGCACGCGCGGCGCGGCGACGCCGATTCGCTTGGTCTCCAGCGCCAAAAGCTGGCTGTGCCACCCTGGCGTTGACCGGCGCAGCGCGCTGCTGCCAGCCGAGGCGCCGCCCGAAGTGGCGCGTATCTCGCCGCTGGAAGCCTCGACGCGCTACCTCAGCCACCTGCGCGCCGCGTGGGACGCGCAGCACCCGGACGCGCCGCTGGCAACGCAAGACGTCACCGTCACCATTCCGGCCTCGTTCGACCCGGCTGCGCGCGAGTTGACCGCCGAAGCCGCGCAAGCCGCTGGCCTGCCACAACTGACGCTGCTGGAAGAGCCGCAAGCGGCGCTGTACAGCTGGATTGAGCGCAGCGGCGGCGCGTGGCGCAAAGAAGTGCGCAGCGGCGACGTGTTGCTGGTGGTGGACGTTGGCGGCGGCACCACCGACCTGTCGCTGATTGCGGTGCTGGAGCAAGACGGCAATTTGCAGCTGCAACGCATTGCCGTCGGCGAACACATCTTGCTGGGCGGCGACAACATGGATTTGGCGCTGGCCTATGGCACGGCGCGCAAGCTGGCCGAGAGCGGCAAACAGCTCGACCCGTGGCAAACCCGCGCACTGGCGCACGCCTGCCGGGGTGCCAAAGAAACGCTACTGAGCGACACCAGCGTCGATGCGGTGCCGGTGGTGGTGCCCAGCCGGGGTGCCAAGCTGATTGGCGGCGCCATCCGCACCGAAGTCACCCGCGCTGAATTGGAAGCGACGCTGCTGGAAGGCTTCTTCCCGCCGGCTGCTGTGTCTGACCAACCCGTCAGTCGCGCCCGGGGGGCGCTGACGCAACTGGGTTTGCCGTATGCGCAAGACGCGGGCGTGACGCGCCACTTGGCGGCGTTTTTGACGCGCCAAGTCGGTGCCACCGCCGAGCTGGCGCAGCAATCGGGCTTCGTCAACCACGCACCGACGGCCAACGCTGCCAGCTTTTTGCACCCGACAGCGGTGCTGTTCAACGGCGGCGTGCTCAAGTCGGCGCAAATTTCTGAGCGCCTGCTGGGCGTTATCAATGGCTGGCTGGCGGCAGAAAAAGCCGAGCCAGCGCGCTTGCTCAACGGTGCGGATTTGGATTTGGCGGTGGCACGCGGCGCGGCCTATTACGGCTACGTGCGCCGTGGCCAAGGCGTGCGCATTCGCGGTGGTACGGCGCAGTCTTACTACATCGCCATTGAGTCGGCAATGCCAGCGATTCCGGGCATGGAGCCACCAATTCAGGCGCTGTGCTTGGCACCGTTTGGCATGGAAGAGGGCACGGATGCCGGCGTGGCTGGGCAAGAGTTTGGCCTCGTTGTTGGCGAGCCGGTGCGACTGCGCTTTTTTGGCTCCTCGGTGCGCCGGCAAGACCAAGTCGGTACGCTGCTGGATTTTTGGAGCGCCGACGAACTGCACGAGCTGCAAGAGATTGAAGCCACCCTGCCCGCCCAAGGCCGCGCCGTCGGCGAAGTGGTACGCGTGCAACTGCACGCCCGCATCACCACCACCGGCACGCTCGAACTCGAAGCCCTGCCGCTCAACGCCCAAGGCCAGCCCGGCAGCGAGCGCTGGAAGGTCGAGCTAGACACGCGCAACACCGACGCCACCGCTGCACAGGCGTGAGCACCGCACGCTACACCGTCGGCATCGATCTGGGCACCAGCCACACGGTGGTTGCCTATGCCGACCTGTCGGCCTCGGACGCGGGCGCGGGCGCGGGCGCGGGCGGCGACCGCATCCACCTGCTGCCCATCGACCAGCTGATTGCGCCCGGCGAAGTCAGCGCGCCGGCGCTGTTGCCGTCGGTGCGCTACCACCCGGCAGCGGGCGAACTGAGCAGCGCCGAGTTGGCCTTGCCGTGGCACAGCGCCGAAACGGCGGTGCTGGGGCGCTACGCCCGCGACTTGGGCAGTCAAGTGCCGGCGCGCTTGGTCAGCAGCGCCAAAAGCTGGCTGTCGCACCCCGGCGTTGACCGCAACGCCGCCATCCTGCCGTGGGGCGCAGAGAGTGACGTAGAAAAAATCTCGCCGGTCGCGGCCAGCGCCAGCTATTTGGCGCATGTCCACGCGGCATGGAACGCGCGCTTTCCCGATGCGCCGCTGGCGCAGCAAGACCTCGTGCTGACGGTGCCGGCCTCGTTCGACGAAGGCGCGCGCGCGCTGACGCTGCAAGCGGCGCGCGATGCCGGCTTAGGGGCGCTGCGCCTGTTGGAAGAGCCGCAAGCCGCCTTTCACGACTGGCTGTTTTGCCAGCGCCAGCAACTCGCCGAGCAGCTGCACGGCGCGCAGCAGGTGCTGGTTTGCGACGTTGGCGGCGGCACCACCGACTTGACGCTGATTCAAGTTGAGCACGACGCATCAGTGGTTGATGGCCTGCCGCGCCTGACGCGCATCGGCGTTGGCGAGCATTTGATGCTCGGCGGCGACAACATGGATTTGGCGCTGGCGCACCACGTCGAGCGCAGTCTGGGCAGCAGCACCCGGCTGCCAGCAGCGCGCTTTGCGCAACTGGTGCAACGCTGCCGCGCCGCCAAAGAGCTGCTGCTGGGTGCCGATGCGCCAGCGCACACCAACATCACCCTGCTGGGCGGCGGCGCGCAACTGATTGGCGGCGCTCGCTCGGTCACGCTGGCGCGCGAGGAAGTGGAGCGCTTGGTGGTCGATGGTTTTATGCCGCAAGAAGACGCTGCTGTCCGCCCGCAGCGGCGCAGCGCCGGCTTGGTGGAGCTGGGCTTGCCCTACCCGGCAGACGCGGCCATCACGCGCCACTTGGCGGCGTTTTTGGAGCGCCACACCAGCGCCACCAGCGCAGGCCAAACTTTGGCCGTGCCCGACACCCTGCTGCTCAACGGCGGCGTGTTCCGCGCCCCGGCGCTGGCGCAGCGGCTGGAGCAGGTGCTGACGCAGTGGCGCGGCGCTCCGGTGCGCGTGCTGCAGCACAGCGACCCGGATGTCGCCGTGGCGCGTGGCGCGGTCGCCTACGCCTTGGTGCGTGCGGCGCGCGTGCCGCAACTCGGGCGCGGCGTCGGTGGTGGTTCAGCGCGCAGCTATTTTTTGCTGCTCGAAGATGACAAAAGCGACAAAAGCGACAAAAAAGAGAAACCACTGCGCGCCATTTGCGTGCTGCCACGCGGCACCGACACCGCCATCGAAGTGCCGTTGAGCGGCCACAGCTTTGCCCTGCGGCTGGGGCAAGCGGTGCGCTTTCACTTGGTGGCATCCGCCGCCCGCACGCCGTGGCAAGCGGGCGATGTCATCGACTTGCCCATCCCGAATTCAAGCGACGAAAGCGACACCAGCGTCCCCACCTTCGTCCACCTGCCGCCGCTAGAAACCGTGCTGCCCGCAGCGCCCGGACAGCGCCGCGGCCACGTCACGGTGCAACTGAGCGCCACCATGACCGAAGTCGGCACGCTGGAGATGCACTGCACCCACGCCGACGACCCAGCGCAGCGCTGGCTGTTGGCGTTTCAGGTGCGCAGCCATGCGGGTGATGACAGCGCCGCCGATAGCGCCAGCGCCGAGGACAACGCCGCGCACCCGCGCCTAGACCAAGCTATCGCGCTGATTGAGCGCGTGTTTGGTGCCACCACACCGCAGCAGCCGGTGACGGCCAAAGAAATTCGCCAACTGCGCAGCACGCTAGAGAGGCTGCTGGGCGCGCGCGACACGTGGAGCCTTGCCCTGCTGCGCACGCTGTTCGATGCGCTGTGGAGCCGCGCGCGCCGGCGTCGGCGCAGCGCCGAACACGAGCGCGTCTGGCTCAACTTGGCCGGCTACTGCCTGCGCCCCGGCATGGGCACGCCGCTGGACGCGTGGCGCATCGCGCAAATCTGGCCGCTGTTTGCCGAAGGCATCCAGTACACCGCAGAGAGCCGCAACTGGTCAGAGTGGTGGACGCTGTGGCGACGCGCCGCCGGCGGCTTGAGCGAAGCGCAGCAGCTGCAAATTCTCGAAACACTGGCCGGCCATTTGGAAGACACCGACGCTGGCAAGCGCGCCCGCCACCCGGTGCAAGGCAGCTACGACGACATGGTGCGGCTTGCCGCGCTGCTGGAGCAATTGCCCGGCATCCACCGCGCCGAAACCGGCCGCTGGGTGCTGGAGCGCCTGCAACGCCCCGACGAAAACCCGCAAACGTGGTGGGCGCTGGGCAGATTGGGCGCACGTGTGCCGCTCTATGGCAGCGCACACACTGTCGTGCCCGCCGACATCGCCAGCGGCTGGCTGCAAGCGCTGCTGGCGCTGGACTGGAAAGCGGTCGAACCAGCGGCCTTCGCCGCCGCGCAAATCGCCCGCATGAGCGGCGACCGCACGCGCGATTTAGCGCCCGAACTGCGCGAGCAAGTCGCCCGCCGCCTCACCGCCAGCAAAGCGCCGGCCAGCTGGGCAGCGATGGTGCAAAGCGCGGTGCAAATGGACGAAGCCGACCAGCGCCGCAGCTTTGGCGAAGCGCTGCCGCCGGGGCTGAAGTGGCTGGGGAGCCATGCGCACATTAAGTGCTAGCAGCGCTGCGTTTACCAGCAAGCACCTGTGCGCACCGCAGCGCACAATAGCCGCCTTTGAGCGCCCCAGCCGGGGGCGGGCGCACAGCGCCTAGAGTTTGGGTCAAAACTGCCGCTAGCCCAATAAACACGGGCGATAGCAGCTATCAAATAAAGAGTATTTCCCTTGTCTTCTGCCCCCCACACCGTCCTGCAAAACGTCTTTGGCTACGAGCAATTTCGCGGGCCGCAGGAGGCCATCGTTGGCCACGCGATTGACGGCGGCGACGCGCTGGTGCTCATGCCCACCGGCGGCGGCAAATCGCTGTGCTACCAAGTGCCGGCCATCGTGGGCCAGCAGGCCGGGCGCGGCGTGGCCATCGTCGTCTCGCCGCTGATTGCGCTGATGCACGACCAAGTCGGCGCGCTGCACGAGGCCGGCGTCAGCGCGGCGTTTCTCAACTCCAGCTTGGATTACCAAGCAGCGCAGGATGTGGAGCTGCGCTTGCAAACCGGCGCTATCACGCTGCTGTATGTCGCGCCGGAGCGGCTCAACACGCCGCGCTTTCTCGGCCTGCTGGACGACCTGTACCAGCAGCAAAGCTTGAGTCTGTTTGCGATTGACGAGGCGCACTGCGTCAGCCAGTGGGGGCACGACTTTCGGCCGGAATACCGCGCGCTGTCGGTGCTGCACCAGCGCTACGCCGGCGTGCCGCGCATTGCGCTCACCGCCACCGCTGACGACCTGACGCGCGCCGACATCATCGAGCGGCTGCAGCTCGAAGGCGCGCGGCTGTTTATCAGCAGCTTTGACCGGCCCAATATCCGTTACACCATCGTCGAGAAAAAAACCGTCACCACGCAACTGCTGCGCTTTATTGAGCGCGAGCATTTGGGCGATGCCGGCGTGGTCTATTGCCAATCGCGCAAACGCGTCGAAGAGCTGGCCGCGACGCTGGCCGACGCTGGCATTAACGCGCTGCCCTACCACGCCGGTTTATCCAACGACATTCGCCAGACCAACCAGAACCGCTTTCTGCGCGAAGAAGGCATCGTCATGGTGGCGACGATTGCCTTTGGCATGGGCATCGACAAGCCCGATGTGCGCTTTGTGGCGCACGTCGATATGCCGAAAAACATCGAAGGCTATTACCAAGAAACCGGCCGCGCTGGCCGCGACGGGCTGGCGGCGGATGCGTGGATGGCTTACGGCCTGAACGACGTCGTCAACCAGCGCCGCATGATCCACGACAGCCCGGCGGCGGAAGAATTCAAAGCCGCGCTGCGCGGCAAGCTGGACGCGCTGCTCGGACTGGCCGAGGCCACCGACTGCCGCCGCGTGCGCCTGCTGGCCTATTTTGGCGAAGCATCGACACCGTGCGGCAACTGCGACAACTGCTTAGAGCCGCCCGAAGTCTGGGACGCGACCGACTGCGCGCGCAAGCTGCTCTCGACGATTTACCGCATCCACACCGCCAGCGGCATCGGCTTTGGCACCCAACACGTGATGGACGTGCTGCGCGGCGAAAAAACCGACAAAGTGCTACAGCACGGCCATGACCAGCTCTCCACCTTCGGCATTGGCGCCGAGTTCACCGAGGCGCAATTGCGCAGCGTGCTGCGCCAGTTGCTGGCGACGGGCGCGGTCGGTTTGGCCAAGGTGCATTTGGACAACGGCCACAGCTTTGACACGCTGTGCCTGTCTGAGGGCTCGCGCCCGGTGCTGCGCGGCGAGGTGGCGGTGCAGTTGCGCGCCTCGGTCGCCGCGCCGCCCGACCGCAAACGCCAGCGGCGCAGCCCAGCCGGCACGCTGTCGCCGGCGGCCGCCGCGCTCGACCAAGACGCGCAGGTGCGCTTTATCAACCTCAAAGCGTGGCGCGCCGAGGTGGCGCGCGAGCACGGCTTGCCGGCGTATCTGATTTTTCACGATGCGACGCTGGCGGCAATTGCCCAGCAATGCCCGCGCACGCTGGGCGAACTGCACGGCATCAGCGGCATGGGCGCCAAAAAGCTCGAAGCCTATGGCGCAGAGGTGCTGCGGGTGTGTGCGGGATAGGGCCACATTCAGACCTGAAAATCCATGAATTACATAGAAAAAATAAACACTTTGTTAACACCAAAGCGGGGTGGATCTCCTTTGGTACTCGACCTTTTTGCCGGGTGTGGTGGACTGGCATTGGGATTTGAGTCGCAAGGATTTGAGACGCTTGGTTTTGAAATGGACAGCGACTGCTGCGCTACCTATAAAAAAAATCTGAGTGGCGATTGCATTCAGGCAAAGATAGATTCAAGTTATAAATTCCCAAAAGCACAAGTGGTGATTGGCGGGCCACCATGCCAACCATTCAGTGTCGGAGGGCATCAAAAGGGAATCAGGGATGCGCGGGATGGTTTTCCTGCGTTTATTTCTGCCGTTGAGCAAGCTGAGCCGGATATCTGGATGTTTGAGAATGTCCGGGGACTCATGTATAAAAATAAAAATTATCTCGATGCCATCATTGCAGAGCTTGAAGGCATGGGATATATCGTTGAATATAAACTGCTGTATGCAGTTCAATATGGTGTGCCGCAGAATAGAGAGCGCATGATAGTGGTCGGCCATCGGGGAAGCTTTGAATTTCCTGTGGTGCAAAAAAATAAGGTCACAGCGGGAGATGCGCTGAGAGATATTGCCCATCTGGTGGACTCAGAGTCCAAATTTCTGACGCCCAGTATGGATATGTATGTAGCCAAATATGAAAAAGCATCCAAATGCATTACGCCCAGAGATTTGCATCTGGACAGGCCCGCCCGGACGGTGACTTGCCGTAATCTGGCGGGTGCAACAGGTGATATGCACAGAGTCGTTTTGCCAGACGGTCGTCGCCGTCGGCTCACGGTGCGAGAGGGAGCAAGGCTGCAAAGTTTTCCGGATTGGTTTGAATTTCAGGGCAAAGAATCCAGCCGCTACAAGCAAGTTGGCAATGCAGTTCCTCCCCTAATGGCTTATGCAATCGCCCAGTCTCTTCGGAATTATCTGGACACTACGGATCGCCTAGATTCAGCAGCTGTTCATTCCAGAAAAACCCCAGTACAGCTTTCGTTGTTATCTGAATAAATATGGGATGGGTTTTATATGCAAAAAATGGTTGCCGAGGCTTTGGCTATTCTTCAAGCACTGGGGGTTCCAGCCAGTGATTTGACAAGTCGTCGCCAAGAGAGAATGGCCAAAGCTTTCATGTCGGTTGCTGGATTGAAGCCGGGGATGAAGTGGGCAGAAATAAAAGACAATGATGATGAGCATCGGCTGTTGTCACGTCAAATCATCACCCATATGAACTCCTATTGGGGAGAAAATATTTCTTCTGGCTCCTACGACGATATTCGTCGGAAAGACATGGCGCTGCCTGTAGCGGCGTTGGTGGTTTTAAACAGTGCAAAAAACCCCAATGCCAACACCAACGATGGAACACGCGGTTTTGCCCATCCTCTTACACACAACTTATAGCTGACTGCGGGCAAAGCGGGCGCCCTCAACAAACACGGCGATATCGCGCATCCCCAGCCACAGCGTCTTGGCTCCCGGCTCGCCATCGCCCTTTCTGCACA
>JBHCAP010000054.1:0-2961 GCA_041798325.1 Giesbergeria sp.
TGATGTAGTCGATGACGCGTTGGTCAAAGTCTTCGCCGCCCAAGAAGGTGTCGCCGTTGGTGGAGAGCACTTCAAATTGCTTCTCGCCATCGACGTCGGCAATTTCAATGATGGAGACGTCAAACGTGCCGCCGCCCAAGTCGTACACGGCGATTTTGCGGTCGCCCTTTTCGGTCTTGTCCAGACCAAAGGCCAGCGCAGCAGCGGTGGGCTCGTTGATGATCCGCTTGACATCCAGACCAGCAATGCGGCCAGCGTCTTTGGTGGCTTGGCGCTGGGCGTCGTTGAAGTAGGCCGGCACGGTGATGACAGCTTCGGTGACGGTTTCGCCCAGATAGTCTTCGGCGGTTTTCTTCATCTTGCGCAGAATTTCGGCGCTGATTTGTGGTGGTGCCAGTTTTTGGCCGCGCACTTCAATCCATGCATCACCGTTGTCGGCTTTGGTGATGGTGTAGGGCATCAGGTCGATGTCCTTTTGCACTTCTTTTTCGTCAAACTTGCGGCCAATCAGGCGCTTGGAAGCGTAGATGGTGTTCTTGGGGTTGGTCACCGCTTGGCGCTTGGCCGAGGCACCGACCAGAATTTCGCCATCTTCTTGGTAGGCAATGATGGAGGGCGTGGTGCGTGTGCCTTCGCTGTTTTCAATCACGCGGGTGGTGTTGCCCTCCATGATGGAGACGCAGCTGTTGGTGGTGCCCAAGTCAATACCAATGATTTTTCCCATGATTTTCTCTCCCGATCTTTGAATAAGTTGAATGTCTGTCAGTTGTGGTTGCTGGGCTTGGTTTCAAGACCTGCCGCGCAGCCGTTTTATTGCGGGCCAGCCACGGTCACCAGCGCTGGGCGCAGCACGCGGTCGCTGATCAAATAGCCTTTTTGCAACACCGTTACTACGGTGTTGGCTTCTTGCGCCGACTGCACCACGCTGATGGCTTGGTGAAAGTGCGGGTCGAATTTTTCGCCTGCGCCGGGGTTAATAGCCAGCAACTTGTTGCGCTCAAATGCAGCCAGCAATTGGCGCAGCGTGGCATCGGTGCCTTCGCGCAACTGCTGTGCGGTGGCTTCTGGAATAGCCAGCGCCGCATCCAAGCTGTCGGCCACAGCCAGCAGGCTTTCGGCAAAGCCTTCGATGCTGAATTTGCGTGCTTTGCTGACTTCCTCTTCAGCGCGGCGGCGGGCGTTTTCAGTGTCGGCCTTGGCACGCAGAAATTGGTCTGCCAAGTCGGCGCTTTTGGCTTTCAGTTCGGCCAGTTCAGCCGTCAGACGTGCCATTTCGTCCGAGGTGTTGGCGGCCATCGCGGCCTCCACTTCTTCGGGGGG
The DNA here is from genome assembly GCA_041798325.1 of Giesbergeria sp. Classification (GTDB taxonomy): domain Bacteria; phylum Pseudomonadota; class Gammaproteobacteria; order Burkholderiales; family Burkholderiaceae_C; genus Simplicispira. The sequence continues at coordinate 1,321 of JBHCAP010000054.1, forward strand.
GCATGGGTGCAGAGTAGGGGGTGGTGGACTGGTTGTTATGAGACATGGCGGGTAGTTTGGTATGAAAAAAACCGTATGCAAAAGCCGTATGTGGTGGGTATATGCGGCAGGGCGGCGGTATTTCAAGGCGATTACGCTTTTGCCAAAACACTGCAATACGTACTGGCGCGGCGCATACTATAATCGCCGGCTTTGCCTTACCGCATCACTACAGGCGCAGTGAGCGGTTTTCACCCAAAAGGAGTATGCATGCGTCATTACGAAATCATTTTGTTGATCCATCCGGATCAAAGCGAGCAGGTTCCCGCCATGCTCGAGCGTTACAAGGGCATGATCACCGCTGGCGGTGGCAAAGTCCACCGCGAAGAGGACTGGGGTCGCCGTCAACTGGCGTACCTGATCAACAAGTTGGCCAAGGCCCACTACCTGTGCATCAACATCGAAGCCGATCAGGCGGTGATGGCTGAACTGGAACACGCCTTCAAGTTCAACGATGCCGTGCTGCGTCACCTCACCGTGCTGAAGAAGTCTGCCGACACCAGCCCTTCTTCCATGATGAAGACCGTCGAGCGCGAAGAAGCCCGCAAAGTCAGCCAAGCCGAATACGCTGCTGCTGGCGAGCGCGGTGAGCGCCAAGACCGTGGCGATCGCCAAGATCGCGGCGAGCGCACCGAGCGCTAAGCACACTTGAGTTTGCTAAGGGAGTAGTGGAAAACCGCGTTGCCTTAACCGCCTGTATCGCCGAGGCACAAGCCCTGCGATACACGCCCGCCGGATTGCCCGCCATCGAGTTGCGCCTAGAGCACCACTCGCAGCAGCAAGAAGCTGGCCAGCAACGCCAAGTCAATGCGGCCATCAAAACAGTAGCTTTTGGTGCCATGGCTGAGCGATTAGCCCAGCAGCCCATTGGCAGTGTTTGGCTTTTCACAGGCTTTTTGGCCACTCCCCGTAACGGCAAACACGCAGTGCTGCACGTTCAGGATATTCAAACAAATTAATTTTCGAGAGGTCCGCAATGGCCACGTTCAAGAAATTCAACAAAGACAAGCGCCCTAAGCGCAATACCCAATCGCTGCTGTTCAAGCGCAAGCGCTTTTGCCGCTTCACCGTCACTGGCGTCGAAGAAATCGACTACAAAGACGTGGACACCCTGCGCGATTTCATCGCTGAAAACGGCAAGATCATCCCCGCGCGCCTGACCGGCACGCGCGCTATCTTTCAACGTCAGCTGAACACCGCCATCAAGCGCGCCCGCTTTTTGGCACTGGTGCCGTACAGCGACCAGCACAAGATCTAAGGAGCACAACCCATGCAAATCATTCTGCTCGACAAGGTTGTCAACCTCGGTAACTTGGGCGATCTCGTCCGCGTTAAAGACGGCTACGCTCGCAACTTCCTGATTCCTGCTGGCCGCGCTCGCCGCGCTACCGAGTCGGCCAAAGCCGAATTCGAAGCCAAGCGCGCTGAGCTGGAAAAAGCTGCTGCCGCTAAGCTGGCCGCATCGCAAGCCGACGGCGAAAAGCTGGCCGGTAAAGTGTTCAAGCTGACCCAAAAGGCTGGCGTGGACGGCCGTTTGTTTGGTTCGGTCACCAACGGCGACATCGCCGAAGAGCTGAACAAGCAAGGCTACAAAGTGTTGAA
>JBHCAP010000055.1:0-19458 GCA_041798325.1 Giesbergeria sp.
ACCGATGTGCTGATCCGCCCCGGCCCGCGCATGGCCGAAGCCGCGCGCTTGATGGCGCAGTGCTTGGCGGACAAAGCCCCGCCCGCCGTGGTGAATCGCCCATGAGCGCTGTGTTGCCGCCGTCTGTAACGCCTGTGCCACTGACTGCGCCCGTCGCGCAGCCAGTGCGCCGTGCGCCCGGTGGTGCGCTGTTGGCGCTGGGGCTGGTTTTGTTGTCGCTGGCGCTGTGGCTGCTGGGCACCGGTGTCGGTAGCACCGGGCTGGAAAACCTGTGGCCGGCGCTGTGGGGGCAGGGTGACGACCCGGCCGCCAAGGCGATGGCGCAGCAAATTGTGTGGGACATCCGCCTGCCGCGCACCTTGGGCGCGTGGTGTGCCGGCGCGCTGCTGGGTTTGGCGGGAGCGGTGGCGCAGGGCTTGTTTCGCAACCCGCTGGCCGATCCGTATTTGCTCGGCAGCGCCTCGGGCGCGTCGCTGGGCGTGGCCTTGGCGCTGGCTTTGTTGGGTGGCGGTGGCTTGTTGGGATTTCTCGGCGGCGGTACTGCGGTGTCGGTGTTTTCCAGCCACTGGCTGGTGCGCCTTGGGCTGACGGGTGCGGCGTTTGTCGGCGCGGTGCTGGCCGTTTTGCTGACGCTGGCGCTGGCGCGCGGTGTGCAGCACACGCTGCGGCTGCTGCTGGCCGGCGTCATCGTCGGCGTGGTGCTGGGCGCGTTGACGTCGCTGATTTTGTTGCTCTCGCCCGATTCGTTGCAGGCGATGCAGGCCTTCATGCTCGGCTCGACCGGCTTTGTCGGCTGGGCGGCTTGCTTGCTGATGGCTGGGGTGTGGCTGCTGTGCTTGGCGCTGGCGTGGGCGCTGTCGCGCGCGCTCGATGGCTTGGCGCTGGGCGAGGCCACGGCGCACAGCTTGGGTCTGCCGCTGGCGCCACTGCGTGCGGCGCTGGTGGCAGTGCTGGCACTGGCCACCGGCACGGCCGTCGCACAAACCGGTTTGATTGCTTTTGTCGGGCTGGCCGCGCCGCATTTGGTGCGGGCGGCGGTGTCGGTGCCGCATGGGCGCTTGATGGCGCTGTCCAGCCTGATGGGCGGCGCGCTGCTGTGCGCCGCCGACCTGCTGGCACGCGGACTGATCGCACCGCAAGAGCTGCCCGTCGGCGTGCTGACTGCGGTGCTGGGCGGCGGTTATTTGCTGTGGCTGATGCACCGGCGCTCGTCGCCCGGAGGCTTGTTGTGAACGCTGTCAGCACTCCTGAAAAAATAGCTATCAGCGCAAGCCAGATGGGCGTTTCGATAGGAAATGGCCGTATTTTGCACGGCGTTGATTTGGCGCTGCGCGCCGGCTACTGGACCAGCATCGTCGGCCCCAATGGCGCGGGTAAATCGACCTTGCTCAAAGCGCTGGCCGGACTGCTGCCCAGCACCGGCCCCGTTCAACTGCTAGGCCGCCCGCTGCACGCGTGGAGCCGGCGCGAGCGCGCCCGGGCGCTGGCGTGGCTAGGCCAAAACGAAAGCGCCGCCGACGATTTGACGGTGTACGACGTCGCCATGCTGGGTCGTCTGCCGCACCAAGGCTGGATGGCGCCGCCCAGCGCTGCCGACCACGCTGCGGTCGAACACGCCCTGCGCACCACACAGGCGTGGGAATGGCGCACGCGCGCGCTCGGCCAGCTGTCGGGCGGCGAGCGCCAACGGGTGCTACTGGCGCGGGCGCTGGCGGTGCAGGCGCAGGTGCTGTTGATGGACGAGCCGCTGGCCAATCTCGACCCGCCGCACCAAGCCGACTGGCTGCTGACGGTGCGCGCCTTGGTCGCTGGCGGCACCACCGTGGTCAGCGTGCTGCACGAATTGACTTTTGCCCTGCACGCCGACGAGGTGGTGGTGATGGAGGGCGGTCGCATCACCCACCACGGTGCCTGCGCCGAGCGCGCCAGCCACCGCGCGCTGGAGCGCGTGTTTGACCAGCGCATTGCCATCCACGCGGTGCAGGGTCAGTGGGTGGCGTTGCCGCAGCTGATACAGCGTTGATACAGATTTACAACTGAAGGAGAAAACCATGCACATCGAACCCGGATTGGTGGAGGGCGGAAAAATCGTCTTGAGCTATGCCACCGCCACTGGCGCGTTGGCTTACGGCGCCAAACTTTCGTGGGAAAGCATCCGCAAAGACGGCTTGACCGCGCTGCTGCTGCGCGCCGTTATTTGCAGCGTGCTGGTGTTTGGCTTTTTTGAGCTGCTGCCGCACCAGCCGGTCGGCGTCTCTGAAGTCCACCTGATTTTGGGCACCACGCTGCTGCTGGTGTTTGGCGCGGCACCGGCGGCCATTGGTTTGGTGGTCGGCTTGCTGATGCAAGGGCTGTTCTTTGCGCCCCAAGACTTGCCGCAGTACGGCATGAACGTCACCACGCTGCTGGTGCCGCTGTTTGCCACGGCTGCACTGGCGCGGCGCATCATTCCGGCCAGCACGGCGTATGTCGATATCAGCTACGCCCAAGCCTTCAAGCTGTCGGTGGCCTACCAAGGCGGCATCGTGGTCTGGGTGGGCTTTTGGGCGCTGTACGGCCAAGGCGTGGGCGCAGCAAACCTGTCGAGCATCGGCAGCTTTGGCGCGGCCTACATGGGCGTGGTGCTGCTGGAGCCGCTGGTCGATTTGGGCGTGCTGGCGCTGGCCAAGTGGCTCAAAGGCTTGAAAGGCACTTCTATCGTCGAGCCGCGCTTGTACAGCGCTGCAGCCTGAGCGGAGGACAAGATGGAAATCGAAACCCCTCCCTTGCAACGCGATACCCCCAAGCCCCAAGGCGAGCGGCGGGGTTTGGTTTTTGTCCACACCGGCAACGGCAAAGGCAAGACCACGGCAGCGCTGGGCTTGGCGCTGCGCGCCCACGGCCGGGGCAAGGCCGTCAAGGTTTACCAGTTCATGAAGGTGCCGACGGCGCGCTTTGGCGAGCACCGCTTGTTTGAGCAGCTGGGCATTGCGATTGAAGGCTTGGGCGATGGCTTTAGCTGGAAAAGCCGCGACCTTGACCACTCCGCCCAATTGGCGCAAGCGGGTTGGGCGAAAGCCGAGGCCACCATCCGCGCCGGCGAGCACTTCATGGTGGTGCTGGACGAAATCATGTACCCGCTGCGCTACGGCTGGCTGCCGTTAGCGCCGGTGCTGGCCTGCCTGCGCGAGCGCCCCGCCCACGTCCACGTGGTGCTGACCGGCCGCAACGCCCCCGCCGAGTTAGTCGAGCTGGCCGACACCGTCACCGAGATGGCGCTGATCAAGCACCACTTCAAAGCCGGCGTGCCGGCGCAGCGCGGCATTGAGGACTGACGGCTTCTGCTGTCGTTCTGCCTTTTGTATTTTTTCTGGAGAGTTCGCTCATGCAATCACGCAAGATTCCCGCCACTATCGTCACTGGCTTTTTGGGCAGTGGCAAAACCACGCTGCTGCGCCACCTGCTGACCCATGCCGACGGTCGGCGCATCGCAGTCATCGTCAACGAGTTTGGCGAGCTGGGCATCGACGGCGAAGTGCTGCGCGGCTGCGGCATCGGCTGTGATGAGAACGGCGAAGAGACCGGCCAGCTGTACGAGCTGGCCAACGGCTGCCTGTGCTGCACGGTGCAAGAAGAATTTGCCCCGGTGATGGAGCTGCTGGCCGCGCGGCGCGACCAGATTGACCACCTCATCATTGAAACCAGCGGACTGGCGCTGCCCAAACCGCTGGTGCAAGCCTTTCAGTGGCCGGCGCTGCGCAACACCTTTACGGTCGATGCCGTGATTACCGTGGTCGATGCGCCGGCGGTGGCGGCCGGTCGCTTTGCCGATGACCCGGTGGCGGTCGATGTGCAGCGCCGCGCCGACGACAACCTCGACCACGAGTCGCCCCTGCACGAGCTGTTTGCCGACCAATTGGCCACCGCCGACTTGGTGGTCATCCACAAAACCGACGGCCTAGACGCGGCCACGCTGGCCAGCGTCGAAGCCGCCGTGCGCGAAGAAACCATGCCGGGCGTGCAGCTGATCCACGTGCAGCATGGCCGCATCGACCCCGCCGTTTTGTTGGGGCTGAACGCGGCGGTGGAAGACGTGATTGACCAGCGCCGCACCCACCACGACAACGAAGAAGACCACGACCACGACGATTTTGATTCGGTGCGCGTGCAGTTGACGGTGCCGGGGCGCGAAGCGCTGTTGGACGCTTTGCGCACGCTGGTGCAGCAGCACGAGATTTACCGCGTCAAAGGCTTTGTCGCGCTGCCCGGCGCTGCGATGCGCTTGGTGGTGCAGGGCGTGGGCACGCGCTTTGACAGCTACTTTGACCGCGCTTGGCGTGCTGATGAAGTCCGTCAAACGCAATTGGTGCTGATTGGCGCGGAGCTGGACGGCGCGGCTTTGCAGGCGCAGTTGGACGCGGCTTTGCGCTAATTTATAGTGTTTTAGGCCTCTAGCCCTTTAAATACGGGCGCTAGTAGCTATTATTTTTGACATATAAAAAGGGTTTGTCATGCATTTGCTTTCTACGCGCCCCGGTGGCCACGTGGAGGACGGTGGCCAAGGCGTGGTGCGCGTAGAGCAAACGCCCGGCGACATCGTCATCCTCAGCGCCGCCGACACCACGCTGGCGCTGCTGGCCGATGCGGCGGCGCAATTGCCGGCGGATTTTCCGACGGTGCGGCTGGTCAATTTGATGTTTCTGCGCCAGCCGGCCTCGGTCGATATGTACGTCGATGATGTGCTGCGCCACGCCCGCGTGGTCGTCATTGACCACTTGGGCAGCCTGAGCGATTGGGCGTACATCGTCGAGCAAGCGGTGTCGCTGGCGCAGACGCGCGGCCAGTGGCTGGCGCTGTTTTCCGGCGACTTTGGTGAAGACCTGCAATTGCTGCTGCGCAGCAGCGCGCCGCAGGGCGACTGCCGCCACCTGTGGCGCTGCCTGCGCGAAGGTGGGCGCGAGAACGGTCAGCGCTTTTTTGCGCTGATTGGCCACGCCGTGTTTGGCTTGGGCGAGCGGCCCAGTGCGCCGCAGCCGTTGCCGCCCGCAGTGCGCTACCAAGCGTATGGAGCGCCTTTGCCGTGGCGCGACGGTGCGCCGACGGCGCTGCTGGTGTTCTACCGCGCGCACTGGCAGGCGGGCAACACAGCCGTGTTCGACGACCAACTGGCGGCGCTGAGCGCGCGCGGCCTGAACACGCTGGCGTTGGCGGTCGATTCGCTGAAAAACCCCGCCAGCTTGGAACTGCTGCAAGCGCTGGCGCAGCAATACCGCGTCGATGTGGTGCTCAACGCCACCAGCTTTGCCGTCGCCGCGCTGGAAGCACCGGACGACGACAGCGCCAGCGGCGTGCCAGCCGCGCCGCTGGCGGGTGACGCGCCCGTCTTGCAGCTGATTACCGCCGGCTGCGGCCAAGCGCAGTGGCAGCAAGACCCGCACGGCCTTGCGCCGCGCGATTTGGCAATGCAAGTGGTCATGCCCGAGGTCGATGGCCGCATTGGCACCCGCGCCATCAGCTTTAAAGGGCTGGCGTGGCGCTGCGAGCGCACCGAGGTCGATGTGGTGCGCTACCAAAGCGCGCCGGAGCGCATGGATTTTGTCGCCGAACTGGCACAGCGCTGGTGCGCGCTGCGCACCAAGCCCAATGCCGACAAGCGCTTGGCGCTGATTCTTGCCAATTACCCCAACGACGATGCGCGCTTGGCCAACGGGGTCGGGCTGGACACGCCCGCCTCGACCGTCGCCCTGTTGCGCGCCTTGCAGGAAGCGGGTTACGTCACCGGCGATGTGCCCGCTGACGGCGACCACTTGATGGCCGCGCTGGTGGCCGGCGTGACCAACCGGCTCGACGCCAACGACGCGCGCCCGGCTGGCCAAAGCCTGTCGCTGGCCGACTACGCCGCCGCGTTTGAGCAACTCGACGCGGGCAGCCGCGCCGCCGTCAACGCCCTGTGGGGCCAGCCCGAGCAAGACCCGATGGTGCGCCAAGGCCGCTTTATGGTCAGCGGCCTGCGGCTGGGGCAGGTGTTTATTGGCATCCAGCCCTCGCGTGGCCGCGACATTGATTTGGTCGCCACCTACCACGATGCCGATTTGGTGCCGACGCACGCTTATCTGGCGTTTTATTTCTGGCTGCGCCGCCAATTTGCCGTGGATGCGGTGGTGCATGTTGGCAAGCACGGCAATTTGGAATGGCTGCCCGGCAAAAGCGTGGCGCTGGGCGCGGCCTGCTGGCCGGATGCCATCCTCGGCCCGCTGCCGCACCTGTACCCGTTCATCGTCAACGACCCCGGCGAGGGCAGCCAAGCCAAGCGGCGCACGCAGGCGGTGATCATCGACCACCTGATGCCCGCCCTGACCCGCGCCGAAACCTACGGCCCGCTGCAACAGTTGGAGCGCCAGATGGACGAGTATTACGAAGCCATCTCGCTCGACCCGCGCCGCGCCCAACGGCTGCGCGGCGACATTTTGGAGCGCGTGCTGAAAGACGGCCTGCACCAAGAGCTGGGCTTTAGTCGCCCGGCGGACGATGCCGGGCGTGAAGCGCTGCTGCAACGGCTCGACGCTTATCTGTGCGAAATCAAAGAATCACAAATCCGCGACGGTCTGCACACCTTGGGCAGCTCGCCACAAGGCCGCCAGCAGACCGACACGCTGGTGGCATTGGCGCGCTTTCCCAGTGGCACAAAGGCCAGCCAGCGCAGCCTGTTGCAGGCGCTGGCCACTGATTTGCAATTGGATGCCGTCGCCGGCTTCAACCCGCTCAGTCCCGAATGGGCAATGCCGTGGACGGCGCACCGCCCCGCCGCACTGCAAGCCGTGAGCGGGCAACCGTGGCGCCACGCCGGTCACGCGCGCGAGCGGTTGGAGCTGTTGGCACAGCAGTTCGTCGCAGCGCACGGGCTGGCGGATTCGCCCGCGCTGGACGCTGCCATGTGGCCGCACACCGCGCCGGTGTTGCAGCGCCTGCGCACGGTGCTGCAACCGCGCCTAGCGGCCTGCGGCCCCAATGAAATCGCCCAATGCCTGCACGGCTTGGCGGGACGCTTTGTGCCGCCCGGCCCCAGCGGCGCGCCCTCGCGCGGGCGGCCAGACACGCTGCCGACCGGGCGCAATTTCTATTCGGTCGATACCCGCGCCGTGCCGACGCAAACCGCCTACGCCATGGGTGCCAAAGCGGCCGAGCGCGTCATCGAGCGCCACCTGCAAGACCACGGCGAGATGCTGGGCAGCCTCGGCCTATCGGTCTGGGGCACCAGCACCATGCGCACCGGCGGCGAAGACATCGCGCAGGCCTTCGCGCTGCTGGGGGTGCGCCCCAAATGGGCCGAGGGCAGCAGCCGCGTGGTCGATATCGAAGTGCTGCCGATGGCGATACGCAACCGCCCGCGCGTCGATGTGACGCTGCGGGTGTCGGGTTTTTTCCGCGACGCTTTTCCCAATGTGATGGATTTGTTTGATACGGCGGTGCGCGCCGTGGTCGCCATCAGCCCCGATGACGAGAGCGATGAAGTCAACCCGGTGCGCGCCCGCGTGCTGCGCGAAGCGGCCGCAGCCCAGCAAACCCAAGGCCTGAGCGCTGAACAAGCACAGCGCGAGGCCAGTTGGCGCGTGTTCGGCCCGCGCCCCGGCGGCTATGGCGCGGGTTTGCAAGAAGTGATGGCCAGTGGCCGCTGGCAGGACGGTGCGGATTTGGCGCAGGCCTACCTGCGCGCCGGCGCGTTTGCCTACGGCCAAGGGCAAGGCCAGCACGGCGTGGCGGCGCGCAGTCAGTTTGAACAGCGCTTGTCTGGCCTGCAAGCCGTGCTGCACAACCAAGACAACCGCGAGCACGACGTGCTCGATTCGGACGACTACTACCAGTTTCAGGGCGGGATGGCGGTGGCGGTGCAGCACTTGGCCGGCACGCCCGCCGCGCTGTACCACGGTGATTTCAGCGCGCCCGGCGAGCCGCGCATCCGCAGCCTGAACGAAGAAGTGGCGCGGGTGCTGCGCTCGCGCGCCGTCAACCCGAAGTGGCTCGACGGCATCCGCCGCCACGGCTACAAGGGCGCATTTGAGATGGCGGCGACGGTGGACTATCTGTTCGCCTTCGATGCCACTACCGGCGTGGTGCACGACCACCAATACGCGCTGGTGGCCGACGCTTATCTGCACGACGACACCAACCGCGCGTTTTTGCTGCAACACAACCCGCTGGCGCTGCGCAGCATCGGCCAGCGCCTGCTTGAAGCCATGCAGCGCGGCATGTGGGAGCAACCCGGCGACCAGCGCGAGCGCATCGAACAACACCTGCTGGCGCTGGAGCAGCGGCTGGAAGAACACGGAGAAGGCCCGTTGGTATGAGCTTGTTAAACCACCTTGAAGCGCCGCAGCCCGCCACCCGTCCGCAGTTTCCGTTGACGGCGCTGGTCGGCCAGCCGACCTTGCAGCTGGCGCTGCAACTGGCCGCCATCGACCCCGGCATTGGCGGCGTGCTCATCAGCGGGCCGCGCGGCACCGCTAAATCCACCGCCGCGCGCGCGTTGGCTGCGCTGCTGCCGGACGCGCCGTTTGTCAACCTGCCGCTGGCCGCCAGCTTGGAGCAGCTGGTCGGCAGTCTGAATATCGAAGACGTGCTGCGCGATGGCCGCGTGCGCCTGCAACCCGGCCTGCTGGCGCGGGCGCACCAAGGCGTGCTGTACGTCGATGAAGTGAATCTGCTGCCCGATGCGTTGATTGACGCGCTGCTGGACGCCGCTGCCAGCGGTGTCCACACCATTGAGCGCGATGGCATCTCGCAGCAGCACGCGGCGCGCTTTGTGCTGGTCGGCACCATGAACCCGGAAGAGGGCGAATTGCGCCCGCAGCTGCTCGACCGCTTTGGCCTGTCGGTGGTGCTGACCAATCCCGACAGCGCCGCCCAGCGCAGCGCCATCCTGCGCGCACGCCTGCGTTTTGACGCCGACCCGGCGGGCTTCGCCGCGCAGCACGAGCCAGCCCAGCAGGCGCTGCGCCATGCTTTGATTGCTGCCCGCGCCGCTTTGGCGCAACTCGATTGGCCCGACGCCGTGCTGCACCACGCCGCAGAACGCGCAATGGCGGCGGGCGTCGATGGAATGCGTGCCGACTTGGTGCTGCTGCGCGCCGCCCGAGCGCTGGCCGCGCTGCAAGGGCGCGATGCGGTCAGCTGCGCCGATGTCGATGCCGTGGCCGATTTGGCGCTGGCGCACCGCAGCACCGAGCCGCCGCAGTCGTCTTCGCCGCCACCTCCACCTCCAACACAGTCGCCGCGCCAACCTGCGCCGCCGCCGCCTCCGCCGCCCGCTGGCGAAGCCACGCCCACGCCCCAAGGCGACTGGGGCGCTATGCCCGCCCAGCCCGAAGGCTTCACCCCCGTACCGCGCATTCCGGGGTGGCCGGCAAAAAAAGCCTAGGCCACCCCGCCAGCCGCCCGCGCAGCGGGTTGGGTCGGCGGCGGTGGCCTAGCCCCTTGGCAGACAGCCTTGCCGCGCCGGCGATGCGGGAGGCGGGCGCGGCAGAAATCGGCGCTATCGCTTGGCTGCCGACGCTGCGGGCCAAAGGCGCGCAAGCCTTGCTGCCCGAGCACCTGCGCCGCTTGCCGCTGCCGGCGCGCCATGCGCGGCTGCACTGCATCGTGCTCGACACCTCCGGCTCGATGCGCGCGCAAGGCCGGCTGGCGCTGGCCAAAGGCCACGCCGCGCAGCTCATCGCCCAAGCCGCGCAGCAAGGCGACGACGTGGCGCTGCTGCAGCTGGGCGGCGACGGCGTGCAACTGCTGCTGGCACCCAGCCGCGCCCGTGCGTCGGGCGGGGTGCGCCTGCGCAGCGTCGGCGGTGGTGGTGGCACGCCGCTGGCGCAAGCACTGGCGCAAGCCGAACAACTGCTGCAACGCGCCCAGCGCCGCCAAGGGCTGCTTGACTGCTGGCTGTGGCTGCTGACCGATGGCCGCACGCTGCATGAGCCGCTGCCGCCGCCGTCCGCCCAGCACCGGGTGATTTTGGATTTTGACGACCCACGCCAACTGCTGGGGCGCTGCGCCAGTTGGGCGGCGCGCTGGGGCGCGGCACACTACCGCCCAGTCATTGATGGATAAATGGGATGGGTATGGGCGGAGTTTTTATCGATTGGGGCGCAGGCGGCGGGTGGTGGCTGGGGGTGTTGTTGGCCGCGCTGCTGGTGGCGCTGGCCGTCGATGCGCTGTGGGGCGAGCCGCCTGTGCGCTGGCACCCAGTCGTCTGGATGGGCAAGGCGTTAGACACCTGCGGCCAGCGCATCGCTCCCAGCGCATCCACGGGGCGCGATTTAAGGTCTTTTTGGCTTGCAGCCCTTTGTTGGTGTGCGCTTGCAGCTATTTTTATGATAGCTGCGGCGCTGCTGCAAGCCGGGGTGCAATGGTTGCTGTGGGGAGCAGGCGCGCCGCCCATGCCGCCCTTGTCCCGCGCGGTGTTGCTGCCTTTGATGTGCGCGCCGAGTATGGACATGGCGGCGCTGGAATCTGCCATGCGCGCGCTGCTGGCTGCGCTGCTGCTGGGCGCGCTGCTCAAGCCGCTGCTGGCGCTGGCGCTGCTGCAAAGCGAAGTGCGCGCTGTCGAAGCTGCGCTGGCCGAATCGCTCGACGCTGGCCGCGCCCGCCTCGCGTGGCTGGTCAGCCGCGACGTGGCGCAACTCAGCGCTGAGCAAGTGCGCCAAAGCGCCATCGAAACGCTGGCCGAGAACCTGAACGACTCGGTGGTTGCGCCGCTGTTTTGGTTTGTGCTGCTGGGCTTGCCGGGCGCGGCGCTGTACCGATTTGCCAACACCGCCGATGCCATGTGGGGCTACCCCGGCCTGCGCGGCGAGGGCGAGCGCCAGCGCTATTGGCAATGGGCGGGCAAATGGGCGGCCTACGCCGACGACGTGCTGTCGTGGATTCCGGCGCGCATCACCGCGCTGCTGCTGGCGCTGGCCGGCGGCGGCCTCAGCCTGCGCCGCTTGGCGCAAGAAGCGCGCAAAACCCCCTCGCCCAACAGCGGCTGGCCGATGGCCGCGATGGCGCTGGCGCTGGGCGTGCGCCTGTCCAAGCCCGGTGTGTATTGCCTCAACGACAGCGGCTGCGCCCCAACAGCTGGCGATGCTGCACAGGCGCAAAAAATAGTGTCAAAAGTGGCTCTAGGCCTTGTGTGGCTTGCGCTAGCAGCTCTTATTTTGATAGTTGTAGGGATGCTGCACCGTGCCCCATAGACCGATACACGGCGGCCCCGATGCACGCGGCGCGGCGCGCTACGATTTTTCGACCAACAGCAACGCCTGCGGCCCCTGCCCGACCACGCTGGCCGCCGTGCAACAAGCCGACGCCACGCGCTACCCCGACCCGAGCTACACCGCGCTGCGCGCTGCGCTGGCCGCCTTCCACGCCGTCACCCCCGAGCGCATCGTGCTGGCCGCCAGCGCCAGTGAATTCATCCACCGCATCACCGCGCTGGCCGCGCAGCAAGGCGCGCGCGCCGTGGCGCTGCCAGCACACAGCTACGGCGACTACGCCCAAGCCGCCCAAGCGCGTGGTTTGCAACTGCTGCGCCCTGAAGATGCCGACCACGGCGCAGCGAATCTGCACTGGGCGTGCGAGCCGTCCAGCCCACTGGGCGGCGCTGACCCGGCGCTGGCGGCGTGGCTGGGCGCGCCGAAAAATGCCGCCTTGCGCGTCGTCGATTGCGCCTATCGCCCGCTGCGCCTGCACTCAGGCAGCGCGCCAGCACTGCCCAGCGCCGCGTGGCAGCTGTGGACACCCAACAAAGCCCTTGGCCTGACTGGCGTGCGCGCCGCCTACGCCATCGCCCCGCTGGACGCGGCGGCGCAAGTGGCCGCGCTGAACGCCTTGGCGCCGTCGTGGCCGGTCGGCGCGCACGGCGTGGCGATGCTGGAAAGCTGGGTCGCCCCTACCACCCAGCGCTGGCTGGCCGAGTGCCTGCCGCTGCTGCGCGGCTGGAAAGTGCAGCAGCAAGCGCTGTGCGCAGAACTTGGCTGGACGGTGTTGACTGGCAGCCAAGCCAATTATTTTTGCGCGCGGCTGGCGTTGTCCGCGCCGGCGATGTCTGCTGCGCTGCTGTGCTTGCGCGCGCACGGTGTGCAGTTGCGCGATTGCACGTCGTTTGGCTTGCCCGGCGTGGTGCGCTTGGGCGTGTTGCCGCCTGCGGCGCAGAGTGCGCTGCGGGTGGCGTGGCTGGTTGAATGCCCTATTTGTGTGTCAAATTGACGTACACTTTGCGTGTTTTAGGCGTTTTAGGAGTTTTTTATGTCATCTACCCTGCCCCGCGCCGAATCGGCCCGCATCAACCTGCGCACCAGCCCCGAAGCCAAAGCGCTGATTGAGCGCGCCGCTGCCATCATGGGTTCTACGGTGTCGAGCTTCATGCTGCAAAACGCTTATGAGGCGGCCTTGCGTTTGGTGACGCAACAAGACAACTTGACGCTGTCAGACCGCGACCGCGATGCTTTTTTGCACGCCTTAGAGCATCCACCAGCGCCAACGCAAGCCTTGATTGAGCTGATGCGGTCGCGCCCATGAGTCTGTGCATCACCGGCCTAGAAAAGCACCATGACCGCGCTAATTTCGACTGTGGCGAGCCACAGCTCAATGCCTACTTGCAGCGCTTGGCACGCCAGCAAACCCAGCGCGATTTCAGTCGTACCTATGTAGCCCATAGCGCCGATGGGGCTGGCAGCCAGACGCCGTACATCCAAGGTTTTTATGCCATCAGCTCTGGCTCGCTTGATTTTAAAAATCTGCCCGCTGGGCTGAAGTTACCGCGCTATCCGGTGCCGGTGGCCCGTATCGGACGTTTGGCGGTGGACTTGCGTGCGCAAGGGCTGGGGGTCGGTGCGGCGTTGTTGCTCCATGCTATGGAGCTGTCAGTCACGCTGGCGCAGCAAATTGGCTTGTATGCCTTGGTGGTCGATGCCAAGCATGAGGCGGCAGCGGCGTTTTATGCGCGCTACGGTTTTCAGCATTTTGTTGATCAGCCGCTGAGTTTGTTTCTGACCACCGACACCATTCGCCGGGCGATAGCTACGCCAAATGCGCCTTCTGACAAAACCCTGTAATGACCTCTGATTTCTCCTCTTTGGATGCACCCGCTTTGGCCCGCTGCGTCATGGTGCTCGGCACCACCAGCGGCGCTGGCAAAAGCTGGCTGACCACCGCGCTGTGCCGCCACTACGCCCGCCAAGGCTTAAAGGTTGCGCCCTTCAAAGCGCAAAACATGAGCAACAACGCCCGCGTCGTGCCCGGCCCCGGAAACGTGCTGGGCGAAATCGGCAGCGCGCAATACTTTCAAGCCCTCGCCGCCCGCGCCGCGCCCGAGGTGCGCATGAACCCGCTCTTGCTCAAGCCCGAGGCCGACACGCACAGCCAAGTGGTGCTGATGGGCCAAGTCAGCGCTGAATTGACCGCGCTGCCGTGGCGCGGCCGCAGCGAAAAAGTCTGGCCGCAGATTGCCGCCGCACTCGACGAGCTGCGCGCTGAGAACGATGTGGTGGTGATTGAAGGCGCTGGTTCGCCGGCAGAAATCAACCTGCACAGCAGCGACATCGTCAATATGCGCGTCGCCCGCCACGCTAACGCGCGCTGTCTGCTGGTGACCGACATCGACCGGGGCGGTGCTTTCGCCCACCTGTACGGCACGTGGGCGCTGTTGCCTGAGGACGAGCGCGTGTTAATCAGCGGCTTTGTGCTGAACAAATTTCGGGGCGATGCTGCACTGCTAGCCCCCGCGCCGCAAATGCTGCAAGCGCTGACTGGCGTGCCCACCGTCGCCACCATTCCGATGTGGTGGCAGCACGGCCTGCCCGAAGAAGACGGCGTGTTTGACGACCGCAGCAGCGTTGCTAGTGCCGGCGCCATCCACACCACCGTGGCCGTCGTCGCCTACCCGCGCATCAGCAATTTGGATGAATTCCAGCCGCTGAAAAACCTACCCGGCGTGCGCCTGCTGTGGGCGCGCAGTCCGGCGGATGTGGCGGGGCTGAAACCGACCGATTGGGTGGTGCTGCCCGGCTCCAAAGCCACCGCCTCTGATTTGGCTTGGCTGCGCGCGCAGGGCTTGGACCGCGCGATTGCCGCCCACGCCGCGCAAGGCGGCGCGGTGCTGGGCGTCTGCGGTGGTCTGCAAATGCTGGGCGAGGCGTTGATCGACCCCGACGGCATCGACGGCAACGGCCCCGGTTTGGGTCTGCTGCCGCTGGTGACGTTGTTTGAGGCGGCCAAAACCGTGCGCCACAGCCAAGCGCGCTTTGGCGAATTGGCCGCTGGCGCGTGGGACAAGCTCTCGGGCGTGCAGGTGTCGGGTTACGAAATCCACCACGGCCAGACCCAGCAGCACACCGCAATGGCCAAAGCCGGTGACATCGCCCGTGTGGTGCTGCCCGGCTTGGCGTGGCAAAACGCGCGCGGCAACGTGCTCGGCTTGTATTTGCACGGCTTGTTTGAAGACCCGGCTGCCCTGCAAGCGCTGTTTGGCTCTAACAACGGCGCGCCAGTACGCACGCTGGACAACGTCTTCGACGGCTTGGCCGATGCGCTGGAGCGGCACTTTGCGCCGGGCGTGTTGGCTTCTTTGATTCAACCCTGATTGTTTTTTTATGACCCTCGCCGCCGTTACTTCGACCATCCCCACCATTGTTGACTTGCACGATGACGCCCTCAGCGCCCAGCTGCAGCACTGCATCGACCACAAAACCAAGCCGCTTGGCGCGCTGGGTGCGCTGGAAAAGCTCGCGCTGCGCATTGGCACGATTGTGGGCAGCGACGCGCCGCAACTACAGCAGCCGCAAATGCTGGTCTGCGCTGCTGACCACGGCTTGGCCGCGCGTGGCGTCTCGGCCTACCCGAGCGATGTGACGTGGCAGATGGTGGAGAACTTCCTCGCCGGTGGCGCAGCGGTCAGCGTGTTGGCGCGCCAACACGGCCTGGCGCTGACGGTGGTCGATTGCGGCGTGGCGCGCGAGATTGCGCCGCGCCCTGCCGTCGCCGGCCAGCCGCAACTGCTGCTGCGCAAAGTGGCGGCGGGCACGCAAGACGCCTCGGTCGGCCCAGCGATGAGCGCCGCCCAGTGCGTGCAGGCGATAGAAACTGGCCGCGAAGTGGTGCGCGGTTTGCCCGGCAACGCGCTGCTGCTGGGCGAGATGGGCATTGGCAACACCTCGGTGGCGTCGCTGCTATTGGCGCGGCTGTGCGGGGTGTCGTTGGATGACTGCACTGGTGCCGGCACCGGTTTGGATGTGGCGGGCGTGGCGCGCAAACGCGCGGTGCTGGAGCAAGCGCTGGCCGCCAACGCCGACGCTATCGAGCCGCTGGACGTGCTGGCGGCGCTCGGCGGTTTTGAGGTCGCCGCGCTGACCGGCGCGGTGCTGCAAGCCGCGCTAGAGCGCCGCGTTATCGTCGTCGATGGCTTTATCACCAGCGCTGCCGTGTTAGTGGCGGCGCGTTTGCAGCCGCAGGTGTTGCAGCGCTGCGTCTTTGCCCACGGCTCGGCCGAGCCGGGGCACGCGCTGATGCTGGCGCAGCTGGGCGCGCAGCCGCTGCTGAGTTTGGGCCTGCGCTTGGGCGAAGGCTCGGGCGCGGCGCTGGCGTGGCCGCTGCTGCAATCGGCCTGCGCCATCCTGCGCGAAATGGCCAGTTTTGAGGAGGCCGGGGTGGCGGGGCAGAGTGGGGCTTGAGGAAGCCTACTGTCTTGCAGCTTCTGCCGCGATATGACCCGCAAAGGAAGCCACAAACGAGCGAAGCCCCGTCATCGATGAAAGTTCGACATACGCGCCGTCGGCCACCGCCGTGCGCGGGGTGGCGATGACAGCGGCCGACGAATAGAGCTGCTCTTTTGCGAGCTTCTGGCAAAGAATGTCGTAGCGTTTGAGATAGGACGCACCGGCGAAATCCGGGAAAACTGGGAAGTGGGGCGACTTGTCCCTGACCGGTACACGAGAGGTGGGGGCGTCCTCTACCACCATCAGCCACCCAACAAAGGGGCGCTCCTGCTCGCCGAATGCCCCATCGCGGTATGCCGTCGAAAGATCGTGTGAGGTGCCGATAGCCTCTTCTGTTCGGTTGTTGAAGTTGTTGCCGAACGATGGGCCCACATGGCTCTTAAATTCGAGTGCAGCGATGAGACGCCCTTTATCGATGACCAGCAAATCCCACAGCTTGGTCGGACGAAAGAAACCCGGCAGAGTAAGTGCCGCGCGCTTTTGGTGAATCTCCGCATTGGTAAGCCCATTGGCCCTCACCAAGTCGATGACAAGCTTGGAGAAGCCGTCCATGTTTTTGCCGCCGGTCACGCCAGCGCGCTCACCTTGGTCTGTCTTGCCGGACTCTTTCTGCTTCTTCTTGGCGTCGTCCCGCATTTGCCAAAACGCTTTGATTGCTTCGCGGGCTTTGTTGTCATAGTCGCAGAGGTTCAATGGCATGTGTTTTTGTCTTTCTCAGTGCGGTCAGTCGCGGAGCAGCAAATCAGTCTCATAGGGGGTTAGTCCATAGAGTTCACAGGCAGCCTTATCGCATTCGGCCAAGTCCAATTTCGTCGCGGCTGCGGCGAGTCTTGATCGCATAGGCGGCGCAACGTCAGCCCACAACGGAAGGCGAATACGGCGCAAATACTGTGCTTGGAATCGCAAAAATCCGCCGCGCATCGTCGTCGAATAGGCTGCCACGAACTGACGAGCGACGCTCGACAGCAAGACAGCCTGTAACGCACGCAAGTCCCACTGCTGCGAGACGACGAAGTAGAGGTTGTGGTGTGGGTAAAGCGTGCCGTTTTCGAAGACCACATGGGCCGAATCCTTGATGTCAGGTATCAATAGCTTTGGGCGCGCGGCCAAGGCCGGTGTGATGCGGTCGATGGTGCGATACCAATTCGCGGGAGTCTTCTTGGCGACATGCCGACCTGTGATGGCTTGGCGATGCCGATCGAGGTGTGCTTTGAGTTTTGGGTACACCGTGAGGTCAGCCAGCTTGCCGTCGTCTTCAAAGGGGTTGATCACGCCAAGTCCTGTCCATTGGATTGCGCCGCTTGCAATGTCCTTGGTAGTGGCGAGGGGGAGTTTTCTGGATGGCTCTACGTCGAGTTCATCCATTGGCGCGATGAAGGCTTTGTCAGCACCGGTCGCCACGCCGATGCCTACCTTGCACCCAGCCTCTTCCAAGGTTGGAAATCCGGCCTCCAAACGCCGTAACAGCGCCCGCTTGTCAGATGAGCTTAGAACCCACGGCTGTGAGCCCGAGCACGCATGTTCGACCAGTGAGACGCCATGCTCGGCGCTTGGCTTTCCGCAGCGCAAAGATTTTGCGAGCAGGCCGAGTTTTTCAACGTCGATATCAGGGCGCTGCGCCACCATGGTCGCTATGCCTTTGGCTCGCTCGATCACTGTAATGGCTGGATAGGCAATCACGTCAGTATCAAATGCGAGCGTGTCCACCATGTTCACGTAGGCCCGCAAGTGAAAGCCCTCCGACACCATGGCGCGCAACGGTCCGCCGTATTTGTTTTTGGTCCACCGGTCTGCGCAGATGAATGCCAGTTGTCCGCCGTCGGCAAGCAGCGCAAGGGAGCGTTCGATGAAGGGGACGTACAGGTCGGCCCGGTCGTAGAGCGTCGCGTAGAGCTTGCGGTATTGGGCAAGCAAGGCTGTCGGAATCATCTCTTGGCGCACATAAGGCGGATTGCCTACGATGAAGTCGAAGCGGCCCTGCATCGGATGCAGAAGGAAATCGCCTGCTGTAAGCCATGCCGAAATCAGTCGCGCCCGCTCTGATTCGTCTAGCCCATAAGCAAGTAGTAGAGCGTCTATTTTTTGCTTGGTTGTGTGGAACGTGTCTCGGTGCAGCTCCACGGCGCGAATGCAATCGACCAAGTCGGATTGGCTGCCCGCTGCCTTGAACGCCGACATCAACCGGTTGATCGCTGCCTGCAAGAACTCTCCGCCGCCGAAAGATGGCTCGAGCAGCCTCATGCGGTGCAGTGGCTGGCTGGGTTCGTATCCGGCCAAATCCAGCATGAACTCGACGACTTCTGGCTTCGTGTAAATCGCTCCGCGCTCGCTCGTGCCAGAGTCGCGGGCGAGCTTGTCCACGGCATCAGATATGGGGCAAAAGCCTTCGAGCGAAGGCTGTTCGATGAGTAAAGCGTGAGGCATATCTTCCAAGGTTAATGTTCTCATTATCGGCGGCCAGTGGCTGCTAGCATGGCGCGCCTACAGCTCGAAAAAAGCGACCAGCTGTGCCTCAACACGCACAACCCGCAATTCGAAGCGCAGATGCGCGGTACTGCGCGAAATGGCCAGTTTTGAGGCGGCCGGGGTGGCACAGCTTGTTGTAAGCACTTGAAGTGTTTTAGGCCTCAAACGCTTATAGGGCGTGCGCTAGCAGCTATCAAAATAAAAGTAATCAAGGATGTCTTTATGAAAAAAATCTCCACATCAGCTCTGGCTTTGGCCGTCACGCTTACCTGCGCAGACGCAGCCATAGCGCAAAAGCCCGCGCCCCTGTCTGCTGCGGCATCGACCCCCCAGGCGCTGGGCTGGATGTAGGGCTTTCCACCCGCTGCGGACAAAACCATCCGCTTTACCGACCCTGATTTCTTTACCTTCCCCAAGCCGCGCTGGACTATTCAGAAGACTACGCTGACCCCAAAGCCGAGGTTTGGCGCTATGCCCAGGCCGGCAGCCCCTTGCCGGTGCCTGCCGGCTACACCGGCCCGCGCAGCTATGTTGAATATTTGCAAACGGTCAAGAAAAAAGGCGAGCACGGCACCGCGTTTGGCTACAAGACCATCAACGCCGACGCGCTGGGCTGGTTGATTGCGCGCGCCACGGGTAAATCGGTGGCGCAAGAGCTGTCCGAGCGCATCTGGAGCCGCTTGGGTACTGAGCGCGAGGCCTTCTACACCGTCGATTCCATCGGCACGCCGTTTGCCGGTGGCGGCTTCAATGCCACGCTGCGCGATATGGCGCGGCTGGGGCAATTGATGCTCAACGAAGGCCGTTGGGGCAATGAACAAATCGTCCCCGCCGAGGCGATTGCCCGCATCCGCAGCGGCGGTAACAAAGAAACCTTCGCCAAGTCCGACTACAAATTGCTGCCGGGCTGGACTTATTCCAGCATGTGGTGGGTCAGCCACGACGCGCACGGCGCTTATGCGGCGCGCGGCGTGCATGGCCAGACGATCTGGGTCGATCCAAAGGCGGACATGGTGATTGCCCGTTTTGGCTCGCACCCGGTGGCAGCGAATGCGGCCAACGATCCGACCTCGTTGCCGGCCTACCGCGCCGTCGCCCAGCACCTGATGGCGCACGACACCACGCCGCTGCTGGGGTTGCCAGCAGTTGAATAAAATATAGACATATATAGACTCATGAGTAATCTACCCATCTTCACGTACCAAGCCCGCATTGCTGCGGGCGAAGGTGCTTCGTCTGCGCTGGATGCCTATGCAGCGTTGTACGCGAAGGT
>JBHCAP010000056.1:0-4562 GCA_041798325.1 Giesbergeria sp.
AGCGGGCGGCCTTTGACGTAGGCAATGGTTTTCTCGTCCACCGCCACCAAACCGGCGCGCGCGCCGGCTTCAATCGCCATGTTGCAGACGGTCATGCGGCCTTCCATGCTGAGCGCGCGGATGGCGCTGCCGCCAAATTCGATGGTGTAACCGGTGCCGCCGGCCGTGCCAATTTTGCCGATGATGGCCAGCACGATGTCTTTGCCGGTGATGCCGGGCGCGACGTTGCCGTCAACCTGCACCAGCATGTTTTTGGCTTTTTTGGCCAGCAGGGTTTGCGTCGCCATGACGTGCTCGACCTCGCTGGTGCCGATGCCGTGCGCCAGTGCGCCAAACGCGCCGTGGGTGCTGGTGTGGCTGTCGCCGCACACCACGGTCATGCCGGGCAGCGTCGCGCCGCTCTCGGGGCCAATCACGTGGACGATGCCTTGGCGCTGGTGCATGAACGGGAAGAACGCCGCCGGCGTAATTTGCGCCATGTTGTCGTTCAGTGTGGTGATTTGCTCTTTGCTGACGGGGTCGGTGATGCCGTCGTAGCCCAGCTCCCAGCCGGTGGTCGGCGTGTTGTGGTCAGCCGTCGCCACGATGGAGCTGGCGCGCCAGACTTTGCGGCCGGCTTGGCGCAGGCCTTCAAAGGCTTGCGGGCTGGTCACTTCGTGCACCAGATGGCGGTCGATGTAGAGGATGGCGGTACCGTCTTCTTCGGTGTGGACGACGTGCTCGTCCCAAATCTTGTCGTACAGGGTGCGTCCCATGGCGTGCTTTCCTTCAGGTGGGGGAAAGCGATTTTAGGCGGCGGCGCAAGCGTTGTGGCAAACAGCGTAAATCAGCGCTATCAAAAACAAAGCTGCTAGCGCACGTATTTAAAGGGATTGAGACTGTTTTATATCGCAAAGTCTTTAAACACGTGCGCTAGCAGCTCACATTTTAATTAGGCCTCTAGCGTGCGGCCATGTTCGGGCACGCTGGCGCGCCAGTGCAGTTCGTGCTCGATGCGCTGGCGCAGGGCGTCGGCGGCCTGCATTTCGCCGTGGACGACGTAAACCTGCTCGGGCGCGTGCTTCATGCTGCGCAGCCACGCTAGGCTTTGCTCAGCATCGGCGTGGGCCGAGGCGCTGGTCAGTTGCACCACTTCGGCGCGCACCGCCACGTCCTGGCCGTGGATGCGGATGGATTTTTCGCCATTCGCCAAGCGCGCGCCGCGCGTGCCGGGCGCTTGGTGGCCGGTGATGATGACCATGTTGCGGTGGTCGCCGGCGTAGTGCGCCAAGTGGTGCAGCACGCGCCCGCCGGTCGCCATGCCGCTGGCCGACAAAATCACCATCGGCCCGTGGCGGCTCGCCAGCGCTTTGGAGTCGTCAGTGGTGGCCACCATGGTTGCGCAGTGGGTCAGGGCGTGCAGTTGTTCGGCGTTCAAGCGGTGCTCGTGTGGAAAGCGCTCGAACAATCCGGTGGTGCTCACGGCCATCGGGCTGTCCAAAAACACCGGCAGCGCGCTGGGCAGTTCGCCCTGCGCTTTGAGCTGTTGGATGGCGTGCAGCACCGACTGCGCCCGCCCGACGGCAAACACCGGCACCACCGCCACGCCGCCGCGTTTGGCCAAGCGGCGCAGGGCGGGGCGCAGCTCTGCCAACATATTGGTGTCAGCGTGCTGGCGGTCGCCGTAGGTCGATTCGACCAGCACCGTGTCGGCCTGCGGCGGCGCGTCGGGCGGGCACATCAGCACATCGTCTGGCCGGCCCAAGTCGCCCGAGAACAAAATCCGCCGCCCGCCCACTTCGAGCAGCACGCTGGCCGCTCCCAGGATGTGGCCGGCGTGGCTGAAGCTGACGCGCCAACCGGGAATCGGCTCAAAGCTTTTGCCAAAGCCGTGCGTTTTGAATTGCTTGAGGCAGTCCACCGCGTCTTGGCGCGTGTAGAGCGGCAGCGCCTTCTCGTGCTTGGAGAGCTGGTGGCGGTTCAGATAGGCCGCGTCTTCTTCTTGCAGATGGCCGCTGTCGGGCAGCAAGATGGCGCACAAATCGCGCGTGCCGGGCGTGCAGTGGATGTCGCGGCGGTAGCCACTCTTGGCCAGCAGCGGCAAATAACCGCTGTGGTCGAGGTGGGCATGCGTCAGCACCACGGCATCAATTTTGTGCGGCGTGATCGGCAGCGGTTGCCAGTTGCGCAGGCGCAGCTGCTTGTAGCCCTGAAACAGTCCGCAATCGAGCAGCAAACTGTGGTGCTCGTAGCGCACCAAGTATTTAGAGCCGGTAACAGTGCCGGCCGCGCCGAGAAAAGTGATGGTGACTGACATGGCAAATGCCTCCTATGGCCTCATCGTATACCGCTGCCCGCATAAAAAAACCGCCTGAGCGCGGGGGCTGCAGGCGGTTGATCAGGTTGATTTACAGCTGATTACGTGAAGAAGCGCTTCAGGCGATCGGTCCAGCTCTCGCCGCTGGGCGAGTGGCGGCCGCCGCCTTTTTTCAGCGACTCTTCCAGCTCGCGCAGCAGTTTGCGTTGGTGCTCGGTCAGCTTGACCGGCGTCTCGACCGCAATGTGGCAGTACAGGTCGCCGGGGTAGCTGGCGCGCACGCCTTTGATGCCCTTGCCGCGCAGGCGGAACTGCTTGCCCGCTTGCGTGCCTTCGGGAATGTCGATGGCGGCTTTGCCGGCCAGCGTTGGCACTTCAATTTCGCCGCCCAGCGCGGCGGTGATGAAGCTCACGGGCACTTGGCAGTGCAGGTCGTCGCCATCGCGCTCGAAGATGTCGTGCTTTTTCAGGCGAATCTCGATGTAGAGGTCGCCCGGCGGGCCGCCGTTGGTGCCGGGTTCGCCGTTGCCGGTGCTGCGAATGCGCATACCGTCGTCAATGCCAGCGGGGATTTTGACTTCCAGCGTTTTTTGCTTTTTAACCTTGCCTTGGCCGAGGCAAGTGGTACACGGCTCGGGAATGATCTTGCCGGTGCCACGGCAGTGTGGGCAGGTTTGCTGCACGCTGAAAAAGCCTTGGCGCATTTGTACCGTGCCGGCGCCGGCGCAGGTGGTGCAAGTTTTGGCACTGGTGCCGACCTTGGCGCCGCTGCCGTGGCAGGTGTCGCACGACTCCCACGACGGGATGCGAATTTGCGCGTCTTTGCCGCGTGCCGCTTCTTCCAGCGTCACTTCCATCGCGTAGCTCAGGTCGCTGCCACGGTACACCTGGCGACCGCTTTGGGCGCGGCCACGGCCGCCTTGGTTGAACATGTCGCCAAAAATGTCGCCAAACGCCTCGGCAAAGCCACCCATGCCGTCGCCGCCGCCGCCGCCGCGCATGTTCGGGTCAACCCCCGCGTGGCCGTGCTGGTCGTAGGCTGCGCGTTTTTGCGCGTCCGACAGCATCTCGTAGGCCTCTTTGACCTCTTTGAATTTTTCTTCGGCACCCTTGCTGGCCTCGCCTTGGTTGCGGTCGGGGTGGTGCTTCATCGCCAGTTTGCGATAAGCCTTTTTGATTTCATCCTCAGAGGCAGTTTTGGCAACGCCGAGGACTTCGTAATAGTCTCTTTTAGACATGGGTGGATGGTGAAGGTAGGGGGAAAGTGAAAAGAGGAACGCCGCGCCCAGCTCCCTCTCAGGGGCTTGGCGCGGCGGCGGAGATCAGCGCAGGGCGCTTTCCTTCTCGCTCTTAGTCTTTCTTGACTTCTTTGACTTCCGCATCGACGACGTTGTCATCGTGCTCAGAGGCGCTACCTGCGCCTGGTTGCGCGCCTGCACCACCACCGGCTGCGCCTGCGGCTGCGGCGGCTTGCGTGGCTTGGTCGTCGGCGTACATTTTCTCGCCCAGCTTTTGACCGGCGGTCATCAGCACCGTGGTTTTCTCTTCAATGGCGGCTTTGTCTTCGCCCTTGAGCGCTTCTTCCAGCGCTTTGACAGCGGCTTCGATGCTTTCTTTTTCGGCAGCATCGAGCTTGTCGCCGTACTCGGTCAAGCCCTTGGTGACGCTGTGGACAGCGGCTTCGCCTTGGTTGCGCGCTTGCACCAGTTCGAGCTTTTTCTTGTCGTCGGCGGCGTTTAGCTCAGCGTCCTTGACCATCTGCTGGATTTCTTCTTCCGAGATGCCCGAGTTGGCCTTGATGGTGATTTTGTTTTCTTTGCCGGTGGCTTTGTCTTTGGCACCGACGTGCAAGATGCCGTTGGCGTCAATGTCAAACGACACTTCAATCTGCGGCGTGCCGCGCGATGCTGGCGGAATGCCTTCGAGGTTGAACTCGCCCAGCAGCTTGTTGCCCGAGGCAATTTCGCGCTCGCCTTGGAACACCTTGATCGTCACCGCTGGCTGGTTGTCGTCAGCGGTCGAGAAAGTTTGCGCAAACTTGGTCGGGATGGTGGTGTTCTTGGTGATCATCTTGGTCATCACACCGCCCAGCGTTTCGATGCCCAGCGACAGCGGCGTCACGTCCAGCAGCAGCACGTCGGTGCGATCGCCCGACAGCACTTGACCCTGAATGGCTGCGCCCACAGCGACGGCTTCGTCGGGGTTGACGTCTTTGCGTGGCTCGCGGCCAAAGAATTCTTTGACCTTCTCTTGCACCTTGGGCATA
>JBHCAP010000057.1:0-7348 GCA_041798325.1 Giesbergeria sp.
CGTGCAGGCCATGTTTGACCTGACCTTCGACAACCTAGCCGCGCATTTCGACGGCCTGCCGGTACCGGCGCCAGTGGCGTAAGCGTGTTGGGGCGCTAGGGCTGCTAAACCGAAGCAAAGTGGTGTAATAAGGCTGAAACCCTTGTAGAGCAAGCGCTTGCAGCTATCGAAATAAAAGCGTTTGTTGCTTTAAATGGCTGGGCTTGGGGAGGTTTGCTACCCGGCTACAGCGCCAAAGGCAGCGCGCTGAAGTGCTTTACCAGCGCCAAAAGCTGCCCATTGATGGTTCGCACTTCTTCCAAGGACTGCAGCTCACGAAAATAACTGGTGCCGTCGCTAAAGGCATCCCATTACACACAAGTCAGAATTGTCTTATGAATTAACGACTTATGGTCGATTGCAATAGAGCTGCTGTTCGACAGCAGGTTCAATGGAATCAACAACTTATGCCAGTGGAATTGATGAAAAGCCACGCTGGCTGGACTTGTGTGTAATGGGATGGATGGACTACCATGCGCTCCCATTGCTCATCGGTCAGTGCATGGCGTTGCTGGGTCATAAAAAGCCTTTAAAAGTGAGAAGCTATTTGAGCATAGCTTCAATAACACGCCCTAGGTTTTTGGGTCAATCGCACCAAAATAAATTTATGCAAGAATTCTTTTTTCAAAAGGATGAAACATGAAATTTAAATTTCCGAAGATGGTAGCAGGGGTTGTACTTGTAGCATCCACATTGGCAGCGCCAATCCTCACGCATGCTCAGGGAACAAAAATCGTTGATATGTATATCGATAAAGGATTGCTTCAAGAGAGCTGTGTGAACAAGATGAAAGGCTGGGAAAGCAAGCGTTCAATCGATCAGTCTGCAGATGTCGAAGCGGTAGTGAAAAACAATAGCAAGCAACGAATGCTATTTTTGAGCAAGACCAAAGACGGTAGGTATTGGTCAGTTGCCGACCTGGAACCAGGTGAGAGCCGTGCGTTCCAAGTGAGTAGCGAAACTAATTTCACTTGGGCAAAATTTGGCGCTCGTTACGATTGCGTGAGTGGTGCCTCATTTAAAGCGCCCAGAGGTACGAGCACTTTCAAGTAATCGAATATTTTTCATCTGGCGAGCTCCTTTTAACCCATCCCATTACACACAAGTCAGAGTTGCCTTATGAATCAACGACTTATAGCCGATTGCAATAGGGCTGCTGTTCGGCAGCAGGTTCAATGGAATCAACAACTTACGCCAGTCGAATTGATGAAAAGTCACGCTGGCTGGACTTGTGTGTAATGGGATGGGCTTAAAGCGGCGAGAGGCGCTGGCGCACCCAGCGCACGCCTTGGCCGCTGGCGCGAAATAAGGTGCTCGCCAACGTCAGCGCCCCCACAAGCAATGACAACAGCGGCAACAGCAAGGGCACCAACAACACACTCCAGCCGATGGCTTTGGCCAGCAGCGGCGAGATGCCCAGCCACTGGCCCCAAGTGACAAACATGCTACTGAGCAAGCTGGGGTGGCGCACCACCAAATAAGCGGTGCCGGCGATGGCGCCGTACTTGATCACTTGACGCCCCAGCAGGCTGCTGCGCAACAGCGGCGCGCCCAGCAGTTGGGTGCGCTGCACGATGCCGACGGCGCGCACTTGTTTGGCAGTGCGCAAAAATTTCACCGCCTTGAAGGTGCCGACGACGAGGAACACGTCCATGCCAGCGCTCAAAACATCGGCAGCTTGCAGGGGCTGACCGCTTTTGTATTTTTTCTCCAGCCCGGTGACGCCGGAGAAGAAAAACGACTTGGCCGCTTCCAAGCCGCGCTCGCTCTGCACCCACGCCGCTTGGCCTTGCGGGTCGAGCACAAACTGCCCCAAAAACTGGTGGCCCTCGTGGTCGATGAAGGCAATGGCGCGCTGGCCGCGCAGGTCAGGGCCGTAAGTGGCGGGCGCTGGAGGGGCGTCCTTTTCGGGCGCACTGGCGGCGGCAACGGGCGCGGCAGGCCACAGTTTTTGCCAAACGCCCTTGGCCGCAGCGAGGGCGTCCTCGCCCTTTTGCTGGGCCAAATACAGCAGCCGGATCGACGCCACATCGTTTTTGACGAAATACGCCACCACCGGCACCGCGCCCTCGCCGTAGCGCCGGATGACTGCTTGAAACGTCGGATCGTCGCCAAACCGCAGCAGCACGTCTTGCGCGTCGCCGCCATATTTTTGCAGCGCCAGCCGCGCTTTGAAGGCCAGCTCGGGGTCGTAGTCCAGCAGCAGCGCCCGCAGGGCGCTGGCGTTGTGTGCGGTAGGCACCGCGCCGCTCCAGCCCGGCGGCTGCGTTTGGCGCAGCGTCAAATCGACCAGCTGGTCTTCATAAGGCGCATCATTGGAGAGGGCGGCAATACCCGCCGCCAAAGCCAGCGCCACCAGCAGCAGCAGCGCCAAGCGCGGCCAGACCGAGGGGCGGGAGAGAGGGTGGCTGGGGTTCACAGTTTTTTCAGTTGTCATAGCAGCACCATGCTACGGCTTGCTAACGTGGCTGCTGCGGACAGCAAAAAAGCGCAGCCCAATAATCATGAATGCGCTCAGTTGCACTTGGACTTGAATCCGCCCTTTTAGTAGCGAATCACGCTGAAGGCCAACATTTGGGTCAGCATGGGCAACGACTTGCTGGTGTCGGGCATTGCCCAGCAGTCCAACGTGGCGCTGCCAGCGAGCTACTTTGCCAACGCCAGCTACCGCTACGACGCGCCAGCGCCTGCCGTGCTGCGCCCTGAGCGCTCGGGCCAGAACGGCGGCGACGACAAGGGCATAAAGCACCAGCGCTGCAGCAAATGCAACAAAATGCAAAAATACGCATTTGTAAGCGTACCAAGCTACGCAACTTTTTCCTCCACAAGAGAAAGCTCGCCATGCCCATTCCCGAAGCCGCACGCGCCACCAGCGCGTCGCCCACTCCCGCCGCCCCACCGCCGCCGCCGCAGTTCCGAACCGTCTCCCAGCGCACCACTTTTGCACCCAAGGTGGTGCTGCCAGCCCTGCTGGTGCTGGGCATCTTGCTGGTGTTTTGCGGCTTTTACCCCCAGCGCGCCGAGCTGTTTTTCTCCGGCGCACAGGGCTGGGTGGTCGGCCACTTTGACTGGTTTTACACCGTCGTCGTCACCGTCTTTCTGGTCTTTTTGGTGCTGATTGCGTCCAGCCGTTATGGCGACATTCGCCTCGGGGCAGACGATGCGGTGCCGGACTTCAGCTTTGTCTCGTGGACGGCGATGCTGTTTGCCGCCGGCATGGGCATTGGCCTGATGTACTTTGGCGTCGGCGAGCCGCTGCAACACTTTTTAAAGCCGCCGACGCAAATTGGCGGCACGCCCGCCGCCGCGCGCGAGGCGATGCAGTCTACCTTCTTCCACTGGGGCTTTCACGCCTGGGCGGTGTATGGCGCGATGGGCTTGGTGCTAGCCTACTTCGGCTTTCGCTACAACCTGCCCCTCACCATGCGCTCGGGGCTGTACCCGCTGCTCAAAGAGCGCATCAACGGCCCGATTGGCGACGCGGTCGATGCGTTTGCGCTGGTCGGCACCATTGCTGGCATTGCCACCACGCTGGGTTATGGCGCGCTGCAGCTGTCGGCCGGCCTTGGCTCGCTGACCAGCTGGGACACCTCTAGCGCCGGGTTTCGCATTGCCATCATCGCCATCGTCGTCGGCTTGGCCGGCATCTCGGCCGTCACCGGGCTGGACAAAGGCGTGCGCCGCCTGAGCGAATTAAATTTGTCGCTGTCCTTCATCCTGCTGGGCTTTGTGCTGATCGCCGGCCCCACGGTGTTTTTGTTCCAAGCGCTGAGCGAGAACATTGGCAACTACCTATCGCAACTGGCCAGCATGTCGCTGCGCACTTTTGCCTATGAGCCAACGCAAGAGGCCGGCTGGTTTGGCGGCTGGACAATTTTGTACTGGGCGTGGTGGATTTCTTGGTCGCCGTTTGTCGGTATGTTTATCGCCCGCATTTCGCGCGGCCGCACCATTCGCCAGTTTGTCGTTGGCGTGCTGCTGGTGCCCACGGCGTTTAACTTGGTGTGGATGACGGTGTTTGGCAACGGCGCGATCTGGATTGACACCCACGTTGCCAACGGCGCGCTGGCACAAACCGTCGGCAATGTGGACGCGCTGCTGTTTCGCTTTTTTGACTACCTGCCGTTCACCAGCGCCGTCTCTTGGCTGGCGATTGTGTTGATTGCGGTGTTTTTTGTCACCTCTGCCGACTCGGGCGCGTTTGTGGTCGATTCGATTGCCTCGCGCGGCAACCCGCGCTCGCCGGTGTGGCAGCGGCTGTTTTGGGCGGCGGTGCTGGGCGTGACCGCCGTGGTGCTGCTGCTCGCTGGCGGCCTGAAGCCGCTGCAAGCGATGACGCTGGTGGCCGCTTTGCCCGTGGCCGCCATCATGCTGGCGCTGTGCTTTGGGCTGTGGCGCGGGCTGGCGGCCGACGTAGCGCACTCGTCACAAGACCTGTCGCCGGCGACCAACTTCTGGAGCGGCCAGCACTGGCTGCGCCGGCTGGAGCAAATCGTCCACCAATCGAGCCGCAGCGACGTGCTCGAATACCTGCGCAAAACCGTGCTGCCGGCGATGGAGCAAGTCGCCAGCGAGCTGCGCAAGCGCGGCATCGAGGCCACCGTCCACAGCGAAGAAGTGGCTGAGGGCACCGTGCGCCTGATGATTCCCGACCCGCTGATGCGCGACTTTGTCTATGGCGTCAAAGTGCAAGAGCGCACGCTGCCGGTGTTTTTGGTGCGCGAGGCGGCCAAGAGCAGCGACAGCGCGCAAGTGTTTGAGCCAATCACGTTCTTTGCCGACGGACGCCTCGGTTACGACATCCAGTACCTGCGCCCCGAGGAGCTGATTGCCGACATCCTGCGCCACTACGAGCGCTACCGCGCCATCACCGGCGACGAGCGCACGCAGCTGCTCAACCGCGCGCCTGGGCACACCAACACGCAGTGAGCTTGCGGCTGGTGGTGTCGGGTTACGCTTTGCTAACCCGACCTACTGGCTTTCCCAAACGGTACGTGCGCCAGCACTATTAAATCAATAGCTGCTAGCGCACGTATCTAAAGGGCTAGAGGCTGATTTGACTGGTATTTTGCCTTTGACAAGCGCTTTTGCCCTCTTAAAATGTGTACACATTGACCCATATTTCAGGAGGCTTTATGGAAGCGACAAAAGTAGGCATCCGCGAATTTCGCGCTGACTTGGCCGAGTACATCGCCGCCAGCACGCCAATTGCTGTCACCCGCCACGGGCAGACGGTGGGTTATTTCATTCCGGTGCATGGTCAAACTGAGACAGATTTGCTGGCGCTGCAACAGGCCAGCCAGTCGCTCGACCAGCTGCTGGCTGCACAAGGCGTAGATGTCGAAAGCATCGTTGCTGACTTCAAGCAAGCCCGAAAACAAGGCGCGTGCGCCACCCCTGTCACGCCTATCAAGAGCAAATGAAGCACGTCGCCATCGTTTTGGATGCCAACATCCTTATCCGCGCCGTGTTGGGCAAGCGCGTGCGCGAGCTGATCCAAGCCCACGCTGGCAGCGTCCAATTCTTTGCGCCGGATGTGGCGTACGCCGATGCCCGCAAATACCTGCCCGCGCTGCTGGAAAAACGCGGCGTGAGCGCCATCCCAGCGCTACAGGTGCTCGATGCGCTGGAACGCATCGTCCTCCCGGTGGACATGGAAGTCTATGGCGGGCTGCAGCAGCCAGCGCTGCGGCGCATCGAAATGCGCGATGCCGACGACTGGCCGATCTTGGCCTGCGCTATGGCGCTGGGCTGCCCGATTTGGACAGAGGATGCCGATTTTTTTGGCACCGGCGTGGCAACGTGGACTTCAGACCGGGTCGCGCTCTATCTGGCCAACGCCTAAGACGGCATCTGTCGCTTTTTCTGCTTTTTCTGCTTTTTCCGCCTTGTCAGCGTGGGCAGCTGCCTGCGCAGCCTTGGTCGCCTGCGCGCTGCGGTCGGCGGTGAGCAGCGCTTGCAGTGCCAAATGCACGCGCTCCAGCGTGCCGCCCGGGTTGACCCACCAGTCGGTGGACCAAATCCGCAAAATCTCCCAGCCCAAGCCGCGCAACACATGTTCGCGCAGTTTGTCGCGGTCGCGGGCGGTGGCGCTGCTGTGGTAGGTCGCGCCATCGCACTCAACGCCGGCCAAATAGCGCCCGGGAAAGTCCGGGTGGACCACGCCCAAATCGACGCGGAACGAGGACGCGCCAATTTGCGTGTGGACGCGCCAGCCTTTGCGCTCCAGCGCTGCGGCCACGCCGGCTTCAAACGGGCTGTCAAAGTCGCCTTGGCTGCCGTGGTGCGACTCGACCAGCGCTTTGGGGCCGCGCTCGGCGAACTCCAAAAAGTGCTTCAAATCACGCACACCGTTGGCTTGGGTGCGCGACAAATCCAGCTGGTCACCGCGCAGGCTGGAGAACACGCGCAACTCGTGGCGCGCGCGGGTGACGGCGACGTTCAAGCGGCGCTCGCCGCCGTCGCGGTTCAAGGGGCCAAAGTTCATCGACACCGCGCCGGCAATGTCGGGGCCGTAGGTGATGGAGAAATACATGATGTCGCGCTCGTCGCCCTGCACGCTTTCTAGGTTTTTGACGAACAGCGGCTCCAGTTCTGCATCCGAAAAATACGACTCCAGCTCGGGGTCTTTGCGCCGCTCGGCATCGAGCAGGTCTTCAATCAAATGCTGCTGCTCGGTGTTGAAAGTGACCACGCCTATCGTCAGCCCCGAAGCGCGAAACTCGGGCGACTGCAAGCGCGCCACCAAGTCGGCCACCAGCGCTTTGGCTTCAATCTGGTTGGTGCGCGCGCCGCCTTTTTCGTAGCGCCCGGCCACCCAGTGAAAGCTCACCGCGTTGTCCTGCGTCGCCGGCGACGGAAACGTCACCAGAGCGCCGCCGTAGTACTTGTGGTTGCTAAAGGCGATCAAGCTCTCGTGGCGCGAGCGGTAGTGCCACGACAGGTTGCGCGTTGGCAGGCTGGCACCCAGGCATTCGTCCAGGATGCTTTCCAAGTCGCTTTCCACGTCCGGCATGTCGTCGTCCGAGCTGTTTTCGCGGCCAAAAAAGTTGGTGGGCGGCAGCTGCTTGGGATCGCCCACCATCACCACCTGCTTGGCGCGTGCCATCGCACCGACCGCGTCCCAGACCGGAATTTGCGAGGCTTCGTCAAAAATCACGATGTCAAAGTTGCTGCTGTTGGCCGAAAGGTACTGCGCAATCGACAGCGGGCTCATCAGCAAGCAAGGCGTCAGTTGCAGCACCACCGAGGGAATCTCTTGCAGCAGCAGGCGCAACGGGAGGTGTTGGCGTTTTTTGGTGATATCGGC
>JBHCAP010000058.1:0-4971 GCA_041798325.1 Giesbergeria sp.
CGGAGGAGGAGGAGGAAGAAGAAGAAGACGCCGGCGGCGTGTACGGGCGCGAGCTTTGCAGCACCGTGACGTTGCCGCCCTCCACCAGCCGGCAACCGCGCTCTTTGGCTTGGGTAGCGTTGTTGGTGTACTCGTTGCCGCAGCGGTAAATGCGGTCTTGCGACCAAGCAGCCGGCGCACACACGGCACCAAACCACAGGGCGGACAACAGGATAGAGAGCGTTGTTTTCATCAAATTTCCTCGCACGGAATCAGTAGCGGGCAGTGCCAGAGTATCCCCCAAGCTGCTTCGGAGGCTCATTTTTACCGTCTGGTTCCCAGCCGTAGCAGCATAAAAAAAGGCGGTTAGCCCGCCTTTTTTTATCCAGCACTCAGCGCTAGTTGCGCCTTATAGCGAGTAATACATCTCGTACTCAATCGGGTGTACCGCCGTGCGAAAACGGGTGACTTCGGTCATTTTCAGCTCGATGTAGGCGTCCAGCATGTTGTCCGAAAACACACCGCCCTTGGTCAAGAAGGCGCGGTCAGCGTCCAGCGCTTCCAGCGCTTGGTCGAGGCTGTGGCAGACGGTGGGCACCAATTTGTCCTCTTCCGGCGGCAGGTGGTAGAGGTCTTTGGTGGCGGCTTCGCCGGGGTGGATTTTGTTTTCCACGCCATCCAAACCGGCCATCAACAGCGCGGCAAAACCCAAGTACGGGTTCATCAGCGGGTCGGGGAAGCGCGCTTCGACGCGGCGACCCTTGGGGTTGGATACATACGGAATGCGGATCGAAGCCGAGCGGTTTTTGGCCGAATAGGCCAGCTTGACCGGCGCTTCAAAGTGCGGCACCAAGCGCTTGTAGCTGTTGGTGCCGGGGTTGGTGATGGCGTTGAGCGCACGGGCGTGCTTGATCAAGCCACCGATGTAGTACAGCGCGTAGTCCGACAAACCAGCGTAGCCGTCGCCGGCAAACAGGTTTTTGCCGTCTTTCCACACCGATTGGTGTACGTGCATCCCTGAGCCGCTGTCGCCGGCGTAGGGCTTGGGCATGAAGGTGGCGGTTTTGCCATAGGCATTGGCGACGTTGTGGATGACGTACTTTTGCAGCATCGTCCAGTCGGCGCGCTGCACCAAGGTGCTAAAGCGGGTGCCAATTTCGTTCTGGCCAGCGCCGCCAACTTCGTGGTGGAACACTTCGACCGGAATGCCCAGCGACTCCAAAATCAGCGACATTTCGGCGCGCAGGTTGTGCGTGCTGTCCACGGGGGGCACCGGAAAGTAGCCGCCCTTGGTGGTGGGGCGGTGGCCGCGGTTGCCGCCTTCGAGCTCGCGGCCCGAGTTCCACGGCGCTTCGTACTCTTCGATTTCGTACATCACCTTGCCCGGCTCGTTGCTCCAGCGCACGCCGTCAAAAATGAAAAATTCTGGCTCGGGGCCAAAGAAAGCCGTGTCGCCCAAGCCAGAGGCTTTGAGGTAAGCCTCGGCGCGCTTGGCAATCGAGCGCGGGTCGCGGTCGTAGGCTTTGCCGTCGTTTGGCTCAATCACGTCGCAATTCAAGATGAGCGTTGGCTCTTCAAAAAACGGGTCGATGTTGGCGGTGTTGGGGTCAGGAATGAGCTGCATGTCGGAGGACTCGATGCCCTTCCAGCCAGCAATCGATGAGCCGTCAAAGGCGTGGCCACTGATGAACTTGTCTTCATCAAAATGCGACACCGGCACCGTGGTGTGGTGCTGCTTGCCAAGGGTGTCGGTGAAGCGAAAGTCCACAAATTTGACTTCGTTTTCTTCCACCATCTTCATCACGTCTGCAATGGTCTGGGCCATTAATTACTCCTGAGGAATGTTCGTTAAAAGTTCGTTCAATATCAAAAATCGGCGCTGAACAGCTTGTGCGGCATTTTCCTACCGTTGCGGGCTGTTCGCGGAAAAACATAAAAATCTGTTCAAACTTTGCGAACCAGCTCTTCGCCGCAGCGCACGCCGGCCTGCGCCAAGCTGGCGCGCAAATCCGCCCACGCTGCCGGCACGGCGGCTGACGGGCCTTTGACCCCCAGCTCAATGTGGCGGCCATGCACCGGGTGATCGACGCTGGGCAGGCTAAACACCCGCACCGGCGCGTGTTCGCGCTCTAAGCGCTCCATCAGCGGGGTCAAGCTGGCCTCCATCGCGCCAAACACCAGCACCGAGTGCTCGGTTTGCGGCGCTTGGTGGAACAGGTGGGCGCAGTGCTGCTCCAGCACCCATTCGATCATCGGCCACGCCATCACCGGAAAACCCGGCACAAAGTTGACCGAACCGCCGGCGCTACCTGTGCAGCTAAAGCCGGGGATTTTGTTGTAGCTGTTCGGGATGATGCGTGCGCCCGCCGGAAACACGCCCATGTTCAGGCGGTGCAGGTTGTCGGGGCTGTTCGGGTCATACACCTCGCCGCGCTCTTGGGCTATTTCCTCCATCCGCTCACGGATCAGCGCTTGGGCCTCGGGGTGGTCTTGCAGCGGCACGCCCAGCGCACGGGCGGCGCTTTGGCGGGTTTGGTCATCGGGCGTGGCACCAATGCCGCCGGTCGAAAACACCGTGTCGCCCGAGGCAAAGGCACGCTCCAGCGCGCGGGTGATGCGCTCGGGATCGTCACCGACGTAGTCGGCGTAAGACAACGCCAAGCCGCGCGCGCTGAGCAGCTCAATGACTTTCGGGAGGTGTTTGTCTTGGCGTTTGCCGGACAAAATTTCATCGCCAACGATGATCAGGCCAAAGCTTGTGGTCATGGTGCAGGTTCTACAAAGAGGGGGAAGAAAGGGAGGGCGGTGGCGTTTCCGACAACGCCAGCGCCTCAGCAGGGGCAAGGGTAGCAATCAGCGCCGCCTCTTCTGCGCGCAGGCGCTCCAGCGCGGCCAGACAAAAGTGCGCAAACCACAGCGACGAGAAAGCAAAGACGAAGGTGTAAATCCAAATCGCCAGCGGAATCAGCACCAAAAATGCCGCCACAAACACCACGCCCGAGGCCCACACCAACGCCGGCGCCGCGCCCAAGTAGCCGCAGCACACGCCAATCAGCAGCAAACTGATGCGGTGGCGCGCCAGCAGCACTTGCAGCTCTTTTTTACTGGCGTGCTCGGCCAGCGCATCAAACGCCATGACGCGGTAGGTGAGCCAGCCCCAAATCAGCGGCGGCAGCACCAGCACCAACGGCGGCACCAGCCACAACGGCATCGACAGCAGCAGCGCCAGCATGGCCAGCAAGGTCGAGCCAATGACCCAGACCACGCTGGCCCACAACGAGCCGCCGTGTTTGCGCTCCAGAGCCGCAAAACGCCGCTGCGCCACCAGTGAGACCAGCGCGGGCGTCATAAAAACCGACACCAGCAAGAGCGCCACCAACACCACCAGCGGCGTAATAGCAGCAACCACCAACAGAGGCGCCAGCCAAGCCGGCGCGTCACCCACGCCGAGTTTTTGCAGCCAACCCCACACCGCCAGCCACCAACCGGGCGCTTGCAGCCAAGCATGGACTTGGGCCACGGCAGGCTCCCAATAAAAATAGCCCAAACCCAGCGCCAAAGCGGCCATCAGCAGCAGCGGCAACACCGACAACAGCACCACGCGCGGGCGCAGGCAGTACGCCAAAGCGCGCCAAAAAGAATCAAGCAACAAGGCCATAGAGGGGGCTAAGCATACCTTTTGTCGGGTGTCCTTGCCGCTCTATAGGGTCCGTAGTCAGCCAGCGTCAGTTCATCAAAAATAAGAGCTACAACCGCATGTATCTAAAGGGCTAGAGGCTGTTTTCACTCTTATTTTTGATAGAAAAACGCTTGGTAACTCTACCGCTGCGGCTCCAGCGTATGCACCTTCATTGCGCCGGCGGGCAGGCTGCGCGCGGCAATCTCCAGCAGGTGCTGGTGGTGCGTAAACACCAAGACTTGGTGCTGCGCCGCAAATTGCGCTAGCGCTTGCAGCATGTGCGCGGCGCGGCTGTCGTCGGCGCTCATCAGCACGTCGTCCAGCACCAGCGGCATCTGGCGCTCAGGCTGGGACTGGTGTTGCACCTCCAGTGCGGCCAAGCGCAGCGCCAAGTGCAGTTGGTCGGCGGTGCCTTCGCTCAGCGCGCTGATGCCGATGGGCGTGCCTTGCTCGGGCTGCGCCAGCAGCAGCGGCGCAGTGCCCGAGGCATCGACCAGCAAGCGCGCAAAGCGCCCGCCGGTCATTTGGCGAAAGTAGCCGCTGGCCAGCGCCAGCACCGGGCCTTGGGCCTGTTCGCGGTAGCGGCGCAGCGCTTGGCTCAGCAGGGCGTGCGCCAGTTTCAGCTGCGCCCACGGCCGCACGCCGGCGCGGTAACGGGCGGCGGCGGATTCCATTTCTTCGCGCGCTTGGGCGGCATCGTCCGAGGTATCGATGGCCGCCAGCGCTTGCTGGGCGGCGTGCGCGGCGGCGATGGCGGCTTTTTCGTCTTGATCGAGCTGCTCAAGCTGCGCCGCGCCGCTGTGCTGCTCTTGCTCCAACGCGGCGCTGTCTTGCTCGGCCAAGGCGGCGCGCAGGGTGTCGGCGTCTTGTTTGGAGGCTCGTGCCCATTGCGCGGTCAGTTTTTGCCATTGCTGCTGGGCGCTGCGGCGCTGATCGGCTTGCGACTCGGCGGCGGGCAAATCGCTGGCCTGCGCGACTTGGGCTTGGGCGCACAGCGCCGCCAGTGTTTGCTCGGCGGCGATCAAGGCGGTTTGGGCGCGCTCTTGGCGTTGGCGCTCGGCAGCTTCGGTTGTGTGCAGTGCCGCCTGCAAAGCGCTGGCTTCGCGCGATTGCTGCAAGCGCTGCGCAAGGTCGTCAATCCAACTGTCCAGCAAAGCCGTGGGCGGTTGGTGCAGCAGCGCGCCCAAAGCGGCCGCGTCGCTGGCCAGCGCGGCGGCGTGGGCTTGCAGCGCGCTGCGCTGCAGCAGTTGCTCGCTGTGCTTGGCATATGCGCCCGTCCAATGGCGCAAGGCTTGCAACTGGACGCGCACGGC
>JBHCAP010000059.1:0-3301 GCA_041798325.1 Giesbergeria sp.
ACGTTGTTTGACCCAGCGTCGCTGGCCGCCTTTGACGCAGCGCTAGAAAAGGCCGCCGCCGAGTTGGACGACGACAACGCTGCGCGGCTGCTCAGTATCAAAGAAGCCTTCCAGCGCATAGCCCGTCAAGGTGCGGTGCAGGACGAGCATTTCACGGTGGAGGATCGGCTGTACCTGCGCGAATGCCTGCGCCGCTATGTGCCCGACAGTCTCATGGCGTACTTGCGCGTACCGGCAGTGCAGCGCGGCCAGCAGTTATTGAGCGACCAGCCCTGCGCGCAAGTCGCTTTGGGCCAGCAACTCGATTTGTTGCTGCAAGAAATTGTGCTGCGCGAAAAGAAAATCGGCCGCAGTGCGGCCGAACAATTGCTGCGCCAGCAGCGATTTTTGGATTCCAAGAAGTCGCGTTAAGCCGCATCGGCCTCGGCGCTGCGGGCGCGGGCGGAGCGCTGCTCCAGCAAATCGGCCTCCTGCGCATCGCGAATCGTCTTGGCCAGCGTGAAGCTGCTGCTGACCATAAACAGCCAGCTGACCAGCATGTAATATTTTTGCCACTGGTCGATGTTCATGCGCCACAAACCCCAGCCAGTCAGCAACACGGCGGCGGCAAACGCCACCCACACCGCAATCACCCACATTGAGGTGTCCACCTGCCCATCGCGGTTGTCGCGCTGGGTTTTGGCGACGCTAAAGCTGGCAAACAGACAAAAGAACATGCCAATCGCCAAAAACGCCCGGTCCAAATCCTGCCCCGGCATATTGAGCACGCCCAGCCCAGCGCAGACGATGGCCAGCGCAAACGACAAACGCACTTGCATCCGCCAAGCAGCGGTATCCCGCTGAACGATGTAACGACTACTGGTGGCCATGGGAATTTCTCCTTGAAAAAATGAAAAACGAGTGCTTTAGAGCTTGACCGGCCCGCTCAACTGCGCGCTGGTGGCTTGGCGCGCATGCTCCAAGCGCACCTTGTCGGTGTACTGCTCGGCGCGCTTCAATTCGGCGGAAATCATGGCGTTGTTCTGCCCCATCACCACGATGGCTTGTGAGCGAAAGTGGTCTATCGCGTCCATCGCCTGAAAGGTTTGGTCAAACATTTCTTTGATTTTTTCGATGCCGACCATCGGGTTTTGCGCAAACTGGGTGGTTTTTTCGACATGGGTGTTGAGCTGGCGGCCGCTCTCGGCCATCAAGCCCTCAATCGTGGCGTTGACCCCCGACAGCATCTCCATCACCTTGATTTGGTTGCCGGTGGCGCGCGCCACGGTTTGCGCTACGGCCAGCGCGCTCATGCCGGTGGTGGCGACGCGCGAGCAGCCATTCATCATCTCGCGCCCGGTTTTTTTCAAGACATCCAGCGCCAAGTAGCCGTTGGTGCAGACCGCTTGCTGGGTCAGCATGTCTTGCAGGTTTTGCCGCGCATAAAACAGCACTTCCTGCTCCAGCGCTTTGGCGCGCACAGCGTCGGTGGCGCGCAGGCCATCGACATGGGCGAGCAGCTTGGCATCGAGCAACTCGGCAAAGCGGATGGCGCCGGCCAGCTTTTGCATCGCCTCCCACAGCTTGGCGCGCGTGGCTTCGATATCGACCACATCGCGCTGAATATCGTCGCGCGCGGCGTACAGCTGCTCCATGCTGGCGTTGAGCTGCGCGCTGGCACCCTGGAACTTGCGAAAGTAGTTTTGCAGCCGGTTGCCAAACGGAATAAACCCCAGCAGCTTGGGCTGCTGAAACAAATCGCCCTGCTTGCCGGGGTTGAGGTCGTCGAGCTGGCGGCGCATGTCTTGCAGCGCTTTGAAGGCGGTGCTGTCCTCGGTGCCGACAAAATTGCGCTCCATCAGCCGGCCTTGCATCAGGCTGGCGGCTATCGACACCTCCTCGCGCCCCAGCGCAAACGCGCTGTCGAGCTTGGCGCGAAAGCCGTCGCTTTGCACGTCCTCGGTCAGCAGCGCGGCGATGAATTGCGCCACCTGCGCATCGACCGCTTGCGTCAACTCCGGCGGCAAAGGAATCGCCGTTTTGGCAACGTCATTGCTGATGGGCTGCACCACCTCGGGCGGCGTGAGCTGAAAGCCGACAGGCGCGGCAACGGTCTGGGTCATTTGGGGTTCCTCCCCTCGCGGGAATTTAGGGCGATTTTAGGGAGCGCCGGGGTCGTTTTTGGCGCTTTTTGATCGAAACCGGCCCAATAAGTGGCGCGCTGCGCTAGTTGGTGTGGATTAAATCAAAAATAATAGCTGCTAGCGCACGTATCTAAAGGGCTAGAGGCCATTTTGACTCAAAATCATCCCGCCAAATCCACCGCATCCACCAAGGTGCTCAACGGCAAATCGTGCAGCTCTTGCAGCAGCTGTGCCAACTGCGCTGCCGCCGCTTCCACCACCGCGCGCCCCTTGTCCGCCGTCGCCGCCGCCGCGTTGCCGACCGCTCCGGCGGGGTGGTAGTCCTGCATCGCCCAGCCCAGCTTGGCGCTTTTACCGTTGCCCAAAATCGCGTAACGCGCCGCGCGCTCTTGCGAGGTGGAGTGAAAGTCGCGCGCGTGCGCCATCTGCACTGTGCCGGGCGCGAGGTGCAACATCATCGAGGTCTCGATGTCGCCGGCGTGGATGCCAAAGCGGTGCTCCTCGGCGCTGAACTGGCCGGCCACATCGTCCGGCAGCGGCAGGCTGAACCAACTGGCGCTGTACACCAGCAGGTGCTGCTGGGTGCGCAGCTCGCGCGCGACGATGTCCATCACGCTGACTTGGCCGCCGTGGCCGTTGAGCAGCAGCAGCTTTTTAATGCCGGCGCGCGCCACGCATTCGCCCAGCTGCGTCCACAGCGCCAACAGCGTCGCCGGTTGCAGCGTCAGCGTGCCGGGGTAACTGATGTGCTCGGGGCTGAGGCCGATGTTTTGCGGCGGCAGCACCAGCACCGGCAGATCGGCGGGCAACTGCGCCAGCGCCGCGTCCAGCACGCCTTGCAGCAGCGTGCTATCGACCGACAGCGGCAGGTGCGGGCCGTGCTGCTCGGTGGCGGCGACGGGTAGCACGGCGACGGTGGCGGCGGCCAAGCCGCTGTTTTGCGCGGCCACAAAGTCGCGCGTGGAGACGTCAGCCCACCAGCGCGACGGCCAAACGGCAGGTGAAAAAGAGGAAGCATTCATGCGCTCGATGGTAGGGGATGGCTCCTGCTGCCGCTACCATGCGCCGCACCCTTTTGGAACCAAAGCGCCGCCCTGCGCTCCCACTGAGCCTATGTCTTACCGCTTCTTCTTTCGCCTACTGGCTGCACTGCTTTTTATAGCTGCTAGCGCAGTATC
>JBHCAP010000060.1:0-49082 GCA_041798325.1 Giesbergeria sp.
GCGTTTGCATGGCCGCTTGCTGCGCTTGTTGCGCCAGCGCCACCTGCCACGCCAGCCCCAGCGCCCCGCGCTGGGTGCGCCGGGTTAACCACCGCTCGGTGCGCCGCCACACGCCGCGCACCAGCCACGGCGCGCGCGGCAGCGGCAACTGCACCGCCGCCAGCGCCAGCTTGGCCAGCCAGCCCCAGCGCAGCGGCTGCCCGCCGCGCAGCGCCTGCGCCTCGGCAGACAAAGCCAGCTCGGCCAGCAGCTCGGTGCGTGGTGTGTGTTGGCGCAGGCGCTCCAGCAAGTGCGCCTGCCCGCCCGCATCGGGCGTGCGCGCCAGCAGGTGCCGATAAGCCAGCGCGACAAAACCGGCCTCGTCGGCCAGCAAAAACGGCCCCAGCCCGCCCGCGCGCGCCGCCAGCGCCCACGGCAGCGCGCTGGCAGCGTCCGCCGCCCCAGCGCCGCCCACCCAAGGGCGCGCCACCACCGGCGCGGCCAGCGCATCGCCATGCTGCGCCGCCACCGCGCGCAAGCGCTGCAGCAAGGTGTCCAAATCCAAAGTGTCTAAAGCGTCCAAAGCATTCCCAGCCGATCCATCCGCATCCATCACGCGCCACCCCGCCACAAAGCCGGCAAGTGTAGCCAACGGCTCTGGGCGGCTAAATGTATTTTTTGCCCCACACTTACCCGTTCGATAGGCTTTGTCAAAGGTAAAGCGCAGAAAAAATGCAAGGGTCGTGTGGTATCGTCACCGCGCACTCCTCAAATTGTGGAGGCAGATTCACTTTTAAACGGAGAAAAATCCATGGCTGCAGCTCAATATTTCGAACAAGTACAAAAAATCTTCATCGCCTTTTACCAGCGTCCTGCCGACCCAGCGGGCCTGAAATACTGGGCGCAGCGCGTGGACGCCGCCGGTGGCGACTTTGGCGCAGTGATCGACGCCTTTGCCGCGTCGCCTGAAGCCGTCGCCCTGTACGGCGCTATCGACGCCACCACCATTGGCACCGTTATCGACCAGCTGTACTTGGCTCTGTTCAACACTATCCCTGACGCTGCTGGCAAGAAGTTCTATGTGGACGGCTTCATCGCTGGCACCTTTACCGCTGGCACCATTGCCCTGAACGTGCTGAACGGCGCTACTG
Source organism: Giesbergeria sp. (assembly GCA_041798325.1). Taxonomy (GTDB): domain Bacteria; phylum Pseudomonadota; class Gammaproteobacteria; order Burkholderiales; family Burkholderiaceae_C; genus Simplicispira. The sequence goes on from JBHCAP010000060.1 coordinate 1,131, forward strand.
GCGACGACGCCGTGGCCGTGGCCAACAAGGTGCAAGTTGCCAACGACTTCACCCAGCAAGTTGATGGCCGCCCCCTGACCGATGCTTACTTTGGTTCCGGCACTGGCTTCAACGTCACCTACGCTGGCGACGCCGATGCACAAGCTGCGCGCGACATTCTGAAGGGCGTGACCTTCAACGCCGGCTCGGTGCTGAGCCCTTCGCAAGTGACTGAAGCGCTGAAGACGCAGATTGCTGACGCTACCGATCCGATCCAAGGCCAAACCGGCGGTCAGACCTTCACGCTCACTATTGGTGAGGACAGCGGCGCTAAGTTCACCGGTACTGCTGGTAACGACACCTATAACGCCGCCATCCTGGAAGCCTCCGGCGGCGGTACTGCTGACACGCTGAATTCCTTCGACAGCCTCAATGGTGGTGAAGGTACTGACACCCTGAACGCTACGATTTCTGCTACCGCCGCTGCGCCGGTGCTGACTTCCATCGAAGTGGTTAATCTGCGTTTTGCGGGTGACACGAAGGATGTTTCGCTGGCCAATGCTACCGGCGTTCAAACCATTGTCGTCGAGAAGAGCACCACCTCGGCTGCTGGTAACGAAAGCACGGTCAATGGTGTTGGTGCCGCGACCACGCTCGGTGTGAAGAACCAGACTCAGGGCGTCAACTTCGATGGCTCTACCGCTACTACCCTGGCCCTGAATTTCGATACCGTTGGCAAGACCGACCCGCTGGCTGCTGTTACGGCTGCTGTTGATCTGGGTAAAACTGCGGCCTCCAAGGCAACGACCCTGAACATCACGACCAACAACGCCAACGTGAAGGTTCTGGACACCACGCTTGCTGCTGCTGATATTGCCACCACGGTCAGCATTGCGGCCACGGGCTCCAACTTGATCGACTTGGATGTCGCCGAAGCATCGGCCACCACTGTTACCGTCACCGGTGCAGGGAGTGTCAATCTGACTGCCGCTGCGGGTCTGACGGCTGCCACCAAGCTGGACGCCTCAGGCAACACCGGTGGCGTGACCGCTACGGTTGCCAACGCCGCCAAGTCAGCCGCTGTGACCGGTGGTGACGGCAATGATTCGATCACCATGACCACGGCGTCTGGCACCGACAACACCGTCTCGCTGGGCAAGGGGAGTGACACCCTGAAGGTTGGTACCAAGCTGGCTTCCTTCACCAAGGGCGTTGATGGCGGTGACGGTACCGACACCATCAACATCACTGAAGGCGATACCCTGACGGCTACGACCGCCAAGTACATCAAGAACTTCGAAACGCTGGATGTGACGGGTGCTGGCCATACCACTAGCCTAGCCAAGGGTGTTTTCGATGTGTCCTTGAACAGCTTTGCTACTGTTCAGATTGCTGGCGCGCTGGTGGGTGACGTCGAGTTCAAGAACGCCGCTGACACCTTCACCCTGAACATCAACGGCACTGCTGGTGCTGCTAACGGTGCCAGTCAGGACAAGACTGACATCACCAAAAATGTCAAGGTTACCCTGAAGGACGCTTTGGGCACGACAGCTACCAGCGATGCCGAAACCTTCACCTTGGTTGCTCGCATTTCTGACGGCAACAAGGACAACACGGCCGACGGCATCATTGACGCACAGACCATTACCGTGGCTGGCGTTGAGAATCTGGTGATTGACGCGGCAGTGACCAAGCTGGACGGCGGTACCGATGCCACCCAGCAGAAGGCTTCCCTGCACACCGTGACGGTTGAGCTGACGGCCACTGAAGCGGAAACCCTGACCATCAAGGGTGACGCCAGCGTGATCGCCAACGCAACAAGCAAGGCTCTGGGTGTGCTGACCAAGGTGGATGCTTCGGCGTCTACCGGCAATGTCACCCTCGATCTGACCTCACATACTCAATCTGTAGCCTACGTGGGTTCGGCAGGTGTAGATACGTACACTGCTACGGCTAAGGGTGACACCATCTACGGTGGCAAGGGCGCTGACGTGATCGATTTGACTGCATCAACTGCTGCTGCTCGCGATACTCTGGTATACAAGCTGGCAACTGACTCGCAGCTCACCGATACCAGCAAGGATGGCAAGATTACCTTGGGTGCAGATACCGGTTTTGACGTTATTACCAAGTTTGATATTGGTGGCACAGCCAACTCTGACCGCTTGGATCTGACCAACTTTGGCTTCACGGGTGCTCAGCGTGGTGTGGAAAACGTAACAACCAAGGTTACTCCAGCTACAACTGATCTGACCAACATCGTAGATTTGTTCAGTGCAGTGGCCGGCGACCGCGGTGTGGCATTTACCTCTGACGGTACTGACACCTATGTGTTTGTTGATGCCAACAAGGACGGTAACTTCTCCGCAGCTGACGATATCGTTATCAAATTTGCCGGCGTTGCCAGCATTGGTGAAGTCGACATCAACTTCTAATCTCTTTTAGAGAGGATCATCAGCTTTACTGGTGGTCTTGAAGCTCAAACCCCGTTTCCTGCAAAGGAGCGGGGTTTTTTGTATCAAAAAAGGAATAAAAAATGTCAGACTGGACTGCCGGCTACGTGGCCGACATTGGTTACACCTATGGCTATTACCCCGAACTCAATCCCCAACGCATCAAACTGCCTTTTTTGAGTTCAGGTATTGTGTTCCCCGAAGTAGGCGTGGCCTGCGAATTGGGATTTGGTCAAGGCATGAGCATTGGCGCCCACGCCGCAGCCTCTATCACCGCGTGGTCTGGCACAGACTTCAACCCGTCGCAAGCGGGATTTGCACAAGAGCTGGCCGGCATCTCTGGCGCTAATGCCAAGCTATTCGATGAGGCTTTTGCAGATTTCTGTAGCCGCTCAGATCTGCCCGAGTTCGACTTTATTGGCCTGCACGGCATATGGAGCTGGATCAGTGACGACAACCGCAGCGTGATCGTTGACTTCCTGCGCCGCAAGCTCAAGGTCGGCGGCGTGCTCTACATCAGCTACAACACCCAGCCCGGCTGGGCTGCCATGCTGCCCATGCGTGATTTGCTCAACCAGCACGCCGACGTGATGGGAGCCAGCGGGCAAGGCATCGTCAACCGCATTGACACTGCGCTGGACTTTGCAGACCGACTGCTAAACACGCAGCCCCTCTACGGTAAGAGCAATCCTGCGGTGCATGAACGCATCAAAAAAATGAAGGATCAAAACCGCAACTACTTGGCACACGAGTATTTCAACCGCGACTGGCACCCGATGTCGTTTGCCCGCATGACCGAATGGTTGTCTTCGGCCAAGCTCGGCTTTGCCTGTTCAGCCCACTACACCGACCACGTAGATGCGGTCAACCTGAGCGATGAGCAAAAGACCTTTCTTCAAGACATCCCGGATGCGTCGTTCCGTGAGACGGTGCGCGACTTTATGTGCAACACACAGTTTCGCCGGGATTATTGGGTCAAAGGTGCCAGACAGCTGGGCACCTTTGAACGCGGCGACCTGTTGCGTAGCCAGCGCGTCGTACTGATCACCCCGCGCGATGCAGTGGAGCTCAAAGTCAATGGCGCGCGTGGAGAAGCCACACTGAACGAAGATGTTTACGCACCTATTTTGGAACTTTTAGCCAATTACAAACCCCTGAGCTTGGGCCAGATAGAGGAAGCACTGAAAGACAAAGGGCTAGTGTTTGCCCAAGTATTGCAAGCGGCCCTGATTTTGATTGGTAAAGGAGACCTGATACAGGCGCAAGAGGATGCGGTAGCGACCAAAGCCAAGCGCCACACCGACAAACTCAACCTGCACTTGATGAACAAAAGCCGCAGCAGCAACGACGTTGCCTATCTCGCCAGCCCTGTCACCGGGGGAGCTATTCCCGTTAACCGATTCCATCAGCTGTTTTTGTTGGCACGCCAAAAAGGCAAAAAAACGCCAGAAGAATGGGCGCAATTTGTGTGGCAACACCTGTCAGTCATGAATCAGCGGTTGACCAAAGAAGGAGTGGCCATTGATGGCGAGCCAGAGAACGTAGCCGAACTGACCCGCCAAGCGGTTGAGTTTGCTGAAAAAAGACTACCGATCATGAAAGCGCTACAGATCGCTTGATATGAGCCCACTAAAAGGACACCCCCTTTGGCAATTGGCACGAACGGTACTGCCGGGGTGGGCGAGAGCACTAAAAGTACACCCACTAAAAGGACATCTACTTTAGTTGCCTAAATAAGCAGCACATCAACACTCGGTTCAAATCCTGAGCTGGGTGTTTTTTTGCGTTTTAATGGTCACACTAAAAAGACACCATTTCTTTTGCCACAAAAGATTTGGGCCAAATAGCCGCTTCACTCCTTAGGAGTGCGGCGGTTTTTTTATGGGACGTAGGCGGGCACTTTACAGCGCGCTGGAGATGTTGCAGTGTCTTGGCGAAGGATGTATTTGGTCAAAACGGCCTCCGACTAAAAGGACACCCACTTTAGTTGCCTAAATAAGCAGCGCCGCCTAAACTGGCACCATGAATCGCCCGCCCTGCACCCACAACCTTTGCCACAGCAAATGCCCACGATTTTGAGAGTTGACGGGTTCAGGCTGTACTTCTACAGCCACGAACCTAACGAGCCGCCGCATGTCCATATAGACAAAGGCCCAGCAACTGCCAAGGTGTGGTTGCACGATGCGTCGGTGGCGCGCAGCGTGGGCTACTCTGCGCCAGAGCTGGGAAAAATTCAGCGTATGGTGAAAAATCATCAACCTTCTTTAAAAGAGGCATGGCATGCATTCTTTGGCACCTGAAACCGACGTCCGCGCCATGCACGTGGCAGTGGAAGAGGCGCGTCTCGTCGTGGATTTGATGGACGGGCGCACGATTGCCGTACCCCTAGCGTGGTATCCGCGCTTGGCCAATGCCACGGCGCAGCAGCGCAACCATTGGGAGTTGGCGGGCGGTGGTTATGGAATTCACTGGCCCGATATTGATGAAGACTTGAGCACCGAAGGGCTGCTGCGCGGTGCGCGTGCGCCGCAAACGAGATCTGCACCATGACCCTGTCCACGCTTTAATTGAAGAAGAACTGCCTGTGCCCATCCTCTCCGTCTTTTTTGGCATCATCGTGCGCATGTGGCACGACGACCATCCGCCGCCACATATCCACGCGGCTTATCAAGGGTTTGAGGCGCTCATCGATATTCGGACAGGCCAAGTCACTGCGGGGCGGCTCCCCAATAAGGCGGCCAGCATCGTTAAGGAATGGTGCCTGCGCCACTAAGACGAACTCATGGCCAATTGGGAGCGCGCGCAGAAGTTTGAACCCTTGGAACGCATACCAGGAGCAGATCAAGATGCTTAAGTTACTCACCGCCCGCTATGTGGGCGACTTTCAGGTCAGGCTGGAATTTTCTGACGGCACTTGCGGTGATTTTGATGGCCGAGCGTTGCTCCAGCGCACCGGGTCTTTGCTGGAGCCACTGCGCGATGCCGCCTATTTTCAGCGCTGTTTTATCGATGCGGGTGCCCTGTGCTGGCCCAATGGGCTGGAGCTGTCCGCAGTGCGTTTGCGACAGAACATCCGTTGGGTTGAAACTGCCTAATCGCCTAAGAATCGCCACCATGACCCGCCCCCGCTCCGCTCTCATCTCCCTGCCCGATACGCCGTGGTACCACGTCGTCAACCGCTGCGTGCGCCGCGCCTTTTTGTGCGGGTACGACGCGCACACCGGCCAGAACTTTGAGCACCGCCGAGGCTGGGTCGAAACCCGCATCCGCGAGCTGTCCTCGGTGTTTGCCATCGACGTGGCGGCCTACGCCGTCATGAGCAACCATTACCACATCGTGCTGCGCGTCGATGCCGAGCGCGCCCGCGACTGGAGCGCGGACGACGTGCTGCGCCGCTGGACGCAGCTGTTCACCGGCCCGGTGCTGGTGCAGCGCTACCTGCACCCGGCCCTGCGCGCCCTGATGGGCGAGGCCGAAATCGCCAAAGTACATGAAATGGCCGACACCTACCGCGCGCGGTTGTTCGACCTGTCGTGGTATATGCGCGTGCTCAACGAATCGATTGCCCGCCAGTCCAACGCCGAAGACGGCGTAAAGGGGCGCTTTTGGGAAGGCCGCTTCAAAAGCCAAGCCCTGCTGGACGAGCAAGCGCTACTGGCCGCAATGGCCTATGTGGACTTAAACCCGGTGCGCGCCGGCATGGCCGAATCGCCCGAAGACAGCGCCCACACCTCGATTGCCGCCCGCTTGGGCGAGCTGCACGGCGAGGCGTTTGTGCCGGTGAGTGCGCCGCTGCTGCCAGCCGCCAGCACCACCGAGCTGCCCAGCCTGCTGCCCGAACAAGTGCTGGCGGCTTTGCCCGAAGCGCCGCTGATGCCGTTCGACCCGACCGGCCGCTTCGCCCAAGGCGTGCCGTTCGGGCTGGAGGAGTATTTGGACTTGGTGGACACCGTGGGCCGCGCCGTCCACCCCAAAAAGCGCGGCGCCATCGCCAGCCACGTGCCGCCGCTGCTGCAGCGTTTGGGCATGGACGCTGAAGCCTTCATTGCCTGCGCCGACACGTTCTTCAAAACCTTCGCCCACGCCGTCGGCACACCGGTCAGCCTGATGAAACTGGCCTGCGCCCGCCAATGCAGGGCAATGCGCGGCATGGCGACTGCGCGCAAGATGGTGCATACAACAAAAACGGCTTGAAGCCCAATAAACACGTGCGATAGCAGCTATGAAAACAGAAGCGCCGTAGCGCCATAGTAACCGTATGGAGTTAGGTAACTTTGGCGATCACAAATTTTGCCGTGATGGTGTCTGGGAGCTGCGTATCGATGTCGGGCCTGGCTACCGGGTTTATTACGCAATGTCCGGCCAGCAGGTGGTGCTTTTACTAAGCGCAGGCAGCAAAGCATCGCAAGATGCTGACATTGCCCGCGCCTGTGCCTACTGGAAAGACTGGCAAAGTCGTTAACCATAAGGAGATGGCAATGAAAGACCGTACCCACGATGACGCGATGGCCGAGCTATTCGCACAAGACCCGGCCTTTGCCGCTGACTATCTCAATGACTTGCTGCGCGAAGGTGAGCCGGCAGACTTGCTGGTGGCATTGCGACAGATTGCCCAAGCCCGTGGTGGTATCGCCTTACTCGCTGAAAAAGCGCACCTCAATCCGACGCAGCTATACCGGACGCTTTCCCCTGCTGGCAATCCCGAGCTGCGCAGCCTGACGGCTCTTTTGGGGGCGATGGGCTTGTGTCTTGCTGTGCAGCCTATGCCTGTGGGTGCTTGAGCTTTTGATGTAGTTGCCTAAATAAACATCAAAACAGCCTCTAGCCCAATAAACACGGGCGCTGGCAGCTATGGTTTTTAATAGCAGCGCCCCGCGTGCGATAGAGTCGAAGCGACAACACCTTGAGGAGTACCGACCTGTGCCAGCCATCAGCATGTTTTATGGAATCATCATCAGCCTGTATTTTTTTGATGATGAGCGGCATAAATTGCCCCACATTCACGCCAAATACCAAGCGCTGAATGCGTCCTTCTCGATCTTGGATGGCGCTTTACTGGCCGGTAACTTCCCTATCGGCAAAACGCGGCTTGTCCAAGCATGGATTGAAATTCATCGTGATGCGCTCATGGCAGATTGGGAGCTTGCCGTGAACGGACAGCCACCATTTCCCATTGAGCCTTTGCGCTAGGAGCAGTCATGGAATCAGTCACCAAAGTAATACCACGCGACGACTTTTGTTTGGAGTTGTGGTTTAACACCGGCGATCACCGGTTATTTGATGCCCGCCCGTATTTGAGCCGGGGCGCATTCACACGATTGCAGGATCTGGCGCTTTTCAAGCAAGCATTTGTTGCGCTCGATACCGTGTGCTGGCCCGGCAATTTGGACATTGCGCCAGCAACGCTGTTTGACCGCTCTGTTGCGGTGACAGCGCAATAATCGGGTGTGCTGCGTTGATGAGTCAAATCGGCCTCTAGCCCAATAAACACGGGCGCTAGCAGCTATTAAATCAGGAGTAACGTCGCGCCGCCCACGCCAGCCGCAGTGGCGCGTATATACTCTGCCCCGCCCTGTTCAACGGGGCATGGGCATGGAATCCCCAATAAAAGGCCCCGCTTTAGTTGCAGTGGTTTTTAAAAAAGCCCATCGCAAGGGTTCGTGTGTGTCTTTATTCCAGTTAGAACCGTTTGCTGATGCCTGCGTCCTTCAGTATCTGGTTTGCCGTAAAGCGAGATTTGGTGCTGAACGGAACAATGGCCATATGCTTGCCGTTTGACCACTTTTCATGGGAGCCTTTTCCGCCCTCAATACGAAAAAAGCCCTGTTCTTTCAGGGCTTTGATAATGAGTTCGTAATAACCGTTCATGCAGGGCAGGCAGCAGCCAAGGTCAGGCGGGTAACAGGGTGGCGCACTGGCGCTTGATGCAGATAGTGCGCCAGCAAATCTTCTGTGGCCGCCTCAATGTTCACCCGCAATTCATCCAAAGTAGCGGCTTCCGCCACCAATCCTTTGAGGTTCGAGTTGCAAGCCACATATACACCCGCCTCTTCGTCACGGATGACGTTGACGTTGATGCCTATGGCAAAACCGGCGCGCGCTGCTTCTTTCCAAAACGGCCAGCCAACTGGATAAGGCTTCATGCCACACCCCTTGTCTGAGTTCTAAAAATTTGCGTATTCATTAATGCATTGTGCCATTGCTACATCTTTTGCGGCAAAAGTCGTGGTACTCAACTAAAAGGACACCTACTTTAGTTGCCTTTTTAGCCAAAACAGCCTCTAGCCCAATAAACACGGGCGCTGGCAGCTATGGTTTTTGATGGGGCTGTAAGGCATCTGTAGTAGTTTCCAGAGCTCCAAGACCAACCTCCTGAGCAAAAAAGCACAGGAGGATAAGCGAGCGGGTTGCAAACTCCAAATCCGGTGCGCGCATCACATTTGCCAAGTGATGCAGATGACTGTCCACGGGCTAGCGTATCGCCATTGAAATGGGTGGCACTGGGTGGCACTGGGTGGCACTATGTTTGCTAAACAGAACAAGGCGAATATCGAAGATGACGAATTGGTGAGCTTTCGTGTGCTTGCCAAGGCCTACGCTGGATTGAGCGCGCCACAGGTCGTGCAGTTGTTGCGTGACAAAGATTGGATGGAGATTTGCCATGACTAAGTTGAAATACAAGAGCGATGCATTCGAGGCGATTCATTCGTCTGCTAAGGCTCTCTTGAAGGTGGGTGCCATAGACAAAGCTACGCTGCGCAATTTTGATGGTGCGTGCTTGGTTGTTCCTGACGAGATCAAGCCCGAGCAGATCAAGCAGATTCGGGAGCACAACCACGTCAGTCAGCCGGTTTTTGCTCGGTATCTCAATACCAGCGAATCTACCGTTCAGAAATGGGAAAGTGGCGCAAAACGCCCGAGCGGTATGGCGCTCAAGCTACTGTCGATTGTGCAAAAACACGGCCTTCAGATGCTCGCTTGAATAAGCCAAACTCGCAGCTCTAGTGGGTGTCCTTTTGAGGGAGCGAGTGGCAGCAAAGGAGCAAAAAATGAGCCAAACGAGCACAAACCTACCCCACGACCACTGGCTGTTGGAGCAGCTCCAAGATGCCCAGTTTGCCGCTGAATTCCTCAACGCAGCCAGCGAAGACGATGACCCTAAAACCTACCTGACTGCACTGCGCAAAGTGGTTGATGCGCGTGGCGGGATGGCATCGGTGGCCGACAAGGCCGAGTTGTCCCGCGAGACGCTGTACCGCACGCTATCGGTGCGCGGCAACCCCACCATCAAGACACTCACCGCCGTGCTGAAAGCCACGGGTTTGAAGTTTGGCGTGACTGCCTAGCCGCATCAAAACCAGCGACAACCGCGCGCGCAATATGTTCGCCACTAAAAGGCCACCCACTTTGGTTGCTTTTTTAGTCAAATCGGCCTCTAGCCCAATAAACACGGGCGCTAGCAGCTATTAAATCAGGATAAAAAATAAGCCGTAGGTCGGGTTAGCGCAGCGTAACCCGACGTTGTCGGAGCCGGTAAACGCTGGCCTGCAAAGTGCTCGTCGGGTTACGCCCTGCGGGCTAACCCGACCTACTCACTACGGTGGTTCGTAAAGACGCGCGCAAGCAGTACGCTGAGCCACGCTTTGAAGCAAAAGGCTACATCGGAGACCGCTTGCATGTCATGGTGTTCTGCCTTCGCGTTCAAACGCTGCGGGTCATCAGCCTGCGCAAGGCCAATCCAAGAGAGGTGAAAAGCTATGCCGAAACTTAAACCGGGGACGATCATCCCCACACACGATGAGACAGTTGCCATCAATGCAGGCATTGCCTCTGACGCGGATGCGCGCGAGCTTGGCAGCGAGTGGCACAAGGGCGCAAAGCCCGCGAGCGAAGCGTTCTCCCCCGAGACCTATGCCGCACTGGTCGCTGCGAAGCGCCCACGTGGTCGCCCAAAGGCCGATGAAACAAAGGTGTTTACCGCGATTCGGCTGGATGCTGATTTGCTGGAAACCTTCAAAGCTACTGGCAAAGGCTGGCAGACCCGGATGAACGCGGCTCTGCGCCAGTACATCACCGAGCACCCGCTGCGCGGTTAAAGGGCTGCAATAAATGCAATAAAAGAATGCATTAAAAGGCCACCCACTTTGGTTGTATTTTTTAGTCAAATCGGCCTCTAGCCCAATAAACACGGGCGTTAGGAGCTATGGTTTTTGATGTGAATTTAAAGTATCTGTAGTGGTATTTGTATTGACAGATGTATAGAATCCAAGCATAGTAATTACAGGCTTTGACTGGGATGAAGGCAACTGGCCCAAGTGCGGCAAGCACGGTGTGTCGCGTGAAGAAATCGAGCAAGTCTTGCTGGGAGCGCCGGCTGTGATGCCAGACCCACACATGCAAGAGCCGCGCCTGAGAGCCATCGGCAAAACAGCGGCTGGGCGCTATGTTTTTCTGGTCTTCTTGCTGCGTGAGAGCGAGGCCAAGACCAAACTGCGCCCGATCAGCGCACGCTACATGCACCGAAAGGAGATAGATCACTATGAAAGCCAAATCCAATAAGCCCATGCCCTCGTTCGTCAGTGACGCCGAGGCAGAGCAATTTGTCGAAACGGCAGACCTCTCGACCTATGACCTGTCGGGTTTTAAGCCGATGCACTTTGAATTTGAGCCAAAGACAGCGGCGCTGAATATGCGCTTGCCTCAAAACCTGTTGGATGCTTTAAAGCTCAAAGCCAAAGCCCGAGGCATTCCGTACTCCCGCTACGTGCGGTTGCTGCTGGAAAGCGATGTTGCGCGTTGAATTGCCTCTAGCCCAATAAACACGGGCGCTGGCAGCTATGGTTTTTGATGTTCCAAATAGCGCCGTAGGTTGGGTCGTACCTAAATCGCGGGGCTTTTTGTTGCCCTCCCACCAGTGCCGACTTGGGGCAAACCTTGGAAAACGACCCCAACCCGTTTGCCATTGTCACGTTGGCGCACCTGCTGACCAAAGCCACCCGCTCAGACCCGCAGGCACGCTTTGCGGCCAAGTGGAAGCTGGTGCAGCTGCTGTACCGCCGGGGCTGGGACAAGCAGCGCATCATTGACTTGTTTTTTGTGATCGACTGGATGATGAAATTGCCAGAGGCGCTTAAAAAACAGCTTTGGCAAAATTTGAGTAACTTGGAACAGGAGAAAAAAATGGCTTATGTATCAAGTGTGGAGCGCATTGGCATTGAGAAGGGTTTGCAGCAAGGGATGCAGCAAGGGATGCAACAAGGTGAGGCTCTGGCGTTGCAAAAGTTGCTCACAAAACGCTTTGGTGCTGTGGTTGCTGCTACTGCTGCCCAAATTGAAGCGGCTGATTCGCAACAGATCGGAGTCTGGTTTGATCGGGCGATTGACGCTCCCAGCTTGGCCGCAGTTTTTACTGATCAATAACTAAAAGGCCACCCACTTTGGTTACCTAAATAGTCAGCGCTGCTTAAACTTATCCACTGTGACCTTCCTCCATTAAAAACTGCGTAACTACAATGAATGTCATGCAGATCGAGTTCAACCCCGATAAGCGTGACAAGACGCTCGCAGAGCGTGGCTTGGATTTCGCCCATGCTGGCGAGGTGTTCGCTGGGGTGAATGTCACGGCAGAAGATGCCCGGTTTGACTATGGCGAGACACGGTTCACCACAGTCGGCGTGCTGGATGGCCGGATGGTTATCGTGATCTGGACGCCTCGTGGCGAAGTTCGCCGCATCATCAGCGTGAGGAAAGCCAATGAACGTGAAATTGCAAAATTCGCCCAAGCCTTGGGTTGACCCGGACGATGCCCCGGAGTTGACTCAGGACTTCTTCGAGCAGGGCGAGTGGAAAATCGGTGAACAGCCGGTTTCGGCACAAGAAGGTGCGGCTGCGTTGCGTGAGGCTCTTTCGCGTGGCCGTCCCAAGGCGCAAGACACCAAACAGGCCCTGACGGTGCGCTACGACGCAGAGGTCATTGATGCCTTCAAAGCCACTGGCAAAGGCTGGCAGACACGGATGAATGATGCTTTGAAAGACTGGCTGCAAACGCATTCGCCCGCATGATCGGAATCTTCGCGGCAAGCCTCGCACTACGTCACAAAACCCAAAGGCCACCCACTTTGGTTGCATTTTTTAGTCAAATCGGCCTCTAGCCCAATAAACACGGGCGCTAGCAGCTATTAAATCAGGAGTGGTGCCGCGCTGCCCACGAACTAAAAAAATAAGCCGTAGGTCGGGTTAGCGCAGCGTAACCCGACGTTTTCGGAGTCGGTAAACGCTGGCCTGCAAAGCACTTGTCGGGTTACGCCCTGCGGGCTAACCCGACCTACTCACTGACAAGCAGCTGCCGATATTGAAGGCGCTGATGGTGGCTTAAAAGAACATCCGCTTTTGTTCTCAGCCTGGGCCAATGCAATGATGCGAAGGGATGCTAGAGAGCGATACCGCCCTGCACGCCGATAATCGGCGCATGACTTCCACCTCCGCGCACAGCGCCCAAGACTTCAGCGCCCTCGCGCTCAGCCCGGCCACTTTGGCCAATTTGCAGCAACTGGGCTATCTGCAAATGACCCCCATCCAAGCCGCCAGCTTGCCGCCCGCTTTGCTGGGCAACGACATCATTGCCCAAGCCAGCACCGGCAGCGGCAAGACCGCCGCCTTTGGCCTCGCCCTGCTGGCGCGCCTGAACCCGCGCTGCTTTGGCGTGCAAGCGCTGGTGCTGTGCCCGACGCGCGAGCTGGCCGACCAAGTCAGCTTTGAAATTCGCCGCTTGGCGCGCGCCAGCGACAACGTCAAAGTCGTCACCCTGTGCGGCGGCGTGCCGCTGCGCGGTCAGGCGCAAAGCCTGTCGCACGGCGCGCACATCGTCGTCGGCACGCCGGGGCGCGTGATGGACCACTTGGAGCGCTCGTATCTGGTGCTCGACCAGCTCAACACCTTGGTGCTGGACGAGGCCGACCGGATGCTGGACATGGGCTTTTTTGACGACATCGCCACCGTGGCGCGCCAGTGCCCGAGCAAAAACCGCCAAACGCTGCTGTTCTCGGCGACCTACCCGGAGGGCATCGCCAAACTCAGCCAGCAGTTCATGAAGAACCCGCAGCAAATCACCGTCCAAGCGCAGCACAGCGCCGGCAAGATTGAGCAGCGTTGGTACGAGATCAAAAACAGCGAGCGCTTGCACACCGTCGGCCTGCTGCTGGACCACTTTCGCCCCGAATCGTCGATTGCTTTTTGCAACACCAAACAGCAGTGCCGCGACTTGGTCGGTGTGCTGCAAGCCCAAGGCGTCAGCGCGCTGGCGCTGTTTGGCGAGCTGGAGCAGCGCGAGCGCGACCAGGTGTTGGTGCAGTTTGCCAACCGCAGCTGCTCGGTGCTGGTGGCGACCGATGTGGCCGCGCGCGGGCTGGACATTGCCGACTTGGCCGCCGTCATCAACGTCGATGTCACGCCCGATGCTGAAATCCACATCCACCGCATTGGCCGCACTGGCCGGGGCGACGCGCAAGGGCTGGCGCTCAACTTGGTCAGCATGGACGAGATGGGCAGCGTCGGCAAAATTGAAGTGCTGCAAGGGCGCGAATCGCAGTGGAGCCTGGTCAGCGAACTGACCCCCAGCGGCGACGGCCCGCTGGTGCCACCGATGGCGACCATCCAAATCATTGGCGGGCGCAAAGAGAAAATCCGCGCCGGCGACGTGCTGGGCGCGCTGACCGGCGACATGGGCTATGTGCGCGAACAGGTCGGAAAAATCAACGTCAATGAATTTTCGACCTACGTTGCCGTGGCGCGCGAGATTGCGCCCCAAGTGGTGCAGCGCCTGAATGCGGGCCGCGTCAAAGGCAAAAGCGTCAAAGCCCGCTTGGTGACGGACGACGATGTGGAGTAATTCAGCTTCAGTCGGCGCCGCCTGATGCCCCCGCCCAGCGACACCGCCCGCCCGGCCATCCACCCTTGGCTGACCCCACGCAACCTGCTGTGGGCGTCCATCGTGGTGGCCATCGTCACCATCGCGCTGAAAACGCTGGCGTGGTACGTCACCGGCTCGGTCGGCCTGCTGTCGGACGCGATGGAGTCTTTCGTCAACTTGGCCAGCGCGGTGTTTGCGCTGGGCATGGTGACGGTGGCGCAATTGCCCGCCGACGACAACCACCCCTACGGCCATCACAAAGCGGAGTATTTTTCGTCCGCCTTTGAAGGCCTGCTGATTGCCGGCGTGTCGATGGCCATTTTGTGGGCCGCTGTGCAGCGGCTGTTTGACCCGCAACCGCTAGAGCAAATCGGCTGGGGTCTGGGGCTGTCGGTGCTCAGTTCGGTGTTTAACGGCGTGCTGGCGTGGGTGATGCTGCGCGCCTCGCGTATTCACCGCTCGATTGCGCTCGAAGCCGACGCGCGCCACCTGTTCACCGACGTTTGGACTTCGGTGGGCGTGCTGGTCGGCTTGGTCGGCGTGTGGTTGACCGGCTGGCTGTGGCTGGACGCGGTCGCCGCGATTTTTGTGGCGCTGAACATCTTGAAAGAAGGCGCCGAGCTGATTTGGCGCTCCTCGCAAGGGCTGATGGACGAAGCCGTCGAGCCAGAAGTGCAAGCCACCATCGAGGCCACTTTGCAGCACTTCATTGCCACCCAAGCGCAGGGCAGTTGCGTGCGCTTTGACCACGTCACCACGCGCCGCGCCGGTCAGCGCCAGTTTGTCGATTTGCACCTGCACCTGCCGGCGGACTGGACGCTGCGCCGCGCCGCCGAACTGCGCGGCCAAGTCGAACGCGCGCTGATGGAGGCCGTGCCCGGCCTGCGCACCACCATCGAGCTGCTGCCCTGCGACGTCGAAGCCTACCTAGACCCCGTCGAGCCAAAAGAGAAAGAAAAACAGTGATCAGCCTATTGCAACGCGTGCGCGAAGCGCGGGTCGAAGTCGCCGGCCAAACCATCGGCGCGATTGGTGCCGGCCTGCTGGTGCTGGTCTGCGCCGAGCGCGGTGACACCCAAGCCGAGGCCGACAAACTGCTGGCCAAACTTTTGAAGCTGCGCATCTTCAACGACGAGGCCGGCAAGATGAACCGCAGCGTGCAGGATACGCAAGGCGGCTTGCTGCTGGTCAGCCAGTTCACGCTGGCGGCCGATGTGAGCGGCGGCAACCGCCCCAGCTTCAAGCAAGCCGCCGCGCCCGACGAAGGCCGGCGCTTGTACGACTACTTTGTCGCCCAAGCCCGCGCCGCGCACGCTGACGTGGCCACGGGCGAATTCGCCGCCGACATGCAAGTGCATCTGGTCAACGACGGCCCGGTGACGGTGCCGCTGCGCATAGCGCCAGTGCAGCCGCAGCAGCCGCAGCAGCCATAACAAATCAAAATTGATAGCTGCTAGCGCCCGTGTTTAAAGGGCTAGAGGCCGTTTTGGCTTAGATTTTGGGTGTTTTTTGCCCGCAATGGGCAGCAAGCTGGTCAGCTGCTGGTAGCGCTCAAACAAAAACGCCACGCGCTCGGCGTCAGAGGCATAGCGCTTTTTGCCGCCGCACAGCTGGTAGGCCTTGTCCACCGCCGCGTCCAGCTTTTGGTGCGCCTTGAGCAGCGGCACCGGCATGGTCAGCGGGTCGTACAAATCGGCCAACGACGCATCCGGGAAATACTGCGCCCGTGCATCCAGCACCGCTTGCGCTGCGATTTCGATAGCTGCTTGCGCTTTGTGGGCGGGCGTTAGCGGCTTGTTTGGTGCTAACGTGGCGGGGAGGTCGGGCCAAGGGAAGTTGTTGTAGACGATGCTGATGGAGTATTGAAAGTCGCTTTTAAGCCGTCCTGTTGTGTATTTTGTCCAAGCTGCGTGCATGCGTGATTGCAGTACTCCGAATTGCCACAGAGTTGCATTTGGCACAAGACGCAGCTTGTTGCTTGCCAATATTTCGGGCTGAAGAAATCCCATGGGGATGTATTCCCTGCGCTCTGAGGACACTTCAGGAATGACAAGGAAAGGGGTTGACGGCATGAACTCCACATGGAACCGCATCGGTGTGGCTGCCAATTTTCGTGTGGCTGGGCTTTTGCTGGCCAGTCGCACCGCTTTGACGGCTTGCACGCGCTCCATTGCCCGTGGCATGGCGCGCAATTGACTTGCCGGGCAATCGCCCAGCCACAAACACCAGCGTTCGTAGTCGTTGAGAAACTCATTTGCCCCCAACCAACGGCGAAACCACTGGGCGCTGGCAGGTTCTTGGGCAATAAACGCATCGCGCTCTTCAGTGGTGAACAGGTAGTTGCCCCCGTCAATCGGTTTATTGCCAATGCCAATTTCTGGCACGTTGCAAATCGGCTTACTGCGGCGGGTCAGTACCACATCGGGCGCATCGACCAAATACGGATTGATATTCGCCGCCGGCACCGCGTGCGGCTTGCCTTTGATGTCTTCGTACTCGTAAATCACCTTGCCCGGCGCGTCCTCCAGCCCAAAGCCGACGATGACGCAATGCACCGCCGCATTGCCCGAAGCCTCGTTGCGCCAACTGAAGGTGCGGTGCGCAAATTGAATGTGGATTCCCTGCGCCAGCATCCAGCTCCACAGCACGCCGACTTGCTCGCCTTGGACGATGCTGTTGGTCGAAACAAATGCTGTGCGCGGGCGCGTCGGCGACGGGTCAATCGGCAGCACCAAGCGGCTGTACTGGGTCGCTTTGACGTACCACGCGGCGACAAAGTCCAGCAAACCCGCGTTGCCAATGCCAGCAAACACCGCGCGCGCGTCTTCGCGCTGCGCCGCGTCCATAAATTTGGCACCCACAAACGGCGGATTGCCCAGCACAAAGCTGCAGCGCTGCACCGGCAGCAGCGCGTTCCAATCCAAGCGCAGCGCATTGCCATGCACGATGTTGGCGTTGGTTTTCAGCGGGATGCGGGCAAAGTACAAACCAAACTCGGCGCTGACCGCCATGTTCATTTGGTGATCGACCAGCCACAGCGCGACTTGCGCAATTTGCGCCGGAAACTCCTCAATCTCAATGCCGTAGCACTGATCGACATCGACGCCAATCAGGCTGTGAACGTCCATGCTTTGCTGACCGGCCAAGCCGCTCAGGGCATGGCTGGCGCGCAGCACCTCCATCTCCAGCTTGCGCAGTTCGCGGTAGCTGATGACCAGAAAATTGCCGCAACCGCACGCTGGGTCAAAAAAGGTGATGTGGCGCAGCTTTTGGTGGAATTCGAGCAAGCGCTGGCGCTGGATTTTGATTTTGTGGAACTGCGCATACAGGTCGTCCAAAAACAGCGGGCCAATCAGCTTGAGGATGTTTTCCTCGCTGGTGTAATGCGCGCCCAAATTGCGCCGCGCCGCGCTGTCCATGATGCTTTGGAACAGGCTGCCAAAAATCGCCGGGCTGATGGCCGACCAGTCCAGCGCGCAGGCGTCCAGCAGCAGCTCGCGCATGGCGGCGGTGAAGTCCGGCATCGGCAAACACTCGTCAAACAGCTTGCCGTTGATGTACGGAAACTGCGCCAATTGCTGGTCGAGCGCCTTGCTGCGTTTCTCGGTGGGCGTGTTCAGCACCTGAAAAATCTGAATCAACCGCGGCCCCAAATCCGAGCCATCGGGCGCGGTGCGCTCCTCAATAAACGCCCGAAACGACTGCGCTGGTTGGACGATGCCGGTGTCGTCAGAAAACAGGCAAAACAGCAGCCGCACCAGCAGCACTTCGAGCGGATGGCCGTCGTATTGGTTGGCCTTGAGCGCGTCGTGCAAGCGCCCCATGCGCTCGGCGGCGCGCACGTTGACGGGGTCTTGCTCGCGAATCACCTGCACTTTGTAGCCGGCGATAAAGCCAAACAGCTCGATGTGCTTATGCAGCTCATGCAGCGCAAATTCGGTGGTTTGGCTGGTGGCAAGGTCGTACACCCGAAAGCGCGCAAAGTCGCAGACGATGATGATTTGCGGCAAGTCGCGCTCGGCCAGACCGGGAAAATAATCCAGCGCCTGTTGAAAAGCTAAATCTAAATTTTTGCCGCGCGACTTGTGCTCGACCAGCAGCATCCCCGGCCAGAACAAATCGACAAAGCCTTGCTTGTCGCCCAGCTTTTTGACGTGCTGCTCAAACACCGCGACGCGCTTGTTGGTGATGCCGAAGATTTCAAAAAAATCAATCCAAAACGGCTTGGCCTGCGAGTCTTCGTTGCTGGCATCCGCCCAATGGAGGCTGAACGCGAGCGCGCGGGTTCTGATTTCGTTCCAAGACAAGGGCATGGCACATCGATTCGTTTGTTAAAAATGAGAGCTGCTAGCGCCCGTGTTTAAAGGGCTAGAGGCGGTTTTAGTTGGTATTTTGGCTGATGTTTTCAAAAAACACAACACATTTGTTATATTTAAGGCATGAATTCCAAGCAGCTAAAGAAATGGCTAGAGCAACAGGGGGCGACTTTTCAGACGGGAAAAGGCTCGCACCTGAAGGTGTTTTTGAACGGCAAGCAGTCTGCTTTACCGATGCATGGCACGGTGGAGCTGGGCAAAGGGCTTGAAGCCGCCATCAAACGGCAGCTTGGTTTGAAGTGAAGGAAAAAATCATGTTTGACTATCCCGTGACCTTGACCCCTGATGACGGCAGCGTGCTGGTCACGTTTGCCGACGTGCCCGAAGCCATCACTTTTGGTGCTGACGAAGACGAAGCGCTGCTAAATGCTATCGACGCGTTAGAGACTGGGCTGTCGTTTTACATCGATGCCCGCAAGCCTTTGCCAGTCGCCAGCCAGCCGGCTATCGGACAAAAAACGGTGCGACCGTCCGCGCTGGAATACGGCAAATTGGGCGTGTACCAAGCGATGACCCAGCAGGGCATCAAAAAAGCAGAACTCGCCCGCCGCTTAGGTTGGCACATGCCGCAAGTAGATCGTTTGTTTGACTTGCGCCATGCCTCCAAACTCGACCAAATTGAGGCTGCGGCCAACGTGCTTGGTAAGCGGGTTTATGTCCAAATTGCTTGATAGGCATACGCGAAGCCATTACCCCCAAAGCTGCTCCTGAGCGGGAGCCAGACTACAATTCTTGGGTGTCCAAACTCATTCAAAAATGCTCTGAAGCCACGGTTTTTGTTCCCCGCCGTGAGCTGCCGCTTGGGTATTTTTGTTCTGTGACACCGCCATAGTTCGGCAACTTCAGGTGCCGCGCTAGCGGGCTTTCACCTCGCCTTTCTCTCTCGCCACCGAGCCGTTTACCCGGCCTCGCTGGCGCAGCCTCTTTTTTTCCCATCTTCAACGCATCAGCACTTGCTGATTGGGTTGCCTATGCCTATGAATTTTTCGTCTATCAAGCAAACTTGGTTTGCCAACATTCGGGGCGACTTGCTCGCCGGTATCGTCGTCGCGCTGGCACTCATCCCCGAGGCTATCGCCTTTTCCATCATTGCGGGCGTGGACCCCAAGGTCGGGCTTTATGCCTCGTTCAGCATCTGCGTGATCATTGCCTTTGCCGGGGGCCGTCCCGGCATGATCTCGGCTGCCACCGGTGCGATGGCGCTGGTGATGGTGCTTTTGGTCAAGGAGCACGGTCTGCAATACCTGCTGGCGGCTACGGTGCTGACCGGAGTGCTGCAGATTCTGGCCGGGGTCTTCAAACTCGGCGCGCTGATGAGGTTTGTGTCCCGATCCGTGATTACGGGCTTTGTCAACGCGCTGGCTATCCTCATCTTTTTGGCGCAACTGCCCGAGCTGACCCATGTGAGCTGGGTGGTGTATGCCATGACGGCGGCGGGCTTGGCCATCATTTACGGCTTTCCGTACATCACCAAGGCGATTCCGTCGCCGCTGGTGACCATCGTGGTGCTCACCGGCATTTCGATGGCGATGGGTCTGGACATCCGCACCGTGGGCGACATGGGCGAGCTGCCCAGCAGCCTGCCGGTGTTTCTACTGCCCGACGTGCCGCTGAATCTGGAAACGCTGACCATCATCTTCCCCTACGCGGCCACGCTGGCGGTGGTGGGTTTGCTCGAATCGATGATGACGGCCTCCATCGTGGATGAGCTGACCGACACACCCAGCAACAAGAACCGCGAGTGCATGGGTCAGGGCGTGGCCAACATTGCCACGGGGTTCATTGGCGGCATGGCGGGCTGCGCCATGATTGGGCAATCGGTCATCAACGTGAAGTCCGGCGGTCGCAGCCGCCTTTCCACGCTGGCGGCGGGTGTCATCCTGCTGCTGATGGTGGTGTTTCTCGGCCGCTGGGTCAGCCAGATACCGATGGCGGCGCTGGTGGCGGTGATGATCATGGTCAGCATTGGCACCTTCAGCTGGGACTCGGTGCGCAAGCTGCGCGAGCACCCGCCCAGCTCGTCTTTGGTGATGATTGCCACCGTGGTGGTCACCGTATCTACCCATGATTTGGCCAAGGGCGTGTTCGTGGGCGTGCTGCTGTCTGGCATCTTCTTTGCGCACAAGGTGGGCCGCGTGCTGCGCGTGGACAGTGCCAGCGAAGATGGTGGCGACACCCGCGTCTACCGCGTAGTGGGTCAAGTGTTTTTTGCGTCGTCCGAGGCGTTCATTGGCGCGTTCGACTTCAAGGAGGTGGTGCCCAAGGTGCGCATCGACGTGAGCCGTGCGCATTTCTGGGACATCACCGCCGTGAGCGCCCTAGACAAGGCCGTTCTCAAATTTCGCCGGGAAGGCGCAGAGGTTGAAGTGATTGGCATGGATGAAGCGAGCGCCACTTTGGTGGATCGTTTCGCCATCCACGACAAGCCCGGCGCTGTCGAACAACTCATGCACTAAGGAGACATCCCCATGAACAAGGTATATGCCTGCATTGATGGCTTGAAGGCCACTGCCGCCGTGATTGATTGGGCTGCTTGGGCGGCGCAACGCCTAGACGTTCCTCTTGAATTGCTGCACGTTCTGGAGCGAGATCCGGACACCTCCGCCGTGGCGAACTTCAGCGGTGCCATTGGTCTGGGGGCGCAAGAGGCGCTGCTCCAGCAATTGAGTGATCTGGATGCCCATAGAGCAAGAATCGCCCAGACAACCGGTCGCCAGATTCTGGCCGGCGCCCAAGAGCGCGCAAAAGATGCGGGCGTGCAGCAGGTGGATGGGCGTATGCGCCACGGCGAACTCGTGGACACCGTGATGGAGCTGGAGCCTGATGCGCGGCTGTTTGTGCTCGGGGCGCACTACCAGACCGAGACCACCAGCAAGCTGCATCTGAACCACCACCTTGAGCGTGTAATCCGCACGGTCAAGCGGCCTGTTCTGGTGGCAACAGCCGAGGATTTCGTTGCGCCCGAGCGCTTTGTGCTGGCCTATGACAGGAGTGCCACTGCGGTCAAGATGCTGGAGGCCGTGGTTCGCAGCCCGATGCTGAAAGGGCTGGCTGCGGTGGTTGCAATGTATGCGCCGGATACCTCTGTGGCGCGTGCGCAGTTAAGCCAGGCGCAGGTGACTCTGCGTGCGGCAGGCTTTACAGCCGATGTCGTTTTGATGCAGGAAGACCCTGAAACCGCATTGCCGCATCTGTTGGCCACCCAAGGCGCGGCATTGCTGGTGATGGGAGCCTATGGACACTCGCGCATTCGTCACCTTGTGGTCGGCAGCACAACGACGGCGTTGCTGCGATTGAGCAAGTCTCCGATATTGATTCTGCGTTAAGGCCTTCCCTTTTATGCGACGTGGCCTGAAAAAATAATCAAAATTAATAGCTGTTAGCGCTTGCTGCATAAGGCCTAGAGGCCTAAAACACCTTTAAATTGTCAATCGCGCGTCACCCGCAACACCTCTTCGCGGCTGGTGGTGCCGCTGGCTATCAAGCGCTCGCCGTCGTCGCGCATCAGTTGCATGCCGCTGGCCAGCGCGGCGGCGCGGATGTCGGCTTCGGACGTTTGGCTGTGGATTTGTGCGCGGATGGCGTCGTTGGTGACCAGCAGTTCAAACACGCCGGTGCGGCCTTGGTAGCCGGTGTGGCCGCAGGCTTCGCAGCCAGCGCCGTGGCAGGTGGCGCAGTATTTGCGCACCAAACGCTGCGCCAGCACGCCCAAAAGCGATGAACTGAGCAAAAACGGCTCGACGCCCATGTCGGTCAGGCGGGTGATGGCGCTGGCTGCGTCGTTGGTGTGCAGCGTCGCCAGCACCAAGTGGCCCGTGAGCGAGGCTTGGATGGCGATTTGCGCCGTCTCAAAGTCGCGGATTTCGCCAATCATGATCACGTCCGGGTCTTGGCGCAGGATGGCGCGCAGCGCTTTGGCAAAAGTGAGGTCGATTTTGCTGTTGACCTGCGTTTGGCCGACACCGGGCAGCTCGTACTCAATCGGGTCTTCCACCGTCATGATGTTGCTGCGCTGGGTGTCGAGCTGCGCCAGCGCGGCGTAGAGCGTGGTGGTTTTGCCCGAACCCGTGGGGCCGGTCACCAAAATGATGCCGTGCGGCTGGCCAATCAGCGCTTTGAGCCGCGCCAGCGTGTCGCCTTGCATCCCGACCGATTCGAGGCTGAGCGCCGCGCCGCTTTTGTCTAGCAGGCGCAGCACCGCGCGTTCGCCGTGGGCGCTGGGCAGGGTGGAGACGCGCACGTCAATCGCCCGCGTACCCAAGCGCAGGCTGATGCGGCCGTCTTGCGGCAGGCGTTTTTCGGAGATGTCGAGGTCGGCCATGATTTTCAGGCGCGAGATCAAGGCGGCGTGCAGTGCGCGGTTGGGCTGCACCACTTCGCGCAGTGCGCCATCGACCCGAAAACGCACGCTGCTGTGGCGTTCATACGGCTCGATGTGGATGTCGCTGGCACCATCGCGCGCCGCTTGCGTTAAGAGCGCGTTGAGCATCCGAATGATGGGCGCGTCGTCAGCGGCCTCTAACAGGTCTTCGACAGCGGGCAGCTCTTGCATCATGCGCGACAGGTCGGCATCGCTTTCCACTTCGCTGACCACGGTGGCGGCGCTCGATTCCCCCTGCGCATAGGCGGCGCTGATGCGCTGCGCTAGCGCCGCAGCGTCCAGCGCTTGCAGGTGGCGCACGCTGGGGTGTTTGCGCAGCACTTCGGACAGCGCGGACGCGCCCGGCGCATTTGGTGGCGCAGCGTGCCACAGCGTGAGCTGCTGGCCGTCGTCTTCCAGCAGCAGCTGATGGCTGCGCGCAAAGGCGTAGGGCAGGGGATGGCGCATGGCGTTACAGGGGTTTAGTGGTTACTGGGGCAACCAGCTTGGCTCTTGCGGCACGAAGGCGGGCGCGGTGACCGGCGCCAATGCAGGCGCTGGCAGGGCGATGGGGGTGCCGGGCAAGGGCTGCTCGACCAGCGCCGGCAGCAGTGGGCCTTCGTTGATCGGCACCGTGGCGCTGGGCGCGGGCTGGGCGTTTTGTTGCAGGCCGCGCATCAGGTCGTAGCGGTCCATCGACAGGCGGCTGCTGTCGTCGGCGCTGCGCAGTACGACGGGGCGCAAAAACACCATCAGGTTGGTTTTTTCGCGCGTGCGGGTGTCGCTGCGAAACAGCGCGCCAATGCCGGGGATGTCGCCCAAAAACGGCACCTTCTCTTGGCCGCCGCTGTATTTGTCTTGCAGCAGGCCGCCGATGACGATGATGGAGCCGTCCTCGACCAACACGGTCGATTCAATCGAGCGCTTGGTGGTGGTGGGGCCGTTATCGGCTTTTTCAGTGCCGGCTTTGACGGCGGAGGTCTCTTGGTAAATCACCAATTTGACGGTGCCGTTTTCGTTGATTTGTGGGCGCACGCGCAAGGTCAGGCCAACGTCTTTGCGCTCCACCGTGGTGAAGGGGTTGACGCTGCTGGTGTTGCCGCCGGTGTTGGCATACGAGCCGGTGGGGAAGGGCACGTTTTCGCCAATCAAAATTTTGGCTTCTTCGTTGTCCAGCGTCAGCAGGTTGGGCGTGGACAGCACGTTGCCATCGCCCGAGGTTTGCAGCAAATTGGCCAGCGCGCCTAGCACGTACTCGCCGTTGTGTTTGCCAGCGATGCCGATGTTCATGCCCGCCGAGGGCAGGCTGGTGCCCGCTTTCAGCCCTTGCGCCAACTGAAACAGATTGGTGCCGCCGATGTTGAAGTTGTTGCCAACTACGCCAATCAGGTTGCTGTTTTGGCCAATCAGGCTTTGCCACTGGATGCCAAACTGCGCCGCTTTGTTGACGTTGACTTCGGCGATCAAGCTCTCGACCAGCACTTGCGCACGGCGGCCATCGAGTTGGTCAATGATGGCGCGCAACTGGCGGTATTGCGGCTCGGGCGCGGTGATGATCAGCGAGTTGGTCGCAGGGTCGGCTTGGATTTGTCCGCCGGTCGATGGCTGGTTGCTGGCGCTGGCGCTGCCTGTCCCCATGCCCATCGCCGCGCTTAGGCCGGCGGTGTTGGTGTTGGCGGCGCTGGCAGTGCTGGTGCTGGGTGCGGCGCTGCTGGCGGCAGCGCCTGCGCCGTTGGCGGCCATCGCGGCGCGCAGTGTGGTTGCCAGTTGCGTGGCGTCGGCGTTTTTCAAATAAACGACGTGGATGTTGCCGTTGGCGCTGGCGTTGCCCGCTGCAGGGGCTTGGTCCAGCTTGGCGACCAGTGCGCGCACTTGGGCGACGCGCGCCGGGTTGGCGGCGCGCAGGATCAGCGCGTTGCTGCGCGGCTCGGCCAGCAGCGTGGTTTTGAAGAAAGTGTCGGTTTGGCCGGGCGTGCTGCTGGCACCGCCGGTGGCGCCGCCGCCGTCAATCAAGCGCGCTACCAGCGGTGCCAGCTCAGTGGCAATGGCGTTTTGCAGCGGAATGATTTCGACATCGCTGGCGTTGGAGACGTCCATCGCGGCAATGATTTTGCCGAGGCGCTGCAGGTTGTCGGCGTAGTCGGTAATCACCAGCGCATTGGTGCCGGGGTTGATGTTGATGGTGTTGTTGGGGCTGATCAACGGGCGCAGCACCGGCACCAAGTTGCCAGCGGTTTCGTAGTTCAGCTTAAAAATCTGCGTGACGATTTGCCCGCCCGCTAGGCCGCTGCTGCCGGCATTGCCACCACGCGCCACGCTGACGCTGCCGCCTTGCAGTTTGGCGTCGGCCTCGGGCACGACTTTGTACAGGCCAGCGGCTTCGACCACCGTAAAGCCTTGCAGGCGCAGCGCTGCCAAAAATTGTTGGAAGGCCGCTGCCGGGCTGACCGGGCGCTCGGCCACCAAGTTGAGCTGGCCTTTGACGCGCGGGTCAACCACCACGTTGCGCCCGGTGATGGTGGCCATGGTGCGCGCCACTGCTTCGATGTCGGCGTTGACAAAGTTCAGCGTCACCGGCTCACCAGCATTCATGCGGGTGGCATTTGGGGCGGTTTTTTGCTTGGTTTGAGCATGAATTATGCCGCTAGCGCTTATAAACAGTGCGCTGGCAGCTATTGTTTGAATAGCAATCGAGACGGCGTGCTTGGTCATGAGATGCATACGGTAATTAACCCAATGTGATGAGGGAGCGCGCGCCGCTGCGCCGTCCGATGATGTTGAGCAGGTTGGCCAGTGCGGCTTCGCGCTCGGGCGCGGCGCTGGCCTCGCCGGCAAAGCGCAGGCGCTGGCCGATCCATTGGCCGCTGCCGCTCAGTTGCAAGCTGCCTTCGAGGGTGGCCAGCGTCAGTGTGGGCACCTCGCCCCCTTGCAGCGCAAAGCGGTAGCTGCCCATCGGCGCCAAGGTCGATAGGCGCGACGACATCGCCAGTGCGTCCAGCTGCGCTTGGCCGCTCAGCACCATGCGCCCCGCTGCCCAATCGGCTTGCAGGTTGCTGGTGCGCAGAATAAGTTGTCCTTGCGGTTGCAGCGTGTTCCACGGCGTGCCCAGCCCGGCCAGCACGTTCGCCGGCCACTGGCTTTGGCTGTCGGCCAGCGTGATGTTTGCGCCGCCCCAGCGCAGCTTGATGTGCAGCGCTAAAGCGCTGTCGGTGCAGCAAGTGGCGTTCAGGTGGGCGCGCAGGCCGCTCCATGTTGGGCGCAGTTGCCAATCGATGCGCCCGGGCAGGGCGGCGCGGTCTTGGCTGGCGGCGCCGCCGGTCAGCACCAGTTGCGCCGAGCCGTTCCACAGCGTGCCGCGCGCCTGCGCCAGTTGCACCTGCGCGCCGCTGGCTTGGGCGACGGCGCTGGCCAGCCACTGCGCCGGGGCAAACAGCGCCAGCGTCAGCAGTCCACCGAGTAATCCGCCCAGCAGCGCCCACGCCCACGGGGTGCGGGCGGCGTTGAGTGGGGCGGTGGAGCGAGCCATGTCAGCAAGTGACTTAGCGCGGCGGCAGTGCCAGCACCAGCGTGCCGTCCCAGTGCGTGCTGGGGTTGCGCGGATCGGCTGGGGCGTTGCTGGGTGTCAAGTGGACTTCTTGCGGCACGGCTTTGCCGTTGCTGCGCGCCTGCACCAGCCACAGCGCCAGCGCGTCGGCAGCGGTGTTTTGCAGCGTCAGTGTGGCGCGATCGCCTGATAAGGCGAGGCGGGCGCTGGGGCCCAGCCTCTCAGTCACCGAGGTTTGCAGCGCGCGCAAAGCGTTGTCGGGGTCGGCGCGCGGGGCGTTTTTTAATGCCTCGGCTTCGGCTTGCAGGGCGTGCATGTGCTGCAGTTGCGCGTCGAGTGCCGCATGGCGCGCCGGGGCGCTGCGCAAGGTTTGTAGCGCCGGTGCCAGCGCCAGCCACCACAGCAGCGCCAGCGCCACCAAGGTGGCGGCGGCGCGCACCAAGTGCTGTTCGCGCGGTGCCAGCGTTTGCCAGTGGGCGCTGAGAGCATTTGGGGTGCTTGGGGCGCTGCTGCTTTTGGGGGATGAAGACGTGCGGCTCATGGCGTGGGGGCGGCGCGCACCAGCACGGTGTCGCCTTCGGTGTGCAGTTGGTAGCCGCTGGCGCGGGCGGTGTCGCTGGCGTGGCTTTGCTCGTCGGCGCTCAGGGCACTGCCGCGCAGGCGCAATTGGCCGCCGCTGTAGTCGATGGCGCTGGCTTGCCACGCCGCAGGCAAGGCGCTGGCGCTGATAGCCAGCAGCGGCTCCAAGTCTTGCGCCGACAACGCGCCAGCCGATTGGCGCAGCAAGGCCAGTTCGCGCTCCATTTGCACCGGCGCATCGACGATGACTTTGACGTGGGGGAAGGTCTGCGTTAGCGCGTTGCGCACGCTGGCTTGTTTATCGCTCAGGCTTTGGCGCTCTTGCCACGCCCACAGATTCAGTCCGAGCAGGTGCGCCAGCAGCAGCACCGCCACGCCCCAGCGCGCTGCCCGCCACTGCGGCGCGTGCAGCAGCGCACTGGCCAAGCTGCCGGCTTTGCGCAGCGCCCGGGTGCGGCCAGAGCTGGCCAAGTCGAACTGCGCCAAGTCCCAGTCGCCGCGCGCTGCCAGCAGGGCGCGGGCGCTGTGGGTTTCTAGCTGCACCGGGCGGCCTAGTAGCTTTTCTGCTAGTGCGGCGACGGCGGGTTCGGCCTGCACGGCATAAGCCGGGGCGGCGTTGTCATCGCCCGCTTGCAGGTTGACCAACGCCAGCGCCGCGCCTGACAGCGGCAGCACCACCACACCCCCATCAGCGCCGTAGCCGGTGACGACCCAGTGCGCGTCTTCAGGCGTGCCTTGGGCAAACAGCTCGGGCTGGGCGCTGGCGGTGGTGCTGTTAGCACCGGGCGCAAATTCAGGCACCACGCGGGCGACGGGGCGGCCGGCGGTTTCCAGCGCTTGCAACGCAGCGCGCAGCCAAGCGCGGTCGCAAATCGCGATCCACACCGGGCTGGCGGCAGGCGTTTGGGGTGGCAGGGCAAAGTGCAGCGCGGCGGGGTCGTCGAGCAGGCGCTCTTCCAGCAGCCCTTCGAGCACGGCGCGCAGACGCGGCGACTGCGCGCCCACGCCTTGCGGCAAGCTCACGCGCTGCCACGACAGTGCCTGCGCTGGCACCACGGCCACGGTTTCGCCAGCGGCGGGAAGCAAGGCGGCGCGTGCCGTGGCGTGACTGCTGGCGCTGTAGCCGTCTAGGGTCAGCGTGTAGCGGTATTCGGTGTGGGGCCCGGGCAGTGCCAAGGGCAGATGGAGAATCAGGGTGCTCATGGGGGGGAATTTCGCCGGCCATTGTAGGTTCGAGCCGCTGCCGTGCAGTCCACAGATTCAGGGCGCAGTGGTGTTGGCGGCATTTGCCAGCACCACTGCGCCGCGCTGGCGCCAGACGGTGCTGACGCTGCGCCCAACGCGGCGTACCAGCGAGCGCTCGTACACCGTCACGTCGTCCAAGCGCAGCCGACCACGTGCTTCAAAGTAGTTGCTGCTGACGCCGTGCAGGCGGTCTTTAATGTGCACGTTCTCGCCCAACAGCGCGCGCGCATCGCTCAGGGTGCGAAAGTGCTGCAATTGGCGCACCGCTATCAGTTTGTTGGCACCGGCAGCGTCCAGCCCCTCAATGCCAGCCATCAGCGCCGTGGCGTCGGCGGTGTTCAGGTTGAGGCGGGTATTGCGCTCGGGCAGTAGCGTGGCGTGCGGTGCCAGTGCAGCGACGGTGGCGGGGGAGACGCCCAGCCACGTCAACTGCTCCAGCGTTTGTGGCAACAGCGGGGCGTTGGCATCGTCTTTGTCTTGGGCTTGGCGCAGCGCTTGGGTCAACGTGACTAGCTCGCCCGGTGGCAGACCCAGTTGGCTAAACAGGCGGCTAAATGGGGCTTGTATTTCTTGGTCGGCTTCGTTGTCTGCACCGCTCGCAGTCAGCGCCATCAGGTTCAGGCGCGATTGCAGGTCGATGATGTGGCCGGACAAAAAAGCGTCGGTGGTGTCGGTGCTGGCGTCATCCACTTGCGCCACGTTGCGGTCAGCGGCCAAGAAGGTGGACAGGCGCGCTTCTTCCAGCGGCACCGCCCACGGCTCGGCCAAGTGGTCGGCGCTGCCGCCGCTGGCATCTTCGGCCAGTATCAGGCGCGACCAGTCAAGCGCGCCAATCAAAATCCACGCCGATTGCACCCGAGCGCGCTCGGCAGTTTCTATTTCAATCGCGCGCCACTGCTGCCACATGGCCGTCGCCGCAAACGTGGCGACCAGCGTCACCGTCAGCATGGCGGCCAGCAGTGCGGCGCCGTGTTGGCGTGTGCGTTGGCGTATTGGTATGCGGCTCATGACTTGCCGCCGCCTTGCAGAGGGTTGACCCAATCGCGCGTGAGACGCCCGGCCAGCGCTTGGCCGGGTGGCAGTTCCAGTTGCAGGCGCACACCGTCCGGAATGCTGGCGCTGGGGAGGGCGCTGGCCTCTGCATCCGTGGCGTTGTTGCCGCTACTGGACTGCGGGTTGCTCCAAGCGCCGCCCCGGTAATAAAAAATCTGCCAATCGGTCAGCGGCATCAGTACCACTTCGGTGCGTTGGTCGGCGTCGCTGGGGTTGCGTGACCAGATTGCGGCTTGCTGCCACGCTTGCTGCCACTGGGCGCGGGTGCGCAGTGGCGGCGACTGCCAGCGCAGCCACTGGCTTTGGCCTTGTACGTTGCGCCGCGCCCACGCCACCACCAGCGCGCCGGGGTCGGGCACGGCGCTGCTGCGCCGGGCGCTGCTGCGCCGGGTGATGCGCAGCACTTGGCCGTCCCAGTCCAGCGGCACGGTGTGCGCCAGCGGCAACACGGCATCGAGGTCAGCGCCCCACTGCGCCAGCGCCGCTTGCAGTACCAGCAGCTCGTCGCCGCGCTGTCGGGTTTGTTCTTGTGCGCGCACCATGCCGTCCAGCCCGCGCCAGCTGACGATGGCCAGCAGCGCCATCACCGCCAGCGCTACCAGCAGCTCAATCAACGTGAAGCCGCGTGAGCGAATAAAGGGGTGCTGAATCATGCTCAACGCCGTCCGACGATGGTGGTCAGGCGCAGCACGGGCAGTTCGCCATCGAAGACTTGCGCATCGGCGCGGCGAAACAGCGGGTTCGGTGTGGGTCGCACTACCAAGCTGACGTTCAATGCGCGTCCAGCCTGCTCGCAGCTGTGCGTGCTGTCGCCCACTGCTGGCATTTGCTGCGCGAGGCGGATAGCTACCAGAGCGTTTTCAGCGCACAGGTGCGCCAGCAGCACATCGGCTTGGCGCGCGGCGTTGCGCGTCAGCGCGCTGGTGGCTTGCAAGCCGGCCAGCAGCGCAATTGCCACGATGGCCAGCGCCACCAGCACTTCAATCAGCGTAAAGCCGCGCTGTTTTTGCATTTACTGCGCCGCCTCCACCGTAAACGGGCGCAGGCCATCGGTGGCGACGCGCAGGGCGTGTTCGGGGTGGGTGGTTTGGCTCAAGATGACCTGCTGCGGGCCAATCAACGGCTCCGGCCCCAGCACCAAGCTGGCCTCGCCGCGCACGCTGGTTGTGGGGTCGAGCCAGCGTGTTGGCAGAGTGTGGCTATCGGGCAGGCCGTCAAAGCGAAAGCCCTCGGGCAGTGCCAGCCAGCGCACCGGAACGCCACTGGCGCGCGACTGGGCGCGGGCCGATTCCAGCAGCGCCGCCAGCCGCTCGGCATCGCGTTCTAGCTGCGCTTGGGTGCCATCGCGCATCGCCAAACTAACGCCGACGGTGGCCAGCGCCATGATGCTCAGCACCACCAGCAACTCCAGCAGCGTGAAGCCACGGATGCCGTTAGCGCGGATTTTTTTATTGCCAGCTGCCAATATCTGCATCCTTGCCTTCGCCACCGGGTTGGCCATCGGCACCGAAAGACATCACGTCAATCTCGGCTTTCACGCCCGGATTCAGGTACTGGTAAGGCCGGCCCCACGGGTCGTTGGGCAGCTTTTCCAAGTACGGGCGCCAGTTCAGCGGCAGCGGGGCGGTGGTGGGCTTGGTAATCAGCGCTTGCAGGCCTTGTTCTGACGAGGGGTAGCGCTGGTTGTCCAATCGGTACAGCTTGAGCGCCTGCATCACGTTGGTGACATCGGTGCGCGCCGCTGTGGTGCGGGCGTCGTCAGCGCGGTCGAGCACGTTGGGCACGATCAGCGCTGCCAGCACGCCAATGATGACCAGCACCACCATCAGCTCAATCAAAGTAAAACCAGCGGCCAAACGGCGCCGGGCAGTGCGAACGGGTGAGAGAAAGCGTTTCATGATTTTTTAAGCAGACAGACAAGGCGCATCAGGCCAAGAAAAAAGCAGCCGCAAAAGCGTAAGCAAGGCGGGCGAATCGGCTGAATGATAATCCTGCGATGGTGAAAAACACAGACAACAGCTGGGCCGTGCGCTTGACCACCTTGGCGCTTTGGCTGCTGGCCGGGGGCAGCACCGTTTATTGGGGATTGCGCTTATCCGCACCCGTCGCTGGTGCGCCGGTGCCTGCCGTGGCGGCCGCACTGCCGGTGCCGGACGCTCAAGCCTTGGCGCGATTGCTCGGCGTGGGGGCATTGGATGCGCCGGTCGTCGTCGCAGCGCCGGTAGCCTCAGTGGCCAGCCGTTTTGTGCTGGTTGGCGTGCTGGCCGGGCGCAGCAGCGGCGCTGGAGCGGCGCTGATTGCGGTGGACAGCCAGCCGGCCAAGCCGTTTCGCGTCGGCGCTAAGGTCGATGCCGGCTTGGTACTGCAAAGCGTCGGTGCGCGCCAAGCACGCCTAGGCGCTGCGCTGCGCGGCCCGACCTTGGTGACGCTGGAAGTGCCCACCCGCCCCTAACTGCGCCGTCAGCGCCGCGCTGGTCGAAGTATTTGCTGTACCAGCGGGTGCATTACCTTGCGCTCGGTGCTGATGGCGTAGTAGTGCTCTTGCACGCCCTCGCAGGCACCAATCAGCTGGACTTGGCTGCGCTTGAATAAGGCGTCCTGTGCCGCCAACGCCGCTGGAAAAATTCCCAAACCGGTGCTGCCAAAGGTCTCCAGCAGCGCACTGTCTTCGATTTCTCCGACCACCTGCGGGTGCAAGCCCTTTTGGTGCAACCACCGGTCAAGCTGGCTGCGCATCACCGAGTGCGTCGTCGGCAGCAGTACCTGCACCTGCTGCAGTGAGGCTGGAAAACCCGTCTGCGCCAGTTGCCACCAGTGCGCTGCGCCGTACCAGCCGATGTCTGAGCTGCCCAGCGAATGGCTGTGGACTTTGAGCTGCAAATGGGGTGGTGCCGGGTGGTCGGTCAGCACCACATCGAGCTTGTGCAACACCAAATCGGCCAGCAAGCCCGTGACTTCACCGTCATCGCACAGCAAGCGCAGGTGCGGCGTGCCCAGCACCGGCTGCAGCAGGCGCTGCACCTCCAGCTTGGGCAGGCCATCGGCAATGCCGACGGCGAGGCGCACCGAGGGCGTTTGCACCGTGGCCAACACCTGCTCTGGCAGCGCCTGCGACAACTGAAAAATCTGCTCCGCCTGCTGCAACGCCACCATGCCGGCGTCGGTCAATGCCAGCCCGCGCCCAGCGGGGCGCAGCAGCTGGCAACCCAAATCGCGCTCCAACTCGCGCACCTGCGCGCTGACGGTTTGCACCGCCATGTCCAGCCGTGCTGCGGCGCGCGTCATGCTGCCTTCTTGGGCGACAACCCAAAAGTAATACAAATGGCGGTGGTTGAAGGCGAGACTCATATTCAGTTTTTACAGGAAACATTTTCAATTATTTTCTGCTTTTTTCGATGCCTTGAAATCCGTATGGTGGGTCACCGAACGCAAAAAACGTTTGTTTTTTAACCATTTCAGGACATCCCCATGCGCAAAAATTCTTCTTTCCGTGCCACCGCTGCTGCCGTTATCGCTTTGACCATCACTTCGCTGATGGCGCCTTCGATGGCGCACGCCAAGCGTCTTGGCGGCTCCAAGTCAGCACCGGTTAGCCTGCAAAAATCTCCGGCGGCTGCACCCGCTGCTGCCGCAAAACCCCCGGTCGCTGCCCCTGCACCTGCCGCTGCTGCCCCAGCCGCAGCACCTGCCGCAGCTGCTGCTCCGGCGGCGGCTGGCCCCGGCATGATGGGGATGGTGGGCGCTGCCGTGGTCGGCGGTGCCGTTGGTTCGATGGCTGGCAACGCGCTGGCCGGTGGCCTGTCGGGCGACAAAGAGGCCGAAGCAGCCAAGGCCAAAGAAGCTGCCGCCGCTGCGGAAAAAGAGGCCAAAGAGCTGCAAGCCAAGGCCGATGAGGCCAAGGCCAAAGCCGAAGCCGCACGCGCTGCCATTAAATAAGCCCAAGGAACTGGAGAAAAACCATGAGCAACCAAATTCCCATCTACGGCGCGTATGACACCGCCGTCTCCACCACCGCCGAGCGCAACCAAGTGCTGCGCAACACCTATTGGCTGCTGGCGCTGTCTATGGCACCCACCGTTTTGGGCGCTTGGATTGGCGTGGCCACCGGCCTGACCAGCGCGCTGTCGCCCGGCATTGGCGCGATGGTGTTTTTGGGCGGCGCGTTTGGCTTTATGTACGCCATCGAAAAGACCAAAGACTCCGGCGCTGGCGTCGCCGTGCTGCTGGCTTTTACCTTCTTTATGGGGCTGATGCTGTCGCGCTTGGTCGGCGCTGTGCTGGGGCAGGCCAACGGTGCCGGACTCATCATGACGGCGTTTGCCGGCACCGGCGTGATTTTTCTGGGCATGGCCAGCCTGTCGTCGGTCATCAAGCGTGACTTGTCGGGCATGGGCAAATGGCTGTTTGTCGGCGCGCTGCTGATTCTGGTGGCGGGCATTGCCAACATTTTTATGCAGTCGAGCGCGCTGATGATGGCCTTGGCAGTGCTGACGATTGGCGTGTTCACCGCCTTCATCCTGCACGACCTGAAGCGCGTGAAAGACGGCTTGGAGACCAACTACATCACCGCCACGCTGGGCGTGTACCTGAGCCTGTTTAACGTGTTCCAAGCGCTGTTGATGCTGCTGGGCATTGGCGGCGGCAGCGACGATTGATTTAAAAAAGCGGCTGCGGCAGGTCAAAACTGACCCATTCGCCGTAGCCCGGCGCGCTGCGCGGCCACTCAGCGGCGCAGGGCGATTGCCCCGGCGCTGCGTGCAACAACCACTGCACGCAGCGCGCCACGCCAGCGTGGGTCACCCACAAAATATCCCCGCCTTCTTGCTGCGCAGCGCGCAAAGCGCTTGATACCCGCGCCAGCATCGCCGCCAAGTTGTCGCCGCCGCCGGGGCGGTAGTGCGCAAAGTCAGCCGTCCAAGCGTCTATCTCTGCGCGGGCAATCGCGTCCCAAGCGCGGCCTTCCCAGTGGCCGAAGTCAAATTCCGCCAATTCAGGCGTAGTTTTAAGCATCAAATCAGGCCGCAGTCCTTTAAATACGTGCGCTAGCAGCTCACATCTTTGTAGCGGTGAGTGCCACACGGTAAGGCGCTGCGGCAGCACGGCAGCCAAGCGCTGGGCGCTGTCGGCGGTGGCGCTGGCGTCGGCGGGCATATCCAGCGCGCCGTAGCAAATGCCCGGTGCTACCAACGGCTGGGCGTGGCGCACCAGCCATAAACGCCCGTGTGATGCGGCTGTCACCACGTTAGAACGCCCGCCAGCGGCCCCAAAGCCAGCGCCGCGCCCAGATAAAACCCGACTTCGCTGACCTGCTGCACCGCCCCCAAGCAGTCGCCGGTAAAGCCTTGCAGCCGCCGCGCAAACCGCCGCGCCATGTGCGCCGCACCGAGTGCGCTAAACACTATTGCAACTATTAAAAAGAGAGCTGCTTGCGCACGCCACACAAGGGCTAGAGGCATAAAACACCATAAACCCGCCGCCGCCAGCGCCAGATTGCTGATTTGGTCGGCCAGCGGCTTGCTTTTGGATTTGGCGGTGTCGCCGACGTGGGGCAGCGTGCGCACCAAGCACAGCGGCCAAAAGCGCGACAGCACATGGCCGCCCAGCAGCGCCGACAGCGCCGCGCTCAGGCTGTGCGCGCCCAAGAGCGCCAGCAGGCTGACCTTGGCCAGCAGCACCAGCACCAGCGCCATCGCCCCAAACGCGCCGATGCGCGAGTCTTTCATGATGTCGAGCGCGCGCTCGCGGTCGTAGCTGCCGCCTAAGCCGTCGGTGACGTCGCTCAAGCCGTCTTCGTGGAAACCGCCGGTGACCAGCACCGTGGCAATCGTGCAAAACACCGCTGCCACCAACGGCGCAAACGCCGTAGATTGTTGGGTGCCCAAGCCGAAATGCAGCGCCGCATAGACCCCCGCCGCCACCGCCGCCACCAGCCAGCCGACGCCCGGAAAGTGCGCGCTGCTGGCACGCAGCATCGCCGGGCTGTAGCCGACCCAATCGGCCAGCCGCCCAGTCACTGGAATCCGGGTAAAGAACTGCACCGCCAGCAGGTAATGGCGTACTGATTGCATCAATTAAATATCAAAAATAATAGCTGCTAGCGCCCGTATTTAAAGGGCTAGAGGCCATTTTGACTGTTATTTTGCAAAAACAGCCGATACGCCGGGTTCAGCGTCTCTTCGACATACGGATAACCCAGCGTGGCCAAGAAAGCGTCAAACGCCGCCGCGTCGCCGCCCGGCACCTGAATGCCGACGAGGATGCGGCCATAGTCCGCGCCTTGGTTGCGGTAGTGGAACAGCGAGATGTTCCAGCTCGGCTGCATCAGGCTCAAAAATTTGAGCAGCGCGCCGGGACGCTCGGGGAAGACAAAGCGCAGCAAGCGCTCTTCCTGCGCCAGCGCCGAATGGCCGCCGACCAAGTGGCGCAAATGCTCTTTGGCCAAGTCGTCGTGCGTCAGGTTGAGCGCTTCAAAGCCGCGCTCGGTAAAGGCTTGGGCGATGTGCGCCGACTCGCCCTTGCCGTGCGTCGTCAGGCCGACAAACACGTGTGCGCGCGCCGCGTCGCTGATGCGGTAGTTGAACTCAGTGACGTTGCGCGGGCCGCCGGGCAGCTCGCCAATGGTTTCGCAAAAGCGCCGAAAGCTGCCGCGCGCCTCCGGGATGCTGACTGCCAGCAGTGCTTCGCGCTCTTCGCCGACTTCAGCGCGCTCGGCGACAAAGCGCAGGCGGTCGAAGTTCATGTTGGCACCGCACAGGATGGCGGCGTAGGTTTCGCCTTGGGTTTGGTGCTGCGCCACGTATTGCTTGATGGCGGCCACCGCCAGCGCGCCGGCTGGCTCGACGATGCTGCGCGTATCGACAAAGATGTCTTTGATGGCGGCGCAGACGGCGTCGGTGTCCACCGTCATGTATTCATCGACCAAGTGGCTGGCGATGCGGAAGGTTTCCTCGCCCACCAGCTTGACGGCGGTGCCGTCGGAGAACAGGCCGACATCGGCCAGCGTCACCCGGTGGCCAGCGGCGACTGACTGCGCCATCGCGTCGGAGTCGTTCATCTGCACGCCAATCACCTTGATGTCCGGGCGCACCGCTTTGATGTAGTTGGCAACGCCAGCAATCAAGCCGCCGCCGCCAATGGCGACAAACACCGCGTCCAGCCGGTTGCTGCCGAGCTTTTGTAGTTGGCGCAGGATTTCCATGGCAATCGTGCCCTGGCCGGCAATCACGTCCGGGTCGTCAAACGGATGCACAAAGCTCAGGCCTTGCTCTTGTTGCAGCTCGACCGAGTGGCCGTAGGCGTCGGAATAGCTCTCGCCGTGCAGCACCACCTCGCCGCCCAGCGCGCGCACGGCATCGATTTTGAGCTGTGGCGTGGTCGTCGGCATGACGATGACGGCGCGGGTGCCCAGCTTGCGCGCGCTCATCGCCACGCCTTGCGCGTGGTTGCCGGCGGAGGCGCAAATCACGCCGCGCCCCAGTTGCTCGGGCGACAGGTGCGCCATCTTGTTGTAAGCGCCGCGCAGCTTGAAGCTAAACACCGGCTGCTGGTCTTCGCGCTTGAGCAGCACGGTGTTGCCTAGGCGCTGGCTGAGGTTGCGCGCGGTGTCCAAATTCGACTCAATCGCCACGTCATAGACGCGCGCAGTCAGGATTTTTTTCAGGTAATCAAGCGGAGTGAGAGGCGTTGGCATGGGCTGTGTCATGGGTGCAGGTGGCCTTGGAGCGCAAAGCAGCAAAGGTCAGCAAAAAATGGCCAAAAAAAAGCCCCGAGCCGTGAGGCTTGGGGCTGAATCCATCCTTTTGAGGAGATGGAGGAGACAATCGTCGCATGGCAATCAAAACAGATTTACCACTCAGCGTACCCAATAAGATGCGCTGGAATGTTGGCAATTCTACGGTATGAATTTCGCTTTTGTTGCAATGCAGCAAAATAACCACACTTCGCAGTTGAATATACAAAAGCAACGCCCCCAGTAACCAAAAAACAGCACAGAAAGTATCGATATGGAATGCACAGTCAGTTGGACGGGCGCAGCGGGCACGCGCTCAGGCATGGGTTTTGTCGCCGAAACCGGCAGCGGTCACACGTTGGTGATGGACGGCGCGCCGGATGCCGTCAAGCCGGCCAACGGCGGACAAAATTTGGCGCCCCGGCCAATGGAGGCGGTGCTGGCCGGTACCGGCGGCTGCACCGCTTATGACGTGGTGCTGATTTTGAAGCGCGGTCGCCACGATGTGCGCGGCTGCAGCGTCAAACTGACCACTGAGCGCGCTGAGACCGACCCCAAGGTGTTCACCACCATCCACATGCACTTCAGCCTCACTGGCAAAAATCTACCGGCAGCAGCCATCGAGCGCGCCATCGCCATGAGCCACGAGAAATACTGCTCGGCCAGCATCATGCTGGGCAAAACGGCGGCCATCACCACCAGCTTTGAGGTGCTGGAGGCGTAAGCCGCCGTTCACTAACCGGTCAGACGTAATGCGCCGTCGTGGTCATCACTTTGGCTGCTGCGCGCATCAGGGCGCGCGCTTGCGGCGGCAGCGGAATCGCGCCGGCGGCCATCGCGTCGCTGGCGTGGCGCTCTTCGTCGTCTTTCATCCGCTCGACCACCGCGCGCGAGGCCAAATCTTGCTCGGGCAGGCGGTGCAGGTGGCTTTGCAAGTGGGCACTGACTTGGTTTTCGGTCTCGACGACAAACCCCAGACTGACACCATCGCTGATTTTGGAGGCCACCAAGCCGACGGCAAAAGCGCCCGCGTACCACAGCGGGTTGAGCAAACTGGGGCGCGCGCCCAGCTCGTTGAGGCGCTCGCGCGTCCACGCCAAGTGGTCGCCCTCCTCGCGAGCGGCTTGT
Source organism: Giesbergeria sp. (assembly GCA_041798325.1). Lineage (GTDB taxonomy): Bacteria > Pseudomonadota > Gammaproteobacteria > Burkholderiales > Burkholderiaceae_C > Simplicispira. The sequence continues at coordinate 39,485 of JBHCAP010000060.1, forward strand.
AATAAATGTGTGCGCAGCTGGTCATCTTTGGTGACGGCGGCTTGGGCGGTGTAGAGCGCTTGGGCGCAAACTTCGCCGACATGGTTCACCCGCATCAAAGCGCCCGAGAGACGACGCTCTTGTTCTGATAGCGCCGCTGGTGCAATCAGGTGCGCGGGCGATTCTTGCGCTGCTCGGGGCGCAGCAAACAGCGTGCGCAAAGCGGCGTCGGCAGTTGTCAGGAATTTGTCCATATTGCGTTCCTTTGAGTGGGTGCAGCGTGTGCCGCAAGGGTGCTAAGGGAGCGATTGTCCCGCCAGTTAAACCGCCCGGTACTGATAGCGCTCAGACCAGATGTGACGCACTGTCCGGGGTTGTTGTTGAGTAGCAACGGTTTTGGGGCTTGGCGCTTCATTGTGGGGGAATTTCTTTGCGCAACCGGGCTTGGTCTGGTGCAATAGACATAACTTCCCCACCAGGAGGTTGGCCCGGGCAACCGGCGGACTGCGCAGATGCTGCATCTGTAATCCCAACCGAGCCGGTGCCCTACGTTAAACCTTGGAGTAAATTTCAATGAAAAAATCCCTGATTGCCCTGGCCGTTTTGGCTGCTTCCGGCGCCGCAATGGCCCAGTCTTCCGTGACCCTGTTCGGTATCGTTGATACCGGCGTTGGTTACGTCAAAAACAGTGGCACCGAAGGCCAGAAAAATTACGGCATGAGCAGCAACGGCAACGTGAACAGCCGTTTGGGTTTCCGCGGTGTTGAAGACCTCGGCGGTGGTTTGAAGGCCGGTTTCTGGCTCGAATCCCAGCTCTTCCCCGATGACGGCAACCCTGCTGGTATCAGCTTTCAGCGTCGCTCCACCATCAGCCTGATGGGCGGCTTCGGTGAAGTGCGTATGGGCCGCGATTTGACCGCTGGCTACGTCAAAACCAGCACCTATGACGTATTCGGTCAAGTGGGCATGGGTATGTTCCGTGGTTGGAGCAATGGTGTCGCTGCTGCAGACGGCGACTTCAATGGCTACCGTGCTAGCAACATGCTGGCTTACTACACCCCCAACTTCGGCGGCTTTACGGCTGCTGTGAACTACGGCTTTGGCGAGTCCGTCAATGGCGGCAGCAAAGCTGGTCGTTATGTCGGCGGTTACGCTGCTTACGACAACGGTCCTTTGAGCGTTGCGTTGGCTATGGATAAGAACAATGGCGCACTGGCTGCCATTTCTTCCTCCGATGTGGACCGTACCCAAGTGTCGCTGGGCGGTTCTTATGATTTGGGCATGGCCAAAATCACTGGCTTGGTTCAGCGCGTCGAAATGGAAAGCAATCTGGTTGCTGGCAACGAGGTGAAGTACAACAACTGGATGTTGGGCGTGAGCGCTCCTGTCGGTCCTGGCACCATCAAGGCTCAGTACGCTTCGTACGACCAAAAGGATAGCCAAGACGAAGCACAACAGTTCTCCATTGGTTATGTTTACGACATGTCCAAGCGCACCGCTGTGTACGGCACCGCTGCTTTCATGAAGAACAAGAACAACGCCCAATTTGCTCTGGGCGGCGCTGGTTTGGCCTTGCCTGCAGCTGCTGGCAAAAGCCAAAACGGCTTCCAAGTGGGCGTTCGCCACGCTTTCTAATGAACGGCTGACATAAGTCGGCTTTCATCAGATAAAAAAGCCGCCAACCTTCGGGTTTGGCGGCTTTTTAGTTTTTTGTTCCAGCGCCTGCCATGATTAAAACCAGCTTCCCCTCTTTGTCCACCTTGGGTGTCTTGGGCGCTATGACCTTTGCGTCCCACTGTGCTGCTGCGCCAGCCAGCGCGGTGCAGTTTTACGGCATTGTGGATGTAGCCTATCGCCACACCAGCAACGAAGGCTCGGCGGACAACCCCGGCCAGTCGCTGAAGCAAATGGTCGGCGGCGGGATGTCGCAAAGCCGCTGGGGGCTGAACATCACCGAGAACTTGGGCGGCGGTGTCAAAGTGCTGGCCAATGTGGAAAGCCGCTTTGGCACCGACACCGGCGCCACCTACTACGGCCTGCCGGGCGCTTATTTCCAGCAATCGTGGGTCGGCCTGCAGCACCGCTGGGGTCGTTTGACGCTGGGGCGGCAATACAACGTGCTGTTTGACTTGGTCACCAGCACCTATCCGTCTTATCCCTATTCGCCCTACATGGATGCGTACAAACCCGAGATGGGTTTTGCGTTGGGCGCGCGCCAAGACAATTTGATTAAGTACACCTCCGAGGTCGGGCCGCTGCGCGGTGCGGTGCAGTATTCGTTTGGCGAGAAAAGCCCGCTGGGCGGCAAAACCGTCGGCGCTTATGTCCGCTATGCCTCGAACGGCTGGTCGGCGGGGACGGCTTACCAGCACTATGTGGCCGCCTCGGGCAAAAAGCTGCGGGCGTGGACGCTGGGCGGCGCTTACACCGCTGGTGCGTGGTATTTCAACGTCGGCTACGGCAAAAACAAGGTTGACCTGTTGACCAGCCCGATCGACCTAGCCTTGCTGGCCGCCGTCTGGCAGGGCAACACCAGCGGCGGTTTTGCCGGCCCCGCCTTCTTGGCGGCCAACCAGCGCGAGCTGTACAAAGCCGGCATCGGCTACCAAATGACGCCGCGCCTGAACTTGGGCGCGCACTACTTTCACGCCCAGCAATCGGGGCGCACGCCGGCCGCTGACGCCCGCGCCAACTTCTTCACGCTGGCGGCAGACTACGCCTTCACCAAGCGCACCGATGCGTATGTAGCGGCTGACCACACCCGCCTGCAAGGCAACAACGTCAGCCTGACCAACACGGCGGGTGTCGAAAACGGTGCCAAACGCCGCACCGGTTTCACCATTGGGCTGCGCCACCGTTTTTGATATTTTTTGCTTGTTTTTGCTGGAGCCGATGGATGCAAGTTCCCCGTTTCAAGGCTGGTGGCCGCGCGTTTGCGCACATCAGCCAGTACTACCCCGAGCTGGTCGCCCTGCGCCGCGACCTGCACGCCCACCCCGAGCTGGGCTTTGAAGAGGTTTACACCGGCGCGCGCGTCAAAGAGGCGCTCAAAGTCTGCGGAGTCGATGAGATTCACGACGGCATTGGCCGCACCGGCATCGTCGCCGTCATTCGCGGGCGCAGCACGGCCAGTGGCAGCATGGTCGGCCTGCGCGCCGACATGGACGCACTGCCAATGACCGAAGAAAGCGACATGCCTTGGCGCTCCAGCAAGCCCGGCCTGATGCACGGCTGCGGCCACGACGGCCACACGGCGATGCTGATTGGCGCGGCGCGCTATTTGGCAGCGACGCGCAATTTCGACGGCACCGCCGTGTTGATTTTTCAGCCGGGCGAAGAAGGCATGGCCGGCGCGCGCGTGATGATGGAAGACGGCCTGTTTGAGCGCTTTCCGGTGCAATCGGTGTACGCCATGCACAACTGGCCGGCGATGAAGGCGGGCACGGTGGGCATTAACAACGGCGCGATGATGGCCGCTGCCGACCGCATCACCATCGAAATCACCGGGCGCGGCGGCCACGGCGCACACGCTTATCAGGCGGTGGACGTGGTGCTGGTGGCGGCGCACATCATCACCGCCGCGCAAAGCATCGTGGCGCGCAACGTGCGCCCGTTGCACAGCGCCGTCGTCAGTTTGTGCGCGGTGCAGGCGGGCGATTTGGGTGCTTTCAGTGTGCTGCCGGGCAAAGCGACGCTGGTGGGCACGGTGCGCAGTTTTGACCCCATCGTGCAAAACATGGTCGAGCAGCGTTTGCGCGAACTGTGCAGTGCGATTGCGCTGGGCTTTGGTGCCACGGCCACGGTGCATTACGAGCGCATTTACCCCGCGACCATCAACACCGAAGCCGAAGCGATTTTTGCCGGCAACGTCGCCCAAGCGCTGGTCGGCGCTGACAACGTGGTGCGCAATTTGGAGCCGAGCATGGGTGCCGAAGACTTCTCCTTCATGCTGCAAAGCAAGCCCGGCGCGTATTTGCGGCTGGGGCAAAGCAACGATGCCGGCGCAGGCAGTTGCGGCCTGCACAGCACGCGCTACGACTTCAACGACGAAGTGCTGCCGCTGGGCGCTGCGCTGCACGCCAGCTTGGCCGAGCAGGCGATGCCGCTGCCGACGCTGTAAGCACGGTTTAATTTAGAAAATGATAGCTGCTAGCGCCCGTGTTTATTGGGCTAGAGGCTGATTTGACTATAAATTAACGCGCCTGAGGTGCGGCTGGCGCTGTGGCGACAGCTGCCGCCTGCCAGCCGCAAGCGAGCCGTTGCGCTGCCCAATGGCCGTTGTTTTAGTGCCGCTAAAACGGCGGCGCGGCGCATACACTCGGGGCTTGTTATGTCTTAGGGATTGACGACCATGCACCAACTCGACGCACTGAAACAATTCACCACCGTAGTGGCCGACACCGGCGATTTTCACCAGTTGGCGCAGTTTCGCCCGCAAGACGCCACCACCAATCCGTCGTTGATTTTGAAAGCGGTGCAAAAGAGCGACTACGCGCCGCTGCTGCGCGAAGTGGTCCAGCGCTGGCAAGGCCGCCAGTTGGACGAGGTGATGGATCGTTTACTGGTGAGATTTGGCTGCGAGATTTTGTCCATCATCCCCGGGCGCGTTTCGACCGAAGTCGATGCGCGCCTGAGCTTTGACACCAGCGCCACCGTCACCCGCGCCGAGCGCATCATTGAGCTGTACCAAGCCGAAGGCATCCACATTGACCGCGTGCTGATCAAAATTGCCGCCACGTGGGAAGGCATTGAAGCGGCGCGCCAGCTGGAGCAGCGCGGCATCCACACCAATTTGACGCTGCTGTTCTCGTTTGCCCAAGCCGTCGCTTGCGGTCAGGCCAAAGTGCAGCTGATTTCGCCGTTTGTCGGCCGCATTTACGACTGGTACAAAAAGCAAGCCGGCGCTAGTTGGGACGAGGCGGCGATGGCCGGTGCCAACGACCCCGGCGTGCAGTCGGTGCGCGCCATTTACCACCACTACAAGCACTTTGGCGTGGCCACCGAAGTGATGGGCGCGAGCTTTCGCAACGTCGGTCAAATCACCGCGCTGGCCGGCTGCGACCTGCTGACGATTGCCCCGGATTTGCTGGCGCAACTGGCCGCTACCGAAACGCCTTTGGTGCGTGCGCTGGACGCGCAAGCGGCGCAGGCGTTGGACTTGCCCGCCGTCAACTACGACGAAGCCGGTTTTCGCTACGCGCTCAACGCCGACGCGATGGCGACGGAGAAGCTGGCCGAGGGTATCCGCGCTTTTGCAGCAGACACCGTCAAGCTCGAACAACTGCTGCTTGCGCCCTGAATGCAGCCGCTCGCGTACAACTTTGCCCACGCCCAGCAGCTGCACCGCATTCGCTGTGACTACACGCCGGCGTGGGCGGCGCTGCGCGCGCACTTTGAGCGTAGCGGTCGCCATTTTGATGTGCGCAGCGCGTTTGTGGCCGACGCTGGCCGCTACGCCGCTTTCAGCCAAGAAGCGCCGCACGTGTTTGCCGACTTGTCGCGCAACCGCATTGACGCGCCCACCGAAGCGCTGCTGCTGGCGTTGGCGCGCGAATGCGGCTTAGAAGCCCACCGCGAGGCAATGCAAGCCGGCGCGCCCATCAACCACACCGAACGGCGGGCGGTTTTGCACCATTTGTTGCGGAATGAAAAAAATGAGTCAAAACAGCCTCTAGCCCTTATTCCACGGGCGCTAGCAGCTACTGATTTCATAGTAAATGCCGAGCGCGATGTGCAGGCTACGCTGCACGCCATGCTCGATTACGCCGAGTGCGTGCGCAGTGATAGCGCCATCACCGACATCGTCAGCATCGGCATTGGCGGCTCGGGTCTGGGGCCGTCGATGGTGGTGACGGCGCTGCAAGACCGCTGGCAAGACGGCCAGCGCGTGCATTTTGTCTCCAACGTCGATGGCATGGAGCTGGGCAGCTTGCTGCGCCAACTGCGGCCGCAGAGCACGCTGTTTCTCATCGCCTCCAAAACCTTCACCACCGCCGAGACGATGGTCAACGCCCATGCCGCGCGCGATTGGTTTTTGGCGCACGGCGGCAGTACCGAGGCTGATGCGCCGCTGCCGCTGGCGCGCCACTTTGCCGCGCTGACCACCAATATTGAAGCGGCGGCGGCGTTTGGCATCCGCACCACCTTTGGCTTTTGGGACTGGGTGGGCGGGCGTTTTTCGCTGTGGTCGGCGATTGGCCTGCCGATTGCGATTGCCGTCGGCGCGGCGGCGTTTAAAGAGCTGCTGGCCGGCGCGCACGCGATGGACGGGCACTTTTTTAACACCCCGCTAGAGCGCAATCTGCCGGTGCGGCTGGGTTTGCTGGACGTTTGGTACCGCAACTTTCACGGCTTTAGCAGCCGCTGCATCGCGCCTTACAGCCACGGCCTGCGGCGGCTGTCGGCGTATTTGCAGCAGTTAGAGATGGAGAGCAACGGCAAGGGCGTCGATTGGCAAGGGCGTCTGCTGCCCTACGCCACCTCCCCCGTGATTTGGGGTGAGCCGGGCACCAACGGCCAGCACGCTTTTTTTCAGATGATTCACCAAGGGCTGGACGTGATTCCGGTCGAATTCATCGTGCTGCGCCGTGGCGGGCGCGACCTGCCGGCGCAGCACCCGCGCTTGGTCGCCAACGCGCTGGCGCAGGCCCAGGCGCTGATGCTGGGACGCCAAAGCGCCTGTGGCCACCGCTATTTCAGCGGCAACCGGCCCAGCAGTGTGCTGCTGCTCGAACAACTCGACCCAGCATCGCTGGGGGCGCTGATTGCGCTGTACGAGCACCGCGTGTTTGTGGCTGGCTCGATTTGGGGCATTAACAGCTTTGACCAGTGGGGCGTGGAGCTGGGCAAGCAACTGGCAACCGATATTGAGGCGCGCTTAACCAGCGGCGACAGCACCGGTTTGGATGGTGCTACCGCTGGCTTGCTAGAGCGTTTGAAAGCCTAAATGCAGCAGGGTCAGCCCTGCCCCGATTCACAGGCAGCGGCGCAAAATGATTGGCTGCCGCCTTTTATTTTTGAGGCGCGCTGCTGCCCGCTTGCACCGCGCCACGCTCTCTATGGGAACCCTATGCCAGACAAAAAATCAGCCCCGGTTGCCGGTGCCGGTGCCGGTGCCGGTGTCACTATCCAACCCATCAGCCGCGATGTGTTGCACGAAAAATACTTAAAACCCGGTGAACTGGGTATTGGCGACTTGTTTGCCCGCGTCGCCCGCGCGCTGGCCTCGGCAGAGCACGAGAAGCTGCGCACTAAATACGAGGCGCTGTTTTTGGCCAACCTGCACGCCGGGGCAATTGGTGCCGGCCGCATCATGAGCGCCGCTGGCACCGACATTCAAGCCACGCTGATTAACTGCTTTGTGCAACCCGTGGGCGACTGCATTCAGGGAGTGGACGAAGGCGGCTACCCCGGCATCTACGAAGCGCTGCGCGAAGCGGCCGAGACCATGCGCCGCGGCGGCGGTGTCGGCTACGACTTCTCGCGCATCCGCCCGCGCGGTGCGTATGTCAAAGGCACGCACTCGGTGGCCTCGGGGCCGTGCAGTTACATCAACGTGTTTGACCAATCCTGCTCCACGGTTGAGAGCGCCGGTGCGCGCCGGGGCGCACAAATGGGCGTGCTGCGCATCGACCACCCGGATGTGCTGGACTTCATCACCGCCAAACGCACGCCGGGGCGCTGGAACAATTTCAACGTCTCAGTGGGCGTGAGTGATGCGTTTATCCAAGCCGTGCAAGACGATTTGCCGTGGGAGCTGGTACACGTTGCCATCCCCGGCGAGCCGCTGCGCGAGCAAGGTGCCTACCAGCGCGCCGACGGCCAGTGGGTCTACCAAACCGTGCAAGCGCAAGAGCTGTGGGACACGGTGATGCAGTCGGCCTACGATTTTGCCGAGCCGGGGATTTTGTTTTTGGACCACATCAACACCGATAACAACCTGCACTACTGCGAAACGATTGCGGCCACAAACCCGTGCGGCGAAGAGCCGCTTCCGCCCTACGGTTGCTGCGACCTCGGCCCGGTCATCTTGACGCGCTTTGTGCGCCAGCCGTTTGGCTTTGCTGGCACGCCGGAATTTGACTTTGCCGCGTTTGAAAGTGCCGTGGCGTTGCAAGTGCGCGCGCTCGACAACGTGTTGGACATCACCTTCTGGCCGCTGCCGCAGCAGCGCGATGAGGCGCACGCCAAACGCCGCATTGGCGTCGGCTTTACCGGCATGGGCAACACGCTGGCGATGTTGTGTTTGCGCTACGACAGCGACGAAGGCCGTGCGATGGCCGCGCGCATTGCCCAGCAGATGCGCGATGCCGCCTACGCTGCTTCGGTAGCGCTGGCGCAGGAGAAAGGCGCATTCCCCAAATTCGACGCTGACGGCTATCTGGCCAGCGGCACCTTTGCCAGCCGGCTGCCGGCGGCGCTGCAAAACGACATCCGCCAGCACGGCATTCGCAACAGCCACCTGTTGTCGATTGCGCCCACGGGCACCGTCAGCTTGGCGTTTGCCGACAACGCCTCCAACGGCATCGAGCCGGCGTTTTCGTGGATGTACCAGCGCAAAAAGCGCGAGGCCGATGGCAGCACCTCCGAGTACGCGGTCGAAGACCACGCGTGGCGCTTGTATCGCCAGCTGGGCGGTGATGTGAAGCAGTTGCCCGACTACTTTGTCTCGGCGCTGGCGATGAGCGCTGACGACCACATTGCCATGATGCAAGCGGTGCAGCCATTTGTGGATACCGCCATTTCTAAGACGGTGAACATTGCTGCCGACTACCCGTACGACGACTTCAAAAGCCTGTATTTGCAGGCGTGGCGCGCGCGCTTGAAGGGCTTGGCCACCTACCGACCCAACAGCATTTTGGGTTCGGTGCTGGAGGTCCACGCCGCACCTGAGGCCGCAGCCACACCGGCCAGCGCCGCCGCGCCAGCGTCGCTGGTGGACCCGATGCGCACGGTGATTGAAAGCCGCCCCAAGGGCGCGCTGTCCGCCGTGGCCGAGAAGGTCGAATACTGGACGCAAGAGGGCAAAAAACGCCTGTATCTGGTGGTCTCTTTCCTGCCGGTGCCCAATGCCGAGGGCACGGGCACGGTAGACCGGGCTATTGAGTTTTTCATGCCGGTCGGCCAAAGCAGCGAGTCGCAGCAGTGGATGACGTCCAGCATGCGCTTGCTGTCGCTGGCAGCACGTGGCGGCTTTTTGGCGCGCGCCCTGAGCGATATGCGCAAGGTGGCGTGGGACCGTGGCCCGGTGCGTTTGGGTACGCACCAAAAGGCCGACGGCACGCAGGTGCCGATGTGGCACGAGTCCGAAGTGGCAGCGGTGGGCTATGCCATCCAGCACATTTTGGAGCGCCGCGCCAAGTTGCGCGCCCCGAGTGCGCTGGCCGGCGCTGTCCATGCGCAAGCGGTGCAGGCCGAGCCGAGCGAGCCATCGACCCCGCCAGTGATGGCCGGCAAAAAATGCCCCGAATGCGGCGCCCACGCGGTGATCCGCAAAGACGGCTGCGACTACTGCACCCAGTGCGGCCACTTGGGCACCTGCGGCTGAGCGTGAAGATGGACGGTTTTTCTCTTCCGATGGATAGCGCGACGACGCTGGCCGCGCTGCTGCAAGTGCGCC
>JBHCAP010000061.1:0-21828 GCA_041798325.1 Giesbergeria sp.
AGGTCGCTTGCTGGATCAGGCTGGCGTAGCCGATGGAGTCGTTGATTTGCTGGTGCGCCCGCTGCATATCGCGGTTGGCCTCCTCCAAATCAAGCGTGCGAGCCTGAACTTTGTGCTCCAGCTCTGCGGTGTTGCTGCGAATTTGGCGGGCCATAGCGCCAAAAGCGCGGCTCAAGTCGCCCAGCTCATCTTGGCTGTCGGGCGGCAAAGAGACGCTGAAGTCGCCCTGCGCCATCGCCGAGGCCGAGCGCTGCAGCTTGCGCACTGGATGGATCACCAGTTTTTCGACCGCATAGCCAAACACAAACAACAGCACACCCAGCACCACCACCAACGCCGCAATCACCGCGCGCAACCAGCCTTGGTCAACCACTTGGGCGGCTTGCAAATCGACGGCGGTGACGATGTGCCATTTCAGCTCAGGGATGTAAGACAGCGCCAGCAACTGCGCTTTGCCGTTGAGCGTGGCCTTGAAGGTGCTGACCTCGCCCGGCTTTGCCGCTGCCTGCGCCATAGCGGCAGCCAGTGCCTCGCGCTGCGAACCTACAGGCAACTGTCCAGCCAGCGTTTGCGCAAATTCAGCTTTTTGGGCTGCCATGTTCGTGGCAATCAACTGGCGATTGGGGTGTGCCTGAATCGCCCCTTCCGTAGTCAAAATCATGGGCGTGACACCCAAATCGCTGGTTGAAATAAAGTCTTTGAGAAAGCCGCTCAAGTCCAAGCCAGCACCCGTAACACCAATACTGCGCTGGCCACTGCGGACGACGGCGTTAAACCAAACCTTGGTGGTTTGCAGCGCCTCGTCATAGTTGACGTTGATGTTGTAGTTGCTCTGGGTTTGGTTCAAGGTGCTGTTGAACCACGCATTGCTGGCTTGAGTCGGACCGAGTGTGTAGCGCGGCCCATCGCTGAACGGCTTGCTGGCATCGTTGAAATAAAAGTACCGGCTGCCCGCACTGGCCACAAAGTAGGCGTGGTCGCGAAAATCTTGGCGGTAGCCCTCAGCCTCTTCAAAAAACAGCGCTTTTTTGGCTGAATTGTCTTCGTCCAGCAGCCATTGCCGCGTCACGACCGAATCGGCCAAGCGCAGCGACAGCGCCAGCTCGCGCGCCACCGGCGCCAAAATGCTTTGCCGCTTCAGCAGGGTGTAATTGCGCGCATAACTCTCGCCAAAGTAGTGGCGCACGCCGTCCAGCACTTGCCAGCCGATAAAAACTGCTGGCAGCAGCGCCAGCAGACAGGCCAGCGCCAAAGCCAGCATGGATTTGGCCCGCAGGCCGTTTATCCAATGGATTGCCATTTAATTGCTCTGCGCAGCGCAAACTTCAAACCCAATCGCGGCGCTGCAAATAGCGCTCAGTCAACGCCGCTTCGGGCGTGCCTTCGGCGGGCACGCGCTGATAAGCCCAGCTGGCCAGCGGCGGCATCGACAGCAAAATCGACTCGGTGCGCCCGCCCGACTGCAAACCAAAGTGCGTGCCCCGATCCCAAACCAAGTTGAACTCGACATAGCGACCGCGCCGGTAGAGCTGAAAATCGCGCTCGCCCTTGCCATAGGGCGTGCCTTGGCGGCGCTCGACGATAGGCAAATAAGCACCCAAAAAGGCATCACCCACCGATTGCGTCATCGCCAAGCTTTGCGCAAAGCCCAGCTCCGAGAAGTCATCAAAAAAGATGCCGCCAATGCCGCGCTGCTCGTTGCGGTGCTTCAAATAAAAGTATTCGTCGCACCACTGCTTAAAGCGTGGGTATTTGTCGTCGCCAAACGGTGCCAAGGCACCTTGGCAACTGCGGTGAAAGTGCGCCGCGTCTTCGTCAAAGCCGTAGTACGGCGTCAAATCCATGCCACCGCCAAACCAGCACACCGGCGTTTGACCGGGGTGGCCGGCGGCAATCATGCGCACGTTCATGTGTACCGTCGGCACGTAAGGATTGCGCGGATGGAACACCAGCGACACGCCCATCGCCTCAAATGGCGCGCCAGCCAGCTCGGGGCGGTGCTGCGTCGCCGACGGCGGCAGTTGCGGCCCGCGCACGTGCGAGAAGCCGCAACCGGCGCGCTCAAACACGCGCCCGCCTTCGATGATTTGCGTGCTGCCGTCGCCTTGCAGCGGCGTGCCCGGCTCTTTGCGCCACGGATCCACCAGAGCGCGGACGGGTTCGGGAGCGACACCACCACCCGCTTCGCCATCCTTATCGCCTGCCGCCGCCGCAGCGGCTTGTGCCTCCACCGCTTCGAGCGCGCTGATGATGCGCGCCTGCAAATCGACCAAATAACTACGCACTTGGACGACAGTGCTTTCAGAGTTGAATTGCTGGCTCATGCTGCTTCAGGTGTCAATTTTTTAAGTGTTTTAGGGCTGCAGCCCTTATTCTGCAAGCGCTAGCAGCTATTATAAATATAGCTTATGGATTATTGCTGCTAGCGGCAGATACTTGCTGGCGTATTTTCAGAGCCATGGCAGCACTGAGCTGTTTGAACAGTTGTGCGTTGTACGAGCCATGCGGCATAAAGCGCACGCTGGGGTCGCCGCTGGGGTTGCGCCCCTCCACGTCATCGGCACCTTTGACAATTTGGCTCGCGGCAATCGCATACGCGCGTGCCTTGGCCGCTGGCGTGCCGGCCTGCACCGCCGGATCGACGTTGAGGGTGACGATAGAGAGCGTGTCATCGCTGTTGAGGTAAATCTCAAAGGTGCGCAGCTGCTGGGGAAAATCTTTCAGCGACGAGGTCTCCACCTGCCAAAAACTGCTCTCTGGCGTGTCGCCAACAAATGCCTTGACGGTGTTGAGGTGGCGGTGACCCGACAACCACAGCAGCAAATTGGGATGGCGGTGCAACTCTGCCACCAGCTGGGGCAGCGTGACGGCGTTTTGCACCGGGGCACTGGCATCGGGATTGACCCACCATGCCATCGGACTTTGTTTTTTGCCCGGAGCCAAGGGCTGGGGGGGATTGCTCTCTTCTACGGCCAGCGGCACGTGGGCGGCAATCACCATCAATTGACCGGCAGCGTCGCCAGCGGCCAGCTCTTGTTTAAGCCACTGCCAGCGCTGCGCATCTAAAAAACCGTGACCGTGGATGTCGAGGGAGCCGTCGTCCTCGCGCTGGGTGTTGTCCAGCACGATGACTTTGAGCGGCAAATCGGCCTTGGGCACAAAGCTGTAGCAGGCAAAGCCAGTTTGCGCTTGGGCTTGTGCAAAGCCGTGGCCCACGGGCAGGGTGCTGGTGTTGAAGAATTCAGCCATCCACTGGTCGCGGTTGAGTGCGCGGCGCTTGGGGTCTGCTGCCACCTTGGGCGGGCTGGGGAAGTCGCTCACCTTGCCAGCGTGGCGGACGGCACCATCGGGCGTGCTGCCGTCAATGACGCCCATGTAATAGGTTTGGTCTTTCAGGCTTAGAACGTTGGCCAACACATTGCCCGTGGCAAACACGGTGTCGCTGGTGTAGGAGGCGCGCAGGTCAGGGCGTAGCGCGTTGTCCAGCGGAAACGAGCCCATATAAAAATGGTCGTGGTTACCCAAGGTTTGGTACCAAGGAATGGCTCGGTTCAAGCCAGCGGCTTGATAGGGCTTTTGGTAATCAACGCTGTCAGCGCCCAAATGCGCGCCCGAGCTGGGGTGAATCACCTTGCCGTCAAGGACGTCGATGTACCAGCGCAATTCGTTGTACTGGCTGCTGTTGCAAACATCGCCCAGCGACAGGCCAAAATCGATAGGATTTTTAGCGTGCAAGGCGTTGACGGTTTGAATGGCCGCGTCCAACACATGGGTCGAATACACCATGCCGGGCGAATAAATCGACGCCGCAGCAGGGGAATATTGCTCCATCAGCCGCCCAAGATGCAGCAGCTGATTGGGTGCCTCTTTGTCAGTGATGTGGATGTCGCTGATGGTGAAGAAGCTCAGCAATTTGGCTTTTTTGCTGACTGCAGTGGCCTCATAAGCTGCTGGCATCAGGTCGGTGCGCACCTCAATAGGCAGCGGCTGGCCGAGTGTCCAAGTGCCATAGCCGTATTGGGAAAATTGAGCCACTTCATTCAGGTGCAGCGGCACTGCCGGTTTGGCACCCGGCACCACCGTGTATTGAGCCGTAGTAAACACCTCGCTGGCAATGGGTTGACCCACCACAACGGGTGCATCGCTACCACCACAACCGGCCAAGATAGTCGCAGGCGCTACGGGCACCGCAGCAGCAGAGTATTTAAGAAAATCACGGCGTTTCATGGTGGCCTCTTTCAAAGGTAAAAATAGATTTTATTTTGATACCAAAGAGGACGCCTCTTGGGCCAAATCGATGGCAGGGTTTGCGTGGCTGGCCTGTGCTGAGGTGGGCTTGAAGGCCTTAACTGCTTTTGACCGCTCGGTAGCCGATGTCGCGACGGTATTGCGCGCCGTCGAAATAAATGCCGCGTGCCACGTCATACACGCGCTGCTGCGCCAGCTTGACGCTCTCGGCCAGCGCTGTCACGCACAGCACCCGCCCGCCGCTGGTGCGCACCAAGCCGTCCTCGCCCATCACCGAGCCGGCGTGAAACACCACCGCGTCGTCGCTGTCCGCCGGCAAGCCGCTGATGGTGTCGCCCTTGCGCGGATTTTCGGGGTAGCCGTGCGCCGCCATCACCACGCCTAATGCAGTGCGGCGATCCCATTGCAGCTCGATTTGGTCGAGCTTGCCGTCAGCGCCAGCGATTAGCAGGTCGAGAAAATCGCTTTTCAGGCGCATCAGGATCGGCTGGGTTTCGGGGTCGCCCATGCGGCAGTTGAATTCCAGCGTTTTGATGTGACCATGGGGATCAATCATTAGGCCGGCATACAAAAAGCCGGTGAATGGAATGCCGTCCTTTTCCATGCCGCGCACCGTCGGCAGGATGATTTCGCGCATGGCGCGGGCGTGTACGTCGGCAGTGACCACCGGAGCCGGCGAATACGCGCCCATGCCACCAGTGTTCGGGCCTTCGTCGCCGTCGAGCAGGCGTTTGTGGTCTTGGCTGGTCGCCAGCGCAGTGACGTTTTTTCCATCGCACAGCACGATGAAGCTGGCTTCTTCGCCCTCCAAAAACTCTTCAATTACCACGCGCGCGCCGCCGTCGTTGTGCGTCACGCCGTATTTGTTATCGACCAGCATGAAGTCCACCGCGTCGTGGGCTTCTTGCAGCGTCATGGCGACGACCACGCCTTTGCCCGCCGCCAAACCATCGGCCTTAATGACGATGGGCGCGCCCAAGCGGTCAATAAAGGCGTGCGCGGCGACGGGGTCGGTGAAGGTGTCGTAATCCGCCGTTGGAATACCGTGGCGGCGCATAAAGGCTTTGGAGAACGCCTTGGAGCTTTCCAGCTGCGCCGCCGCTTTGGTCGGGCCAAAAATGCGCAAACCGTGGGCGCGAAACTCATCGACCACGCCAGCGGCCAGCGGCGCTTCGGGGCCGACGACGGTCAGGCCAATTTTTTCGGCCTGCGCCCACTCGCGCAGGGCGCGCACGTCGGTGATGGCGATGTTGTCCATGTGGCGCGATGCCAGCGCCGTGCCACCGTTGCCGGGCGCGACATACACACGCGTGACCTTGGGCGACTGGCTGAGCTTCCACGCCATTGCGTGCTCACGCCCGCCACCACCAATGACCAAAACCTTCATTGCAAACTCCAAAAGGCCGCTACTGAGCGGCCATTGACACCCCTCGCGGGGCAAAAATAAAAAGCGAAAAAAGCGAAAAACTGTAGCGGAATTTACAGCGCAGCGTTATGAAAAATCGCCTGCACGTCGTCCAAATCTTCCAGCACGTCCAGCAGCTTTTGCATACGGGCGCCATCCTCGCCTGCCAGCTCAATCGTCACATCTGGGCGCATGGTGACATCGGCCTCAGCGGGCACCAAGCCAGCCGCTTCCAGCGCATTTTTGACGGCCTCAAAGTCGGCGGGCGCGGTCAACACCTCAATCGCGCCGTCATCGTCCACGATGACATCGTCTGCGCCGGCTTCCAGCGCCAGCTCCATCACTTGGTCTTCGCTGGTGCCGGGGGCAAAAATCAGCTGGCCGACGTTTTTAAACTGGAACGCCACCGAGCCCGTCGTCCCCATATTGCCGCCATGCTTGCTGAAAGCGTGGCGCACCTCGGCCACGGTGCGCACGTGGTTGTCGGTCATGGTGTCCACGATGATGGCCGCGCCGCCAATGCCATAGCCCTCGTAGCGAATTTCTTCGTAGCTCACGCCCTCGGCGTTGCCGGTGGCTTTGTCGATGTTGTATTTGACGCGGTCAGCCGGCAAGTTGGCGGCTTTGGCGCGCTCGACGGCCAAACGCAGGCGCGGGTTGGCACCCAAATCGCCGCCACCGGCACGCGCGGCGACGGTGATTTCGCGGATGATGCGCGTCCAAATTTTTCCGCGCTTCTCGTCTTGGCGACCCTTGCGGTGTTGAATGTTCGCCCATTTGCTGTGTCCGGCCACGGTGAGTCCTTTTTTGTTCTGCGAAACTGTCTTATTGACCGTTCTGTTTACTGTCTTGATTTAATCTCAGCGGCTTCAATTCTACTTTTCAACACACCACCGCTATGGCCGAACCCCTGCTGATTGCCCAGAATGCCACCACTGCCTGCGTTTTGCTGCCCGCCTTGGCCAACCGCCACGGCTTGATTACCGGGGCCACCGGCACTGGCAAAACCGTCACGCTGCAAACGCTGGCTGAGGGCTTCTCGCGCATCGGTGTGCCGGTGTTCATGGCCGATGTCAAAGGCGACTTGACCGGCATCAGCCAAAGCGGCCACATCGGCGAAAAAATGGCCGCTGTGCTGCGCGAGCGTGGCATTGCGCTGCCGACGGTGCAGGCCTGCCCGACCACGCTGTGGGACATTTTTGGCGAGCAAGGCCACCCAGTGCGCGCCACGATTTCAGACATGGGGCCGCTGCTGCTGGGGCGGATGCTCAATTTGAACGAGATTCAAATGGGCGTGCTCAACGTCGTCTTCAAAGTCGCTGACGACCAAGGCCTGCTACTGCTGGACCTGAAAGACCTGCGCACCATGCTGGCCCACGTCGGTGACAACGCCAAAGAATTCACCACCGAGTACGGCAACATCAGCGCCGCCAGCGTCGGCGCGATTCAGCGCGCGCTGATGCAAATCCAAACCCAAGGCGGCGAGCAGTTCTTTGGCGAGCCGATGCTCAACATCGAAGACCTGATGCAAACCGACGGCAATGGCCACGGCATGGTCAACATCTTGGCGGCGGACAAACTGATGCACTCGCCGCGCCTGTACGCCACGTTTTTGCTGTGGCTGCTGTCCGAACTGTTTGAGCAACTGCCCGAGATTGGCGACCCCGAAAAGCCCAAGCTGGTGTTCTTCTTTGACGAAGCCCACCTTTTGTTCAACGACGCGCCCAAAGTGCTGATTGAACGCATTGAGCTGGTGGTGCGGCTGGTGCGCTCCAAAGGCGTGGGCGTGTACTTTGTCACGCAAAACCCGCTGGACATTCCCGACAGCGTCCTCGCCCAACTGGGCAACCGCGTGCAACACGCGCTGCGGGCGTTTACCCCGCGCGACCAAAAAGCCGTCAAAGCGACGGCCACCACCATGCGGCAAAACCCTGGCCTTGACATCGAACGCGCCATCACCGAGCTGGCTGTGGGCGAGGCGCTGGTCAGCTTTTTGGATGCCAAAGGCCGCCCCAGCGTCACCGAGCGGGTGTTTGTGCTGCCGCCGGGCAGCCAAATTGGCCCGATTACGCCGCCACAGCGCCAAGCGCTGCTGCAAAACTGGCTGGTCGCCGGCACCTATGAAAAAGCCATCGACCGCGAATCGGCCTATGAAATTTTGCAGGCGCGCACCGCCAACCTGCAGCCCGCCAACGGCAAGGGCAGTCCAGCCGCAGCCGACAACGGCGGCCTGCTGGGCGGGCTGAACGATGTGCTGTTTGGCAGCACCGGCCCGCGCGGCGGCCAACGTGACGGCCTGGTGCAAACCATGGCCAAGTCCACCATGCGCACCATGGGCACCACGCTGGGGCGGCAAATTTTGCGCGGCGTGCTGGGCAGCATCTTTGGCGGCAGCAAACGCTAACCAAAACCATCAAAATTGATAGCTGCTAGCGCCCGTGTTTAAAGGGCTAGAGGCACTTTTTATGCTTAATCCAGCCATTTTTAACCGTTTATGATGCCGCCATGACCTTGCCCACCCTGACCCCGCCCACCGCCCAAGATGTGGTGGCTGCTAGCGCCCGCATCAAAGGCCTGACGCACCGCACACCGGTACTCAGCTCCGCCACGGCCAACAAGCGCACGGGCGCGCAGTTGTTCTTCAAGTGCGAGAACTTTCAGCGCACCGGCTCCTTCAAGGTGCGCGGCGCGTTCAACACGCTGGAGCAGTTCACGGGCGAGCAGCGCAAACGCGGCGTGCTGGCGTTCTCCGCCGGCAACCATGCGCAGGCGATTGCGTTGGCAGCGCGCCTGCTCGACATCCCGGCGCTGATCGTCATGCCCGAAGATGCGCTGGCCGCCAAAATGGCCGCCACGCGCGAATACGGCGCGCAAGTGCTCACCTACAACCGCTATACCGAAGACCGCGAAGCCATCAGCCAGCGCATTGCCCAAGAGCGCGGCATGACGCTGGTGCCGCCGTCCGAGCACCCGCACGTCATCGCCGGCCAAGGCACAGCAGCGCTGGAGCTGTTTGAAGAAGTGCCCCGGTTGGATTATTTGTTCGTCGCCGTCGGCGGCGGTGGCCTGCTGGCGGGCAGCTTGCTGGCGGCGCAGGCGCTGGCGCCCGACTGCACCGTCATCGGTGTCGAGCCAGAAACCGCCAACGACGCGCAGCAATCGCTGCAAAGCGGCGCCATTGTGCGCATTCCGCCGCCGCGCACCATTGCCGACGGCGCGCAGGCGCAAAGCTTGGGGCCGTGGGTGTTCAACATCGTCAACCAGCCGGGACAAAAAATTGTCACCGTCAGCGATTTGCAGCTGATGCAGTCGCTGCGCTTTTTTGCCGAGCGCATGAAATGCGTGGTCGAGCCGACCGGCGCGCTGGCCGCCGCCGGCGCGCGCGATGGCGGCGTGGACATTCGCGGCGCGCGCGTGGGCATCGTTATCAGCGGCGGCAACGTGGATTTGGCGCGCTACGCCCGTTTTCTGGCGGACTAATCCGCGTACCCTCTCTGTTTTTTCACATCACCCTGACGACCCCTATGCGCAACGTCCACGTCATTACCCACCCGCTGGTTCAACACAAACTGACCCTGATGCGCTGCAAAGACGCCAGCACCAACAGCTTTCGCCGCCTGCTGGGCGAGCTGAGCACGCTGATGGCCTACGAGGTCACGCGCGACATGGCGCTGCAAGCCATCGAAATCGAAACCCCGATGGAAACCACCACCGGCCACGTCATCGACGGCAAAAAGCAGGTACTGGTGTCCATCTTGCGCGCTGGCAATGGCTTTTTGGACGGCATGCTGAACGTGATTCCCGGCGCGCGCGTCGGCCACATTGGCCTGTACCGCGACCCCGAGACACTGCAGCCGGTCGAGTACTACTTCAAGATGCCGTCTGAAATGCACGAGCGCGACATCATCGTCGTTGACCCGATGCTGGCCACCGGCAACTCGGCCGCAGCGGCAGTGGCGCGGCTCAAGCAAACCAGCCCCAAGTCGATCAAATTTGTCTGCCTGCTGGCCACGCCCGAAGGCATCGAAACTTTCCACAGCGCCCACCCCGACGTGTCGATCTACACCGCCGCCATCGACCGCGGCCTTGACGCGCACGGCTACATCCTGCCCGGCCTAGGCGATGCCGGCGACCGGATTTTTGGCACCAAATAAACCCGCTGCCTCTTTTTTAGTGCCCCATAAAAAAAACCACCGCCCTGCAATGCAGGTGCGGTGGTTTTTTGTTTAGCGACTATCTAGCAATCAATACACGTCGTGCTGGGTGTTGTTGACGTTGAAGTGACCGGTCGGCGTGATGATGCGCGGGTCTTTGATGACGTGTTTCAGCTTGAGCGTCTTGTCGTCAATTACCACCAGCGCCGACTGCTTGTCTTTGGCCGACCACACTGCAAACCAGACCTCGTCGCCCGCCTTATTGAATTCAGGCTGCACTACGCGCTTGGCACCGCCGTCGTCGGCCAGACCGGCCCACTCAGCGATAGGCAGCGTGACGTAGCCCTTGTCCAAATTGCGGATGTCAAACACCACCACCGACTGCGACAGCTTGGGATCGGGGTTCAAAGGCGTGTCCGAATACAGGTGGTTGGATTTGGGGTGGCTCTTGATAAACAGCGCACCGCCGCCGGGACCGGTCAGCTTGGCCACTTCCTTGAAGGCGTACTGTGGGTACTTTTTCGGGTCGGTGCCAATCAGCGAGATGCTCTCGTCACCCAAGTGACCGGTGGACCACACCGGGCCAAATTTGGGGTGGATGAAGTTGGCGCCGCGACCGGGGTGCGGCGTTTTACCGACGTCCACCAGACCGGCCAGCTTGCCGTCCTTGGCGTCAATCGCGGCAATCTTGTTGCTGTTGTTGGCGGCAATCATGAAGTAGCGCTTGGACGAGTCCCAGCCGCCGTCGTGCAAATAGCGGGCCGAACCGATTTCGGTGGTTTTGAGCGCGTTAAGGTTCGAATAATCGACCATCAGCGTCTTGCCCGTCTCTTTGACGTTGACGATGAACTCAGGCTTGTAGTGCGAGGCCACAATGGCCGCCACGCGCGGCTCGGGATGGTATTCCTGCGTGTCCACGGTCATGCCACGGGTGGAGACAATGTTTTTTGGCTCCAGCGTTGCGCCGTCCATGATCACGTACTGGGGAGGCCAGTAAGCACCGGCAATGGCCAGCTTGTCCTCGTAGCCCTTGAACTTAGAGGTATCGACCGAGCGCGCCTCAAGGCCGATGCGAATCTCGGCCACGTTGTCGGGCTTGGGCATCCACAGGTCAATCATGTTGACGCGGCCATCGCGGCCAATCACGAACAAATAGCGCCCCGATGCCGAGGTGCGCGTGATGTGCACCGCGTAGCCGGTCTTGACGATATTGATAATTTCTTTGGTGTCGCCGTCAATCAGCGCCACTTCGCCGGTATCGCGCAGCGTGGTCGAGAAGATGTTGGAGATGTTGAAGTTGTTCATCTTCTTGGTGGGCCGGTCTTTGGGCGCCACCGAGACTTTCCACGTCTTCTTCATGTCCGCCATGCCCCACTCGGGCGGCTGGGGCGGGTCTTGCTGGATGTAGCGCGCCATCATGTCAACGTCGGCCTCGGTCATTTCGCCCGAGGTTTGCCAGTTGGGCATGCCGGCGGGCGAGCCGTAAGCAATAAACACTTTCAGGTATTCGGTGCCCTTTTCCAGCGTCAGGTCAGGGGTCAAGGCTTTGCCCGTCGCGCCCTTGCGCAGCACGCCGTGGCAGCCGGCGCAGCGCTCAAAATAAATTTGGCGCGCCTTGGTGAACTCCTCGGCGGTCATCTTGGGCGCTTTGGGGTTGGTGCTTTGGTGCATCACCACGTCGGTCAGCGGCGAGGTGCCGGCTTGGTAGTGCATTTCAGCAGGCGTTACGCCCTCGGCTTGGTGCTGCGCCCAAGCGGTCAGGGCCATTGTGGTCATTACCAGGGCAGCAATACGCGCCAGCTTGCGGGTTGTCATGAATAGACTCCTTATGGTGCCGCAGCCGCTATCGTGGTTCTTATGCAAAGCTGCCCACTGCGGACTGCGACGACTCTTAATGCAGCGGGTAGTTGCATTATTCCCGCCAAAACAAGGACTATTACTTGATGTAAATCAAACATTCATTTCGAGTGATAGTTATCCCCTAGATGCAACCAATAATAGTTGCATTATTTCTTTCACCCTGCACCCTAAAACTTACAACCTAGTCACCTATGCCGCTGCCCTTTTCTGTCCACATTCCCCACCGCCTTGCGCCTGCCGGCTGTGCCCGCAGCGTTTTGGCCTTGCTCGCCGCGCTGACCTGTCTGCAGGTGCAGGCCCAAGCCCAAACCCCCGCTGCAACCACCAAAGCCCTGCCAACGCTGGGCGAAGTCTCGGTCAGCGGCTCGCGCCACGAGCAGCTGAGCGACGATTTGCCGCTGTCCATCGACGTCATCAGCGCCGAGGCTTTGAGCGACGGCCAAGCCAGCAATCTGCGCGATGCGCTGCAAAACCTGCCCAACGTCTCGGTGAAACTCTCGCCGGCGCGCTTTTCGGTCAACGGCATCACCGCCAGCGCCGGGCGCGACGGCAACGTCGGCCTGAACATTCGCGGTCTGGGCGGCAACCGCGTGCTGATGCTGAGCGACGGCATTCGCATTCCGCGCAGCTACGCTTTTCGCACCACCACCTTTGACCGCGAATATTTGTCGCTCGAACTGCTCAAGCGCGTCGAGCTGGTGCGCGGCCCCGCGTCGGCGCTGTACGGCTCGGACGGCATGGTAGGCCTCGTCAACTTCATCACCCACGAGCCGGCCGACTTCTTGGCTGTGCCCGCTGGCGCAGCGCCCAAAACCCTTGGCGGGCGCGTTTCCGCTGGCTGGAGCGGCGACGACCGGGGCCGCACGCTGGCCGCCACCGTCGCTGGCCAAGCCAGCGACAGCCTGCAATGGATGGTGACGGCCAGCGGCCGCCGCGCCCATGCGCTGGACAACATGGGCAGCAACGACAGCGCCGACAGCAACCGCACCACACCGAACCCGCAGCGCGACAGCGACAACGCCGTGATGGGCAAAATCGTGCTGACCCCCGGCGCCGGCCAGCGCCATGTGTTCACGCTAGAG
Organism: Giesbergeria sp.; assembly: GCA_041798325.1. GTDB lineage: Bacteria > Pseudomonadota > Gammaproteobacteria > Burkholderiales > Burkholderiaceae_C > Simplicispira. Next base: position 12,750 of record JBHCAP010000061.1, read on the forward strand.
CACGTCGAGAAATCCTCCGACGTGCAACTGCTGTCGAGCCGCACGCCGCGCCCCTTCGTTGGCACGCCGGCGCAAATCGCCGAAGCCATCGTCGATGAAGACTCCCGCCGCACCAGCCAGCGCGACCGCCTGACTTGGGATGCGCGCTTTGCCTTGAATGCCGCTTGGGCCGACAACGTCAAAACCGTGATTGCCGTGCAGCAGGCCGACTCGCGCCAACTGGGCAACAGCCAACGCAACAGCCTGCCGCTGCGCGTGCGCGACAACACATATGCCGAAAAGACCTGGCAAGCCGGCCTGCAAGCCGATAAAACCCTGCGCAGCGGCGCGTGGGCGCACAAGCTGACCTACGGCTACGACCATGTGCGCAGCAACATCAGCAACCTGTACACCGGCATCGGCCCGCTGGCGCCCGAAGTGTTCCCGCTCAAGCGCTTTCCCGACACGCGCGAAACCACCCATGCGCTGTATGCCCAAAGTGAAACGGTGTTTGGCGACTGGACGATGACGCCCGGCCTGCGCTACGACCACTTTGCGCTGGACGTGACCAGCCAAGACGGCTTTTACCCACCCGCGCGCCAGCCGGGCAAATCGCTATCAGGCTCGGCGCTGTCGCCCAAAATTGGCGTGCTGTACCGCGCCACCGACGCATGGAGCGTGTTTGGCCAATACGCCAGCGGCTTTCGCGCCCCGGATGCCGGCCAAATCAACGGCTACTTTGAAAACCGCGTGCCGCCGGTCATCGTCATCCCCAACGCCGATTTGAAGCCAGAAAAAAGCCGGGGCATCGAACTGGGCCTGCGCGGCCGACTAGAGAACCTGAAGTTTGACGCCGCCATTTTTGCCAGCAACTACAGCAACCTCATCGTCGATGCCGTGGCCGTCGGCGGCAAAGGCACGCCGGCTGACCCGCTGGTGTTTCAAACCCGCAACACCGAGCGCGCGCGCATCAGCGGTTTTGAAGTCAAGGGCGTGTACGACTGGGGACGCGTGGCCGGTGGCCGCCTGAGCACGCCGTTCAGCTACGGTAAAACGCGCGGCAGCAACCGCGAAAACGGCCAGCCGCTCAATTCGATTGAACCGGCGCAACTGGCGCTGGGCGTGCAGTACGACACCGCGCCATGGTCGCTGCGCTTGGACGCACGCCACCACGCGGCCAAGCACGCCCGTGACATCGACAACGCCTCCGCCGTCAAAGCGCCGAACACGCAGTTCACCATTCCGTCGTCCACCACGCTGGATATGTCGGCGCAGTGGCGCGTACGCAAAGACATCCATTTGAACTTTGCACTGAAGAACGTCACCGACCGCAAATACTGGCTGTGGCCCGATGTGCAGGGCTTGGCTGCGTCGTCGAACGTGAACGATGCCTACACCCAGCCCGGCCGCAGCGCGCAGGTGTCGCTGGTGATGGATTTCTAAGCCATTAAAAATAATAGCTGCTAGCGCACGTGTTTAAAGGCTTTCAGATAGAAAACACCCTGAAAGCCAATAAAACCGTGCGCTAGCAGCTCACTTTTTAATTAGCCCTGCACATGGCATTCACGCCGCAGCAAGGCCAGCGCGTCACTCAGCGTGATGTCGTGGTCGTCGAACAGCGTGCGCTGCGACTCCTGCACAAAACTGTCCCACAGCGCGCCATAGTCGTGCTGGAATGCGCCCGGCGCGTGCTCTGCGATGAAGTCGGTGGCCAGCGCCGGCTGCCAGCCGTGTTTGCGGATTTTGCGCACCAGACTGGAGGCGGTTTTTTCGGTCAACAGGGTTTTCTTTGGCGTGCCGACGGCGATGCACAAGAACAACGTCAGCAGCGCGTGCTCGTCGGTCTGGCCTTGCGTCAGGCGCAGCCAAGTTTTGCTGGCCGGTTGCAGCGCGGCTTCGCCCTCGTCCAGCTCGGTGAGCACGGCCAGTTGCTGCTCGTACTCCTCCATCTCGGCCAGTGGGTCGTCGGATAAAAAATAGCGCGCGCGCAAGCGGCTTAACGGGCGCAGCAGCGTGCGCAGTGGCTGGGCAGCGTCCATCCAGCGCGGCCAGTCGGCTTGGACGGCGGCGAATTCGGCTTCTACCGCAGCGTGCAATTTGGCCGGCAGGCTGCTGGGCAGGTGCAGCTTCAGCGCGGGCAGTGCGCCGGTGCCACGCTTTTTGCGCTGGGCGGTCAGCACTTTCTCTAGCGCCGGCGCGGTCGGCCAAACACCAGAGCGGGGCGACACAGCGCGCCACAGCAAGGCGGCGCGGATGACCGCCTCGGCATCAGTGCCAGCCTCCTCCAAATCATCCACATCGAGGTCGTATTGCGCCGCCAGCCACAGCGCGGCGTGGATGCGCTGGGCGATGTCGCTGCGCCGCGCCAGCTCAATGCGATAGTCAGCGTGGCTGCGCAGCGACCACAGCGCCAACAGCGGTGTCTGTGCCTCGTCGCTGCCGGCCATGCCGAAGTGGCTGCTCTCGGGCAGTGCAATCAGGCGGCGCAGCATGTCCGAGCCGCCTTTGGAGCGCGACAGCAGCGAGTGCTGGCGCAGCGATTGCGCAGCCGCTTGCAAGTCGCCATCGCAGCTTTCTTGCAGATACAAGCTGATGAGATTGACCATGCGCTCGCGGGCTTTTTCCAGCTCGGGGCGCAGAAACTCACTGCCAAAGTAGCGCGCAATCTGCACCATGCCTTTGGGCGCTTCGGCGTGGATGGCGTCAAGTGTGGCGCTGTCCAAAATGCCGTGCTGCACGCCGTAGGCCAGCGCTTTTTCAAAAAACGCCCGTTGGTCGTGCAGCGCCAGCACGCTCGTTGAAGTGGAGGCTGACATGTTCGGTGCCGCCCTTAAATCGCCGATTCTTCGTCCGAGTCGCGCGCCACCGGCGTGGCTTTGCCGCGGTCGGTGTCGCGCAGGTCGAACTTGACGTCCTCGTCGTCCACCTCGTCGATCTCGGCATCGGTCTGGCCTTCGTCGAAAGCGCGGGCTTTGGCGCGCAGCACCAGCAGCATTTCGACAAACAAATCACGGCATTCGTAGCGCAGCAGCCACGCCAGTTGCATCCAGTCGCCGTCGGCCACTTCGTCTTGGTCGATGTGCGGGCGCATGTACAGCGAGGCCAACAGCGCGTCGTCCGACAGCATCGCGCCGTCGTCTTCCGAGGTGTCAAAGTGGCCGGTGCGGGCAAAGGCTTCGATGCGGCTCCACTTTTCTTCAAAGTAGTTGGCCAGCGCCTCGCTGCCGCCTTCCAAATCGCCAATGGCGGTCAAAAACGCCAGCGGGTCGCCGCCATCGCGAAAAATCACCGAATTGACCATGCTGCGCAGGTGGGTGTGGGCGAGGTCTTTGTATTTTTTCTCCAGCACCATCGCCCGGGCAAACTGCTCGGGCGTGACCAGCAAATTGACCACCGAGGCCTTGGAGTCGTCGTATTCGCGCATCACCGCCAAGATGTCTTTGGGCTGCAATTGCTCCAGCACCACCATCAGCGCGCCATCGCCCTCGGCGTCGGCCAATTCGGTCAAGGCGGCATCAGCGCCGACGATGTCGCCGGCTTCAATCAGGGCGGTGGTTTTGGTTATCAATGCCAAGTGCTGGTTCATGGGTGCGTGCTTTCTGTTTTATTGGTTTTATTTCTTGGGGTCAAAACCGATGTCCGACAACCAGTGCTCGCTGGCTTCTTCGCGCGAGCGGTCAGTCACCGGGCCGCGTGCATCGTCGGCGCTGAGGTGCTCGCCGTCGTTCATCTCGTGGCCATAGTCATCTTCAACTTCTTCGTCATCCGACTCGGCGCTGGACTGCACTGGCGCGGCGTTGGCGTGGTGTTGCAGGTATTCCAAACCGGCGGCCAGCGACAAAAAGCGCGCGCCAAACGGGTCTTGCAGCACTTTTATCGCCAAACTTTCGGCCCATGGCTCCAGCGTGACGGCGCCGGCGCTGGTCAGGCTGTCCCACTCGGGCAAGTGCTCCTCGCCTTGGCCGACCAGCGCTTGCAACGGTGCGTGCTTGACAAAGCGAAACGCCCGGTGAAACACCACGGCGACCATTTCGGGCGCGGGTTCCATCATCTGCACCAAAAAGCCCATCTCTTTGCGCTTGGCATCGAGGCGCTTGCGCAGCACGTCTTTGCCGGCGGAGTCTGAGGTCAGGTCGTCCAGCTCAGCTTCGTAGGCTTTGCGCAGGTCACGGAAGTAGCGGGAAATTTTCATGCGGGGGAAACATCTTTCAAATTCTTGAAGTACGCCTGCCAAATCTCCTGCGCTGTCGCCAGCGGGTCGTCCAGCAGATTGCGGCGGCGGTTGTCGTCGTAGGCTTGGCGCGCCTCAGCGTCCGACAGCACCTCGTAGGCCTTTTGCACCGCCCGAAAGCGCTCGGTAGCATCAGCCGCCGGGTTGCGGTCGGGGTGGTAAAACGCGGCCTTTTGGCGAAAGGCCTTTTTAATCTCGGCCAGCGAGGCGTGCGCCCCGATGCCTAAAGCGGTGTAGTGGTCAGACATTCAGCGGCGCGTGGCGGTTTAGCCGCCCAAGCTGACGTAAACGTTTTGCACGTCGTCGTTGGCATCGATGGCGGCCAAGAAGGCTTCGACTTCTTCCAACTGCTCGGCGGTCAAATTGGCGGGATCGACCGGATTTTTGGGCTTGTAGCCCAGCTTGGCCGACAACACCGTGAAGCCATGCGCTGGCAACGCGCGGCTGACCAAGTCGAGTTCCGCCGGGTCGGTCCAGAACGTGGTGTGGCCTTCCTCATCACCCGGCTCGCAGTCTTGCGCGCCGGCTTCGATGGCGGCTTCTTCGGGGTCGGTGCCAGCGACGACTGGCTCGGCTTCAATCATGCCGACATGGTCAAAGTCCCACGCCACCGAACCCGAAGTGCCCATCTGCCCTTTGCGAAACAGCACGCGCATCTCGGGCGCGGTGCGTTTGACGTTGTCGGTCAGGCACTCGACCATCACCGCGACTTGGTGCGGGGCAAAGCCTTCGTAAATAACATGCTCGAAGTTCACGGCCTCGGTGCCAATGCCAGCGCCTTTTTTGATGGCGCGGTCTAGCGTTTCTTTGGGCATGGAGACTTTGCGCGCCTGCTCCACCACCAGCCGCAGCTTGGAATTGCCCGCTGGGTCAGCGCCACCGCGCGCCGCGACCATGATTTCTTTGGCCAGCTTGCCGAACAGCTTGCCTCTGGCATCTGCTGCCTGTGCCTTGCCTTTTGCTTTCCACTGCGCGCCCATGGGGAGTTTTCCTTGGTGTTGCGGCGCGACTGGCGCGCCTGAAGTTTGGATACGGCGGCACAAGATGCGCAATCAGCGCTGCGCCCGCCGAGGGGGTGTAGGTTATACACCGCCCGGCTGCGGTAATCTCAGCCGCGCTGGAGTGGCCTTATGGCTTTTTCACCCCTTCCATCCCCTTCTTTACGTCTTTCTGATGCTCAACACCCTCTGGCTGGGATTTTTCCTGTCTGCCGCCGTCGCCGCGCTGGCGCAATGGCTTGTTGGCGGGCAGCCGCAGGTGTTTGCCGCGATGGTCGAAGCGCTGTTTGCGATGGCGCGCTTGTCGGTCGAAGTGATGGTGCTGCTGTTTGGCACGCTGACGCTGTGGCTGGGTTTTTTGCGCATAGCAGAGCGCGCCGGCATTGTCGATACGCTGGCGCGCTGGCTGGCGCCGCTGTTTGCCAAGTTGATGCCCGGCGTGCCGCGCGGCCACCCGGCGCTGGGTTTGATGACGCTGAACTTCGCCGCCAACGCCCTCGGGCTGGACAACGCCGCCACGCCGATGGGTCTGAAAGCCATGCGCGCGCTGCAAACGCTCAACCCCGAGCCTGACAGCGCCAGCAACGCGCAAATTTTGTTTTTGGTGCTCAACGCCTCGTCGCTGACGCTGCTGCCGGTGACCATCTTTATGTACCGCCTGCAACAAGGCGCGCCCGACCCGACGCTGGTGTTTTTGCCGATTCTGCTGGCCACGTCCGCCTCAACGCTGGTCGGACTGTTGAGTGTCGCGCTGGTGCAGCGGCTGCCCTTATTCAGCCCGGTGGTGCTGGCGTATTTGCTGCCGGTCGCCCTGCTGCTGGCCGGTTTCATGGCGCTGCTGACCACCTTGAGCGCCGCCGCGCTGGCGCAGTTGTCGTCGCTTCTGGGCAATTTGACGCTGTTTGCGCTGGTGCTGCTGTTTGTCAGCGTTGGCGCGTGGCGGCGGGTGCCGGTGTACGAAGCGTTTGTCGAAGGAGCGAAAGAAGGCTTTGACGTCGCCAAGGGTCTGCTGCCGTATTTGGTGGCGATGCTGTGCGCGGTGGGCGTGTTCCGCGCCTCGGGGGCGCTGGGTTATGTGCTGGACGCGATCCGCTGGTGTGTCGAATGGACGGGTATGGACGCACGCTTTGTCGATGCACTGCCGACGGCGCTGGTCAAGCCGTTCTCGGGCAGCGCCGCGCGCGCCATGCTGATTGAAACCATGCAAACCCAAGGCGTGGACAGCTTTGCCGCGCTGGTCGCCGCCACGGTGCAAGGCAGCACCGAGACGACGTTTTACGTGCTGGCGGTGTACTTTGGCGCCGTCGGCATCCAGCGCGCCCGCCACGCCGTCGCCTGCGCGCTGCTAGCTGAGTTGGCTGGCGTGGTGGCAGCGATTGCCGTCTGCTATCACTTTTTTGGCTGAAAGACCAAATGCACCCTTGCCAACAGGCAACGGTTAATCACGCGAAATGCGCAAGCTTGGATCGGTCTCTTGCGCTGTGACAATCTCGTTGTATTTATCAATAAGCGCCTCTAGCGTCACACGTTGCTGGTCTGATCTAAATCCACCCAGCTCATGCAAATTGGCAACAAGAAACTGTTCCGCATCCAATACGTCCAGACGATCAGCTATGCCTTGGGCTGTCGCAAAAGCATCGGCTGCGGGAAGCATGTCATGCACGGTAACGATGATGGGATGGCGGCCTGCTAATAAATTGGCAGCGCACTTTCTAATAACAGCCTCGCCTGGCATCGTTGTTACGTGCAATGAGGCATTGCCAATTTCAAAATCGCCCGAACGACGCGTCACCCCATCCGCCACAGAAAATCCATTGTGTTCAACGGCGATGTCAGGCAAAGCCAACGACAATTTGGCCCCAATCAAATGCTGAAGCATGGCACCCACAAACATGGTTCCGGCACCTTCGTCTTGCCGCTTTCTAGCTTGCGCCAATAAATCACGCAAAACAAATCTCAGCGACTTGCCCGCTTCAAACCTAAGCGCAAAGGGTTTGGCATTGAAGAAGTGCTTTGCTTGCTCAACCCACCACGCTTCAATGGCTGAAGTGTCAGCCTTACCAGCCAGATGCAGTTGGTTCAAAAATTTCATGAAGTTACGGATATTGCCCAGACTACCCCGGCTTGTGCGTCCTCCCTCTTCCGCCAAAACACGGGTAATACCGTAGTCAGCCAAAATTGCCTGCACAGAGCCTTTGCCGAGACCTTTAACTTGGCCTTCGCCCTCTGTGGTGATTCCGCCTTCAACGTCGAACGGCAGGCCAGCGCGCCGAGCAAGACGGGATGCGTAAATCATGGTGGCGATTTGGCCTTTGCCCGTTATCCGGCTGTCGCTCTTGTAGGTGAAGAGGGCTGAGGCAAGGGCAGCTGCAGGCAATATTCCGGGCAGCAATTCAGGTGCCGGCAGGGCGCGTGGTGCTCTTGTCATTTACGCAGCCTTCACTCAAGGTAATACGACACGATTGATTTCGACTACAGGGCTAAAAATGTGCTCGGCCAAATGTGACACCACTGGCACCGCAACGCCATCGCCCGCCAAGTGGTAAGCGTCGTTGTAACGCTCGGGCAACAAATAAGAGTCTTTCAAGCCCATCAACCGTGCCGCTTCTCGGGCCGACAAGAGCCTTGAACGGACGGTCTCACCCTCGACGATCATGATTGTTTGGCGACTGGAGCCGCCACTGGGCGTTCTGAGGCACCCAGAGACCCCATCGAAGCGCACTTCGGCCCTCTGCTGACCATCCCTTGTGCGCCTATACAACGCGCCCACTTTGAGTCGTCCGGACTTCTGGGCTTGAAGAATTTTTCGATGGTTCACAGGCGACATCATGTTTACCAGCCGCTGCGTCTCTTCCTGCGAATGCCACTCGACCCCTTGCGGAACCGTTTCAATGACGTCCTCAAGGGTTGTATTGCTTACCTTGGGCATCGGTGGATTCCACCATAGCCATTTAGCTTTAAGCTCTTTGCAGAGTTGGTTGTAGGCCTTAATGAGCGCCGCCGGATGCCATGCGGGGTTGGGACTTTCATCGAGACAAGCCTCGGGTATCTGCAATGCGGTATCGACTGCCACTATAAAAAGTCGCGGCCTCGACTGGGGCAAAAAATGAATGGCATCAATCACCATTGCACCAAGGCGGTAGCCTTGCGCCGCAACGCTGTGGACTATCGCCTCGAAGTCCTTGCCGTCATGGCTGGTGATGGCCCCGTACACATTTTCAAGCGCAATCATGCGCGGCTTACGCCCTTGCGCTTTCAAGTCCCCCATCAGCTTCATGAAGGCCCAAAAAGTTCCACTTCTTGCGCCATCTAAACCTGCACCACTGCCAGCCAACGATAAATCTTGGCAGGGAAACGATGCCCAAGCCAGATCGGCTTGATGGGGCAACTGGACTGAATCAATACGTGCAACGTCCCCCACATGAAGGCATTGCCCACCCCAATTTGCAACGTAAGACGCAGCTTTTTTTTCAGAAAAATCGTTAGCAAAAAGGCACTTCCAATCCTGACCCAGCCCTGCGTGCGCCATTCCTCCACCCGCAAAGAACTCATAAAAAGTGTTTTTCATCTTTACATGCCAGCTCAACGGCCTTTGCGCGCCGCGCCCGACTTGGCTGGCTTGCCCGAACCCGTCACACGCGGCGGCAAACCGGTGTGCTGGGTTTGCATATTCCCCTTTTGCGGCTGCGCACGCGGCACGCGCGGGGCGGCTTTGGCTTCGGCCTGCGTCAGCGGCTTGCGCGTGGCACCACCGGCGGCGGAGGGCTGAAAGGTCGGAATCAAATGGTGCTTGCCGTTGCCAATCAAATCGGCGCGCCCCATGCTTTTCAGCGCCTCGCGCAGCAGCGGCCAGTTGTTGGGGTCGTGGTAG
>JBHCAP010000062.1:0-9651 GCA_041798325.1 Giesbergeria sp.
GGGGCTTCGTAGATGCCGCGGCTCTTGGCTTCGATGATGCGGTTTTCGATCTGGTCGCTCATGCCGAGGCCGTGGCGGCCGCCGATGCGGTTGGCTTCCAAAATCAGCGCGACCGGGTCGTTGAATTCGACACCGTTGAGCGCCACCGGCTGGCCTTCTTCAAAGCGCACCGAGACTTCTTCGGCCTTGACGGCGACGTCTTCTTTCCAGAAAGCCACGCCCATGATGGGGTTGACGATGCGGATGCCGCTGTTCAAAAACTCCAAATCTTTGGCCTCGTGCGTCGCGCCGAGCATGTTGCTGTCGGTGCTGTAGGCCTTTTCGGCGCTCATCTTGTAGCCAAAACCGTGCTCGGTCATGAAGGCCGACATTTCCGCACGGCCGCCCAGCTCGTCAATGAACAGTTGGTCCAGCCACGGCTTGTAGATGCGCAGTGCTGGGTTGGTGAGCAGGCCGTAGCGGTAAAAGCGCTCGATGTCGTTGCCCTTGTAGGTGCTGCCGTCGCCCCAGATGTGGACGTCGTCTTCTTTCATCGCCGCGACCAGCATGGTGCCGGTGACGGCGCGCCCCAGCGGCGTGGTGTTGAAGTAAGTGACGCCGGCAGTGCTGACGTGAAAGGCACCGGCTTGCAGCGCGGCAATGCCTTCGTGCGCCAGCTGGGTGCGGCAGTCGATCAGGCGGGCTTTGGCTGCGCCGTATTCCATCGCTTTGCGCGGGATGTCGTCGTAGTCCGGCTCGTCAGGCTGGCCGAGGTTGGCGGTGTAAGCGTAGGGCTGTGCGCCCTTGAGCTTCATCCACAGCAGCGCCGCGCTGGTGTCGAGGCCGCCCGAGAAGGCAATGCCGACTTTTTCGCCGACGGGAAGGTTTTGCAAAATGGTGGACATGAAATCTTTCTTAAAAAGAATAGCTGCTAGCGCTTGCTGTGTAAGGGCTAGAGGCCAAAAACACTCAAAATTGGGTGTAGGTCGCCCATATCAGCCGTAGTGGCAGATGTAGTGGTAAGCGTCGGTGACGCGGATGTCGAATTTCGAGTTGCCGGGAATGCTGAATCGTTGGCCGGGCGTGCTGGTCAGCCAAACGTCGCTGCCATCGAGGCGGTATTCGCAGCTGCCGGCGACGCATTCCATGATTTCGGGCGCGCCGGTGCTGAAGGTGAGCGCGGCGGGCAGCACTACGCCGACCGATTTTTTCGTGCCGTCGGGGTAGGTGAGGCCGTGGCTGACGCACTTGCCGTCAAAGTACACGCTGGCTTGGGTGGTGACGGAGACGCCGTCGATGGTTTCGGTGGTCATGGGAGTACGGAGGATAGAGCGCGGAGCGGCAAAGACAAACCGGCAATTTTAGGCCACGGCTGCGGGCGCGCTGGGCGCACAAACGAACCCTCAGCGCCGTTGGCAAGCCGCTTGCTTTGTGGCTGGTTGCGGGTTAACGCCAGCTTTGGCGCGGGCCGCTGCGGTAGGCGTTGTCATCGATGATGACCGCCGGGCTGACGTAGCGCGGCGAGTTTTGGTAGGGCTGCTGATAAGGCTGCTGATACGGCTGGTATTGCGCATCGGGGTAGTTGTTCGATTCCGCCGGCGAATAGGTCAGGCCATAGGCATCCGGTTGGCTGCCTTGGACGGGTTGCACTTGCACGGCAATGGTGGTGCCGGGGTGATGGGGCATTTGGGTGGTGTATTGCCGCCCGGCAAATTCATAAACCACGTTGTAGCCGACGGTGCGGTTTTCGTAAAAAGTCTCGGTGTGGCAGCGCTGCACGTTTTGGTATTGCGGCCTGCCGTTGCCTTCGATTTGGTTGCCCAGCAGCGCGCCGCCAATCACGCCCAGTGCCGTGGCGGCGGCGCGGCCACTGCCGCCGCCAATGGCGTTGCCGACGGCACCGCCAGCCACCGCGCCCAGCACCGCGCCGCCGCCCGTCGTTTGCTGGCCGGTATAGACGGTTTGGTTGTCGCACACCTGCTGGGGCATACCCACCTGCTGCACGATGGGCGTAGCCGAGATGACGCGGGCGCGCTCTTGGGCGCTGGCGATGGTGGCAGCGCCGGCCAGAAGGACGAGAGCGCTGGAGTGGGCAATTTTTTGCAGAGAAGCTTGCATGGCAGTAGCCTTTTCAGTGGTGGGCAATCAGTGCAGATGAGGTGGGATGAGAGCCGGTGTTTTCCAATAGTTGCGTCCACAAGTCAGCATCAAAACCGACGGTAATGCGGGTCTGGTCGCCGCGCCGCCATTCGAGCACTGGGCGCTTGATGGCGCTGGTGTGGCTTTGCAGCAGGGCGCTGGCGCTGGTGGCGTCGCACACGGCGGCTTGGGCGGTGGCATCTAACTTGCGCCAAGTGGTGCCTTGGCGGTTAACCAGCTTTTCCCAGCCGACATCGGCTATCCACTGCGCCAGCTGGTCAGCGGGAGCGCCGTGTTTTTTGAAGTCGTGAAATTGGTATTGCACGCCTTGGGCGGTCAGCCAAGCGCGGGCTTTCTTCACGGTGTCGCAGTGGGCAATACCGTACAGGGTGATGTGGGGGCTGTCAGGGTTAATCATGGTTCTTATCATGCGCCACGCTGGCACTGGGTGACAATACCGCCCTCTATGCACACCACTATTGACACCTTGGACGGCTGGCTGGCCCATTGCGAGCGCCTGCACCCGCAAACTATCGAGCTGGGACTGGGGCGCGTCAGCGAAGTCGCCCGGCGCATGGCGCTGCGCTTTGACTGCCCGGTCATCACCGTCGCCGGCACCAATGGCAAAGGTTCGACCTGCGCCATGCTCGAAGCCGTAGCGCGTGAAGCTGGCTACCGCACCGGGGTGTATTCCTCGCCGCATTTGGTGCATTTTGAAGAGCGCTGCCGCCTGCGCGGTGAATCGGTAGCAGCAGCGGATTTGATAGCGCACTTTGCAGCAGTGGAGAGCGCTAGAACCCAAAATGGCCAAGAGGTGTCACTGAGCTATTTTGAGTTCACCACGCTGGCGATTTTGCGCTTGCTCAGCCAAGCACCGCTGGATGTGGTGATTTTGGAAGTCGGCTTGGGCGGGCGCTTGGACGCTACCAACCTCATCAATGCCGATTGCATGGTGATTACCAGTATCGACGTCGATCACGTCGAATACCTCGGCCCCGACCGCGAAAGCATTGGCCGCGAAAAGGCCGGCATCATGCGCACCGGCAAGCCGGTCATCGTCAGCGACCCGATGCCGCCGCAGAGCGTGATGGATTACGCGCTGGAAATCGGCGCTGACCTGTGGCGTTTTGGCCAAGACTTTAATTTCTCCGGCGATAAGCAGCAGTGGGCTTGGGCGGGGCGCGGTCGGCGTTATGCCGGGCTGGGCTATCCAGCGCTGCGCGGAGCGAACCAGCTGATGAATGCTTCGGGTGCGCTGGCGGCCTTGGAGGCGCTGCGCGATCGTATTCCGGTGACGGCGCAGGCGGTGCGCAATGGCTTGGCGATGGTGGAGCTGCCGGGACGCTTTCAAATCGTTCCGGGTCAGCCGGCGCTGGTGTTGGATGTCGCGCACAACCCGCATTCTGTCGCGGCGCTGACGGCCAATTTGGACGCGATGGGCTACTTTCCGACCACCCACGCGGTGTTCGGCGCGATGACCGATAAAGACCTTGGCCCGATGCTGGCCAAGGTGGCACCGCTGGTGGATCGCTGGTATTTCACCGATTTGCCGACGGCGCGGGCGGCCACGGCGGCGGTGTTGCAGCAAAAGTGGAATGCTTGGCAAATGGTGGCCGGCGGTCAGCGCGTTGTGCCCACCGCCACCTTTGCCAGTCCGCAAGAAGCACTGGATGCGGCTGTGGCGGCGGCCGACCCCGCTGATAGAATCGTCGTCTTTGGCTCGTTTTACACAGTGGGCGGCGTTTTATTGAATGGAACGCCGCGTCTGCACTCGAAGCACTTGTACTGACGGGCACGCACGGGTTTTTGCAACTTCATGGCATTTTTCAAGTTTCGCTGGCCGGGTCAGAAGCGGCAAGACGACCAATCGACCAAACCTTCGCGTGCACAGCGCACCGAGAGCGTCGATGTCATGCGCCGCCGCGCCCGCCACCGCCTGATTGGTGCCGCAGTGCTGGTGTCGCTGGGTGTTATCGGTTTTCCGATGCTGTTTGATACGCAGCCGCGCCCTATTCCAGCCGATATTCCGATTGAAATTCCAGATCGCAATCGCGCTGCGCCGTTACTGAGTCCTGATGGCGCGCCTTCTGCGGTAGCGCAAGCGCCAGTCAGCCGCGCGGCGACCGTGGCTAGTCTGTCGGTCGGCGAAGAGGTGATTGACGCGCCTTCGGTGCGCAAGCCGGTGCCCCCGCCTGAACCCAAGCCAGAGCCAAAGCCCGCCCCAAAGCCGGAGCCAAAACCCGTACCGAAACCTGAGCCGAAGCCAGAACCCAAACCGCTGCCCAAGCCAGAGCCTAAGTCTGAGCCTGAGTCCAAACCAGAGCCGCTCAAGCCACAGCCGTCCCGCAGCGATGAGGCTGCGCGTGCGCGTGCATTGCTCGAAGGCCGTACACCGCCACCGCCGACACCTGTGCCAGCCCCAACTGTTGCAGGGCAAGAAGGCCGCTTTATCGTGCAAGTCGGCGCGTTTGCCGATGTCGAAAAAGCCCGCGAAGCACGTCAAAAAGTAGAGCGCGCTGGTCTGAAGACCTACACCCAAGTCGTTCAGACCGCCGACGGTAAGCGCATCCGTGTGCGCGTCGGGCCACTGCCTAACCGCGCCGAGGCTGAAAAAGCCGCAGCGCGCATCCGGGCAGTCGATTTGCCTGCAGCCATCCTGACTTTGTAAAACGCCCGTGCCCGCTATGGCTGCGCTGGATTTAATTTTTGTAGCAGTGCTACTGCTCTCGATACTGCTGGGCGCTTGGCGCGGGCTAGTGTTTGAGGTGCTGTCGGTGCTGAGCTGGGTGGTGTCGTTTGTGCTGGCGCAGTGGTTTGCGGTCGATATGGCTGCGCTGCTGCCGCTGGACGCTTGGCCCGATGCCGGACGCTATGCCGCTGGTTTTGCTGCGGTGTTTGTGTTGGCTTTGTTTGCGTGTGGCTTGGCGGCGTCGCTGGCTAAAAAGCTGGTTGAAGCAACCGGTCTGCGCCCTGTTGACCGGGCGTTGGGTGCGTTGTTTGGCGTGCTGCGTGCGGGGCTTATTTTGCTGGTCATCGCCGTGTTAGCCCAGTTAACCCCGTTGCATCAAAGTGATTTGTGGCGCACATCAAGTGGTGCGCCGTGGCTGTCGGTGGCTTTGCAAGAGCTAAAGCCAGCGCTCTCAGTCGTTTCAGAAGAATTTGGCAGATATCTGCCGTCATAAAAGGGTTGTTATGTGTGGAATTATCGGCGTCATCAGTAGCGCCCCGGTTAACCAATTGATTTATGACGCGCTGCTGCTGCTGCAGCACCGCGGCCAAGATGCTGCGGGTATCGTCACCCAGCAAGGGCGCAAATTTTTCATGCACAAAGCCAAAGGTATGGTGCGCGACGTGTTTCGCACGCGCAATATGCGGGCGCTGCCGGGCAGTGCTGGTTTGGGGCAAGTGCGTTACCCGACAGCGGGCAATGCCTTCAGCGAAGAAGAAGCTCAGCCGTTTTATGTCAACGCGCCGTTTGGCATCGTGATGGTGCACAACGGCAACCTGACCAATGCACAAAGCTTGCGTTCTGAGCTGTTTTTGACCGATCACCGCCATACCAACACCGACAGCGACTCTGAAGTGCTGCTCAACGTGTTTGCCCATGAGTTGGATTTGGCTACGCGCGGCGCTGTACTGTGCACCGAAGATATCTTTGCTGCCGTGCGCGCCGTACACCAGCGCGTGCGCGGCTCGTATGCCGTGGTTGCGCTGATTGCCGGCCATGGTTTGGTGGCGTTTCGCGACCCGCACGGCATCCGTCCGTTGGGTATGGCGCGCAGCGCCGATGGTGCCGTTATGGTTGGCAGTGAGTCGGTGGCGCTGGAAGGCACCGGCCATGTGTTTGAGCGCGATATTGCGCCGGGCGAGGCGGTGTTCGTCACGCTCGACGGCCAAGTCCACGCACAGCAGTGCGCCGACGCGCCCAAGCTGCAACCATGCATTTTTGAATATGTTTATCTGGCGAGACCAGACTCGGAGATGGACGGCATCTCGGTCTATCAAGCGCGTCTGAACTTGGGCGAATCGCTGGCCAAGCGGGTGGTTTCCACCGTGCCGCCGAGCGAGATTGACGTGATCATCCCGATTCCAGAATCGAGCCGCCCTAGCGCTACGCAATTGGCGCATTTGCTGGGCGTGCCGTACCGCGAAGGTTTCGTCAAAAACCGCTATGTCGGTCGCACTTTCATCATGCCTGGCCAAGGCGTTCGCAAAAAATCGGTGCGCCAAAAGCTCAATGTGATTGCCAGCGAGTTCAAAGGCCGCAACGTACTGCTGGTGGACGACTCCATCGTGCGCGGCACTACCAGCCGCGAAATTGTGCAAATGGCACGCGATGCCGGTGCGCGCAAGGTTTATTTGGCCAGCGCTGCGCCACCGGTGCGCTTCCCCAATGTCTATGGCATTGATATGCCTACCAGCAGCGAGCTGATTGCCCACAACCGCACCATCGAAGAAATTCGTGAGTCGATTGGTTGTGATGCGCTGATTTACCAAGATGTCGAAGGTATGAAAAAAGCGATTGCCTCCCTCAATCCTAAGCTCGACGGTTTTGATGCCTCCTGCTTTGATGGCATCTACGTCACCGGCGATATCACCGCCGAAGACATTGAGCGCATGAACGCCGGTCGCCCAGCTGGCGTTGAGGATGAAGAAGATACGTCGCGTTTGGCGTTGCCTAACGCCCAAGAAGCATGAGCCGCGACCTGCCCTGCGGCCTGCACCCCGATACGCTGGCGGTGCGCCAGTCGGTGCCGCGTAGCCAGTACGGCGAAAATTCCGAAGCGCTGTACCTGACCAGCAGCTTTGTTCAGCCCGATGCTGCTACGGCGGCGCGCCGTTTTGCCGGCGAAGAAGACGGCTACACCTACTCGCGCACCTCCAACCCAACAGTAACGGCGTTCGAGCAGCGCCTCGCTTCGCTGGAAGGCACCGAGTCGGCGATTGGCACTTCCAGCGGCATGTCGGCGATCTTGCTGCTGTGCCTCGGCTTGCTCAAAGCCGGTGACCATGTTGTTTGTTCGCAGTCGATGTTTGGCTCGACCATGAAGCTGATCGGCGGTGAATTTGCGCGCTTTGGCGTGCAATCGACCTTTGTGTCGCAAACCGACGCTAGTGCGTGGCAAGCCGCTATGCGCCCCGAAACACGCTTGTTGTTTGCCGAAACCCCGACCAATCCGCTGACCGATGTGTGCGATATCCAAGCGCTGGCCGATATTGCCCACGCTGCAGGCGTGCTGCTGGCAGTGGACAACTGCTTTGCTTCGCCAGCATTGCAACGCCCGGCGGCTTTCGGCGCTGATTTGGTGATCCACTCTGGCACCAAGTTTTTGGATGGCCAAGGCCGCGTGATGGCGGGCGCTGTCTGCGGTTCTCGTGCGTTGATCGACGATGTATTAGCACCGCTGATTCGCAGCGCTGGCGTGAATTTGTCGCCATTCAACGCTTGGGTAGTGCTCAAAGGCATGGAGACGCTGTCGATTCGCATGAAGGCACAAAGCGCGTCAGCACTGGCGTTGGCCGAGTGGCTAGAAGCCCATCCCGCCGTAGCACGGGTGTATTACCCCGGCCTGCCATCACATCCACAGCACGAATTGGCCATGCGCCAGCAGTCGGGCGTCGGCGGTGCGGTGGTGGCGTTTGATGTGCGCGCTAAGGATGCCGTCGATGCGCGCAGCCGCGCTTTTCATGTGATTGACAGTACCCGCGTGTGCAGCATCACCGCCAACTTGGGCGACACCAAAACCACCATCACCCACCCCGCCAGCACTTCGCACGGACGCCTGAGCGAGGCGCAGCGCCAAGCCGCCGGTATCGGCCAAGGGCTGATTCGCGTGGCGGTGGGTTTAGAACATATTGACGATTTGAAAGCTGACCTCGCACGGGGTTTGGACACCTTGCCATGACTGATAAAAACACTGCTGCACCGCTGAAGGTGCGCACGCGCTTTGCGCCGTCGCCTACGGGCTTTATCCACTTGGGCAACATCCGCTCGGCGCTGTACCCGTGGGCGTTTGCCCGCGCGACTGGCGGCGATTTCATCTTGCGCATTGAAGACACCGATGTGGAGCGCTCGACCCAAGCGGCCGTCGATGTGATTTTGGAAGGTATGAGCTGGCTGGGCATGGACCCGGACGAAGGCCCGTTCTACCAAATGCAGCGCATGGATCGCTACAAAGAAGTGCTGGCGCAGTTGCAAGCCGCCGGCCATGTTTACCCGTGCTACACCAGCATGGCAGAGCTGGACGCGCTGCGCGAAGCGCAAATGGCTGCCAAAGAAAAGCCGCGCTACAACGGCACGTGGCGCCCTGAGCCGGGCAAAACCCTACCGCCGGTGCCCGCAGGCGTACAGCCAGTGCTGCGCTTCAAAAATCCGCAAGGCGGCGTAGTGGCGTGGGATGACAAGGTCAAAGGCCGCATCGAAATTCGCAACGACGAGTTGGATGACTTGGTGATTGCCCGCCCCGATGGCACGCCGACCTATAACTTCTGCGTGGTGGTGGACGATATCGACATGGCGATCACCCACGTGATTCGCGGTGACGACCACGTCAACAACACGCCGCGCCAAATTAACATCTTTGAAGCGCTGGGCAAAACGCCGCCCATCTATGCCCACCTGCCGACCGTACTGAACGAGCTGGGCGAGAAGATGAGCAAGAGAAACGGTGCCAAGCCCGTGACGCAGTACCGCGACGAAGGCTATCTGCCTGAAGCGATGGTGAACTACTTGGCGCGCCTCGGCTGGAGCCACGGCGATGACGAGATTTTCAGCCGCGAGCAGTTTTTACAGTGGTTCAACCTTGACCATCTGGGGCGCAGCGCGGCGCAGTTTGACGAGGCCAAACTGCGCTGGGTTAATGCCCAGCATTTAAAGGCGATGGATGACCAAGCGCTGGCTGCACTGGTGGCACCGCAGCTAGAAAAGCGCGACATTGCTGCTGCTGATTTAGCCGATGGCCGCCTGCCGCGCATTTGCGCGCTGTTCAAAGACCGCTGCGACACCACAGTGGCGCTGGCCGATTGGGCGGCGGTGTTTTATGCCGATACCGTGCAGGTGGTGAAAGAAGAGCGCGACAAGCATGTCACGCCCGCTGCTTACCCGGCCTTGGATGCCTTGGTGGCTGCGCTGCAGGATTGCGCTTGGGATAAGACCAGCATCGCTGCCGCCATCAAACAGGTACTGACCGCGCAGAGCCTGAAAATGCCCCAGCTGGCCATGCCAGTGCGCGTGTTAGTCGCGGGCACGGCGCACACGCCATCGGTTGATGCGTTGCTGGAATTGATGGGAAAAGAAAAAGTTATCGCAAGATTGAAAAATCGCTGAAAAATCTGTCTATAATTCAAGGCTTAGCTGCTAACGACAAGCATACAATGTAAGTCGTTAATAACTGGGGGTATAGCTCAGCTGGGAGAGCGCTTGCATGGCATGCAAGAGGTCATCGGTTCGATCCCGTTTACCTCCACCAAAGTTTTGATGCGTTAGTTAGGAAGTTCCAAGGTTTTGACCCCATCGTCTAGAGGCCTAGGACA
>JBHCAP010000063.1:0-86061 GCA_041798325.1 Giesbergeria sp.
ACACGGTGAGCGATCCACGCGCCTTGAGCGCTGCGTTGTACTGCGACCAATTGGTCGTGCGGTAGCGTGTCTTGGGCTTCTTGTCTTCACTCATTGGGGTAGCCTACCAGCTGTGGCGGGGCTATTTGTGCAACAAAGCCGTGTCGGCAGCGCGTTGCGACCCGCCAGCAGGATGCGGTTACCGCCGTCCATATCGACTTGGTACAGCCGGCCAAACACCGCCTGATAAGTGGCGGCCTCGTGCTGCGCCAATTTTCCCGTGGCAAAGGTGTTGGCCGCCAGCACGCCCGACGGCGTCAGCAGCGACTGCACTTGCTGCAAAAATTCGCGCGTCAGCAGGTGCTCGGGGATGTAGTCTTTGTCGAAGGCGTCGATCAGCACCAAGTCGTATTGGGCTTTGGCGCGGCGCTGCTGGCGCACAAACACCCGCGCATCGGCGACATGGCTGTGCAGGCGCGCATCCTCGCGGTAGCCAAAGTGCGAGCGCGCTACTTTGAGCACGGCGGGGTCCAATTCCACCGTGTCGATGTGCATCTCTGCATCAATCGCCCGCAGCGCCATCGGCATCACGCCACCGCCCAGCCCCAAAATCAGCACCCGCTTTGGCGGCGGTGCCAGATACAGCGCGCTGAAAAAGCCTTTGGTGTAGTTCAGCACCAGCTGGTGCGGTTGGCCGGGACGGATGCAGGTTTGGCGTGCATGGAAGCGGCCAAACTTCATGCAGCGGTAGCCCTCGCCCTCGACCACCAAAATGTTGCGGTAGAGCGATTTTTCTTGGTAGACGGTGTCGGGCAGGGCAAATTGTTCGCTCTGCGCCAGCGCGGCGGTGCCGGCCAGCAGCGCCAGCCATCCAGCCATTGCTTTCCAGTGCCTCATGCCAACGCCTTGCTATCTGCGGGATGAAGGCGATCGAGCACGATCAAACTCACGCCGACCAGCGCCGACACCGCCATCAGGCACAGCAAAATCGTGTGGATTTCGAGGTACAGCACCAAATAAAACGACGTCAATAAAGTGCCAGTGGCCGAGCCCAGCGTCGAGACAAAATACAGCCGCCCGGCGGCCAGACCTGAGCTGCTCAATGCCGACACCAGCAAGCGCACGGCATACGGCGAAATCATCCCCGACAGCACCGTGGGCGCACCAAACAGCAGCAGCGAACCCAGCAATGAGCCGTAACGCGGATCGGGCACCGCGTCGGACAAGGCCTCCAGCACCACATCGCCCGCGCCGATGATGGGCAGCGCCAGCAGCGCCTCACCCAGCAGCAGCAATCCCAAGCGCGCCAGCGACGGCTGTTGCAGCGAAAAGCGCCCACCCAGCAAATAGCCCACCGACAGGCAGGCCATGAACACCGCAATCACCCCGCCCCAGACAAAAATGCTGTTGCCAAAAAACGGCGCTAGCAGCCGCGCGCCCAGCAGCTCCACGCCCATGACAAAAAAGCCGCTCCAGCCGGCAGCTAGGTAAATCAGCAGGTGGCGGCGGTCGAGGCTGGCGTTCACCCCAGCGCAGCGATCACGTCGGCGGGCGCTTGCACCAGCTCAATCAGCACGCCTTCGCCGGCAATCGGAAACTGCTCGTTGCTCTTGGGGTGCAGAAAAGTGATGTCGTACCCCGCCGCGCCCTTGCGGATGCCGCCGGGGGCAAAGCGCACGCCTTGCGCTGTCAGCCATTCGACGGCGACGGGCAGGTCGTCAATCCACAGGCCAATGTGGTTGAGCGGCGTGGTGTGGACGGCGGGTTTTTTGTCGATGTCCATCGGCTGCATGATGTCCACTTCGACTTTGTAAGCGCCCTTGCCCATTGCCAAGATGTCTTCATCGACGTTCTCGCGCTCGCTTTGGAAGGTGCCGGTTTGCTCCAAGCCCAACATATCCACCCACAGGGTTTTCATGCGGTTTTTGTCGGTGCCGCCAATGGCGACTTGCTGGATACCGAGGACTTTGAAGGGGCGATTGCTTGCGGTCATGCTGAAACTCTCCTGAATGAACTATTGTTTTGATAGCTACTAGCGCCCGTATCTATTGGGCTAGAGGCCGATTTGGCTTAAAAATGGCTTAAAAAAGGGGCTTGACGCCCCTTTTTGTTATCGCAGCGAATGAATCGCGCGAATTACACGAATTCGATGATCACTTGATCGACCGCCAGCGACTCGCCCTTGGCCGCGACGATTTTGCTAACCACGCCGTTTTGCGCGGCAAACAACACGTTTTCCATTTTCATCGCTTCGATGACGGCCAGCTTTTCGCCGGCTTGCACCGTCTGGCCTTCTTGCACCGCCACATCGACCAGCAGGCCGGGCATGGGCGAGAGCAAAAACTTGGACATGTCCGGCGGTGCCTTGTAAGGCATCAGCTGGTACAGGCGCGCGCCCAGCGGCGACAGCACCATCGCTTCGATTTGCGTGCCGTTGTGCGCCACGCGCAGCGCCAGCGGGTTTTTGTTGGCACCGCGCTCGATTTGCGCGGTAAAGCCCATGCCGTTGCACTGGCCCTGCACGCGGATTTGCCCCAGCGTGGCGGTGCTGCTGATTTGGTAGCACTTGCCGCCGACCAGCACGGAGCTGGACAGCAATGCGCCGTCCACGGCAAAGTCGGTCACCGAGACTTCATGCGGCGTGTTCTGGCCTTCGTGGCCGAGCGTGACGACGACATATTGCTCGCCGACGCGCACTTCGTGGCCGGAGAGCTGGCCGCTGATGCGCGAAGCGCGGGCGCGGTAGCGGCGGTTCATGTAAGCGGCCAGCGCCACCATGAACAACGGGTCTTCGTGCGGTACATCCTCAGCGGCAAAACCGTGGGCGTAGTTTTCGGCAATAAAGCCGGTGTTGAAGTCGCCCGAGACAAACTTCGGATGCGCCAGCAACGCCGCTTGGAACGGAATGTTGCTGCTGATGCCGCGAATCACAAAGCCGTTCAGCGCGGCGCGCATCTTGGTGATGGCGTCGTTGCGGTCGGTGCCGTGGACGATGAGCTTGGCGATCATCGAGTCGTAGTGCATCGGAATCTCGCCGCCCTCGTACACGCCGGTATCGACGCGCACGCCATAGCGCTTGCTGGTGTCGGCTTGGAACATCGACTCCTCTGGCGGCTGAAAACGCACCAGTCGGCCAGTGGAAGGCAAGAAGTTGCGGAACGGGTCTTCGGCGTTGATGCGGCACTCAATCGCCCAGCCTTCGCGCTTGACGTCGGCTTGCGCCAACGGCAGCGGCTCGCCGGCGGCGACGCGGATCATCAGCTCGACCAAATCCAGGCCAGTGATGGCTTCAGTGACCGGGTGCTCCACTTGCAGGCGGGTGTTCATCTCCAAGAAATAGAAGTCTTGGTCTTTGCCGACGACAAACTCGACCGTGCCGGCGCTTTGGTACTTCACGGCCTTGGCCAATTGCACCGCTTGCTCGCCCATGGCTTTGCGCGTGGCATCGCTGATGAAGGGCGAGGGTGCCTCTTCAATCACCTTTTGGTGGCGGCGCTGGATCGAGCACTCGCGCTCGTTCAAATAAATCACATTGCCTTGGCTGTCGCCGACGACTTGGATTTCAATGTGGCGCGGCTCTTGGACAAACTTTTCGATAAAGATGCGGTCATCGCCAAAGCTGTTGCGCGCTTCGTTTTGGCAGCTGGCAAAGCCGTCAAAGGCTTCTTTGTCGTTGAAGGCAACGCGCAAACCCTTGCCGCCGCCGCCGGCGCTGGCCTTGATCATCACCGGGTAGCCAATGCCTTTGGCAATTTCTACCGCTTGCTCGGGGCCAGCAATGGCGTCGTTGTAGCCGGGGATGGTGTTGACTTTGGCTTCCAGCGCCAGCTTTTTCGAGGCGATTTTGTCGCCCATCGCCGCAATCGAATGCGCCTTGGGGCCGATGAAGGCAATGCCCTCTTCTTCGCAGCGGCGGGCAAAGCCCTCGTTCTCGCTCAAAAAGCCGTAGCCGGGGTGAATCGCTTGCGCGCCAGTTTCTTTGGCGACGGCAATGATTTTCTCGGCCAGCAAGTAGCTGTCGCGGCTGGGCGGCGTGCCAATGCGCACGGCCTCATCGGCCAGCAGCACATGGCGCGCTTCTTTGTCGGCGTCGGAATAGACGGCAACGGTGGCAATGCCCATTTTTTTCGCCGTAGCGATCACGCGGCAGGCAATCTCGCCACGGTTAGCAATCAGGATTTTGGTAAACATGGAATTTCCTTTGTCATCTTGATATCATCGATATCATGCTAAATACTCAAAATACTCAAATATCTCCGCCTCGGCAGGTTTTACTGCGACTGCCTGAGGACTTGGCTGCCAAATTGGCGCGGGCGGTGCCGCCCAGAGGGCGCAACCAATTTTTGGTGGATTTGGTCGCCAACGCCTTGGCCGGCCAGCAAGCCGCGCGCGACCGCGTGCTGGCAGAGGCCGCCCAGCGCATGAATGCACTAGAAGCCCAATACCCCGAACTGGCACGCGAGACCGAAGAATGGGTCAGCGCTGAGTTGACCGATGCGGTCGATGTCTGGGATGGCGACTTTGACCGCGCCGCGTTTGAACGCGACGTGGCCGCAGCAAAAGCGGCCAAGCCATGAAGATCGAACGCGCAGACGTCTATTGGACCGACTTGGATCCGGTGCGCGGCTCTGAAATCGCCAAAACCCGGCCTTGTGTCGTCGTCTCGGAAACCCAATTCAACGCCTTGCGCCGCACCGTGGTCGTCGTGCCATTGACCACCACGCTGGCCGCGCCGGTCTGGCCGCTGCTGATTGCACTGCCCAGCTTCAGCCCGCAAACCCGCGCGCGCCCGGAACAGGTGCGCGTGGTCGACAAAACGCGGCTGCGCCAGCGCATCGACAGCTTGGATACCGAAGCTATGGATGCGCTCGACGCTGCGTTGAGCACCGTGCTGGGACTGGGTCACTGAGGCCATAGACGCTCTTTGAACTGTGGACTGTGGCGGTTACAGCGGAATGTTGCCGTGCTTGCGCCAGGGGTTTTCCAGTTTCTTGTCTTTGAGCATCACCAGCGAGCGGCAAATGCGTTTGCGCGTCTCATGCGGCAGGATGACATCGTCGATAAAGCCACGCGCGCCAGCGACAAACGGGTTGGCAAAGCGCGCTTTGTATTCGGCTTCGCGGGCGGCGAGCTTGACCGGGTCGTTCTTGTCTTCGCGGAAGATGATTTCGACCGCGCCTTTAGCGCCCATCACGGCAATTTCAGCGTCTGGCCAAGCCAAGTTGACGTCGCCGCGCAGGTGCTTGGAGCTCATCACGTCATAAGCGCCGCCGTAGGCTTTGCGCGTAATGATGGTGATCTTGGGCACGGTGCACTCGGCATACGCGTACAGCAACTTGGCACCGTGCTTAATGATGCCGCCGTACTCTTGGCTGGTGCCGGGCATGAAGCCGGGCACATCGACAAACGTCACCACCGGAATGTTGAACGCATCGCAAAAGCGCACAAAACGCGCCGCTTTGATGCTGGACTTGATGTCCAAGCACCCGGCCAGCACCAGCGGCTGGTTGGCGACGATGCCGATGGGCTGACCATTCATGCGGCCAAAGCCGATGATGATGTTCTTGGCGTAGTCGGGCTGCAGCTCAAAGAAGTCACCGTCGTCGGTGGTCTTGGTGATCAGCTCCTTCATGTCATAGGGCTGGTTCGGGTTGTCCGGCACCAAGGTATCGAGCGAGTAGTCAGCGCGGTCGGCCGGGTCGTTGCTCGGGCGAATCGGCGCTTTTTCGCGGTTCGACAACGGCAGGTAGTTGTACAGGCGGCGCAGCATGAGCAGCGCTTCGACGTCGTTGTCAAACGCCAAGTCGGCCACGCCGCTCTTGGTGGTGTGGGTGACAGCGCCGCCCAGCTCTTCAGCGGTGACTTCTTCGTGGGTCACGGTTTTGACCACTTCGGGGCCGGTGACAAACATATAGCTGCTGTCTTTGACCATGAAGATGAAGTCGGTCATGGCGGGCGAATACACCGCGCCGCCGGCCGAGGGGCCCATGATCAGGCTGATCTGTGGCACCACACCGCTGGCCATGACGTTGCGCTGGAACACGTCGGCGTAACCGCCCAAGCTGGCCACGCCCTCTTGAATGCGCGCACCGCCCGAGTCGTTCAGGCCAATCACCGGAGCGCCGACTTTCATCGCCTGGTCCATGATTTTGCAAATCTTCTCGGCGTGGGCTTCGGACAGCGCGCCGCCAAACACCGTGAAGTCTTGGCTAAAAATGAACACCAAGCGGCCATTGATCATGCCGTAGCCGGTGACTACGCCATCGCCCGGAATCTTGTTGTCTTGCATACCGAAGTCAGCGCAGCGGTGCTCGACAAACATGTCCCATTCTTCAAAAGTGCCCTCGTCCAGCAGCAGCTCGATGCGCTCGCGCGCGGTGAGCTTGCCTTTGCTGTGCTGCGCGTCGATGCGCTTTTGGCCACCGCCCAAGCGCGCCAAGGCACGCTTTTTCTCCAGTTGTTCCAGGATGCTTTGCATAGTTCGTCCTCGTTGAATGGGTTATTTTGCTATTGATTAAATAGCTGCTAGCGCTTGCCCCGTATGGGTTACAAGCATATTTCGTGCTGCAGTCGATGCGGCAATGCGCCCGGCGGACACATCGGCCAGCACGCTGGGCAGCAAGGCTTGTACGCGTGCGTCTTGGTGGAAGGCTTGTTTCAAACCGGCCTCAATGCGCTGCCACATCCACGCCATGTTTTGCTGCTGGCGGCGTTTATCGCGCTTGCCGTTGGCGGTTTGCAGGTTGTTGAACTCGCTCACCGCCGCCCAAAATTCGTCAACGCCGGTGCGTTCCAGCGCGCTGATTTGCAGCACCTTGGGTTGCCAAAAGCTGGTGTCGTGGCGCTCGTTGCCCGCCGTGCCATGCAGGCCGAGCAGACGCAGCGAGGAGGTGATTTGCGCCTGCGCGCGCGTGGCAGCGTGCGGGTCAATGTCGGCCTTGTTGATGACCACCAAGTCGGCAATCTCCATCACGCCTTTTTTGATCGCTTGCAGCTCATCGCCGGCGTTGGGCAATTGCAGCAACACAAACATATCGGTCATGCCCCACACCGTGGTCTCGGACTGGCCAACGCCCACCGTTTCGACAATCACGATGTCGTAGCCCGCCGCTTCGCAGACCAGCATGGCTTCGCGGGTTTTCTCGGCCACACCGCCGAGCGTGCCGCTGCTCGGGCTGGGACGGATATAGGCCTCTTCGCGCATCGACAAATGCTCCATGCGCGTTTTGTCGCCCAAGATGGAGCCGCCCGACACCGTGCTGGACGGGTCAATCGCCAACACCGCCACGCGCAGACCCTTGTCAATCAGGTGCAGCCCCAGCGTTTCGATAAACGTCGATTTGCCGACCCCCGGCACGCCGCTGATGCCCAAACGCAGCGCTTTGCCGGTGTGTGGCAGCAAAGCGGTCAGCAGCGCGTCGCCTTGGGCGCGGTGGTCGTTGCGGGTCGATTCCAGCAGCGTGATCGACTTGGCCACGGCGCGGCGCTGCTGCGGCGAAGTGCCGTGCAACAGCGCTTGGTACAGCGCATCCACCGCAGATGCCGGCGATGCAGGAGACGTCTGGGGGGGCATCACCGCCGCGCTCACGCCGAGAAGGCCTTACGGATTTGCTCCAGCACGTCTTTGGCGCTGGCCGGAATTGGTGTGCCGGGGCCATAAATGCCCTTGACGCCGGCTTCGTACAGGTGCTCGTAGTCTTGCGCCGGAATCACGCCGCCGACGAAGACGATGATGTCGTCCGCGCCTTGGTCTTTCAGGGCTTGGATGATGGCCGGCACCAGCGTTTTGTGGCCGGCGGCGAGTGTCGAGATGCCGACGGCGTGGACGTCGTTTTCAATCGCTTGGCGCGCGCACTCTTCGGGTGTCTGGAACAGCGGCCCCATGTCCACGTCAAAGCCGAGGTCAGCAAAGGCGGTAGCCACTACTTTGGCACCCCGGTCGTGGCCGTCTTGGCCTAATTTTGCAATCATCACGCGCGGGCGACGGCCTTGGGCTTCGGCGAAATCGTTGATTTCGGCCTTGAGTTTGTCCCAGCCTTCGGCGGAGTCATAAGCGGCAGCGTACACACCGGTCACCTTTTGCGTATCGGCGCGGTGGCGCCCAAAGATTTCTTCCAGCGCGTCTGAGACCTCGCCCACCGTGGCGCGCAGGCGCATGGCGTTGATGCTCAGTTCCAGCAGGTTGCCTTCGCCGCTTTCAGCCGAAGCCGTCAGCGCCGCCAGCGCCGCTTTGACTTTGGCGTCGTCGCGGGTGGCTTTGATGTGGTTCAGGCGGGTGATCTGGCCGTCGCGCACTTTGACGTTGTCAATTTGCAAAATATCAACCGCGTCTTCTTTGGCCAGCTTGTATTTATTCACGCCGACGATGACGTCTTTGCCGCTGTCGATACGCGCTTGCTTCTCGGCAGCGGCGGCTTCGATTTTCAGCTTGGCCCAGCCGCTGTCCACCGCTTGGGTCATGCCGCCCATCGCTTCGACTTCGTCAAGAATCGCCGAGGCAGCATCCACCATGTCTTGCGTCAGCTTTTCCATCATGTAGCTGCCCGCCCACGGATCGACGACGTTGGTGATGTGCGTCTCTTCTTGGATGATGAGCTGGGTGTTGCGGGCAATGCGCGACGAAAACTCGGTCGGCAGCGCAATCGCCTCGTCCAGCGCGTTGGTGTGCAGGCTTTGCGTGCCGCCAAACACCGCCGCCATCGCCTCGATGGTGGTGCGCACGATGTTGTTGTAGGGGTCTTGCTCGGTCAAGCTCCAGCCAGAGGTTTGGCAGTGCGTGCGCAGCATCAGGCTTTTTGGATTCTTAGCGCCAGTTTCTTTCATGATGCGGCACCACAGCAGGCGTGCGGCGCGCATTTTGGCGACTTCCAAATAGAAGTTCATGCCAATCGCCCAGAAGAACGACAGGCGCGGCGCAAACTCGTCCACGTCCAAGCCTGAGGCAATCGCGGTTTTGACGTATTCCTTGCCGTCCGCCAGCGTGAAGGCCAGCTCCAGCGCCTGATTGGCGCCGGCTTCTTGCATGTGGTAACCCGAAATCGAAATCGAGTTGAACTTGGGCATGTTCTTGGCGGTGTAGCCAATGATGTCGCCAATGATTTTCATCGACGGCTTGGGCGGGTAGATGTAGGTGTTGCGCACCATGAACTCTTTCAGAATGTCGTTCTGAATGGTTCCTGACAGCTTGTCTTGGCTCACGCCCTGCTCTTCGGCGGCGACGACGTAACCCGCCAGCACCGGCAGCACCGCGCCGTTCATGGTCATCGAGACCGAAACCTTGTCCAGCGGAATTTGGTCGAACAAGATTTTCATGTCCTCGACCGAGTCAATCGCTACGCCAGCTTTGCCGACGTCGCCAGTGACGCGCGGGTGGTCGGAGTCGTAGCCGCGGTGCGTCGCCAAGTCAAACGCCACCGACACGCCTTGGCCGCCAGCGGCCAGCGCTTTGCGGTAGAAGGCGTTGGACTCTTCAGCTGTCGAAAACCCGGCGTATTGGCGAATCGTCCACGGGCGCACCGCGTACATCGTGGCCTGGGGGCCGCGCAGGTACGGCTCACAACCGGGCAGCGTGTCGGTGTAGGGCAGGTCGGCAGTGTCGGCGGCGGTATAGAGCGGCTTGACGACGATGCCGTCAGGCGTGGTCCAGTTCAGCGCGGAGACATCGCCGCCGGGGGCGGACTTGGCAGCAGCGCGCTCCCAGTCGGCAAGGGTGGAGGGCTTGAAGTTTGGTTCGGTAGAGCTGGTCATGGCGGTGTCACTGGGTTCGTAAAGCAGTCGCAAAACGTTACATACAGGCGTAATGCCGGAGAGTTTACCCGATTCATAATTATTAATTTATAGTTTTTGGTGCAGTGGTTTGGTACATTCCAGCGCTATGTCCGCAGTCACTTTGACCCCCCGCGCCCTGTACCAAGAAGTTGCCGAGCAATTGCGCCAGCGTATCTTTAACCGCGAGTTGGAGCCAGGCGGTTGGATTGACGAACTCAAAATTGCCGAAGAATTTGGCATCAGCCGCACGCCGCTGAGGGAGGCTTTGAAGGTGCTGGCCGCTGAAGGGCTGGTGACGATGAAAGTGCGCCGGGGCGCTTACGTCACCGAAATGAGCGACAAAGACCTGCGCGACGTTTACCACCTGCTGGGCTTGTTAGAGAGCGACGCCGCCGCCGTGGTCGCTGCCAGCGCCAGCGCTGAACAAAGACAAAGCCTGCAAGATTTGCACGCCGAGCTAGAGGCCGCTGTCGGCGAGCGCGAGCGCTTTTTTGCCATCAACGAGCGCTTTCACCTGCGCATCTTGGAGCTGGCTGACAACCGCTGGCGCTGCCAGATGGTGTCGGATTTGCGCAAGGTGATGAAGCTTAATCGGCACAACTCGCTGCTCAAGCAAGGGCGCATGGAGGATTCGTTGCAAGAGCACCGCAGCGTTTTGGCGGCCATCTTGGCGGGTGATGCATTTGCCAGCCAGCGCGCCATGCAGGCGCACTTTACGCGCGGGCTGGAAGCGGCCGCCTGAGCGGTAATGACGGCCTCTGACGGCCTCTGACGGCCTCTCAGCGCTGCTTATTGCATGGATGCGACAAACGCCACGATGGCATTGATATCGGCATCGGTCATGTCTTTGGTGTTGGTCACCATCACCGAATTGGCGCGGCGGCCACCACCGGCGCGGTAGTTTTTCAGCGTTTGGGTCAGGTAAGCGACTTGCTGGCCGGCAATGCGCGGAAACTGCGCGCTACCGCGCCCATCGGTGCCGTGGCAGCTAAAGCAGACTTTGTTGAAGTATTCCTGCCCTTTGGCGGCCAAAGCCACGTTGATGGCCGGCGTGCGCACCACTTGCTGCGAGCTATAGAACAACACCATGCCGATTTTTTCGTCGTTGTTCATGGCGCGGATCATGCCTTCCATGAACATATCGCGGCGGCGGCCATCGGCAAACTGGCGCACTTGCTCCAGCAGATAGGCCGGGTTTTGTCCCGCCAAGTTGGGAATTTCGGGTTTGACGCTGTTGCCGCCCTCGCCGTGGCAGTTGGCGCAGACGGCGGCCACTTTGCGCCCCGTGCTGAGCAATTTGGCACTCAGCTCGGGGTCGGCTTGCACCTCGGCAAAGCGCGCGCTCAGGTCGATTGGCGCGCGTTTGGAGCTTTGCGCCAACACCGGCTGCAACAAGCCGACCGCCAGAAGTGCTACCACCCATCTCTTTTGAAAGCGCTGCGCCATATCTGTGCCCATTGAGAAAAAATGGTCATTCTAGGCCGGATGCACGATTTGTTTTAGCTGATTTGGAGTGGCTAAAGTTGGTGTAAAAATGATAGCTGCTAGCGCCCGTATTTAAAGAAACTCAAATAGTTTTAACATTGAAAATCAATAGATACGGGCGCTAGCAGCTATCATTTTTAAAATCTGCTGCAATGGGTTCGGCGGGGATAATCGCCGCCATGTCTGAAATTGCACCTACTTTGAGCACTCTTGCGCCTCTTTCTTCCAGCCCGCACAGCCCGTGGCGCATGTCGGTCGCGCCGATGATGGAGTGGACCGATAGGCACTGCCGGTTTTTTCACCGGCTGCTGAGCCGCCGCACGCTGCTCTACACCGAGATGGTCAATGGCGGCGCGGTCATCCACGGCGGCACCGAGCGGCATTTGCGCTTTAACGCCGAGGAGCACCCGGTCGCTTTGCAGCTGGGCGGCAACGAGCCGGCGACGCTGGCGCGCAGCGCACAACTGGGCGCGCAGTGGGGCTACAACGAAATCAACCTCAACTGCGGTTGCCCCAGCGACCGGGTTAAGCGCGGCGCGTTTGGTGCCAGTTTGATGAAAGCGCCGGCCTTGGTGGCCGATTGCGTCAAAGCAATGCGGGATGCGGTGGAGGCACCGAATGTACCGATTACCGTCAAGCACCGCATTGGCATCGACAAGGACGAGAGCTACGAGTTTGTGCGCGATTTCATCGGCACCGTGGCCGAGGCGGGTTGCGACACCTTCATCGTCCACGCACGCAATGCGTGGCTCAACGGCATCAGCCCCAAAGAAAACCGCCAAATTCCGCCGCTGCGCTATGAGGTGGTGGCACAACTGAAGCGCGATTTTCCGCAGCTGACGATGGCTATCAACGGCGGCTTCACCACCGATGAATCGGTGCTGGAGCAGCTGGCGCTGGTGGACGGCGTGATGGTCGGGCGCGAGGCCTATCACAACCCGTGGTGGCTGGCGCGCTGGGACGAGCTGTTTTATGGCGATGCGCCCAATACCGCCATCACCCGCGAGGGCATTGAGGCGGCGATGGTCGATTACATGGAGCGCGAGCAGGCGCTGCACGGCACGCCGTGGCCCAGCATGGCGCGGCATATGCTGGGTTTGCGCCACGGTCTGCGCGGCGCGCGGCGTTGGCGGCAGATTTGGAGCGACCACAAGCTCAAAGAGCTGCCGGTGCGGCAGGTGGCCGCAATGGCGGCGCTAGCGCACACCGATGAGGCACCAGCGGATGGCGCTTAGGCGCTGCGGTGCAGTTGCTGGTCTAGCCACGACTGCATCAGCATTGGGCGCTCAAACAAATAGCCTTGCAGGTCGTCGCAGTGGTGGGTTTGCAAGAAGTCGGCCTGCGCTTGGGTCTCGACCCCTTCGGCCACCACGCGCAGCTTGAAATGCACGGCCATCGCCAAGATGGCTTGCACGATGGCGGTGTCGTCGGCGTCGTCAGGGATGTCGTTGACGAAGCTTTTGTCAATTTTTAACTCAAACAGCGGCAGTTTTTTCAGGTAAGACAGGCTGGAGTAGCCGGTGCCAAAGTCGTCAATCGAAAAGCGAATGCCCATTTGCACCAGCTCGGTCATGCGTGCAATGGTGTCGTGGCTGTCCACCAGCAGGGTTTCGGTGATTTCCAAAATCAGCTGCGTCGGCGGCGCACCGGTTTGGCGCAGGATGGAGCGGATGCGCTCGACAAAGTCCTCTTGGTGAAACTGGCGCGGGCTGACGTTGACCGACAGCGTGAGCTGCGGGCGCGTGGCCTGCAGCTGCGCCAAGGCTTGGCAGGCTTGCACGATTACCCAGTCGCCCAGTCGCAAAATCAGCCCCGATTCTTCGGCCACCGAGATGAACCGGTCGGGCGAGACGCTGCCGCGCAGCGGGTGGTTCCAGCGCAGCAGCAGTTCACCGCCGACCACCTTATCAGTGGCGCTGGCATCGACCTGCGATTGCACGTACAGCGAGATTTCGCCGCGCTCTAGGGCGGTTTTGACGTCTTGCTCTAGCGACAGGCTTTCTTGGGCGTCGGTCAGCATCGATGGCTCAAAAAAGCAGATGCGGCTGTGCTCGATTTTTTTGGCCAAGCACATGGCGGTGTCGGCTTCGCGCAGCAAGATGTCGGCGTTTTCAGAGTTTTTGGGAAATAAAGTGATGCCGATGCTGGCGCTGCTGGCGTATAGGTTGCCGTCGAGCTGATGTGGCACCTCTAGTGCGCTGCGCACTTGCTCGGCAATGCGCAGCGCTCCTGCTGTAGCGGCAGGTATGTCGCGCGACAGGTCGTTGAGCAGCAGCGCAAATTCGTCGCCGCCCAAGCGCGCCAAGATGTCGCCGCTGCGCAGTAAATGCTTGAGACGCTGGGCAACTTGTATCAGCAGCGCATCCCCTACGGCGTGACCACGCGCGTCATTGATTTGTTTGAAATTGTCCAAATCCAAAAAAACCAAGGCACCCATTTGCCCCGCGCGCTGGTGCAGCGTGATGGCGCTGCGCAGCCGCTCTTGTAGCAAGACGCGGTTGGGCAGGCCGGTCAGGCTGTCGTAATAGGCCAGCTTGTGTTCGGTGATGTTGCGCGCCAAGGCAATGCCGCGCTCACGCCTAGTCAGCAGTAGCCAAACGAGCCAGCCCAGCAGCACGCTGCCAATAGCGCTTATGCCAGCAATCCAGTCATGTACCGTTCGGCTGTGTTGCTCGATGAAGTCGGCGTGCGGCTGCGACACCAGCGTCCAGCTGCGTCCGCCCAATGCCAGTTGGCGGCTCGATTGCAGCCCTGCATTCTGTAGCGTTGTGCTGTGGCTGTCGGCGTTGCTGTAGAGCAGCTGCCCCTGCGTTGGCGCGCCGTCATAGATGCGCAAATCTATGTTGGTATCGATTTTTTCGGGCAGTCCACCCATCAGCGTTTGCATTCGGAACTGCACGCTTACCCAGCCATACAGTGCCGCGCGGCGCTGCTCCAGCGTCTCTATGGCGGCGTTGCGCAGGTACAGCGGCAGATAAAGTACCAATGCAGCTGGCGCTTTGGCGATGTCGATGTCCATGTCTTGCGCAAACTGTAGTTTGCTGGTGATGGATGGCTCGCCGCTGTCTCGGGCGCGCTCTAGCGCCTCCCAAGATGGAGGGCGGGTAGCAATGTCAAAGCCTAAGACGCGTTGATTTTCTTCGGTGAGCGGCTCAATAAAGGCAATCGGCGCATAGTGCGCACGCCGGCCATCGGGGGTAGCAACGTCCAACCATCGAATCATGGAGACGCCTTGTAAGCCAGGTTTGCTTTCTTCTAATTGCAGGGCGTGGATGTAGGTAGCAAACTCTGTTTGGCTGATGTGTTCTGAGCTGTCAAAAAAGCCTTTCATTCCGCGCAACACCAGCTCGTAGGCATCCATGCGGTCTTCAAGGTTGTCGGCGATGCGGTTGACTGTGCGCTGAAAATCTTGCGCTATTTGGCCTGCTACTTGGCGTTTCTGTTCTTGCCAGTACAAAGCGCTAACGCCCAGCATTAACAGCGTGAGCGCGCCTGCCACCAGCAACGGCCAGTGCCACTGCATGGCGTGGCCTGCCATTGTGTGACGCGGGTCGGGGTGTGGTGGATGCATGGCGCAATTATCGACTTTGACATCCCTATCAAAAAATATGCTGGTTAACAATCAAAAAACCAGTACATTTCGCCAAGTACAACCGCAATATCCAAGTCATTGATATTTCGCAACCTTGTAGTGCGCCAGCAACTCAACAAGAACGGGCTGCCAGCCATTTCTTGAAGTAACCAAGTGCTGTTATATTGCACTGCAACATAACCAAGGCCACGCCATGCTTTACCAGATTTATGAAACCCAGCGCTCTTTGATGGAGCCCTTTGCCGATTTTGCTCAAGCAACGGCCAAGTTGTACGGCAACTCAATGTTTCCATTGAGCAAAACGCCGCTGTCGCAGCGTATTTCAGCGGGCTACGATCTGGCCTATCGTTTGGGCAAGGGCTACGAAAAGCCGGTGTTTGGCATCACCACGGTCGATGTGGACGGTGTCGGCGTTGCCATCCACGAGCGCATTGAGTTGGACAAGCCTTTTTGCGAGCTGCGCCGCTTCAAGCGCTTCTCCGACGACACCGCCACGCTGAACAAGCTGAAAAATCAGCCGGTCGTGCTGGTGGTGGCACCCCTGTCGGGCCACTACGCTACGCTGCTGCGCGATACCGTGCGCACCATGCTCAAAGACCACAAGGTTTACATCACCGACTGGAAAAATGCCCGTTTGGTGCCGATGTCTGAAGGTGAATTCCATTTGGACGATTACGTTAACTACGTCCAAGAATTCATTCGCCACCTGCAAGGCAAATACGGCAACTGCCACGTGATCAGCGTGTGCCAACCGACGGTGCCAGTGCTGGCTGCCGTCTCGCTGATGGCCAGCCGCGGTGAGACCACCCCGCTGACCATGACGATGATGGGCGGTCCGATTGATGCGCGCCGCTCGCCGACCGAGGTCAATACCTTGGCCTCGACGCGCAGCTATGAGTGGTTTGAGAAGAACGTCATCTTCTCGGTGCCCGATAGCTTTCCCGGTGCAGGTCGCCGTGTGTATCCCGGCTTTTTGCAATACACCGGCTTTGTGGCGATGAACCCCGATCGCCACGCCACCAACCACTACGACTATTTTCAAGACCTGATCAAAGGCGACGACGCCAGCACCGATGCCCACCGCAAGTTTTACGACGAGTACAACGCGGTGCTCGATATGGACGCGCACTACTATTTGGAAACCATCAAAACGGTGTTCCAAGACTATTCGTTGATGAACCACTCTTGGGATGTGCGCGCACCCGACGGCTCGCTTGAGCGCGTGCGCCCACAAGACATCACCACCACCGCATTGCTGACGGTGGAAGGTGAGTTGGACGATATCTCCGGCCCGGGTCAGACATATGCGGCACACGACTTGTGCTGCAACTTGGTCAACAAAGAGCGTAGCCACTTAGAAGCCGCCGGTGCTGGCCACTATGGCATTTTCAGTGGCCGCCGCTGGCGCGAAAACGTCTATCCAACGGTGCGCAAGTTCATTGCGGAGAACAATGGCGTAGCTATCACAGCTAAAGCTGTTGAAGCGGCTGAAACGGCTCAAGCTGTGCCTGAGGCAGTGTCTCCTGTAGCGCCAGTGACGGGTGCAGCAGACAGCGCACCAGCACCAGAGGCCAAAGAAGGCCAGCGTGTGGCGGCAGTGACTGCTGCCGCACCACTGACCAAAGGTCGCCGCCGCAATCATAAGTCCTAAGTTCTGGCATTGCATTTGGTTGACCTAGCGGCACGCATTGATGCCGCCCTGCCGCAGACGCAATGCACGCGCTGCGGCTTTTCTGATTGTGCGCACTACGCACAAGCACTAGCCCAAGGCACGGCGGGCATTGACCAGTGCCCGCCCGGCGGTCAAGAGGGTATTGCCCGCTTGGCTGCTATTACTGGGCAGGCCGTGCGTCCGCTCAACCCGCTGCACGGCGCGGAAGGTGCCCGTGCGCTAGCGCTGATTGACGAAGACTGGTGCATTGGCTGCACCTTGTGCATACAAGCCTGTCCTACCGATGCCATCTTGGGCGCCAACAAGCTGATGCACACCGTGATTGCCGCGCATTGCACCGGTTGCGAGCTGTGTATTCCAGTGTGTCCGGTCGATTGCATTGCGCTGCTTAACGTCAGCGGCGCAGCCTCGGGCTGGGCGGCATGGTCGCCCGCGCAGGCACAGCACGCCCGCCAGCGCTATTTACAGCGCCAATCGCGTTTGGCGCTGTCCGAGCCGCGCCCAGAAGCGCTAGAAAATACCAGCGCACTGGGCGATAAAAAATCGGTCATTGCGGCGGCTTTGGCGCGCGCCCGCGCACAGCGCGAGCGCTGATCATTGCTCTGGGCTGGGGGTCGGGCAGGCATCCGTGATAATCGCGTCCCATGAACTGCGCTAGCCCCAGCACGCAGACCTTAACCAGAGACACACCATGAGCACAATGGAGCGCATCTTGCGCCTGATGGCTGAAAAAAAGGCATCAGACGTTTATTTGTCGGCGAATGCGCCTGCACTCATCAAAATCAACGGTGAGTGCGTGCCGATCAACAACCAAATCTTGCCGCCTGATGCGCCGCGCAACCTGCTGTCTGAGGTGGTGCCGCCCGACCGCATCGAGGAGCTGGAAGAAACCGGCGAGCTCAACATGGGTGTGCCGATTAAAGATGTTGGGCGCTTTCGTGTCAGCGCGATGCGCCAGCGCGGCACCTATGCGGTGGTGATTCGCTTTATCTCGCAAGATATTCCCAACTTAGACAGCCTGAGCCTGCCACCTATATTGGGCGACCTGATTTTGGAAAAGCGCGGCTTGGTGTTGGTGGTCGGTGCCACTGGATCGGGCAAATCGACCACGCTGGCAGCGATGATCGACCGGCGCAACGGCCTGCAAACTGGCCATGTGCTGACCATTGAAGACCCGGTGGAGTTTCAGTTCAAAAACAAAAAATCCATCATTAACCAGCGCGAAATTGGCAGCGACACGCAGTCGCTGCAAATGGCGCTGAAAAACGCTCTGCGCCAAGCGCCAGATGTGATTTTGATTGGCGAAATCCGCGATCGCGAAACCATGTCCGCCGCCATTGCCTATGCGCAATCGGGCCACCTGTGTTTGGCCACGCTGCACGCCAACAACAGCTATCAGGCGCTCAATCGCATCTTGAGCTTCTATCCAGTAGAAGTGCGCGCCACCATGCTGGGCGACCTGTCTTCGGCGCTCAAAGCCATCATTTCGCAGCGTTTGGTGCGCACCGCCGCTGGAGACCGCGTGCCCGCAGTGGAGGTGCTGCTCAACACCAAGCTGATTTCAGAGTTGATTGAAAAAAGCGATTTTTCTGGCGTGCGCGAAGCGATGGAAAAATCAATGGCCGAAGGCTCGCAAACTTTTGAAGAAGATTTGGCGCGCCTGATCATGCAAAACCGCATTGACCGCAAGGAAGGCCTGGCCTACGCCGATTCGCCCACCAACCTAATGTGGCGTCTGCAAAACGACTTTTCGCTGGCAGCCAATGCGGCCAAGGCCAACCAAGCGGCGCAAAACGAGAAGGCCCAAGACGAAGAGCCCTCGTTCACTGAAATTGTCCTTGACGTTAAGTCAGGCACCTGATTTTCTGATGTCCCGTACTTTGACACTGGCTGAACAGCTGATCTCTTGCCCCGCCGTGACGCCCGATGAGGCGGACTGCCTGCCGCTGCTGGCCACCCATTTGCAGGCGCTGGGCTTTCTCTGCGACCCTGTCGATAGGATTAATTTATGGGCAAAATGGCCTGCAGCCCAATCAAATCAAGCGGTTGCAGCTATTAAAACTATAGTATTTTCTGGCCACACCAAGCTGCTGCCGACCGGGCCGCTGGCACAGTGGCGCAGTCCGCCGTTCACGCCCACCCAGCGCAACGGCAAGCTGTATGGGCGCGGCGCTAGCGGCATGAAAACCTCGATTGCTGCGTTTGTTGTCGCGGTGGAAGAGTTTCTGGCCGCTACGCCCGAGCCGCTCTTGAACATTGCTGTGTTGCTCACCGGCGACGAGGAGGGCGCTTCGACCGATTGCACCAAAGCCAAACGTATGGTTGAGCAGCTCAAGGAGCGCGGCGAGCGGCTGGACTATTGCATCGTTGGCGAGTCCACGGCGGTCAAGCGCACCGGCGACATGATCAAAAACGGTCGGCGCGGCACACTCAGCGGCGCTCTCACCGTGCGCGGCGTGCAAGGCCATATTGCCTACCCGCAGCTGGCGCGCAACCCCATCCACGAGGCCATGCCCGCCTTGGTCGAGCTGGCCAACACGGTATGGGACCGAGGCGATGCGTTTTTTCAGCCCACCAGCTGGCAAATCAGCAACATCCACGGTGGCACCGGCGCTGGCAATGTGATTCCGGGCGATGTCAGCATTGATTTCAACTTTCGCTTCAGCACGACGTCCAGCGCTGAAGGGCTTAAGCAGCGCGTCCATGCCGTGCTGGATCGCCACAGCTTGGAATATGCCTTGCAGTGGACGCTGGGCGGCCAGCCGTTTCTGACTTCGCCGGGCGAATTGGTCGCTGCCGTGCAGCAAGCTATTGCCGCGGAGACAGGATTGACCACCGAGTTGTCCACCAGCGGCGGCACCAGCGATGGCCGCTTTATCGCCACTTTGTGCCCCCAAGTCATTGAGTGCGGCCCGCCCCATGCGGACTGCCACCAAATTGATGAGCACATCGCCATTGCTGATATTGAGCCACTGAAAAACATTTACCGCCGTACCCTTGAAAATTTGCATGCGCAAGCACTAGCGACACAGGCATGAGCACATCCCCCTGCACCCACCCCTGCACTTCCCCAACTTCTACTTTGCAAGGCGATACCGTCGGCGAACTGATCGCCTCGGGCGCGCAGTGGCTGCAAAGCACTGGCATCGCCTTTGGCCACGGCACCACCAACGCCGATGACGAAGCCGCATGGCTGGTGCTGTG
The DNA here is from genome assembly GCA_041798325.1 of Giesbergeria sp. Taxonomy (GTDB): domain Bacteria; phylum Pseudomonadota; class Gammaproteobacteria; order Burkholderiales; family Burkholderiaceae_C; genus Simplicispira. Next base: position 19,701 of record JBHCAP010000063.1, read on the forward strand.
GCGCTTAGGTTTGCCGCTGGATGCGCCGCTGGGCGACGATATAGATTCAGTAGAAAATCAGGCTGTAACGCCGGCTGGGCGTGCGCTAGTAGCTACACTTTTTGAAGAGCGTATCAGCACGCGCAAGCCTGCCGCCTACCTGACGCGCGAGGCATGGCTACAGGGCGTATCGTTTTATGTCGATGAGCGCACCATCGTGCCGCGCAGCCTGATTGCGGAGCTGATTGCCAATGGCGGCTTTGACGACTGGCTAGGCGAGCACACCCAGCAGGTGCTCGATTTATGCACTGGCAACGCCAGCTTGGCAGTGCTGTCAGCGTTGGCGTGGCCCGAAGTGCAAATCACCGGCGCTGATATTTGCCCCAATGCGCTGGCTGTGGCACAAATCAACGTTGAGCGCCACCAGCTGCAAGAGCGCATTACCCTGCAACACAGCGACGGCTTGGCCGCGCTGCCCGGGCCGTGGGACTTGATCATTTGCAACCCACCTTATGTCAACGCCAGCAGCATGGCCGCCCTGCCGCCCGAATACCGCGCCGAGCCGGTGCTGGCGCTGGCCGGCGGCAGCGACGGTATGGATTTCATCAGCCAATTGCTGCGCGACGCGCCCGCCCGGATGAGCGAAGACGCGGTGTTGGTGCTCGAAATTGGCAATGAGCGGGAGTTTTTTGAAGCCCGCTTTGCGCAACTACCGGTGTTTTGGCTGAAAACCAGCGCGGGCGAAGACCAAGTGTTGCTGATCACCCGCGAAGCGCTCAGCGACTTTCTCTCCATTTAATTTTCCGGCTTCATTTTTGGCAGTCACCCGCTGCCTTATGCCTTGTTTCTTGTATCGCGTGCGCCACGCTGCGCACTTTAAGTTTCCATGATTACTCTCAAAAACGTCATCTTGCGCCGCAGCGCCAAGGTGCTGCTCGACGGCGTTAACGCCACCATCAACCCCGGAGAAAACGTCGGCTTGGTCGGGCGCAATGGCGCTGGCAAATCCAGCCTGTTTGCGCTGTTCAACGGCTCGCTGCACGAAGACGGCGGCAATTTCAACATCCCCACCCAGTGGCGCATGGCGCAGGTTGCGCAAAACATGCCCGAAACCGATGAGCCAGCGACCGACTTTGTCGTCGCCGGTGACACGCGACTGGTGGAGCTGGAAGCCGCCTTAGCCCAAGCCGAGGCCGACGACGATGGCATGGCGATTGCCCACGCCTACACCGACTTGGCCGACGCTGGCTCGCACGATGCCGTGCCGCGCGCACAGGCGCTGATTTTGGGATTGGGCTTTAAGGTGTCTGAGCTGGACAAGCCGGTGAACAGCTTCTCGGGCGGCTGGCGGATGCGCTTGCAATTGGCGCGCGCGCTGATGGCACCGTCCGACTTGTTGCTGCTCGATGAGCCGACCAACCACTTGGACTTGGACGCTTTGGTCTGGCTGGAAGCGTGGCTCAAGCGCTACACCGGCACGATGATTGTCATCAGCCACGACCGCGAATTTTTGGATGCCATCACCAACGTCACGCTGCACATCGACAACGCGCAGTTGACGCGCTACGGCGGCAACTACAGCAAGTTTGAAGAACTGCGCGCCCAGCAGCTGGAGCTGCAAGGTGCCAGTTTTGCCAAGCAACAGGACAAAATTGCCCACCTGCAAAAGTTTATTGACCGCTTCAAGGCCAAGGCCAGTAAGGCCAAGCAGGCGCAAAGCCGCGTCAAAGCGATTGAGCGCATGGAAAAAATCGCGCCAGTGCTGGCCGATGCCGATTTCACCTTTGAATTCAAAGAGCCGGCCAACTTGCCCAACCCAATGCTGGCGATTAGCGATGCCTCTTTTGGCTATGTGGCCGAAGATGGCAGCCAAAAAATCATTTTGCAAAACGTCAACCGCAGCGTGTTAGCGGGGCAGCGCATCGGCATTTTGGGTGCCAACGGTCAGGGTAAATCGACCTTGGTCAAGACCATTGCCCGCACCATGAACGCGCTGGCGGGCACAGTCACTGAAGGCAAAGGCTTGTCGATTGGCTACTTCGCCCAGCAAGAGCTGGATGTGCTGCGTCCGCACGAAAATCCGCTGGAGCACATGGCGCGCTTGGCACGCGAACTTGGCGCTAGCAGCCGCGAACCCAGCCGTGAGCAGGATTTGCGCAGCTATTTGGGCACGTTTAACTTCAGCGGCGACATGGTCAAGCAAAGCGTTGGCAGCATGAGCGGCGGCGAAAAAGCCCGCTTGGTGCTGGCCATGATTGTTTGGCAGCGCCCCAACTTGCTGCTGCTGGACGAGCCTACCAACCACCTCGACTTGGCTACGCGCGAAGCGTTGTCGATGGCGCTGAACGACTTTGAAGGCACCGTCATGCTGGTCAGCCACGACCGCGCCCTGCTGCGTGCCGTGTGTGATGAGTTCTGGATGGTCGGGCGCGGCGCGGTCGGCCCGTTTGATGGCGACTTGGATGCTTATCAGGTCTATCTGCTCGACGAAGCCAAACGCCAGCGCGAGTTGGCCAAGCTTGAAGCGGCGGCAGAAAGTTTGGCCGCAAAAAACGCAGCGGCTGCGCCTGCTGCAGCAGCAATTGCTCTTGTTTCAGTAGCTGCTAGCGCAGAGCCTATAAGGGTTACAGGCCAAAATGACGTAAAAAAAATCGGCAGCAGCGCTGAACAGCGCAAGCAAGACGCTGCCTTGCGCCAGCAGCAGTTGGAGCGGTTGCGCCCACTCAAGCGCGAGTTAGAGCAGGTGGATAAGCACATGGCTGCCTTAACGACAGAAAGCACCGCGCTACACGAGCGTTTGGCACAAGCTACGCTGACTCCCGCCGACATCGCTGAGAGCGGTCGCCGCCTTAAAGCCATTGATGACGAGACAGCGGCGTTAGAAGAGCGCTGGCTGGAATTGAATGAGCAGATAGAGGCCGCCGCCGCAGAGAGTACGGCTTAAAAGGGATTGAATACTGTTACAGTTTTTTGTGCTGTAACCGTCAACGCCAGCGGCGGGGAAAGCGTTGTAGTTCTATCACCGGAACTTATCCATATGACTACCATGAACACCACCATCATCTTGACCGCTTGGCCCGAAGACGAACGTGATCGCAAACGCGCTCCCGCTCGCTGCTGATACAGCCACCCAATATTGAAAACCCGCAATTGCGGGTTTTTTATTGGGTGCGAGATATTGCCCAATCAAATCAATCTCCACCATTAAAAAAACCGCCCCAAAAAGGCGGTTTTTTAGCAGGTTTAAAGGCGCTGTGAGCGTAGCGCCTGAGCGCTTTAGCTCATGTGCAAGCCGCCGTTGACAGCGAACTCAGCACCAGTGGCGTAGCCGCCTTCGTCCGATGCCAGCCAAGCAATGATCGAAGCTATTTCGCTGGGCTCGCCCAAGCGCTTGACGGGCACGGTGGCAACAATTTTTTCCAGCACGTCAGGGCGAATGGCTTTGACCATTTCGGTGCCGACATAGCCAGGGCTGACGGTGTTGACAGTCACGCCCTTGGTTGCCATTTCTTGTGCCAAGGCCATCGAGAAACCGTGCATACCAGCTTTAGCAGCTGAGTAATTGGTCTGGCCAGCTTGGCCTTTGGCACCGTTGACCGACGAGATGTTGATGATGCGACCCCAGCCTTTTTCCACCATGTCGGCCACCACTTGCTTGGTGACGTTAAACATGCTGTTGAGATTGGTTTCAATCACGCCATCCCAGTCTTCGCGTGTCATTTTCAGGAACATGCGGTCGCGGGTGATGCCGGCGTTGTTTACCAACACGTCAATGCTGCCATGCTCGGCTTTTGCCTTGCTAAAGGCCTCGACGGTGGAATCCCAATCACCCACATTACCGACGGATGCATAGAAGGTGAAGCCCAGTGCTGCTTGCTCGGCAACCCACTTGGCGTGGTCGCGCGTTGGGCCGCAGCCAGCGACCACAGTAAAGCCTTCTTTGTGCAGGCGTTGGCAAATTGCGGTTCCGATACCACCCATGCCACCCGTGACATATGCTACTTTTTTGCTCATTCAACTTCTCCTTAATAGTTCTTAGAGACAGACTCCACTCTAACCAGAAAACACTGTTGCTAGCAGGCAGGAAAACACTGAGGTGATACCGACCGTGACAAACCGTACTGCTTGTTGAGCGAAGTCTTGGATACAAAAAGGGAGTGCTTAGCGCTCCAGCGCCAAGGCGACACCCATGCCGCCACCGATACACAGCGCTGCCAAGCCTTTTTTGGCACCTTGGCGCTGCATTTGGTGCAGCAAAGTCACCAAGATACGGCAGCCGGACGCACCAATCGGGTGACCAATGGCAATTGCGCCACCGTTGACGTTGACCTTGGAAGGGTCAATGGCCAGCTCTTGGTTGACAGCGCAGGCTTGGGCAGCAAAGGCTTCGTTCAACTCGAACAAATCAATGTCGTTAGCGCTCCAGCCGGCACGCTGCAAGGCGCGGCGCGTGGCTGACACTGGTCCCATACCCATGGTGGCCGGATCCAAGCCGGTGGTAGCGAATGACGCAATACGTGCCAGCGGCGTCAAGCCCAAAGCCGCCGCTTTTTTGGCACTCATCACCACCACAGCGGCTGCACCGTCGTTCAGACCCGAGGCATTACCCGCAGTGACACTGCCGACTTTGTCAAACGCCGGACGCAGACCCGCCAAAACATCAGCCGTGCTCTTACGGTTTAAATACTCATCCACATTGAAAACTACCGGTTCGCCCTTGCGCTGGGGAATGCTGACACCAACGATTTCATCGGCAAAGCGACCGGCATCTTGCGCAGCAGCGGCTTTTTGCTGGCTAGCCAGCGCTAAAGCGTCTTGCATTTCGCGCGTGATGCCGTATTGCTTGGCAACGTTTTCAGCCGTGATGCCCATGTGGTACTGGTTGTAGACGTCCCACAGACCGTCAACAATCATGGTGTCCTGCATTTTCCAGTCGCCCATGCGCTGGCCATCGCGCGAACCGTTGAGCACGTGTGGACTGGCGCTCATGTTTTCTTGACCACCAGCGACGACGATTTCGTTGTCGCCCGTCATGATCGACTGCGCCGCCAACATCACCGACTTCAAGCCCGAGCCGCAGACGGCGTTGATCGTCAGCGCCGGCGTTTCTTTGGCGATACCAGCCTTCATCAAGGTCTGGCGCGCTGGGTTTTGGCCCAAACCAGCGGTGAGCACTTGGCCCATGATGACTTCGCTGACTTGGTCAGCGGGCACACCGGCGCGGGCCAAAGCCTCGCGCACTACGGTGCTGCCCAAATCGGTCGCTGCGACCTTGGCCAATGCGCCACCAAACTTGCCAACTGCTGTGCGCGCAGCAGAAACGATAACGATGTCTTCCATATTGCAGATCCTGTCAGAGAGAGAAAATTAAGAACAATAAAAGCGAAAGCAAAACGAAGATACGTTCAGGCTTTTTGCTTGACGTAGCGGCCCGGAGCAGGCTCTATCACTTTGAAGCTGCTGCCTTTGCCATAGGTTTTAGGCGCGGGGATCAATTTACCGCTGTGCTTTTGCAGCCAAGAAGCCCAATCAGTCCACCAGCTACCCGCGTGCTCTTGCGCACCGTCCATCCATGCTTCCAGCGATGCAGGCAAGTTGCCGTCTTCGCGTATCCAGTGGCTGCGCTTGTTTTTGGCGGGAGGATTGATAACGCCTGCAATGTGGCCCGAGGCGCCCATCACAAAACGCTTTTCACCCGGCAACACTTGCGTGCTGGCGTAGGCAGAATGGATTGGCACGATGTGGTCTTCGCGCGAGCCATAGATGTACGACGGTAGCGTGACCAGATTCAAATCAATCGACTCACCGCACACGGTCAACTTACCGGGTTTGACGAGGTTGTTTTCGAGGTACATGTTGCGCAAGTACCAAGCGTAAAACGGCCCCGGCAGGTTGGTGCTGTCGCTGTTCCAGTAAAGCAAGTCGAACGGCGGCGGGGTTTCGCCCTTGAGGTAGTTGCCCACCACGTAGTTCCAGACCAGATCGTTAGGACGCAAGAAACTGAAGGTTGAGGCCAGATCCTTGCCCTTCATCAAGCCGCCCTGGCCCATCTCCATTTCACGGTATTTAACCGATGTTTCATCAATGAACAGGTCAAGAATGCCGGTGTCATCAAAGTTGATCAGTGTCGTGAGGAAGGTGGCGCTGGCCACTGGCTCGCGGCCGCGCGCGGCCAGCACTGCCAAAGCGTTGCTCAGGATGGTGCCACCAACGCAAAAGCCCAAAGCGTTGATTTGTTCAGCACCTGAGATTTGTTGCACCACGCTGATGGCTTCAATCGCGCCATCTTCAACGTAGTCGTCCCAAGTAGCTTTTGCCAACGACGCATCAGCATTGCGCCAGCTAACCACAAAAGTGCGTTGGCCTTGGCTAATCGCATAACGCACGAAGGAGTTTTCAGGCTGCAGATCGAGGATATAAAACTTGTTGATGCATGGCGGGATAAACAAAAACGGACGCTCATGCACTTTTGCCGTCAGGGGTTTGTATTCGATGAGCTGAAACAGCTCGTTTTCAAACACTACTGCGCCTTCGGTGGTGGCGACGTTGCGACCGACTTCAAACTGGCTTTCATCGGTCATCGACACGTGGCCTTGCTTGATGTCATGCAAAAGGTTTTGCATCCCCTTGGCGATGCTTTCGCCCTTGGTTTCGATGGCTTTTTTCTGGGCTTCGGCGTTGAAGGCCAGAAAGTTGCTCGGTGCCATAGCGGCAACCCATTGTTCGACACCAAAGGTGATACGAGCGCGGGTTTTGGCGTCAGCCTCAACTGCATCAGCCAATCCCATCAGGGTGCGCGCGTTGAGTAAATAGGTGGCAGCAGAAAAAGCCGCCGCAGGGTTGCTGGACCAGCTTTCACCACTAAAGCGCCGATCGCCTTCGATTTTGGGCGTACCTTGCAAGCCTTGAACCCACAGCTCGCGCGCTTCATCCATGTATTGTTGTTGTAGCGTTTTCAGTTTTTCGGGCGAAAACTTCACTTGCGGTTTTATGGTGTCGGCAGAAGTACCTATGCCTTGGAATGATTCCAACGCACGCGACCAACTGTCGCCGAAAATTTGTTGGAATTGCTGGGCACTTTCAGCCCAGCCAGAATCAGAATTCATGCTGCCTCCTGAGATAACGGAAAATCAAGCCCGGTGCTGATTTGTTGCCCCGTGCATTACTAGTCACAGGAGATAGTAACGCGTTCACACCCTTTCGATTCCCTTATCTGGATATTCTTCAATGTATTTAGTCGTTATTGCTTGGCTTTATGTCGTTCTCATGGCTGCTTTGGTTGAAGCCACGAGTAATGTCGGCACCGTGCTGGGTGCAGTGGTTACTTTTGTTTTGTACGGGCTACTGCCGTTGTCGATTGTGATGTATATCCTTGGCACGCCGGGGCGTAAACGCGCTTTGTATGCACAAGCCATGGCCGAGCGCGCAGCCTTGGCCGCTGGCGCAGCAGATTCAGCTGCGCCAGATGCAGACAGCAAAGCGCCCACTAGCGCCCAAAATAGCGCTGTCGCGGCGGTGCGAGAAGAAGCGTGAAGGATTGCCCACCGTACACCAAGCAGCGCTACTGTCGTTGCCATATATATGCGTGATGCCTAAAGCGCGCAGGCGCTGGCGGGCTAATGCCGCTAAATCGGCCAAGTATTTACCAGGACTGCTGGGAACAAAATGTGCCGCTGCCGCGCTGTCATGCGCACAAAAGGCGGTGCGCACCTCTGCGCCGACTTCAAATGCCTGCGGACCAATGCAAGGGCCTAGCCACACCAAAGTGTCCGCAGCGACTAAAGTCTCTTCGGCTGCATTTTTTACTCCTGATTTAATAGCTGCTAGCGCTTGATTTGATTGGGCTAGAGCCATAAATCGTTCAAAAACCTTCTCTAAAACCCCGGCGCCTACTCCTTCGCTGCTGCCAGCCAGTCCGCGCCAGCCGGCATGGGCAGCGGCCACAGCGCTGCCTTGGCGATTGGTCAGCAAGACAGGAAGACAGTCGGCCACCATGATGGTGCAGGCCAGATGTGCAGCGGTGGTGACGGCAGCATCGGCGCAAGGTGCGGTCGCGCCAACCGACATCTTGCTATGGTCTTCAGCGCACAAATCCACCACCTCGCTGCCATGCACCTGCTGCAAAAACACCGGCTGCGTCCCCGGCGTGACAGCTTGGAGCGCCGCTTGCAATATCTGCCGATTGGCCTGGACTGCTGCGGGCAAGTCACCGACGTGATCGCCGATATTGAAGCTATCAAACGGCGCAGCGCTCACGCCGCCGGCGCGGGTCGTACACAGCGCATGGACATGGGCGGGTGCTGGCCAATCAGGGCGCAGCAATCCATCGGAAGTGATGTGGTGAGGATGCATTGCCGCAGTGTACGGCGCGGCATAGACAGCGTGGCACACTGGCAACTTACAAAAAATCGCTAAGAACCCAATAGAAAGAGCTGTATGAGCTACGTATTTTCTCCTCCTACACCCGCCAGCGTTTCGGTCATTGGATTGGTGCAGCGTTTTCCAGTCCATCGCATTTACTGCGTCGGCCGCAACTATGCCGAACACGCCAAGGAGATGGGCTTTACTGGCCGTGAGCCGCCGTTTTTCTTCATGAAACCGGCCGATGCTGTGCTGGCCATCAACGACGGCGAAATGGGCACCCTGCCCTACCCCAGCCTGAGCACTAATTTGCACCACGAAATTGAGCTGGTGGTCGCTATCGGCAAAGGCGGCAAAAACATTGCCGCTGCTGATGCTTTGCAGCATGTGTACGGCTACGCCATTGGCCTAGATATGACACGGCGCGATTTGCAAAACGAGATGAAAAAGCAAGGTCGCCCGTGGTGCATTGCCAAAGGCTTTGATGACAGCGCCCCTATTGGCACCATCACGCCGGCTGCGCAAGCTGGTGATGTGGCGCAAGCGGCCATTTGGCTCAAGGTCAATGGCCATGAGCGCCAACGCAGCAACGTCTCGCAACTGATTTGGAGCATTGCAGAAACCATAGAACACTTGTCTAAGGCATGGCTGCTGCAACCGGGCGACTTGATTTACACCGGCACGCCCGAAGGTGTCGGCGCGGTAGTTTCAGGCGATGTATTGGAAGCAGGCATCGACGGTTTAGGCACACTGTGTTTGCGTGTGGCATAAAGCGTCGATTTGTTTAACTTCGTTTTTGATAGCTACTAGCGCACGCCTTACAAGCGCTAGAGGCCGATTTGATACAAATAAAATACCCGCTTATGACCTTTCGCAGCCAAATTCAATATTGCCGCCAGTGCGGCAGCGCCGTAGAGCACCGCGTGCCTGACGATGGCGACACCCGCCCGCGTGCTGTTTGTCCTGCTTGCCAAACCATTCATTACGAAAACCCCTTGAACGTCGTCGGCACTATTCCAGTGTTGGCCGATGGCCGTGTGTTGCTGTGTAAACGCAATATTGAGCCTCAACTGGGCAAATGGACATTGCCTGCCGGATTTATGGAATTGGGTGAAACCACCTCACAAGGCGCTGCCCGCGAAACAGATGAAGAAGCGGGAGCGCAGTTTGAAATCGGCGCATTGTTTAGCTTGATGAACGTTCCTCGGGTGGGTCAAGTGCATATGTACTATCGGGCTACGCTACTTAGCGACCAATTCAATCCCGGCGTTGAGACGATGGAAGCCCGTCTTTTCAGTGAAGCCGAAGTGCCTTGGGACGAGCTAGCATTTCGCACTGTGAAAGAAACGTTAGAGCATTTTTTTGCTGATCGTCAGCGGGGACAATTCGGAGTGCATTTGGTGGATTTGGAATAGCCAATATTTTTAACTTTTGCTTTGATATTTATTTTTATTAAATTTAATTTTGTAAGTTACATTCAAAGTCTATAAAAAAGCAGCTGCACTGGGCTAAGCCAGTGCAGCTGCTTTTACGTTGGTGCCGACTATTTACCCAACGCCGATCAATTGCCGACGATGTCGCGCACTTGTTGCAGTGCAGCGGGGTCTTCCATCGTCGTCAAATCACCCGTATCGCGGCGCTCAGCCACGGCCTGCAAGGCGCGGCGCAGCAGCTTGCCGCTGCGGGTTTTGGGCAGCGCGTTGACAAAATAGACGCGCGATGGGCGCGCTACAGCGCCCAATTGGCTATCGACTTGCTTCATCACCTCAGCTTCCAAGCGATCGCGCTCGGCAGGGTCGTTTAGCAGCGCGGCATTACGGGCGACAGCAAATGCCATCGCCACTTGGCCTTTGAGCGTATCGGCTACGCCGACTACGGCCACTTCAGCGACGTTCGGGTGCGAAGAAATGCTCTCCTCAATCTCACGCGTACCCAAGCGGTGGCCGGCAACATTGATCACGTCATCGGTGCGACCCAAGATGAAGTAGTAACCGTCCGCATCGCGGATGCCCCAGTCAAAGGTGCTGTAAATCTGGCGACCCGGCACGCTGCTCCAGTAGGTGCTGACAAAGCGCTCATCGTCACGCCACACGGTTTGCAGGCAACCGGGCGGCAAGGGGCCTTCGACAGCGATGACGCCTTTTTGGTTTGGCGTGGTCAGCTCTTGGCCAGTTACTTCGTCAATCAGTTTGAGGTTGTAGCCATACATGGCTTTGCCGGGGCTGCCAAAGCGGGTGGTTTGCTGCTCGACACCGTTGGCCAGCGTCATGATGGGCCAGCCGGTTTCGGTCTGCCAGTAGTTGTCGATGATAGGCACCTCCAGCGCTTCGCTGATCCAGCGCGCGGTTGGCTCGTCCAGCGGCTCGCCAGCGAGCCACAGCGCTTTGAGGCTGGAGATGTCGTACTTTTTCAGCCACGATGGATCGTGCTTTTTCAGCACGCGCACTGCCGTCGGTGCCGAGAACATGTGCGTGACTTTGTACTTTTCTACGATGCTCCACCACACGCCGGCGTCGGGACGCACTGGCAGACCCTCGTACATGATGGTGGTCATGCCACCAATCAGCGGGCCATAAATGATGTAGCTGTGGCCCACCACCCAGCCGATGTCGCTGGTGGTGAAGAAGGTGTCGCCGGGCTTGGCACCAAAAATGTGCTTCAGGCTCGCCGCCAGCGCCACGGTGTAGCCGCCGGTATCACGCTGCACGCCCTTGGGCTTGCCGGTGGTGCCGCTGGTGTAGAGGGTGTAGCTGGGCTCGGTAGCTTCGACCCACTCGCAGGGTACGACGGCGTTCAGGTGCTGCTCGCGCAACGCGCTCCAGACGTGGTCACGCCCTTCGACCAAATTGAGCGGGGCCAGACCTCGGTCAATCAGCAGCACGGCAGTAGGCTTGTGCTTGGACAAGCGAATCGCCTCGTCCAGCAGCGGCTTATAAGGCACCGGCTTGCCACCACGAGAACCCGCATCGGCGCTGACGATGACCACCGGCTCAGCGTCTTCAATGCGCGAAGCCAGCGAGCCCGAGGCAAAACCGCCAAACACCACCGAATGCAGCGCGCCAATGCGCGCGCAGGCCAGCATGGCAAAAGAAGCCTCGGCAATCATCGGCATATAGATCAGTACGCGATCGCCCTTTTTGACGCCCAGCGACAGCAAGGATGCCGCCATGCGCTGCACTTCCAAATGCAGCTCGGCAAAGCTGTAAGTGCGCTCAGTGTTGGTTTCGGTCGAGATGGCGACCAGCGCGGCTTGATCTGGGCGGTCTTTCAAGTGGCGGTCGATGGCGTTGTGGCACAAATTGGTGGTGCCACCGACAAACCAGCGCGCAAACGGCGGGTTGTTGTAGTCGCAAATTTGCTCGGGCTGCGTCTGCCAATCGATCAACTTGGCCTGCTCAGCCCAAAAGGTGTCGCGGTCGTCGATGGACTGGCGGTAAAAATCTGCGTAGCTTGTCATCCTGTTTTTCCTTGAGCAAATTTTGAATTCATAATTATTCAAACCTGCGCTTGCTAGAAACTGACTTAACGCACACGTTAGATTGCTTTTATATTGATAGCTGCTAGCGCCCGTATTTAAAGGGCTAGCGGGCTATTTTTCTTATTTTTTTATAGCCCATAGCCCGCACTGCGCCCAAAGTCGGTTTATTTGACCAAGGCCAACATCTCTTTGAACGCTGGATTTTCGCAACTGCGCAGCCATTCAAAGGCGACCATTTCGGTGGTCACCAGCTCGGCGCCAGCGCCGGCCAAGCGGTCAAACGCAGCGTCGCGATTGCGCTCAGTGCGCGAGCTGCAGGCATCGGTCACCACCCAGACATCAAACTCGTCTTCAATCAAATCCAGCGCGGTTTGCATCAGGCAGACATGCGCCTCGCAGCCAGCAATGACAATCATGCTGCGCTGCATCTCGGGCGCAGATTTTTGCAGGTGCTTGGGCAGGCTGCGGGCGTTGCCGCCTTGCGGTTTAGCCGGTGGGCGCAGCCACTCGCCCAAACCCTCCTCGGTGGCGCTGAAGTGCATTTTGGACAGCGTGCGGTCGCACAGTGCGCGCAGCGCCTCGTCGTTGGGCCCTAAGCGGGAAGGATTTTGCTCGGTGCCAATCACCGGAATCTCCATCAGCTTGGCCACTTGGGCTAAACGCATGGCGTTGGCCAAGGCGCTAGCACCCTCAAAAATGACCGGCATCAGGCGGGTCTGGTAATCGACCAGCACGAGTTGGGAGTCAGAAGCATCAAGCAGCATGGTGTCGTCCAAATTGAGAGTCAAAAAAAACAGGCCAAAAATAACCCGCGCAGTGATTGTCGCAAAAGCCACGGCCGCGCTGCGCCACCTGCGCCATCTGCGCTAAATCAGTGTTCAAGGGTTTTTCCATATCTTTAGCTCTGCTTGGGTTGATTTCGCCCGATTAAGCGGCGGCGAGCGTGTTACCCTCGCGCCCCATGTCTAAATGGTTTTGCACTCTCGCCCTCCTGCTGGCAGGCACCGCCCACGCAGTACACGCCACCCCCACCACTTCAAACCCAGAGACTAACGATGTCGTTGACCACTGGATGATGAATCCCCCTGAGGTGATTGACCGTTGGCTAGCTCCCCAAAAAACCAAGCCCGTCGTCGCTAGAGCGCAAATAGATGGCGTGGCCGACCGCTGGATGATGAATCCGCACGAAGCTATCGATCGCTGGATGTCTGAGAGCAGCGCCAAAGCCGCGACCAAGGCCTCCAGCATGATGAGCCAGGTGGATGCGGCGCGCCACGATGTCGCCGACAAAACTTCTGACTTGGTCACCACCGCGCTGGGCTTGTTGGGCGTGCCCTACCGCCGCGGTGGCAACAGCGCCGAGACCGGCTTTGACTGCAGCGGCTTTGTCCGCAGCATTTACAGCCAAACCGTCGGCATGGTGCTGCCGCGCCGCGCCGTCGAGCAAGCCGCTGCCACCAAAACCATTGACAAAAAAGAACTCAAACCCGGTGACTTGGTATTTTTCAACACCATGCGCCGCACCTTTAGCCATGTCGGCATCTACATTGGCGATGGCAAATTTGTCCACTCGCCGCGCAGCGGCAAAACCGTGCGCGTCGAAGACATGGGTGCCAGCTACTGGAAAAAGCGCTTCAATGGCGCGCGCCGCGTCGTCGATTACTCACTGACCGCGCAGGCTGAATAAACCATGTTCTCACTCATAGCAACCATTTTTGTCGGCCTGATTGTTGGTTTGATTGCCCGCGCCATCAAACCCGGCAATGACAAGCTCGGCTGGACCATGACTGCCCTGCTGGGCATTGGCGGCTCTTTTCTCGCCAGCTACGCCGGCAGCGCGATGGGCTGGTACCCACCCGGTGCGCCCGCTGGCTGGATTGCCTCCGTCATCGGCGCCATCGTGCTGCTGGTGATTTACGGCCTGATTAAGAAACGCTAAGCGCCGGCGCGCGGTACACCAACACCTTCAGCGCCCGCTCAGGTGCCACATCCGCAAACGCTGGCGGATTGGCCAGCCGCTCAACAAAGACCAACTCAGGTGCCAGTTCGCGCATTTGGTCTTGCAAAAATTCCATTCCCAGCTCCGGCGCATTCAGGCACAGCAGCGCGTGGCCGTCGGGCGCGAGCAAATCAGGCAGACGGCGCATCAGGCGGGCGTAGTCTTTGGTGGCGATAAAACTGCCTTTTTGAAAACTGGGCGGGTCAACAATCACCAAGCCATAAGGGCCACTGCGCGTGATTTTTCCCCACGTGCTAAAGATGTCGTGCGCCAAAAAGCTCGCGCCGGTGGTGATGCCGTTGAGCTGGTGGTTGTATTGACCCACCGCAATCGCGCTGTGCGCCATATCGACGTTGACCACTTGGCGCGCCCCAGCCTGCAACGCCACCACCGAAAACGCGCAGGTGTAGGCAAACAAATTCAGCACCTTGATGCCCAAACGGTCATCGGCGTGGGCGGCGACATGCGCGCGCACCCAGCGCCGTCCCTCGGCCATGTCCAAAAACAGGCCGTGGTTTTGCCCCTTGTCCACGTGAACGCGAAACTGCGCGCCCTGCTCCAGCACGGTGTGCGGCTCGGGCACGCTGCCGGCCATCAGGCGCGTATCGGTGCCGCGCCCGTGGCGGTATTGAAAGACCCAATTGAGCGGCGCATTCTCAGGGGCAATCTGCCGCCAGCGCTGCTCTAGCGCCGCGCCCAGCGTCGCCAGCTCCTCGTCGCTGACCGGGCTAAAGCTGGTCAGCAGCCAGACGGGCGGATACGCATCCAGCGCCCACTGCGCGCAGCCCGGATGCAGGCCGCCGCGCCCATGAAAAAAACGCTGCGCCTCGCTCGGTAGCGGCAGCGTGGCAATGGCATCGAACAGCGGTTGCAGGTGGGGCAGAGGGGGCATGGTTAAAAACGGCTCCAAAACAATCAAATGGAAGGGGTAGAGAAGGCTATTTTCAGGTCAAATTGGCCTCTAGCCCAATAGATACGGGCGCTAGTAGCTATTATTTTGATAATTCATACCGGATACAAATACTTTCATTCACTGATAGCATTCAGCCATTACACCAATGTAAATAAGGGCAAACACTGTGGGCACTCAAAAGATAACCGTCAAGCAAAGCCTGTATTTGGGCTTCGGCGCCATGATTGCGGTAATGCTGGGCGTGACCATTGCCGCCATCGTCAAGGTGCAGGCGATCGAATCGGCACTCAAACTCAACAGCGAACAGCACGCTGTGATACAGCGCCACGCCATCAACTTTCGCGGCTCGGCGCACGATAGGGCGATTGCGATTCGCGACATCGTGCTGGCCGAAACCGCTGCTGAACGCCAAAAAGAAGCGGCCACTATCGCTGATTTAGCGGCGTTTTACGCCCGATCGGCTACGCCGCTAGAGCAGTTGGTCGAGCGCTCGGCCAACGTCGTTGCCTTGAAAAAACTCAACGCCGACATCCAAGCCATGGAAGCGCAAGCGACACAAACCACCGCCGCCATCATTCAAAAAATGCAGGCCGGCGACACGGAAGGCGCGAAACAACAACTGTGGACGCAGGCCAAGCCACAGTACGTGCAGTGGTTGGCGGCGATTAACCGGCTGATTGACTTCAAAGAAGTCAACATCCAAGCGCAAAACGCCACCGCGCTGGACGGGGCCAAAGGCTTTTTGACGGTGATGCTGGCTGCGATGTGCGTGGCGCTGGTGATGGCGGTGGGCTTGGCGTGGTGGATTGCCCGCAGCGTGCTGATGCAGCTGGGCGCTGAACCCGCCGAGCTGGGCGCTGTGGCCGAGCGCGTCGCCCAAGGCGACCTCAGCCCCGTGCGCAACGCCGCGCAAGCGCCAGCGGGCAGCGTGCTGGCCTCGCTGGTGACGATGCAGCGCAGCTTGAGCGAGCTGGTCAGCCGGGTGCGCCAAGCGTCCGACGCGATTGCCACCGGGGCGGAAGAAATCGCCAGCGGCAACGCCGACCTGTCCAACCGCACCGAGCAGCAAGCCTCTAGCTTGCAGCAAACCAGCAGCTCGATGGCCGAGATGAACAGCACCGTGCAACACAACGCCGACACCGCGCGCCAAGCCACCGAGTTGGCCGGCGGTGCCAGCGCCACCGCGCAAAAGGGCGGTCAAGTGGTCGGCGAGGTGGTGACGACGATGCAAGAAATCACCGCCAGCTCGCACAAAATTGCCGACATCATTGGCGTGATTGACTCGATTGCCTTCCAAACCAACATCTTGGCGCTCAACGCTGCGGTCGAAGCCGCCCGCGCCGGCGAACAGGGGCGCGGCTTTGCGGTGGTAGCGTCTGAAGTGCGCTCGCTGGCTGGGCGCTCGGCGCAAGCGGCGCGCGAAATCAAAGACCTGATCGGCCAAAGCGTGGCAAAAGTCGAAGCCGGCTCGCGCTTGGTCGGCGATGCGGGCACGACGATGCAAGACATCGTCACCCAAGCCCAGCGCGTGGCCGACTTGATCAGCGAAATCAGCGCCGCCACGCTGCAACAAACCCGTGGCATTGGCGATGTCAGCGAGGCCGTCATCCAGCTAGACCAAAGTACCCAGCAAAACGCCGCGCTGGTAGAAGAAAGCGCTGCGGCCTCCGCCAGCCTGAAGCAGCAAACCCGCTTGCTGACCGAGGCGGTGAGCAGCTTTAAGTTGAGCGATAGCCCTTGGACAAACAGTTGAAGCGCTATTGATAAATGAGGTGCTGGCAACCACTCAATGCAGCACTGATGACGCCTTCATCGCTGTCGCTGTCATTTATGGCAAAGGACTTAAACCCAGCTCTTTCAGAAAATCGTTGTGCTTGCGTTTAGCCGCCGCAATGGCTTTTTCAATCTCAGCCAACGCGCTATGCGTCGCAGCCAAATCAATCTCCGCCTCGCTCACTGCGGTGCTGATGTAGCGCGAGATGTTCAGGTTGAAATCGTTCTTCTCAATCTCGGCCATCTCCACCCGGCGTGAGTAGCGCGCCTCTTCCTCGCGGAACTGGTAGGTTTGGATGATCTTGGCAATGTGCGCTTCGGTCAGCTGGTTCTGGCGCTTGCCTTTGGCAAAGTGCTCGGCGGCGTTGATGAACAACACGTCATCCGGCTTCTTGCACTTTTTCAGCACCAAGATGCACACAGGAATACCGGTGGAATAAAACAGGTTCGACGGCAAACCAATCACCGTGTCGATGTGGCCGTCCATCAAAAGCTTCTTGCGAATGCGCTCCTCCGCCCCGCCCCGGAACAGCACCCCGTGCGGCAGGATGATGGCCATCACGCCCTCATCCTTGAGGAAGTGGAAACCGTGCAGCAAAAATGCAAAATCCGCCGCCGACTTGGGTGCCAAGCCGTGGCTTTTAAAGCGCACATCGTCCGCCATCGCCTCGTTGGGCTCCCAGCGGTAGCTGAACGGCGGATTGGCCACGATGGCGTCAAACGCGGGCTTCTTGGCCGGGTTCAGCTCGCGCAGCATGTCCCAGTCGTTGATGAGCGTGTCACCGTGGAAAATTTCAAACTCCGTGTCCTTCACCCCGTGCAGCAGCATGTTCATGCGCGCCAGGTTGTAGGTGGTGATGTTCTTCTCTTGGCCGTAAATCTTGCCAATGCCATACGGCCCCATGCGCTTGCGCACGTTCAGCAGTAATGAGCCCGAGCCACAGGCAAAGTCCATCACGCTCTCCAGCCGCTGGCGCGCGCCGGTTTTGGGCTCCTGGCTGTCCAGTGTGACGATGGTTGAGAGGATGTCGGAGATTTGCTGCGGCGTATAAAACTCGCCCGCCTTCTTGCCCGAACCTGCGGCAAACTGGCCAATCAGGTACTCATACGCATCGCCCAGCGCGTCCACGTCGGTGGAGAACTCTGCCAGCCCTTCGGCGATTTTCTGGATGACCACGCACAGCTTGGTATTGCGCTCGGTGTAGTTTTTGCCCAGCTTGAGCGAGCCCAGGTCAATCTCAGAAAACAAGCCGCCAAACGCACTTTCAAACGACTCGGTCTCGATGTACTTGAAACCTTCTTGCAGCATGTTGAGCAAACCCGCGTGCTGCGTGCGCGCCATGTGCGCAATGCTGCTCCATAAATGCCGCGGCTCAATCACGTAGTGCACCTTTCGGCGCATCTGCTTTTCAAACTCGGGTACATCGGCGGCATTGTCGGCATACCAAACGGCCAAGGGCACGCGGTTGTCGTCGCCCGCCAGCTTGGGGTAATCGCTGCCCAGCTCCTTCTTGGCGGCTGTTTCGTAGTTGTCTGACAGATAGCGCAAGAACAGAAACGACAACATGTAATCGCGGAAATCGTCCGCACTCATGGCTCCGCGCAGTTGGTCGGCAATGGCCCACAGGGTCTTGCCCAGTTGTTTTTGGTTTTGTTCGGTCATGTTTTACAAATCCTCGACCCGGTATTCGCTATAACCTTCGTAGTAATAGCTCACGTCGATGCCTTTCATATAAATCTCGCGGTCATTGATTTTTTCGGTCAAGGCATTTTTGAGCAGGTGCTTAATTTCAATATCTTTGACGACGCTGCGCTCCATGGCCGACAAATAATCGGCCTTGTCCACCGCATTCCAGTCAATCACCTGCTGAAGTTCTTTTTTCAGCATCAAGTCCAGCCAGATGCGCGTGGCGCGCCCATTGCCTTCGCGAAACGGATGGGCGACGTTCATCTCCACATATTTTTCAACGATCTGATCAAAATTTTGTTGCGGCATGGCGCTGATGTGCGCCAGCGCCTGCTGCAAATACATGACAGGAGCAAATCGGAAATTGCCTTTGGCCAGATTCACATCGCGCACCTGTCCGGCAAACGCATATACATCACCAAACAGATAGGCATGGATAGATGCCAGCCCGGCAAAGGTGCCCACTTCCACATGGTCGATGTCACCGCTTTCAAACAACTGCTTGGCTTTTTGTTTGCTCAGCTTTTCTTCTGCCCGGTTCAGTTCCACCTGGCTGGTCAGCTGTAGTTTGTTGCCTAAGACCATGGGGTGTCCTTTGTGAGCGAGGTAGCGCGTTTCATTCTTTCGCCGTCTTTACAGAAGGAAAAAGCTGCTGCATCAACCCTTTTTTGTGGGTCTTGAAAGTGTCGAGTTCTTGGTTAGCGGCGGTGATGAGGCCGTCGAAGGAGGTGAGGCAGTCGGAGATGCGCTGCTGCTCGGGCAAGCCGGGAACACATATCACGTAATCCTCGATAAAGGATGCTGGAACACGTTGATGCCCACCAGTTCCTGTCATGGATGCCTTCCCTAAACTGCGAAACTGTTCTGAATAAAGTTGGGCAAATATAAATTCTGGCAAACACGATTTTTTCGCTCTGATTACATGAAATTCAGTGCTTCCAAAGCCAACTCCATTTTTCAGTGCTCTGACGAGCGCCGCTTTGCCATTTTCGAAGCATGGCGTGATCTTTGCCAAAATTACGTCGTTATCGCGGAAAGCAGTAAAACCCTTTTTTACAGACCCATATTTGCGTGTTTGCTGAACGGCAAGAAATCCATTTTCTGAAACTGCATTCATTGGCACAAAACTGACCTCAACCTCGTCTGGTCTGACCTCGCGCCGGGGGTTTATCTCCGCAAACTGACTGATCGGCCCAGCCCCCCACTCCCCCGCACCCCGAAACTCAGGAAACCGCAGGCGGGGTTGAGTTTCGCCTTCGGGAGGGAAAAGCTGCTGCATCAGCCCTTTTTTATGGGTCTTGAGCGCATCCACTTTGCGGGCTTGCGCGGCGATCAGTTCGTCCAAGGAACTCAGGCAGTCGGCGATTTTTTGTTGTTCTTGTAAAGTTGGAGTGGGAATTTGAACCCCAAAAAATGCATCCTTACTGATATTCAGTAGACCATTGCTTCGTGCGCCACTCGTGATGTGCTTTTTTAGCTGCTTCCCATGCAAATTTGCTTCAAAGCAGTTTTGAAAAAAAACATTTGAATATCCATCCTTGAGGCGAAAGCAAATGAAAACATTTGGCGCAGCGACTTGCCCCCAGCTCTGTAAAAGATAGATGCAACCCTCGGGGAATTTGAGAGAATTGCCCTTGTTGTAGACAAAATCTCCATCTCTTACCAAAGTGTAGAGCTGATATTGATTTCCAGAAATATCCCTTCCAAATTTTTCAGCCTGAGGGACAAACCCGATCCCAGCAGAAATACTCACGGGAATCAGCTTCCGTTCACCAACCCGCTCAGTCACTGGCGTGGATGCCTCGCCCAACGCAACCTGCCTCCAAGGCTCAGCCCCTTGAAACGCAGGAAACCGCAGCTTAGGCACCAGCGCGGGCCTTGCCTGCTCCTTCATGGCCGTTTTTTTCGTCTTATGGCTCATACGCCTCCCGCCATAGCCTGCCAATTTTTATTCAGCCCAACGTCCAGCGTGAGTAAATGAAGTTGATGGTGTTGTGCCGTGGCCGCAATAATCGCGTCAGGCAACTTGCTTTTGTTTTTCTGCCGAAACTCAATCGTGGAATTTTCAATAGCCGAGGTAATCGGTAGGTAGTTCATGCGGCCCAAAAGCTGCTCAATGGTCTGCCGGTCTTCAGGCTTCAGACCTTGATAACTCAACAATTCCATGCGCGTGATGGCACTGAAAGCGCATTGTGTGATGGCCACTTGTTTCAGCGTCAACAGAGAAATGACCGCTTCGGTACGATTCAATAAACCGATCAGGATATTAGTGTCCAACAAAAACTTAATGCCATTCATCGCGCATTTCCTTTTGCAGGCTCAAAGGGTCTTTGTCGGAAAATGCTTCTATGGCAGGCAAATTTTTCGCAAAATTCACCAGCGATTCTGTCGACTGCCTACTCGATAAATATTGCATCAGCAGTTGGCTGATGATTTGGCTAGGGGTTTGATGCTCTTTGTCGGCCACCTCCAGAAGACGGGCTTCCAATTGGCTGTCCAATTTCAAGGTCAACATAATGCAGGCTCCTTACAGGTGAATATCTTTGCACTGGGCGCTGATGCCGAAATAAATTTCCCTCAACACTGTGGAGTGTTTTACCGCAGCAAGGTTTCCTCGATCAAACGCCACCTGGGGCTGCCGCACCAAGGCAGTAAGCTGGCTATTGCTCATACGCACTCAACCCCGAAATTTCGCGCCCACCGTGTTGCTCGGCGCGCTTTTGTAGCAACGGCACCAGCTCTTTCATCAGCGCCGTTTCTGCCTGCGCCCGTGCTTTCCAGCCCAAGTCCAGCGGGGCCATCAAATCGCTGAGCACCTCACCATCAAAAATCATGCGCTGCAAGATGCCGTCCACAAAGGCTTGCAGCGCGGCGGGGGCCAGTTGGTGGCGGGTGGCGATACTGGTCAGCTCGGCGCTGTCTTTTTCCTTCTTGAACTGGGTGTAGCCCTCGCGGATGGCGGCCTCGCTCAGGCCCTCGCCTGCCTTCAGGGTGTGGATGTAGGCGGCGATGTCTTCGCGCTCGTTCATGAACTTGGCGTCGGACAGAATCAAGCCCAGCAGCTCGTCTTTGGTCATCTTCTGCTTGCCGCCGCCTTGCAGCCCCTGCTGTGAGAAGCGGGACATGAGGCCCATGATGTAGTCGTAGTCGATCACGCTGCTGGCAAACAGCACAAATTCAAAGTCGAGCTGGTCTACCGCATCGGCTGCAGCGCCCTGCCCTTCGTTGCCTTTGTCGTGCTGTGCCTGTTGCGCTTTCAGGCGCTGGGCGGTTTCGAGGTAGGCACCGCGAAAGGCTTGCAGTTGCTCGGCGGGCAGGATGTGTTCGATGGCGGTAGCGTTGTCTGCCGTGAGGTCGGTGTATTGGTCTAGCTGGGTTTTCAGGCGCTGCACTTCCTTGAAGTTCTGGATAAACGCTGCGCGGGCGTCGTCGCCCTTCAAGCTATGTACGGCCTCGGGCGTGCAGGCCAGGCCCTGGCTTTGCATGAAGTCGGCCAGCTTGGTCACTGCTGCGTCCAGCTTTTGGATGACCACCGGGGCCTTGTCCACCAGCCAGATTTCGCGGGCCTGCTCGCCGGTTTTTTCGCCCGAGAACAGGGCAATGGCGGTGTCCACATTGGCCTGTTGCTGGCGAAAGTCGAGGATGTTGCCGTAGGGCTTGGTGCCGTTGAGCACGCGGTTGGTGCGCGAGAAAGCCTGGATCAAGCCGTGGTGCTTGAGGTTTTTGTCCACATACAGGGTGTTGAGGTATTTGCTGTCAAACCCGGTGAGCAGCATGTCCACCACGATGGTGATGTCGATTTTTTTGACCGCCTGGTAGTCGGCATTGGGCCACTGGTGGTCTTTGATGCGCTTTTGTACGTCTTGGTAGTACAGGTCGAACTCGCTGATGCTGTGGTTGGTGCCGTAGCGGGTGTTGTAGCGGGCCAGGATGGCTTTGAGGGCGGCTTTTTTGCCCTCGGGGTCTACCTGGTTATCTTCTTTTTCTTGGGGCAGGTCTTCCTGAATTTGCTTCACGTCCGCATCGCCATCCGCAGGCGGCGAGAACACGCAGGCGATGTTGAGCGGCACAAAGGCAGGGTCTGCCGCTTGCTTGGCTTGTTGCAGCTCGTCAAACAGGCGGTGGTATTCGATGGCGTCGTTGATGCTGGCGGTGGCCAGCACGGCGTTGAAGCGGCGGGTGGCTGTGGCGGTGTCGTGTTTGGCCAGGATGGCTTCGATGACGGCTTTTTTGGCCAGGGCCTCGCCGGGTTTGGGCGGATTTTTACCCTCGGGCTTGTAGTAGTCCACATGGAAGCGCAGCACGTTGGCGTCTTCAATGGCGTGGGTGATGGTGTAGGCGTGCAGCTGCTTTTGGAACAGGTCTTCGGTGGTGCGGAACTGCCCTTCTTCGCCCTCGAATTGTTTGGCCGTGGCGTTGGCTTCAAAAATGGGCGTGCCGGTAAACCCAAACAGCTGTGCCTTGGGGAAGAACGCTTTGATGGCGTCGTGGTTGGCACCAAATTGGGAACGGTGGCACTCGTCAAAAATGAAAACGATGCGCTTGTTGGCCAGCGGTGCCAGCTGCTCTTTGTAGGTGGCTTTGCCGTCTTTCTTTTGCTGTTTGTTGCGTTTGCTGTTCTCGTCCAGCGCCAGGCCCAGCTTCTGGATGGTGGTGACGATGACTTTGTCGGCATAGTCATTCGACAGCAGGCGGCGCACCAGCGTGGCGGTGTTAGTGTTTTCTTCTACGCAGCCTTCTTGAAAGCGGTTGAATTCCTCGCGGGTCTGGCGGTCCAGGTCTTTGCGATCCACCACAAAGAGGCATTTTTCAATATCAGGGTTGTCTTTGAGCAGTGTGGACGCTTTGAAGGACGTGAGCGTTTTGCCACTGCCGGTGGTGTGCCAGATGTAGCCGTTGCCGCAGTTTTGGTGAATGCAGTCCACGATTTGTTTGACGGCATACACCTGATAGGGGCGCATCATCAACAGCTTTTGCTCAGCGGCAAGCAGCACCATGTAGCGGCTGATGGTTTGGCCCAGCGTGCATTTCACAAGGAACTTATCGGCAAAGTCGCCCAGCTGGGTGATCTTGTAGTTGGCCTCGTCGGCAAACTGGTAGATGGGCAAAAACCGCTCGTCGGCATTGAAGCTGAAATGCCGTGCGTTGTTGTTGGCGAAGTAATAGGTGTTGGTACGGTTGCTGACGATGAAGAGCTGCAAAAAACAAAGCAGCGTTTTGGTGTAGCCGTTGCCAGGGTCGTTTTTGTAGTCAACGATCTGCTCCATGGCGCGGCGCGGGTGGATGCCCAGCGTTTTCAGCTCGATTTGCACGCACGGCACACCGTTGATGAGGATAAGCACGTCGTACCGGTGGTGGCTGTAGTCGGTGTTGATGCGCAGCTGGTTGACCACCTCGAAGGTGTTCTTGCACCAGTCTTTGATGTTGACCAGGGTGTAGTTCAGCGGGGTGCCGTCTTCGCGGGTGAACGTGTTGATGCTGCGCAGGGTTTTGGCAGCGGTGAATACATCCGGCGTGACGATTTCATCCAGAAGGCGGGCAAATTCGCCATCGGTCAGGTGGACACGGTTCAGCGCCTCAAACTTTTCGCGAAAGTTGCGCTCCAGCGCAGCGCGGTCGCGAATGTCGGCGCGGTATGCGTATTTGAGGCTTTGCAGCTTGCCGATGAAGCCGTATTCGATCTGCTCCTCCCGAACGGCAAGACTCGACACAACAGGCAAAGAGGCGTAGGTGGGAGTGGATGAAAGCATGGAGGGGCAATGACGTAATAGACTGGGCCACGATTGTCACCGCTGGGGCTAGCAAGGCTTTCAACTAGACCAAAAAAGAGCCGTGCAGCCCTTTGTAGGACTGCGCGGCAAGCTATTGAAATCGCAGCGGATTAAATGCGTTTCTGCATCACTTCTTCTGTGGCGGCAAATCGGTGCAACTGCCGTGCGCCACTTCGGCCGCCATGCCGATGCTCTCGCCCAGCGTTGGGTGCGGGTGGATGGTTTTGCCAATGTCCACCGCATCCGCGCCCATTTCAATCGCCAAAGCAATCTCGCCAATCATGTCGCCAGCGTGGGTGCCGACGATGCCACCGCCCAAAATTTTGCCGTGGCCGTGCGCTTCAGGGGAGTCGTCAAACAGCAGCTTGGTGACGCCCTCGTCGCGCCCGTTGGCAATCGCGCGGCCAGACGCCGTCCACGGAAACAGCCCTTTTTTGACTTTGATGCCTTGCGCTTTGGCTTGCTCTTCGGTCAGGCCGACCCACGCCACTTCCGGGTCGGTGTAGGCCACCGACGGAATCACGCGGGCATTGAAGGCGCTGCACGCCAGCTCGGGCTTGCCTTGCAGTTCGCCCGCAATCACTTCGGCGGCGACGTGCGCTTCATGCACCGCTTTGTGCGCCAGCATTGGCTGGCCGACCACGTCGCCAATCGCAAAAATGTGCGCCACGTTGGTGCGCATTTGGATATCGACGTTGATAAAACCGCGCTCCGTCACCGCCACGCCGGCCTGATCTGCGCCGATTTTGTTGCCATTCGGCGTGCGGCCGACGGCTTGCAGCACCAAGTCGTAGGTTTGCGGCTCGGGCGCGGTGCCACCTTCTTCAGCAGGCGCAAAAGTGACTTTGATGCCCTCTGGCGTGGCTTCAGCGCCGACGGTTTTGGTTTTCAGCATGATGTTGTCAAAGCGCTTGGCGTTCATTTTTTGCCAAATTTTGACCAAATCGCGGTCAGCGCCTTGCATCAGGCCGTCCATCATTTCCACCACGTCGAGGCGTGCGCCCAGCGTGCTGTAAACCGTGCCCATCTCCAGCCCGATGATGCCGCCGCCCAAAATCAACATACGTTTTGGCACGTCTTTCAATTCCAGCGCGCCGGTCGAATCGACCACGCGCGGGTCGTCGGGCATGAACGGCAAGCGCACCGCTTGGCTGCCGGCGGCAATGATGGCGGTTTTGAAGCCAATCACCTGCTTGCTGCCGGTTTTGTCTTGCGCGCTACCAGTGGTTTCTTCCACCGCCAAATGGTGCGCGCCGACAAAGCTGCCGTAGCCGCGCACCGTGGTCACTTTGCGCATTTTGGCCATCGCCGCTAGGCCGCCGGTCAGCTTGGCAATCACCTTTTCTTTGTGGCCACGCAGTTGGTCGATGTTGACCACCGGGCGGCCAAAGTCCACGCCCAGCGCGGCCAAGTGGCTGACTTCGTCCATCACGGCTGCCACGTGCAGCAGCGCTTTGGACGGGATGCAGCCGACGTTCAAACACACGCCGCCCAGCGTGGCGTAGCGTTCGACGATGACGACCTTCAGGCCCAGGTCGGCGGCGCGGAAGGCGGCGGAATAACCACCGGGGCCGCCGCCCAGCACCAGCACATCGCACTCCATATCTACCGCGCCTGCGTAGGCCGGCAAATTAGCCACACTAGCCGCTACGTTTACAGGAGCTGCTAGCGCACGTGTTTCTTGGCTTTCAGACTGTTTTGATGCTGAATCGCCCTGTTTACCAGCGCTAGCAGCTTCTTTTTCAGGAGCGCTGCTGGCGGCTGCGCCGTCTGTTTGCAGCGTCAGCAGCACGCTGCCTTCGGCGATTTGGTCGCCTAATTTCACGTGCAGCGCCTGCACCACGCCGGCGTGGCTGGACGGGATTTCCATCGAGGCTTTGTCAGATTCGACCGTGACCAAGCTTTGGTCAGCGGCGACGCGGTCGCCGACTTTGACCAGCAGCTCAATCACCGTCACCGCGTCGAAGTCGCCGATGTTGGGGACTTGAATTTCAATGTTTGCCATCGTGCAATTCCTTCACAGCAGTTACAGCAAGATGCGGCGGTAGTCCGCCAGCACCGCGCCCAGATAGGCGTTAAAGCGCGCGGCCGACGCACCATCAATCACGCGGTGGTCATACGACAGCGACAGCGGCAGCACCAAGCGCGGCACAAACTGTTTGCCGTCCCACACCGGCTTCATCTGGCCTTTGGAGAGACCCAAAATTGCCACTTCCGGCGCGTTGATGATGGGCGTGAAGTGCGTGCCACCAATGCCGCCCAGCGACGAAATCGACATACAGCCGCCCTGCATATCGGCCGCGCCTAACTTGCCGTCGCGCGCTTTTTTGGCCAGCTCGCCCATTTCGGCGCTGATTTGCAGGATGCCTTTTTGGTCGGCGTTTTTCAGCACCGGCACGACCAAACCGTTGGGCGTGTCGGCGGCAAAGCCGATGTGGAAATACTGCTTGTAAACCAGCGCATCGCCGTCCAAGCTGGCGTTGAAGTCGGGAAACTTTTTCAGCGCCGCCACCACCGCCTTGATGACGAAGGCCAGCATGGTCACTTTGGTGCCGCTCTTTTCGTTCTCTTTGTTGGTTGAGACGCGGAAGGCTTCCAGCTCGGTGATGTCGGCCTCGTCGTTGTTGGTGACGTGCGGAATCATCACCCAGTTGCGGTGCAAATTCGCGCCGCTGATTTTCTTGATGCGCGACAAATCCTTGCGTTCGACCGCGCCAAATTTGGCGAAATCGACGCGCGGCCACGGCAGCAAATCCAGCCCCGCGCCGGAGCCAGAACCCGCCGCTGCCGCCGCCGTTTTGGGCTGCGCCGCTTGCTGCGCCGCCGTTTGCACCGCGCCGGCCATGACGGACTGGGTGAAGGCTTGCACGTCTTCTTGCGTGATGCGGCCTTTGCGGCCACTGCCTTGGACTTCGGTCAGCGGCACGCCCAGCTCGCGCGCAAATTTGCGCACCGAGGGCGAGGCGTGCGCCAAGCCGCTGACGGGTGCAGCGGTCGGGTTGTGTGCGGGCACGGCGGCGGCAGGCGCGGCAACAACTTCTGTTTTGATAGCTGCTAGCGCAGGCGCTGCTTGGGCTGGAGGCTGATTTGGTGCTAAATCAGGGGCTACATCAGCGACTGGAGCAGCTTTCGCCGCCTCAGCCACGTCACCAGCGCCAGCAGCTTCGAGCACCAGCACTACGCTGCCTTCGCTGACTTGGTCGCCCAGCTGCACGCGCAGCGCTTGCACCACGCCGGCGTGGCTGGATGGAATTTCCATCGAGGCTTTGTCGGACTCGACGGTAATTAGCGACTGCTCGACGGCGACGCTGTCGCCCACCTTGACCAGCAGCTCAATGACCGCCACCGGGTCGGTGCTGCCAATGTCAGGAACCTTTATTTCAATCAATGCCATGGTTTTGTCTCCTGTGGGGTTGGCGCGCTCAAGCGTGCAGCGGGTTGATGCGGTCGGTCTGGATGCCGTATTTGGCAATCGCGTCCGCTACCAGTTGCACCGGCACGGTGCCGTCTTCCGACAGCGCTTTCAGTGCGGCGACGACGATGTAATGGCGGTCAATCTCAAAGTGCTCGCGCAGTTTGCGGCGGAAGTCACTGCGGCCAAAGCCGTCGGTGCCCAGCACTTTGTAGGTGCGCCCGGCCGGCAAAAAGGAGCGGATTTGCTCGCCGTAAGCCTTCATGTAGTCGGTCGAAGTCACCACTGGGCCGGCGTGGTCGGCCAGTTGCTGCGCGACGAATGGCGCGCGCGGGGTCTCCAGCGGGTGCAGCAGGTTCCAGCGCTCCACGTCCTGGCCGTCGCGGGTCAGTTCGTTAAAGCTCGGGCAGCTCCAGACGTCGGCTTGCACGCCCCAATCAGCGGCCAGCAGCTCTTGCGCCACAAACGATTCGCGCAAGATGCTGCCCGAGCCGAGCAGTTGCACGCGCGGTGCGTCAGCCGGCGCATCCGCCGCGCCGGGTTTGCACAAATACATGCCTTTGATGATTTGCTCTTCAGTGCCGGGCGTGAGGCCGGGCATGGCGTAGTTTTCGTTCAGCAGGGTGATGTAGTAGAAAACGTTTTCTTGCCGCTCGACCATGCGCTGCAAGCCGTGGTGCAGGATGACGCCGACTTCGTGGGCAAACGTCGGGTCGTAGGTGACGCAGTTGGGGATGGTGTTGGCCAAGATGTGGCTGTGGCCGTCTTCGTGCTGCAAGCCTTCGCCGTTGAGCGTGGTGCGCCCAGAAGTGCCGCCCAGCAAGAAGCCGCGCGCTTGCATATCACCCGCCGCCCAAGCCAAGTCACCCACGCGCTGAAAGCCAAACATCGAGTAGTACACGTAGAACGGAACCATGATCCGGTTGCTGGTGCTGTAGCTGGTGGCGGCGGCAATCCAGCTGCTGATGCCGCCGGCTTCGTTGATGCCCTCTTGCAGGATTTGGCCCTTTTTGTCTTCGCGGTAATACATCACCTGGTCTTTATCGACCGGGGTGTATTGCTGGCCTGCCGGGTTGTAAATGCCAATTTGGCGGAACAAGCCTTCCATGCCAAAGGTGCGCGCCTCGTCCACCAAAATCGGCACCACGCGCGGGCCGAGCGCCGGGTCGCGCAGCAGCTGCGTCAAAAAGCGCACATAGGCTTGGGTGGTGGAGATTTCGCGGCCTTCGGCAGTGGCTTCGAGAACGGCTTTGAAGGTGTCCAGCGGCGGAATGGTGAACTGCTCATCAGCCTTGACGCGGCGCTTGGGCAAATAGCCGCCCAGCGCTTTGCGCCGCTCATGCAGGTAGCGCATTTCCGGCGTGTCGTCGTCGGGCTTGTAAAACGGCAAATCGTCGATTTGGCTGTCAGGAATCGGGATGTTGAAGCGATCGCGGAAGGCTTTGATATCTTCGGCACTGAGCTTCTTGGTCTGGTGGACGGTGTTTTTTCCCTCGCCAATTTTGCCCATGCCAAAGCCCTTGACGGTTTTGACCAGCACCACGGTCGGCTGACCCTTGGTTTCATTGGCGGCATGGAAGGCGGCATAGACCTTTTGCGCGTCGTGGCCACCACGGCGCAGGTTCCAGATTTCGTCATCGCTCATGTGCTCGACCATCTTCAGCGTGCGCGGGTCGCGGCCAAAAAAGTGTTTGCGCACATAAGCGCCATCGTTGGCCTTGAACGACTGGTAATCGCCGTCATTGCACTCCATCATGATTTTGCGCAGCGCGCCGTCTTTGTCCTTGGCCAGCAGCGCATCCCAGCGGTCGCCCCACAGCAGCTTGATGACGTTCCAGCCCGAGCCACGGAAGTCGCCTTCGAGCTCTTGGATAATTTTGCCGTTGCCGCGCACCGGGCCGTCGAGGCGCTGCAAATTGCAGTTGATGACAAAAATCAGGTTGTCCAGCTTCTCGCGCGCAGCGAGGCTGATGGCGCCCAGCGATTCGACTTCGTCCATCTCACCATCACCGCAGAACACCCAGACTTTGCGGTTTTCAGTGTTGGCAATACCGCGCGCGTGCAGGTACTTCAAAAAGCGCGCCTGATAAATCGCCATCAGCGGGCCCAGGCCCATCGACACCGTGGGGAACTGCCAAAAATCGGGCATCAGCTTGGGGTGCGGGTAGCTTGACAGCCCATTGCCATCGACTTCTTGGCGGAAGTTGTTCAGCTGGTCTTCGGTCAAACGACCTTCCATAAAGGCGCGGGCATAAATGCCGGGCGAGACATGGCCTTGGATATACAAACAATCGCCGCCGTGCTCTTTGCCGGGCTCATTGCTTTCGGCATGCCAAAAATGGTTGAAACCGGCGGCAAACATATTGGCCAGCGAAGCAAACGAGCCAATGTGGCCGCCCAAGTCGCCGCCCTCGGGCGGATTGTGGCGGTTGGCGCGCACCACCAAAGCCATCGCATTCCAGCGCATATAGGCGCGCAGGCGGCCTTCGAGTTCCAAATTGCCGGGGCAGCGCGCTTCTTGGCCAACGTCAATGGTGTTGACATAGCCGGTATTGGCCGAGAACGGCATATCCAAGCTGCTTTGGCGCGCGTGCTCTAGCAACTGCTCTAGCAAAAAATGGGCGCGCTCTGGGCCTTCTTGCGCAATCACGGCAGACAGGGCATCTGTCCATTCGCGGGTTTCTTCAATATCACTATCGTGGCTTGCAACCACCACTTTATCGACCGAATCGGGCTGTACTGACATGAGTTGTCTCCTATGATTTGTATTGGTGTTTTCTAGTTTCGCATATATTTTTCATAATTTCAAATTATGCTTGCGCTTTTTGCAATACGAAAAATTGCTGCACCTGCACATTTTTTCATCTGCTGAAAAATCACCTGCGCGCCCTACACTTGAGCGATGCAACCGCCGATTTCTCCCACCCTCAATCCCGAAACACCCGCTGCCGAAGATGCCTCGGCCTGCAACCACACCACGCTGGCGCAGCGTTGGCAGGCATGGTGGCGCAGTCTGTCGCCAATGCGCCAAGACCGTTTGGCAGCGCTGGCACCGCTGGCTGCAGTGCTGCTATTTATGGCGGCTATCGTGGCTGCGTTTTGGTATTTGCGCCTAGAAGAGGGCGAGCGCGAGCAAGAAGCGCTGCGCCGTGACGTGGAATACGCCCAGCAGCGCGTGCGCCTGCGCCTGCTAGAGCGCCAAGAGCAGCTGATGCGCATTGCGCGCGATTTGTCGAACCACGACATGGCGCTGGGCGAGTTCAACCAGCGCACCGAAACGCTGATCAACCAATACCCCGAACTGCAAGCCATCACTTGGATTGACGGCTATGGCCGCATTCGCGCCAGCCAAGCCGCGCCGACAGTGCCCGAGCAATACATCCGCACACCCGGCGAAATGCTCAAACGCATCCATGCCAAAAACAGCAAGCCCAGCGACTACAAAGACGAAACCAGCGACACCTTCGACCTGACACGGGATCTGCAACAGCCGGTCTATACCCAACCGGTAGCGCGTGCAGACAACGCCGCGCCGCTCTTGCAATTGCAGGTGCCGCTGAACGTGCAAGGCAAATTTAGCGGTGTAGTCATGGCCGAATACTCCACCGACAGCCTGCTGCGCTATGGCACACCGACCGAAGTGCTGGCGCGCTACGCCGTCACGCTGCTGGATGCCAACCGCCACGTGCTGGCCGGTACGCCGCTGGGGCCGCGCAACCACCGCGCGCCGCAGTGGCTGCCCTTGAGCGCCCGCGCCAACGCCTACGAAGTGCCGGTTTCGCCCGTGGGCAATGGCTTGCTGCTGCGCGCGCAGGCGTATCGCACCTCGCTGGGCGTAGTTGGCAGCGGGCTGTTTTGGCTGGTCGTCGCCCTCAGCGCCATGACGGTGTGGATGCTGGTGGCCACTTGGCGCCACGCACGCCGGCGTATGCAAACCCAGCAAGCACTGGTGACAGAAACCAACTTTCGCCGGGCGATGGAAAACTCGGTGCTGACGGGAATGCGCGCGCTGGATTTGCAGGGGCGCATCACCTACGTCAACGCTGCCTTTTGCCAAATGACCGGCTGGAGCGAAGAAGACTTGGTCGGCCAAACCGCGCCGTTTCCCTACTGGCCTGAGTCCGACATGGAAACCCTGCGCGCCCGGCTGTTTGACGAAATCAACGGCAAAACTGCACCGGGCGGTTTTCAGGTGCGGGTGCGGCGCAAAAACGGCAGCTTGTTTGATGCACGGCTGTATGTCTCGCCGCTGATTGATGCGCGCAACCAGCAAACCGGCTGGATGACATCAATGACCGACATCACCGAACCCAACCGCATCCGCGACCAGCTCTCGGCCTCGCACGAGCGCTTCACCATCGTGCTCGAAGCGCTGGACGCTTCGGTATCGGTGGCGCCGCTGGGCAGCAAAGAGCTGCTGTTTGCCAACAAGCTCTATCGCCAGTGGTTTGGCAGCGAAACCGTCGGCCACCTGCAACTGGTCGCTCAAGCCGGCGTACTGCCCAGCGACAGCGCCAGCACTGACAGCCCCGACGACGAGGACGGCCTGATGGGCTTGCCCACGGATGAGCTGACCAGCGCCCACACCGAAAACGCCGAAATCTACCTGCCTCAATTAGACAAGTGGCTAGAAGTGCGCTCACGCTACCTCAACTGGGTCGATGGGCGTTTGGCACAAATGGTGATTGCCACCGACATCACCCCGCGCCGCCGCGCCGAAGAGCAAACCGCGCGCCAAACCGAACGCGCCCAATCGGTCAGCCGGCTGATCACTATGGGCGAGATGGCATCGAGCGTGGCGCACGAGCTGAACCAGCCGCTCACGGCCATCAACAACTACTGCAGCGGCATCGTCTCGCGCATCCACAGCGGGCAAATCACGCAAGAAAGCCTGCTGACAGCGCTAGAAAAAACCGCCCACCAAGCGCAGCGCGCCGGCCAAATCATCCAGCGCATCCGCGACTTTGTGAAGAAAAGCGCGCCCAACCGCCAACTGGCCGACGCCGCCACCATGGTCAGCGAAGCAGTCGAGCTGGCCGACATCGAACTGCGCCGCCACAACGTGCGCCTGACGCACTACGTCGCCGCGCGCCTGCCGCCGCTGATGGCCGACGCCATCCTGATTGAGCAAGTGCTGATCAACCTGATGAAAAACGGCGCTGAATCCATCGTCCAAGCCCAGCGGCCTCTGGCCGGGCGCTGCGTTGAGCTGCGCGTGGTGCCCAAACAAATCGAAGGCCAAGACGTGATCGAGTTTTCGGTACTCGACACCGGCCAAGGCTTACCGCAAGAGGTGCTGGAGAGATTGTTTGAAGCCTTCTTCTCCACCAAGCAAGAAGGCATGGGCATTGGCCTCAATTTGTGCCGCAGCATCGTCGAGTCGCACCAAGGAAGAATCTCGGTAGAGAACATTTACAATGGCCCAGAGGTCACGGGTTGCAAGTTCTCTTTCTGGCTGCCGCTCGCTGCGCCTGACAAGCACGCTACCAATTCAGTAGCTACAGCACCCCACAGCACCACCCCCAAGGACAGTTGAATGAGCTTAATTCCGAAAAAAGGCACCGTTTATGTGGTCGATGACGACGAGGCCGTGCGCGATTCGCTGCAATGGCTGCTAGAGGGCAAAGACTACCGCGTTCGCTGCTTTGATTCGGCTGAGACCTTTTTGGCGCGCTACGACCCGCGCGAAATCGCCTGCCTGATTGTCGATATCCGCATGGGCGGCATGACCGGCCTAGAGCTGCAAGACCGGCTGATTGAGCGCAAATCGCCGCTGCCCATCGTCTTCATCACCGGCCACGGCGATGTGCCGATGGCGGTGGAGACGATGAAAAAAGGCGCGCTCGATTTCATCCAAAAACCGTTTGACGAAGCGGCTTTGACCGCCTTGGTCGAGCGCATGTTGGAGCACGCGCGCGAGCTCTTCACCGACCACCAGCAAGCCGCCAGCCGCGACGCCCTGCTGGCCAAGCTGACCAGCCGCGAAGGCCAAGTGCTCGAACGCATCGTCGCCGGGCGGCTGAACAAGCAAATTGCCGACGATTTGGGCATCAGCATCAAAACCGTCGAGGCGCACCGAGCCAACATCATGGAAAAACTCGGTGCCAACACGGTGGCCGACTTGATCAAAATCGCCATTGGCCCAGCAACCGCCAGCGCTTAATCCAATAATCCAAGCAAATTACTCCTGTTTTTATAGCTTCTAGCGCCCGTATCCATTGGGCTAGAGGCTGTTTTCATTGAAATTTTCACCTATGACAGCTCACATCATTGACGGCAACGCCCTCTCGCGCCAACTGCGCACCGAAGTCGCCCAGCGCGCTAGCGCCCTCAAAGCGCGTGGCCTAACGCCCGGCTTGGCGGTGGTGCTGGTGGGTGACAGCCCGGCCTCGCAGGTCTATGTGCGCAACAAGGTCAAAGCCTGCGAAGACGCGGGTCTGCACTCGGTGCTGGAAAAGTACGACGCTGACATGACCGAAGCGGCCTTGCTGGCGCGGGTTGAGGCGCTCAACAACGACCCCAGCATCCACGGCATCTTGGTGCAGCTGCCGCTGCCAGCGCACATCGACGCGCAAAAGGTGATTGAAGCCATCTCGCCGGCCAAAGACGTGGACGGTTTTCACATCGCCAGCGCCGGCGCGTTGATGACCGGCATGGCCGGCTTTTGGCCGTGTACGCCGTATGGCTGCATGAAGATGCTGGAGAGCATCGGCTACGACTTGCGCGGCAAACACGCCGTCGTCATTGGCCGCAGCAACATCGTCGGCAAGCCGATGGCGCTGATGCTGCTGGGGCAAAACGCCACCGTCACCCTCTGCCACAGCGCCACCCAAGACCTCAAAGCGCTGACGCTGCAAGCCGACGTCATCGTCGCCGCTGTCGGCAAGCGCAATGTGTTGACGGCTGACATGGTCAAGCCCGGCGCGGTGGTGCTAGATGTGGGCATGAACCGCACCGACGAAGGCAAGCTGTGCGGTGACGTGGACTTTGACGGCGTCAAACAAGTGGCCAGCCACATCACGCCGGTGCCCGGCGGCGTCGGCCCGATGACCATCACCATGCTGCTGGTCAACACGCTGGAAGCAGCCGAGCGCGCTGCGCTCGCCTAAACACTTGAACTGACGCGCCACAGCGCCACCTAAGCACGCATGAGCAGCATGAACAATTCCCTCCTCGACTTCTCCGCCCTGCCTGCGTTTGACCGCATCAGCCCCAGCGACGTGGCACCGGCCTTAGATGTGCTGCTGGCAGACGCCAACCAAGCCCTTGAAACCGTCACCGCGCCCGCATTCCCGGCGCGCTGGAGCGACATCGCTGCGGTGCTGGACGTGTCCACCGAAAAGCTCGGGCGCGCGTGGGGCGTGGTCAGCCACCTGAGCAGCGTCGCCGATACGCCCGAACTGCGCGCCGCCTACAACGAAGCGCTGCCGCGCGTCACCGAGTTCTGGACGCGCCTGGGCGCTGACGAGCGGCTCTACGCCAAATACAAAGCGATTGACGCGGCCAGCCTGAACGGCGAACAGCGCCAAGCGCTGAAAAACGCCGTGCGCAACTTCGTGCTGTCGGGCGCGGAGCTGACCGGCGCGGCCAAAGAGCGCTTCGCCCAAATCCAAGAGCGCCAAGCCGAACTGGCGCAAAAGTTCAGCGAAAACACGCTGGACGCCACCGACGCTTACAGCTACTACGCCCGCGCCGACGAGCTTCACGGCGTGCCCGCCGATGTACAGCAAGCCGCGCTCGCAGCCGCCAAAGCCGAAGGCAAAGATGGCTACCAACTGACGCTGAAAATGCCGTGCTATTTGCCGGTGATGCAGTTTGCCGACAGCAGCGCGCTGCGCGAAACGCTGTACCGCGCCCACGTCACGCGCGCCTCCGACCAATCGAGCGGCGACGCGGCCAAGTTTGACAACACCGCGCTGATCCAAGAAATTTTGGCGCTGCGCCAAGAAGAAGCGCAGCTGCTGGGCTACCCCAACTTTGGCGAAGTCTCGGTGGTGCCGAAAATGGCCGCTTCGGCCGACGAAGTCATCACCTTTCTGCGCGATTTGGCGGTGCGCGCCCGCCCGTATGCAGAAAAAGATGTCGCCGACTTGCGCGCCTTTGCCGCCGAGTCGCTGGCCTTGCCCGACCCGCAGCCGTGGGACTGGCCGTATGTGGCCGAAAAGCTCAAAGAAGCGCGCTATGCCTTCAGCGAGCAAGAGGTCAAGCCCTACTTCACCGCGCCCAAGGTGCTCGCTGGCCTGTTCAAAATCATTGAGACGCTGTTTGAAGTCGCCATTCGCCCCGACAGCGCGCCGGTGTGGCACCCAGCGGTGCAGTTTTATCGGATTGAGCGCGGCGGCGAGTTGGTCGGCCAGTTTTATCTGGACCAGCCCGCGCGCACCGGCAAACGCGGCGGCGCGTGGATGGACGACATGCAAACGCGCTGGCTGCGCCCCGACACCGGCGCGCTGCAAACGCCGATTGCCCACTTGGTCTGCAACTTCGCCAGCGGCGTGGATGGCAAACCGGCGCTGCTGACGCACGACGACGTGATTACGCTGTTCCACGAGTTTGGCCACGGCCTGCACCACCTGCTGACGCAGGTCAGCGAGCGCGATGTGTCGGGCATTGGCGGCGTCGAGTGGGATGCGGTCGAGCTGCCCAGCCAGTTCATGGAAAACTTCTGCTGGGAGTGGGACGTGCTGCAGCACATGACCGCCCACGTCGATACCGGCGAGCCGCTGCCACGTGCGCTGTTCGACAAAATGCTGGCGGCCAAAAACTTCCAAAGCGGTATGCAAACGCTGCGCCAAATCGAGTTCTCGCTGTTTGACATGCTGCTGCACACCGCGCACAACCCCAGCGATGACTTTATGCCGCTGCTGGCCAAGGTGCGCGCTGAAGTCGCCGTGCTGCAGCCGCCCGCGTTCAGCCGCAACATGCACACTTTTAGCCACATTTTTGCCGGTGGTTATGCCGCCGGTTACTACAGCTACAAGTGGGCGGAGGTGCTGAGTGCCGATGCTTACGCCGCGTTTGAAGAAACCGCCGCCGCTGACGGCAGCCCCAGCTTAGAGACGGGTCGGCGCTACCGCGAAACCATTTTGGAAGCCGGCGGCAGCCGCCCAGCGATGGAATCGTTCAAAGCCTTTCGAGGCCGCGAACCGCAGCTGGACGCGCTGCTGCGCCACCAAGGCATGGCTTGATTGGCCCACTTTTTTTGGAGACAAACCCGATGCGCCTGCCCTCCCGCACCCCACTGACTTTGGCTGCGGCTGTGTGCGCTTTGCTCTGCTCTGCGCTGACCCAAGCCCAGCCGGTGTATCGCACCGTCGGCCCCGACGGCAAAGTGACCTTCTCTGACCGCGCACCCAGCGAGAAAGCCACGCCAGCGCTGGCGGGCAGCGCGGGCGCTGCACCGGCGGAAACCACGGCGGTGGGCGGCGACTTGCCTTATGCCCTGCGGCAAGTGGCCACGCGCTTTCCGGTCACGCTGTACACCAGCGATGACTGCGCGCCCTGCAACAGCGCCCGCAGCCTGCTCAAAGGGCGCGGCGTGCCGTTTACCGAGCGCACCGTCAAAACCAACCAAGACATCGACGCTCTCAAAAGCCTCAGCGGCAACGCCAGCTTGCCGTTTGCCACCATTGGCGGCCAGCACCTGAACGGCTTTGCTGCCAGCGAGTGGACTCAGTATTTGGACGCTGCGGGCTACCCCAAAAAATCGCAGCTGCCCAGCAACTACCGCGCGCCAGCGGCTGCGCCTTTGGTTGCCGTCAAGCCCGCACCCGCCACGGCTGAGGGGCAAACAACAGCGCCGCGCGACGCGCTCAACTCAGCGCCGGTGCCCGCGCCCACTGGCCCAACACCCAGCAATCCGGCAGGGATTCGCTTCTAAACACCGGCTCTGCCCGGACACAAAAAAGCCAGCCCTTGGCTTGGCGCAGTTTTGGCGCAGCTGCCAGAACTGCGCCAAAACCGCGCCAAAATGGCGCTATGAACACTCCCAACAGCACCTCTACAGCCACATCTTCCAGCGCAGAATTACTGCGCAGCATTGAGAGTGCCAATGGCGGCTTGACGCTAGCCGAGCTGCTGACCCAGCACCGCCGCATTGCCCGGCGCACAGCGCAGCGTTTGATTGCTCAATTGATCGGCAGTGGCCAAATCGCTGCGCAGGGTGAAGGCAGAGCGCGCCGCTATGTTTTTGCAGGCACTCCCTTTGACATCGGCGGCGATGCTGCGCCAGCCCAAGCCGATGTTTTTCCGCGCTTTATTCCCGTGTCTGCGGACAGCCAAGACATCTTGGCCTACCTCGATCAGCCCGTGCAGGCGCGCAAGCCGGTGGGCTATCAGCGCGATTTTTTAGACGCTTATCGTCCTAATGAGACTTGGTATTTGTCCGAGTCTTTGCGCCGCCAGCTACACCAAATGGGCAAAACCGCTGATGTCGATGCGCCTGCCGGCACTTACAGCCGCGCTATGTTGAATCGGCTGCTGATTGACTTATCGTGGGCGTCAAGCCACTTGGAGGGCAACACCTACTCACTGCTGGATACGCGCGAGCTGATTGAGCATGGCCATGCCGCACGCGGCAAGGACGCCATTGAGACGCAGATGATTCTGAACCACAAGACGGCGATTGAGCTGCTGGTGGACAACATCGACACCGCCCGGCTCAACCGCTACACCCTGATGAACCTGCACAGCGCCTTGGCAGAAAACTTGCTGCCCAATCCCGCAGACGAGGGGCGTATTCGCCAGCATGGCGTGGACATTGGCCAAAGCGTTTATCGCCCACTGCAAACGCCCCAGCAAATCGACGACGCATTGGACGCGCTGCTAGGCAAGGCGGTGCAAATTGCCGACCCGTTTGAGCAGTCTTTTTTCATGATGGTGCATTTACCGTATTTGCAGCCGTTTGCCGACATCAACAAACGCACTTCCCGACTGGCGGCCAATTTGCCGCTGTTTCGCGCCAATTTGTGTCCGCTGACCTTTTTGGATGTGCCCGAGCCGGCCTACAGCCGCGCCACGCTGGGCGTTTACGAAATGGCGCGCACCGAGTTGCTGCGCGACTTGTATGTCTGGGCCTATGAACGCTCGACACAGGAATATTTGGCCATCAAGCAAGCGCTGGCCGAACCCGATCCGCTGCGATTGGCGTGGCGCGATCTGATCAAACAGACCTTGCGCGAGATAGTTCTCCACCCCGAGCGCGACCCGCTCAGCTGCATTGAACAAGCCGTAGAACAGCACGTTGACGCGCCAGAGCGCCCCCCGGTGCAGGCCTTGGTTGTTGAAGAATTGAAGCGGCTGCACGAGGGCGTTTTGGCGCGCTATGGGCTGCGGCCCTCTCAATACGCGGCGTGGAAAGCGCGGCACGGGAGATAAGCCGGGCGCGAGCCAATCTTCAACCGCGCCAAGCCTCTTCGCCGGCCATGGCGACGCGCTGGGCGCGCCCCAGCGCTTCTAGCGTTTGCAGCAGCGTGGGCAGGCTTTTTTTCCACGCGCCTCGGCCTTTGAAGCGGGCTTGCAGCGCCAGCAGCGTCAGCGGCACTGGGCTGGTGCTGAGGGCATTGGCCAAGGCGCTGACTTGCTCGGGCAGCGTGGACGGCCACGGGGCTTGCTCTGCTTTTGATAGCGGTTTTTGCATACCAAAATCACCCTCTAGCGCTTGCTGGGCGTGCGCTAGCAGCTCTTGTTTTTGCAGTGAATTCTGCAAAATTTGCGGATTTTGAAATTCCGGGCGCAGCCAGCGGATGCGGCCTTGGGCTTCTTCGGCGGCGCGCTCGGTGTTGAGCTGCACCAAGCGCGTGAGGATGTCGTCGCTGCTGGCGGCGGCGCTCAGGCCGTAGGCGGTGAGCACGGCAGCGTCCAGCTCGTCGTGCAGTTGGCGCAGCACGCTGACCGTGCCTTGGGTGTGGATGGTTTTTTCTTTGGCCGTCAGGGCGCGGCCTTCGCGCAGGGCGGCCAGGACGTTGTAGAGGCCAGTCAGCGTCAGGCCGGCATTGCCCGCTTCGGGCGACAGCACGCGTTTGCGGTGGGCATCGATTTGCTCGGCGCGTTGGGCGATGAGTTCGCGCAGTTCTGGGGTCAGGCCGGTGTCTTCGTCGGGGAAGGGGAATTTTTCAAAGCAAGCCGTTTTGACGTAAACCGGGCGATCTTCCAGCGTGCCACCTGTATTGAGTGCCCACCAAATATGCAGTTGGCTGGAAAGAATGCCCAGCTGAAAAGGGGATTCAAGGCCAAAGACAACGAGTTTTTGGTCAGGCAGTATGGTGCCCTCCAAAAATTGAAAAACCCGGTGCTTCGCTGTCATCACGGTCGCGATGTAGCGCGGCAATCCGGCCAGAGCGCGGCGCATGTCATCGTTATTACGACGGTGCAGCCACCATTTTTCGCGCAAATCTTTGTCTTTGTTGACATCGCGCTCAGGCTTGACACGGTTAAGCAACCATTGGTACAGCTTGGGAAACTGCGTGCGAACTTGCTCTGCCGAAAGCCCATAGCAATCAATGACTTGCAAATTTCGACTGTGCTCGGTCAAGTCTTTGCCATTGCGATAGGACTTGAGAGGCGCGTTGGTTTCTACAGTTGTCGTTTCGTCGGCGGTCATCAACATGCCAGCGCCATGCGGAATAACGCCCGTGTTACTCACTTTGCTGTTGGCTCGCAGCGGCTGGGCTGATGCCACATTTGCGCCAATGCTTAAGTCTGCATGGATGATCCCTGCACTAAGCGCCAAAGCCACATTGACTTCGCCATGTTCACCGAGCATTTCAGCAGTGACACGTTGCAAGCTGCCTTCGCCAGTGTCAGGCGCAAGCACCGTCATGGCAATCCGCACTGCTGCATCGTCGGCGTTTTTGCCCCACGGGTGGTCGGCAATCGCCATCAGCAAATGCGTACCTTTGTCCAAAGCGGCTTGCACCACGCGGCGGTTGTAAATCATGGTCAGGCTGTTGGTGGTAATCAGCCCCATGCGCCGTGTCTTTCCGGCGGCTACCTGCTGCGCCGCGTGGTGCCACCAATACATCACGAAATCAGCGCTATCAGGCACATCAGGCCAAACGCGGCGCAGCGCTTCGACGTAGCCATCGCCCAAGGCTTCGCGCACCCGCAGTTTTCCAATAAACGGTGGATTGCCCACAATGAAATCCGCCTGCGGCCACTGCGCTTGGCGTGCGCCGACGTAGTGCCACTGCGGCACTTGGGCGGCTTCGTCGGGCACTTGTTCGCCCGTCACCGGGTGGGTTTTGAAGCTGCTGCCGTCCCAGCGACTGAGCTGCTGGCCGTGCGCGTCCAGCGCCGGCTCCAGCGCGTCCCACGCCAGCACCGCGTCGCGGCATTCGATGTTGCCGTAGTTGTGAACCACCGGCTCGGCCACGCTGGCGTTGCCATAGGTGCGGATATGCCACTGCAAGAAACCAATCCACAGCACCAGTTCAGCCAGAGCGGCAGCGCGCTCGTTCAGCTCAATGCCGCGCAGTTGTTGCAGCGTGACGGTCTCGCCGGCAAAACCGAGTGCGTCTTGCGTCTGCCCCAAATCCTCTAGCTGCACCAGCACTTCGCCCTCCAAGCGCTTGAGGTGCTCCAGCGTCACATACAAAAAATTGGCACTGCCGCACGCCGGGTCGAGCACGCGCGTGGTGCAGAGCTGGTGGTGAAACTTTTTGACCTCGGCGCGCGCCTCGGCCAGTTTGGCTTCACGCGGCTTGCCGGTCAGCTCGGCGGCTTCGTGTGCCAGCACCAATGCAGCGGCTTGGGCATTGGCCCAATCGACGCGCAGCGGCTCTATCACCGTCGGCAGCACCAGCCGCTCCACATAGGCGCGCGGCGTGTAGTGAGCGCCCAGTGCGTGGCGCTCGACCGGATCGAGCGCCTGCTCTAGCAGCGTGCCAAAAATGGCGGGTTCAACTTCGCGCCAATTGGCTTTGGCAGCGGCAATCAGCAGGTCGATTTGTTCGGGCGTGAGCAGCAAGCTGTAGTGAGCCTCCGCCGCGCCTTTGAACAATTTGCCGTTGAAGTGCAGCACCGGCTTGGCCAGCGCAGCAGAAAAGCCGCCTTTGTCCATGTCCGCCCACAGCGTGCGCAGCATGGCTTGCAGCGTGACCGGGTCGTCGCGGTGGCGTTGCAGCAGCGCCTGAAACGCGCCTTTAGGGAGCAACTCGACATCTTCGGCAAACATGCAGAACAGGCAGCGGGTCAGATACGCCGCTACTATTTCAGGAGCTGCTAGCGCAGGCTGCGTAAGGGCTAGAGGCTGTTTTGGCTCAAATTTAGCGCCGTTTTCCAGCGATTTGGCCAGCTTGGCGAGCAAGTCGGCCACTTCGCGCGTGACTTGGGCGCTGATGTGCGCCGGGTTAAGGCTGTCGGGCGCTTGCCAGATGCGGCGCAGGCGCTCGCGCAGCGCAGGCTTGGCCAAGTCGGCCAGCGCGATGCGGCTGCTGCGCGCGTCGGGAAACGGCGTGTAAGCACCGCCGCTTTTGCTGAATTCGGCAAAGACCTCGATGACGTTGCCGACATCGACCACCAGCAAAAACGGCGGACGCCCTTCGCCAGCGGGCAGGGCGCGGATGTAGTTTTCGCCCTGCTGGTGGGCACCGCGCAAGCCTTCGCCAAAGCTTTTGGTGTGCGCGCCGGCTTTGAGCTTTTTGGCTTCGAGCACAAAGTGACCGCGCCGATAGCAGTCGATGCGCCCGGCGCTGGTGGTGCCGTCGCGGTGCGCAAACGTCACCGGGCGCTCGAACATGTAGTCCTGCGCGGCGGTGGCGTGGGGTTTTTCAACACCCAGCAGCGCGCACAGCTCCAGCACAAAGCTTTGCGCCGTGGCCAGCTCGCTGGCGCTGCTGCCTTGCCAGCGCTGGATGAAGGCGTGGGCAGCGGCGTCTTCAGCTTGGCTGGCTTGGCTGTCGGCAGCGGCGTTCATGCGCTCAACGATGGAGCGGTTTCGGCTGGCAGCGCTTGCAGTTGCATGTCCAGCGCACGCGCCAGCTCTTGCAGCGTGGACAGGCGCGGGTCGAGGCTGCCGCTTTCAAGGCGCTGCACCGTCATGCGGCTCAGGCCGGCGCGCTCGGCCAGC
The DNA here is from genome assembly GCA_041798325.1 of Giesbergeria sp. GTDB lineage: Bacteria > Pseudomonadota > Gammaproteobacteria > Burkholderiales > Burkholderiaceae_C > Simplicispira. The sequence continues at coordinate 62,141 of JBHCAP010000063.1, forward strand.
TCGGCTTGGGTCAAGTTCGCGGCCTTGCGTGCATCGGCAAGGCGGGCGAGCAGGCCGTGGCTCAAGGGCGGGGGAGCCATAGCGTTTAGGCGAAGGTGTTGAGTTGGGTGCCCAAGTTGCCCGAGGTGGCCAGCGCCGGCTGCGCTTGCTGCGGCTGGGGCAGGGCGTTGAGCAGCGTCATTGCCGTGTCGGACTGGATGTCGATGGCTTTTTTCAGCACGCGGATATTGATGGCATCCGAGGTGCTTTGGCTCGCTTGCGCGGTGGCGATGCTGACGATGCGGTTGGTCATAGAAATGTCCATGGTGCTTCCTTGGGTGGTGAGGGGGAGGGTGTTTTGCCAGCGCTTACAGCAAATTCATGTGTTTGGCCTGCGCCGTCAGTTCAGCGCGGAACGACGGGTGCGCAATGCCAATCAGCTCGCGCGCGCGCTGGCCGGCCGATTTGCCGCGCAGCTGCGCCACGCCGTATTCGGTGACGACGTAGTTGATGTCGTTTTTGCTGGTGCTGACGTGCGTGCCCGGACTGAGCACCGGCGCAATGCGCGAGATGGTGTCGTCTTTGGCGGTCGAGGGCAGCACGATGAAGGCCTTGCCGCCGCGCGAGCGGTTGGCCGCGCGCACAAAGTCCGACTGCCCGCCAGTGCCCGAGAACGGCAAGTGCCCCAGACTCTCGGAGCCGCACTGGCCCAGCAGGTCAATTTGCAAGGTGGCGTTGATGGCGACCAAGTTGTCGTTTTGGCCGGCCAGCATCGGGTCGTTGGTGAAGTCAACCGGGTGCATCTCCAGCATCGGGTTGCGGTGCATAAAGTTGTAGAGCTTGGCCGAGCCAAGGGCAAAGGTGGCGACCATCTTGCCGGGCAGGTAGTTTTTGCGCCGGTTGGTGACGGCGCCGCTCTCAATCAGCGTCAAGATGCCGTCGCCAATCATTTCGGTGTGGATGCCCAAGTCGTGCTTGTGCGTCAGCTGCATCACCACCGCGTCGGGAATGCCGCCGTAGCCAATTTGCAGCGTCGAGCCGTCGTCAATCAGGTCAGCGACTTGTTTACCGATGGCTTCTTGCACCGGGCCGATGGTGGGCAGGCCGACTTCGAGCACCGGCTCATCGCTTTCGACCAGCGCCGCCACTTGCGAGATATGCACCAAGCAGTTGCCATAGGCAAAGGGCACGTTGGGGTTGACTTCGAGGACGATGGCGCGGGCGGTTTTGAGCGCCGCCATCGTGTAGTCAGCGCCCAAACTGAGCGAAAAATAGCCGTGCGCGTCCATCGGCGAGGCCATGCTGAAGACGACTTCGGCGGGGATTTGCCGGCGCTCAATTTGCTGGGGAATTTCAGAGAAGTAGTTGGGAATGAAGTCCACCCAACCGGCTTGCCCGCCGGCGCGGCTGGCCGCGCCATAAAACAGCGCCACGTGGCGCACGTGGTGGGCGGTTTCGGGGTCGAAGTAGGCGTATTTGCGCAGCGCCAAAATTTGCGCCACTTTGACATCTTGGAACTGGTGGCGCTGCTCGGACAGCACCGTCAGCAGGGCGGGCGGCTCGCCCACGCCGGTGGGCACGATGATGGAGTCGCCGCTGCGCACATGGCGCATGGCCTCGGCGGCAGTGGTGCGTTTTTGCAGATACAGCGCTTGTGTCGTCATATTTTTTATCCTCTATGTCTCGGTGGGTCACTTACAAAATAACGTGCGGCCTGCAAGCCATTTTTTATATCAAAATGGCCTCTAGCCCAATAGATACGTGCGCTTGCAGCTATCTTTTTAGATAGTAAATTCAGAGCCAATCGACGGCAGCTTGGAGGTTTGGCTGATTTTCAGGGCGGCGTTTTGACTCAGGTTGTCTTGCACAAATTGCGCAAACACCGCAGGCAGCAATGGGCGGCTGAAGTAGTAGCCCTGAATTTGGTCACAGCCGCGCGAGCGCAAAAATTCGAGCTGCTCAACCGTTTCAACGCCTTCGGCAATGGTGCTCATGCCCAAGCTGTGCGCCATCTGCACGATGGCGGTGGCAATGGCTTGGTCGTCCGGGTCGGTGCTGATGTCGCGCACAAAGCTTTGGTCGATTTTGAGCTTGTGGATGTTGAAGCGCTTCAAGTAACTCAGGCTGGAATAACCCGTGCCAAAGTCGTCAATCGACAGGCGAATGCCTTGCTGTCCCAGCTCTTTCATGGTTTTGGCGGCGATTTCGGGCGCTTTCATGGCCACGGCTTCGGTCAGCTCCAGCTCCAGTCCTTCGGGGGCGATGCCGGTGTCGGCCAGCAGCTGGCGCACCAAGTCGCCCAGTCCGGGCAGCTCAAACTGCACGGCGGAGATGTTGACGGCAATGGTCATCATCGGCAGGCCTTGGTCGCGCCAGTCGCGCATTTGGCGCAGCGCAGTTTGCAGCACCCATTCGCCAATCGGCACGATCAGGCCGTTGGCCTCGGCCAGCGGAATAAATTCGCCCGGCGAGATAAAGCCCAAGTGCGGGTGAATCCAGCGCAGCAGCGCTTCAGCGCCGACGATGCTGCCGTCGGCCAACGACATTTGCGGCTGATAGACCAAGTGCAGCTCGTCGCGGTGCAGCGCTTGCTTGAGGGCGCTGCCCAGCGTCAGCGCGCGCGCAGAGTGCGCCTGCATCTCAGCGGTAAAGAAGCGGTAGCCGTTGCGCCCTTCGTCTTTGACGCGGTACATGGCGTTTTCGGCATTTTTCAGCAGCGATTCGAGGTTGTCGCCGTCGCCGGGGGTGATGGCAATGCCCATCGAGGCGGTCAAAAAAACCTCTTGCCCGGCAATCAACACCGGTGCGTTCAGGCTCTCTAGCAGCTGGATGCAGCACTGGGCAGCTTGGCTTTGGCTGGTATGGGTCAGCAGCGCAATAAAGTCATCGCCCGAGTGGCGCGATAGCGTGTCTTCAGCGCCCAACTGCGCACGCAGGCGCAGCGAGACTTCCAGCAGCAGCGCGTCGCCGGCGCTGTGGCCTAGCGCATCGTTGACATCTTTGAAGCGGTCCAAGTCAATCCACAGCAGCGCCAGCACGTGGCCTTGGCTGATGGCGTATTGAAAGCGCTCGCGCAGCAGGGCGCGGTTGGGCAGGCCAGTCAGTTGGTCGTAGTGCGAGAGCTGGCGTATGTGCGCCGCTGCTTGCTTGCGCTCGGTCATGTCCTCTTTGTGCGCGAGGTAGTGGGTGACGTTGCCCTCGGCATTGCGCACCGGATAAATCAGCACCGATTCGATGTATTCGCGCCCGCTTTTGGTGCGGTTGGTGACTTCGCCTTGCCACGGTTTGCCTTGCTGCAATTGCGCCCACATATTGCGGTAGGTGGCGGCGGGGGTTTTGCCCGATTGCAGGATGCGCGGGTTTTGCCCAATCAATTCGGCTTCGGTGTATTCGCAGGAGCGCACAAAGGCTTCATTGACAAATTCGATATTGGCCTTCGCGTCCGTAATCACCAGCGGCAGCGGGCTTTGCGAGACCGCTAACAAGAGTTTGCGCATCGAGGCCTCTTGCTGCAAGCGCTCGGTAATGTTGCGCGAGATGACGACAAAGCGTTGGCGCTGACCGGGGTGTTTGGGCGCAGCTTGGCGCGTCACTGACAACTCAAACCAGCGCTGACCCGCAGGGGTGTCAATACACAGAATATGCCCGCGCGAAAAGCCGTGCTGCTGGGCCTGATCCAGTGCGGCATAGGCAATTTTGGCGTTTTCTGGGGGCAGCACTTGGTGCAGCGTTTTGCCCAACATCTTCTCGACAGGCGCGGCAAGGCTGCCCGAATTGCCCGTGTGAATTTGCAGATAGCGCCCTTGGTCGTCCACTTCCAGCAGCACGTCGGGCAGAGCGTTGAGCAAGGCCTGCAGCTTGATTTTGGAGGCGCGCAACTCCTCGTAGGGCAACTGCACAGTGGAGATAAAAACGGCGCGGTACAAAAAGCCGTAGGCCAGCACCTTGTAAACGTGGCCACCCAAGTTATAGACATCGGTGACGTTGGCGTAGAGCGTGAAAAAAATCTCCCCCAGCGCCATGATGGCCGTGGCAGCAAACAAGCCGCTGGCATTAAAGCTTTGCGGCTGGCGCATTTTTGCCCACAGCACGCCAGCGGCCAGCAGGTTCAGCCCGACCAGGCCGTATTCAAAAGCAATTTTGAAAGGTGTTAGTCCTTCTCCAGCCATGAAGGTGTAGGGCAGCAAGTGCGGATAAAACAAAAACAGGCCGTACAAACCCGTGACCGACACCAATACCAGCGCCAACATCTGCGCGGGTCGCCATTTGGCTTGGTCAACACAGACATCCCACGGCAGCACCGCCACGGCCAGCAGCGCCAGCCCACCCAGCAGCCGCGCCGCCAGCCAAAAGTTGATGGCTTTTTCTGGTGCGCCGGGAGTGACGAAGTTGGGCATGCCTTCATAGGACAGCAGGTGGCCAAAGTCCAGCAGCGCCACCCCCAAAAAAGCGCAGGCCAACAGCAAAGCGTTGCGCGGCAGTTGCTCATTGCGAACACTCCAAATGACGGCAAAGATCAGCCCGGCAATGCTGATGGCCAGCGTCTCCAGCGCCATGTGCAGTGGCAAATAATGCGCAATGCCTTCGGTACTGACCGGAAAGGGCGCTGCATAACTCAGCAGCAACAGGATGAACAACACACCGACAGCGCGAATAGCGCGACGGGCTTCAGGCTGGTGACTGGCGTGAATCGACATAGGCAGACTGCGGTTAACTTCCCAGGGCGAGGAAGTGAAAAAGATAGCGAAGAGTGTAGTGTGTGTAACTTGTCGTTTAACTATGGAGCGGTGCCATCTCAGTCGCTCCAGCCAACCCGGCCTTGGCCGCTGTCGTTGATGCGCTGCACAAAAGCGCTGGCCTGCGCCTCGGGCAAGCGCAGTCGCAGCGTCACCAGCGAGCCGTGCTGCACCTCTAACAACTGCGCGCCGGCGGCGTCAATCTCGCGCCGCAGCAGGCCTTCGAGCGCGTAGGGAACCATGCACTGCAGCGTGCTCATGCGCAGCAGCGGCGTTTTTTCAGCATTCAGCAGCGCTTGGGCGATGCAGTCGGTGTAGGCGCGCAGCAGGCCGCCAGCACCCAGTTTCACGCCGCCAAAGTAGCGCACCACCGTGGCCTGCACGCCCTCCAAATCTTGGTGGCGCAGCACGTCGAGCATCGGCCTGCCAGCGGTGCCGCCCGGCTCGCCATCGTCCACCGCCGCCGATTGGCCACCGGCCAGCAGCGCCCAGCAAATGTGCGCCGCGCCGGGGTGCTGTTGCCACAGCGCATCGACATGGGCTTGGGCGCTAGCGCGGTCGGGCATGGGTTGCACGCAGCCAATGAAACGGCTTTTTTTGATGGTCAGCTCGCTGTGCGCGGGGGCAGAAAGGGTATAGGGCATATAAAAATCATAGCTACTAGCGCACGTATTTAAACGGTTTGCGAATCAAAACCTATTCAAATGCTTTAAACACCAGCGCTTTTAGCTATCAAAAATAAAAACAGTCTGTGCTTTAGTATAAAAATCTACCCCACACACTTGCCAACCACACCAGACAAGGGACAGTCACCATGCTCATTTCCAGCTTGCAGGCAAAGGCCGCGCTAGAAAAATCTATAGATGCAGTCGTCTGCATCGATCAAAAAAATCGGGTGACTTTCTACAACGACGCTGCCGAAAAACTCTGGGGCTTTAGCCGCAGCGAGGTCATGGGCCAAAACGTGCGCATGTTGGTGCCCGCCGAGCACCAAGGCCAGCACGACGGCTACATCAACCACCACCGCAAAACCCAAGAAAACCGCATCGTCGGCACCTTCCGCGAGGTGCAGCTGGTGCGCAAAAATGGCGCGCAAATTTGGGTGTCGCTGGCGCTATCGCAAAGCAAAACCTTGGGTCAGGTGGGCTACACCGCAGTGGTTCGCGACATTACGGCCGAGCGCACTGCCCGCGAGATGATGGCCCAAACGCTGGAGCAAGCGCTCGATGCGGTCGTCTCCATCGACGAAAACAATGAGGTGTCTTTTTTCAACCGCGCCGCCGAAAAGCTCTGGGGCTACGAGCGCAGTGAAGTGCTCGGGCGCAACGTGCGGATGCTGGTGCCGGGCTTTATGCAAAGCAAGCACGACGGCTACGTCAACACCAACCGCACCACCGGGCAAGACAAAATCGTCGGCACCGCGCGCGAAGTGCCCATCGAGCGCGCCGACGGCGGGCGCAAGTGGGGGCTGCTGTCGCTGTCGAAAATTTATGCCAACGGCCACATCACCTACACCGCCTTTTTGAAAGACGTGACCGAAGAAGTGCAGCGCCGCGAAGAGATGCGCGTGCTGTCGATGGTGGCCAACGGCACCGACAACTCAGTGATCATTACCGGCATGGATGGCACGTTTGAGTATGTCAATCCAGGCTTTACGCGCTTGTTTGGCTGGACGCTGGCCGAGGTGCAAGGCAAAACGCCCGGCCAAGTGCTGCAAGGCCCATTAACCAACCAAGCAACCGTAGCCCGCATGGGCCGCAGCATCGCCGCAAACAAGCCGTTCTTTGAAGAAATTGTCAACTACAACAAAAATGGCGCGCCGCTTTGGATCTCTCTGGCCATCAATCCGATTTTTGATGCCCAAGGAAAAGCCGAGAAGTTCATCTCGATTACCGCCGACATCACCCAAACCAAGCTCACAGCGCTGGAACACGATGTGCGGCTGTCTGCCATGAAAGAGACCATTTGCATGTTCGACACCGATCTGCGCGGTGTGCCCAGCAACGCCAGCCCAGCCATGCTCAGGCGCTTGAATGTGCAAGACCTCAACGAGGTTGCAGCGCCCATGCAGCAGGCCATGAACAAAGTGCTCACAGAGCACAACATGGCGCGCCTGCAGCAGGGCGAACCAATCAGCGCCGATATGGTGATAGAGGCTGCGGCCATGCCACTGCCACTGTGGCTGGTGGCCACTATCAGCCCGATTCGCGACCTCAATGGCGCTTTAGAGAAGCTGGTGGTGTATGGCAGCGACCAGTCAGAGCAAAAAGAAACCATGGAGCGCATTGCTGAAATCGTCTCGGTCATCAACTCGATTGCCATGCAGACCAATCTGCTCTCGCTCAATGCCGCCATCGAGGCGGCGCGCGCGGGCGAGGCGGGCAGGGGCTTTAGCGTCGTAGCAGCCGAAGTGCGCAACCTTGCCAACAAAACGGCATCGTCGGCCAAGGAGATTGCCGGGATGCTGACCAAAGGGTCGTCCGGCTCTTGAGTTTTAAGCCAAAACTGCCTCTAGCCCTTTAGATACGGGCGCTAGCAGCTATCAAAATAGAACCATCTTTGGGCCGCGCCACAGCCAACCAATCAGCGCGCCGCAGTGCAAAACGACGGTCAGCCAGTAGGTGACGCGAAAGGGCGTTTTGCTGGTTTTGTGGCGCAAGTTTTGCTGCGCCCACCACGCCGCCGGCCAGCCGCCCAGCAGCGCCAGCAGGTGCAATTGGTTCTCGCTGACGCGCCACGCGCCGGCGCGGGCGGCGTTTTTGTCGGCGGCGTACAGCCACAGCGTCAGCAGGTTCAGCGCCACCAGTGCGCCGGCACCCCACAGCGGCAGGCGCTCAATCCACAGCGCCCAGCCGATCACCACCAGCCAACACAGGGTCAACAGCGTGATCAGCGCGGCGCCCGTGGCTGGTGCGCGCGCGCGGGTGTTTTTGCGGGCGGGGCGCTCTGGGGCGCTAGCCCTCGGCACCGCATGGCTGCCAACCGGGCGCACCGCCACCGCGCGCCGCCCTTTGCCGCCGACGTGGATTTCTTCGTACTCGACCACCATTTGCAAGAGCGGCTCGGGCGCGCCGCGAAAGTCGCGTATATGGAAAAACACCTTGTCTTGCGTGCTGGCGCTGAGGATGAAGCCAAAGCCGCGCTCGGCCTCCCAGCGCACCACGCGGCCTTGTTGCTGCGCCACGTCTGACGAACTCAAGCGCCCAAGTACGCTTTGCGCACGTCGGGGTTGACCAGTAAGTTGGCACCGCTGTCTTCCAGCACCACGCGGCCGTTTTCCAGCACGTAGCCCCGGTCGGCAATCGCCAGCGCTTTATTGGCGTTTTGTTCGACCAAAAACACCGTCACGCCTTCGCTGCGGATGGTTTGGATGATCTCGAAAATCTGCGCAATGATCAGCGGTGCCAAGCCCAGCGTCGGCTCGTCGAGTAGCAGCAGGCGCGGTTTGCTCATCAAGGCGCGGCCAATGGCCAGCATTTGCTGCTCGCCGCCGGACATCAGCCCCGAGCGCTGGCTGGCACGCTCGCGCAGGCGCGGAAACAGGCCAAAGACGTGCTCCATGCCCGACTCGATTTCAGCCTTTTCCAGAAAGAAGCCGCCCATCTTCAGGTTCTCGGCCACCGTCAGGTCGGGAAACACCCGCCGGCCCTCGGGCGAGATGGCGATGCCTTTGCGCATGATCAGGTGCGAGGCCAAGTTGGTGATGTTCTCGCCCTCAAACCACACCGAGCCGCTGCTGGCGCGCGGGTTGCCGCACACCGTCATCAGCAAGGTGGTTTTGCCCGCGCCGTTGGCACCAATCAGCGAGACGATTTCGCCTTGGTTGACCTTGAGGCTGACCTCGTTGACCGCGCGGATAGCGCCGTAGTTGGTGGTGATTTGGCGCAGCTCCAACATCGGCTGCGTTGTTTGCGTTGCGCTCATTACTCGTCTCCCAAATAGGCTTTGATGACGCGCTCGTCGCTGCGGATGGCGTCGGGCGTGCCCAGCGCAATCGGCTTGCCGTACTCCATCACCAAAATGCGCTCAGATACGCCCATCACCAAGCTCATGTCGTGCTCAATCAGCAGCACCGTGACTTGGTGCTCTTGGCGCAGGCGCTGGATCAGGCCTTGCAGCTCCAGCTTTTCTTGCGGATTGAGGCCGGCGGCGGGTTCGTCCAGCATCAGCAGGCGCGGGCGCGTGATCATGCAGCGGGCGATTTCTAGCCGGCGCTGGTGGCCATAGGCCAAGTTGCCGGCAGCGCGGTTGGCAAACTCGCGCAGCCCCATGTAGTCCAGCCAGCGCAGCGCGTTTTCCATCGCTTCTTGCTCGGATTTTTGGTAGGCGCTGGTTTTGAACAAGCCCGCCAGCAGCGAGGTGCGCAGGTGGCGGTGCTGGGCGACCAGCAAATTTTCGAGCGCGGTCATGCTTTTGAACAGGCGCACGTTTTGGAAGGTGCGCACCAGCCCGTGCGTGGCGACGGTGTGGCTGCCAAGGCCGGCAATGTCTTTGCCTTCCAGCGCAATGCGGCCGCTGCTGGGGCGGTAAAAGCCGCTGATGCAGTTGAACACCGTGGTTTTACCGGCACCGTTGGGGCCGATGATGGCGAAGATTTCGCCCTCTTGCAGCGTGAAGGCGACGTTATCGACCGCCAGCAAACCGCCAAAGCGCATACACAGCGCGTCTATTTCCAGCAGAGGGGTTTTGTTGGTGGCGCTCATGGCTTGACCTCCACATGGTGGCGCTGCATGGGCAGCAGGCCTTGCGGTCGCCAGACCATCATCAAAATCATCACCAAACCAAAAATCAGCATCCGGTATTCAGAGAACTCGCGCGCCAGCTCGGGCAGCACGGTGATCAAAATCGCGGCAACGATAACCCCCAGTTGCGAGCCCATGCCGCCCAGCACCACGATGGCCAAAATCAGCGCCGATTCGATAAAGGTGAACGACTCGGGGTTGACGATGCCTTGGCGCGCGGCAAAAAATGCGCCGCCCAGACCGGCAAACATCGCACCCAGCGTGAAGGCCGACAGCTTGATCGCCATCGGGTTCAGGCCGAGTGAGCGGCAGGCGATTTCGTCCTCGCGCAGCGCTTCCCACGCGCGGCCAATCGGCATACGGATCAGGCGGTTAGAAATCACCAAGGTAATCACCGCCAGCATCAGCGCCATCAGGTAGAGAAAAATCACCATGTGCAGCGAGTTGAATTCCATGCCCAGCACTTGGTGCAAGGTTTGCGCGCCTTCGACACTGGCGCTGCGCGTCAGCTCAAAGCCAAACAGCGTCGGCTTGGGGATGCTGGAGATGCCGTCGGGGCCGCCCGTCCAGTCGGTCAGGTTGACCAGCAGCAGGCGGATGATTTCGCCAAAACCCAGCGTGACGATGGCCAAATAGTCACCGCGCAAGCGCAGCACCGGAAAGCCCAGCACAAAGCCAAACAGCGCGGCAAACGCGCCGGCCAACGGCAGCGCCTCCCAAAAACTCCAGCCCAGCCAGTGAAACAGCAGGCCGTAGGTGTAGGCGCCGACGGCATAGAAGCCGACAAAACCCAAGTCCAGCAAACCGGCAAAGCCGACGACGATGTTCAGCCCCAGGCCCAGCATGACGTAAATCATGGCCAGCGTGGCAATGTCCACCGCGTTGCGGCCAGCAAAAAACGGCCAGCTGACGGCAATCATCAGGCCGATCAACATCAGCACTTGGCGCTGGCGGCCAGTGACGGCGGGCAACTCGGGGCGCGGCAGGCGCGGCATCAGCTTGCCCAACCACGGGCGCAGCATTTGCACGATGAACACCAGCGCGCAGGCCCAGAGCACGGTGCTCCACTCGGGCGCAATCACGGTGCGGATGCCTGAGCGCTCTAGGTGCAGGCTGAAGATAGGTATCACCACCAGCGCTGTCAGCACCGTGGAAATGAGAGCGTGGCGAATAGTTTGGCGCAGCATCAGACCTTCTCCACTTCAGGTTTGCCCAGCAGTCCCGTCGGGCGAAACAGCAAAATCAACACCAGCAGGCCAAAGGCGACGATGTCTTTGTATTCGGACGAGATATAGGCCGCGGCAAAGGTTTCGGCCACGCCGAGCAAAATGCCGCCCAGCATCGCGCCGGGAATGCTGCCAATGCCGCCCAGCACCGCCGCCGTAAAGGCTTTGATGCCGACCAAAAAGCCGATAAACGGGTTGAGTTTGCCCACCGCCAGCGCAATCAGCACACCGCCAACCGCCGCCAGCATCGCACCCAAGATGAAGGTGAAGGAGATGACACGGTTGGTGTCGATGCCCAGCAAATTGGCCATGTGCATATCTTGCGAACAAGCGCGCGAGGCACGCCCCATGCGCGAATGTTTGATGTAAATCGTCAGCGCAATCATCAGTGCCACGGCGACCACGATGATCATCACGCGGGTGTAGGGAATGTAGATTTCAAAGGCGCTGTCTGAGCCAAAACGCAGCGCGCCGGGCAGCAGCGACGGCACGGCCATATCGCGCGCACCTTGGCCCAAAGCCACCCAGTTTTGCAAGAAGATGGACATACCGATGGCCGAAATCAGCGCCACCAAACGCGGCCCGTGGCGCACCGGTTTGTAGGCCACTTGCTCGACGACAAAGCCATAAACGCCGGTGATGACAACGGCCACCAGCAGCATCAATCCCATGATGACGTACACCGGCAGGCCACTTTGCGTGCCAATGGCCGAGAGGGTGACCAGGCCGACGTAGGCACCAATCATGTAAATCTCGCCGTGCGCGAAGTTGATCATGCCGATGATGCCGTACACCATCGTGTAGCCAATGGCAATCAGCGCATAGATCGCACCCAGCGACAGGCCGTTGAATAGCTGCTGTATCAGCTGCGGCAAAAATTCAGGCATTGGGTTTATCCGAATGAGGGTGGATGAAAGGGAAGAAGCGGTGAGGGCTTGTGAAACAAGAAGGCATGGCCACTGCTAGTGCAGTGCCATGCCTTGCAACCCAAATGGGGCTGGTTTACTTGTTAGCGATGGACTTGGTGCCGTCCTTGTGCCACTGGAAGATTTGGAAGTCAAACGACTTCAGATCGCCCTTTTTGTCCCAGCCGATGGTGCCAATGGCGGTATCAAAGCTGGTTTTGTGCAGGTGGTCGGCCACCTTGGCGGGGTTGTCACCCACGGCCTTGATGCTGTCGAGCAGCACTTGCGTGGCCGCAAACGAGGACAGTTGGAACGCGCCGGATGCGTCGCGCTTGTTGTCCTTGAAGGCTTTGACGATGGCAGCGTTCTTGGGGTTGGCGGCAAAGTCGGCTGGCAGCGTCAGCAACATGCCTTCGACCGCAGGGCCGGCAATGGCGTTGACTTCGGGGTTGCCCACGCCTTCTGGGCCCATGAAGCGGGTCTTCAGACCTTGCTCGGCTGCTTGGCGCAGCAGCAGGCCCATTTCTGGGTGGTAGCCGCCGTAGTAAACAAAATCAATGCCCGCGCTTTTGAGCTTGGTGATGACAGCAGAGTAGTCGCTGTCACCCGCATTCACGCCTTCAAACAGTGCGACATTCAGGCCGGCTTTTTTCAGATCGTCGCGCACGGAGGAGGCAATGCCTTGGCCATACGACTGCTTGTCGTGCAGCACCGCCACTTTGGTCGGCTTGACCTTTTCAGCGATGAACTTGGCAGCGGCAGGGCCTTGCTGGTCGTCGCGGCCAATGGTGCGGAAGATGAAGTGGTAGTTTTTGCCTTCGGTCAAACCGGGCGCAGTGGCCGACGGGGTCACGACAACTACGCCTTCGTTGTTGTAAATCGGCACGGCAGCAATCGCAGCGCCGGAGCAGACGGGGCCAATCACGTAGCCAATTTTGGAGTTGACCACGCGGTTGGCGGCAACCGGGCCTTGCTTTGGTTCGCAAGCGTCGTCCACCGCGACCAGTTCGATTTTCTTGCCGTTGATGCCGCCGGCAGCGTTGGCCATCTCAACTGCAGTGGTGGCACCTTCTTTAACCATGTCACCGTATTGGGTGAGCGCGCCGGTGGTGGGGATGACCATGGCGATTTTGATGTTTTGCGCGTGGGCAGCCGAAAACAGCATGGTGCCAGCCAGACCCATAGCGGCGACGACGGTCTTGAAACGAAACGGAGTGCTCATGGAAACAACTTTCAAAAATGGGTAAATAAAGCAGCTGTGGCCCTGCCGAAAATCTGCTCCAAAGAATCGAGAAGTTTAAGGTGGTTTTTGGCCCCTATGCAGTAGGGATTGCAGGGGGACAGGCCGGTAAAAAGCGCGCTTTTACTTGACCAACAAAGCGTCAATGGCCTGCACGTCGGCTTCCGTCAGCGTGCCAGCGGCTTGGCGCAACTTGAGCGCGCCTAGCAGCACGTTGTAGCGTGCTTGCGCCAAATCGCGCTTGGTTTGGTAGAGCTGGCTTTGCGCGTTGAGCACGTCGATGTTGATGCGCACGCCCACTTGGTAGCCCAGCTGGTTGGCCTCCAGCGCGCTTTGGCTCGACAGCTCTGCCGCTTCGAGCGCCTTGACTTGGCCTTGGCCCGACTGCACCCCATAAAAGGCCGCGCGCGTGTTTTGCGCGAGGGTGCGGCGCAGGTCGTCAAGGTCGGCGCGGGCTTTGTCTTGCAGCGCCAGCGTTTCTTTGACGCGGTTTTGCACCGCAAAGCCGGCAAACAGCGGCAGGTTCAGCGCCACGCCAATGCTGGCGTTGTTGACGCGGCTGTTGATGCCCGGCAGGGTCAGGGTGCCGTTGGGCGAGCGCTGCACGTTGTAGCCCGCTTGCAAATCAACCGTCGGCAGATGGCCGGTTTGGGCTTTTTGGGTTTCCAACTCGGCCACGGCCAGCGCTATCGCGGCTTGGCGCAGCAGCGGCTGGGTGGTGGCGTCTTGGGCTTGCTGCACCCAAGCGGCCACGTTGTCTGGCTCCAGCGCCAACAACGGCAGGGGCGCCAGCGGTGTTGCCAACGGCAGTGGCTGGGTTGCGTCTTTGCCGACCAGTTGGTCCAGCGCCAGTTTTTTTACCAGCACATCGTTGTCAGCAGCGATTTCTTGCGCCGTCACCAAGTCAAAACGCGCCTGCGCTTCGCGCGAGTCGGTAACGGTACTGGTGCCGACCTCGAAATTGCGCTTGGCAGCAGCCAGTTGCTCCGATACCGCCGCCTTTTGCGCCTGTACAAAAGTCAGCGTGTCTTGCGCCGCCAACACGTCAAAGTAGCCTTGGCTGACGCGCACCAGCAAGTCTTGCGTGGCGGCATCGAGCTGCGCCTGCGCCACGTCCACACCGCGCAGGCCTTGTTGCAACGCGATGCGGTTGGCGGGACGGTACAGCGGTTGGCTGGCATTGATGCCAACGCTTTGCGTGGTCATGCCGCTGGTGATGTTGCTGGGCAGTTCCGAGGCGCGGAGCTCGTTGTGCGCCCGCGAGACACCGCCCGAGAGCGCCGCGCTGGGCAGCAAGCCGGCGCGGGCTTGGTCAGCGCGGGCGACCGAGGCATCCAACTGCGCTTTGGCCGACTGCCACGGCGCGTCGTAGCTGCGCGCCGCATTCAATAGCTCGACCAAGCTTTGCGCTTGGGCGGGCACCAACGCAGCGCTGCCCAGCGCCAAACCTAAAGACCAAGAGAGCCATCGAAGCGGTCGCATAGAGAAAAATCCTTGCATCAGAAATCAAAAATGATAGCTGCTAGCGCCCGTGTTTAAAGGGCTAGAGGCCAAAAACAGTATAAATTTGCACACAGGCTGTTAATACTGCGGCACCGACGCATCCAGCTCGCGCGACCACGCGCTGATGCCGCCGGTGATGTTGGCGACGCTCTCAAAGCCGTGCTGCACCAAAAACGCCGCCACGCTTTGGCTGCGCATTCCGTGGTGGCACAGGCAGGCGATGGGGCGGGTTTTGTCCAGCTCGGCCAAGCGAGCGGGAATGCTTTGCATCGGTATGGCCAGCGTCTCTAGGCCTCCCAAGGCCTCAAAGCCTTGTGGCGCTTTGATGCTGGCAATTTGCAGCTCCCAAGGCTCGCGCACATCCAGCACCAGTGGAGCCAAGTTTGGCGGGGCGTCGCCGTTGGCAACCAGTTGCTCAAACCAAACTTGCAATTGCACGGGACGAACGTGGGCAATCATGGTTTAGAACTTAAAAGACGATGGCTCGGGAAAGTTCACCAAGCGCGCCGCGTTGGTGTCCCACGGAATGGTGGTGACAAAGCGGTCGCCAATGCGCTGGACAAAGGTGGCGCGCATCACCGGGTCTTGGCCCGTGATGGCCGCCAAGCGGCCGCCGTCGCGCAGTTGTGCCAACAGCTCTTGCGGCACGGCAGCAACCGAGCCGCTGAGCACAATAACGTCAAACGGGCCGTCGGCAATGGTGCCCGGCGCTGCGCCGTCGGCTTGGCGCACGGTGACGTTGGTGACGCCAGCGCTTTCTAGGTTCTCACGCGCCATTTCGGCCAGCTCGGGGACAATTTCTAGCGTGACGACATGGTGGGCACGGTTGGCCAGCAGCGCAGCCATATAGCCAGAACCGGCACCAATTTCGAGTACGCGCTCGTGTTTTTGGATTTTCAGGTCTTGCAAGATGCGCGCTTCCACTTTGGGGTTGAGCATGCAGTAACCGGTTTTGGTGATCTCTTCGGGCGCGCCGTGCAGCGGGATTTCGATGTCCATAAAAGCCATGCCGCTGTAAGCGGGCGGCACGAACTGCTCGCGCTTGACGTGCGCCAATGCCGCCAAAATTTCTAAATCGTGTACCAGCCAAGGCTTAATTTGCTGCTCCACCATGTTGTAGCGGGCTTGCTCGACCGGGTCGTTGACGAGTTCAGGGGGCGAGTTCAGGGGCATGTTCATGGTAAATCTCCAAATAAAGCAAAAAAGTGGCGGCAATCAGGACAAACCGTCAATTCTAGGGCGGCACTGCCCTTTGCCCGCCAGAAGCCGGCGTGCCCATTGCGCCAAATCGTCCATATAGCAATACATCACCGGCACCACCACCAGCGTCAGCAGCGACGAGGTGATGACGCCGCCAATCACCGCCTGCCCCATCGGCGCGCGCTGCTCGGAGCCTTCGGTCAACGCAAAGGCCAGCGGTGCCATGCCAAAAATCATCGCCAGCGTGGTCATCAAAATCGGGCGCAGGCGCACGCGGGCCGCCAGCAGCAGGGCTTCGGCGCGTTCTAGGCCGGCGTGCATGGTTCCGTCATCGCCCATGTGTTCGCTGCGGGCGCGGATGGCAAAGTCCACCAGCAAAATCGCGTTTTTCGTCACCAAGCCCATCAGCATGACCACGCCAATGATGGAAAACATCGACAGCGCCGAGCCAAACATCAACAGCGCCAGCACCACGCCAATCAGCGTCAGCGGCAGCGCCGTCATCAAGGCCAGCGGCTGGACAAAACTTTTGAACTGGCTGGCCAAAATCATGTAGATGAACACAATCGCCAGTACCAGCGCCGAGATGGCATAGCCAAACGCCTCGCTCATATTTTTTGTCGCGCCACCAAACTGGTAGCGGTAGCCGGGCGGAAAAGCCACTGTGGCCAGCGCCGCCTTGATGTCGCTGGAGACTTCGCCGGTCGAGCGCTGGTCAATGTTGGCGTTGATGGCTACTTCGCGCGTCAGGTCGCGGCGGTTGATTTGGTTCGGGCCGGTGGATTCGCGCACGCTGGCGACTTGGTTCAGGCGCACGACGCGGCTGGTGCCGTCAGTGCCCGTCACCGTAAACGGCAGGCGCTCCAAATCTTGCGGCGTGCTACGCGCTTCGGGTGCCAAGCGCACGTTGACGTCGTAGGTTTGGTCGTCTGGCGCGCGCCAGTTGCCGACGGTTTGACCGGCCACCAGCGTGCGCAGCGCATTGGCCATCGACGCCACGTTCAGCCCCAAGTCCGAAGCCGCATCGCGGCGCACTTGCACCTCAATCACTGGCTTGTCGTTTTTCAGGCTGGAATCCAAATCGACCAAGCCGGGAATGCCGCGAATTTTGTCGCTCACGGTTTGCGTCAGCCGCGCCAGCTCTTGCAAGTCCGGCCCTTGCAGCGAGAACTCAATCTGCTTTTGCCCGCCCATCGGGTCGAGCAAACCGACGTGCGTCACGGTGATACCGGGAATTTGCTGCAACTGCTGGCGCAATACGCTGGACATCTCATCGACGCTGCGGCTGCGCTGGTTGCGATCGACCAAGCGGATGTAGATGTTGGAATAGATCTTGCCCTGTGCGCTGCCAGTGTTCAGGGTGGACAAGGTGTAGCGCACCTCGGGCAGCTCGCGCACCAGCGCTTCGACTTGGCGGGTTTTGGCCTCGGTGGTTTCAATCGACGAGCCGACCGGGGTGTAGAAGTTAATCGCGGTTTCCGAGAAATCGGCCTTGGGCACAAACTCGGTGCCCAGCAGCGGCACCATGAAAATACTGGCGACAAAAATGGCTCCGGCAATCGCCAACGTGCTCAGTTTGTGCAGCAGCGCCCAGCCCAAAATGCGCTGGTAGCCCTGCGCCAGCCGTTCGGTGCTGCGGTCAAACCAGCCGGTGACGCGGCCAATGGTTTTGTCGTAAAAATTGCGCGGTTTTTCA
Source organism: Giesbergeria sp. (assembly GCA_041798325.1). GTDB lineage: Bacteria > Pseudomonadota > Gammaproteobacteria > Burkholderiales > Burkholderiaceae_C > Simplicispira. The sequence continues at coordinate 79,368 of JBHCAP010000063.1, forward strand.
GCTCCATCAGCCCCATGCCGATGGATGCTCGGATCGTGCCAAACGCTCGACAACATCGGGTCAAGCGTGAAGCTGACAAACATCGAAATCAGCACCGCCACCGCAATCGTCAGGCCAAATTCGTGAAAAAACTTGCCGATGATGCCGCCCATAAAGCCAATCGGCAAAAACACCGCGACGATGGACAGCGTGGTCGCCAGCACCGCCAAACCAATCTCTTGCGTGCCGTCCAGCGAGGCCGTGAAATTGTCTTTGCCCATTTGCACATGGCGCACGATGTTCTCGCGCACCACGATGGCGTCGTCAATCAGCAAGCCGACGCACAGGCTCAGCGCCATCAGCGTGATCATGTTGATGGTGAAGCCAAACAAGTGCATGAACAAAAACGTGCCGATGATGGAAATCGGCAGCGTCAGCCCGGTAATCACCGTCGAGCGCCACGAGTTCAAGAACAAAAACACGATCAGCACGGTCAGCAACGCGCCTTCAATCAGCGTTTGGCGCACGTTATCCACGGCGACACGGATCGGGCGGGCGCTGTCGCCAATCACTTCGAGGCGCACGCCCGGCGGCAGCTCGGGGCGCAGCGCAGCGACGGTTTGCATCAGGCCATCGACCACCTCGATGGTGTTTTCGTCCTGCGCCTTTTGCACCGACAGCAGCAGCGTGCGCTGGCCGTTGTACAGCGCCAAGCTCTCAATCTCTTGCGCGCCGTCTTGCACGCGGGCGAGCTGCTCGATGCGCACCGGCGCACCGTTTTTGCGCGCAACGATGATGCGGCCAAAGTCTTCGGGGCGCTGCATCCGCGCATCAATCTGCACCACGCGCTCTTGCGCCAGCGAGCGGATGGCGCCCAGCGGTAAATCTTGGTTCTCAGCGCGCACGGCGTTGGCGACTTGCTCGGGCGTGATGCCAAAGGACTCCAGCGCCAGCGGATTCAAATAGATATTGATTTCGCGCTGGGTGCCACCGACCAAATTCACCGCGCCGACGCCGCGCACGTTTTGCAGGCGCTTCTTTAAAACTTGCTCGGCCCAGTTGCTCAGTTCAACCGCGCTGCGCGTGGTGCTGCTGGCGCTATCCGCAGTGCTATCCGGCAACACCGCCAGCGACCACACCGGGCGGCTGGCCGGGTCAAAGCGCAGCACGCGCGGCTCTTTCACTTCGTCGCGCAGCAGCGGGCGCACGCCGGCAATCTTCTCGCGCACGTCTTCGGCCGCTTTACGCCCATCGACGTGCAGTTGAAACTCAATGATCACCAGCGCGCTGCCTTCCAAGCTGCGCGAGGTCAGCGCGTTGATGCCAGCAATCGAGTTGACGGCTTCTTCGAGCTTTTTGGTGACTTCGCTCTCCACAATCTCGGGCGAAGCGCCGGGATAATCGGCCGCCACCACCACCACCGGAAAATCAATCTCCGGAAACTGGTCCACCTTGAGCCGCTGGTACGAAAACACGCCCAGCACCACAAAGGCGAGCATCACCATGGTCGCAAAAACCGGGTTGCCCAGACTGACGCGGGTGAACCACATAGTTAATGGCCGGTTATTGCGCCGGCTTGGCTGGGTTGGCAGGCAGGCGCAGCGCCGCGCCTTCAGGCAGTGCGCCGACGCGACCGGTCAGCACCAGCGCGCCTTCGGCCAAACCGCCTTCAATGGCAATCAGCGTCTGCTCGCCTTGCTGCGAGCGCGCGCCAGTTTGCACCGTCCGGTGGGCAACGCGGCCGTTGTCGGCAATTTGCACATAGGGCGCGGGTTTGTCGGTGCGCACCGCATCCAGCGGCACGGCCAGCACATCGGCTTGGCCGGTGGCCAGCGTGCCCTGCACGAACAGGCCTTGGCGCAAGGCACTGTGCTCGGCAACACCAACGTCCGTTTTGTTCTCAATCGTCAAATACACCGGCACCGCGCGGCTCCCCGCTTGGGCGCTGGGGCTGATGCGCGCTACGGTAGCGGCGATAGGCGCGCTGTCCGCACTGCCTTCGACGTACAACTGCGCCGTCTGGCCGACGCGCACCCGCACCGAGTCCACAGGACTCAGTAGCGCTTCAACTTCCATGCGCGACAAGTCCACTACTTCCAAAATCCGCATATCCACACTGACGCGCTCGCCGCTGTGCGCCAAGCGCTGGGCGATGTGGCCGCTGATAGGGCTGCGCAGCACCGTATCGGCCAGCGACTTGCGCGCCACATCGGCACCGGCGACGGCGGCTTGGTAGGACGACTGCGCCGCGCTCAAGCTGGCCTGCGAGGTATCGAGCGCCGTGCGCGAAATAAAGCCCTGCGCCACCAGCGCACGGTTGTTGTCGTACTGGCGTTGGCTGATGTTGACCTGCGCGCGCGCCGCTTCGGCCTGCTGCTGCGCTTGGCGCAGGCGCGCTTGCATCTCGACCGCCTCGATGCGCGCCACCTCTTGGCCAGCGCGCACGCTGTCGCCCTCGCGCAGGCTCAAGCCTTGCAGCTCGCCCGCCACCCGCGCCTTGATGCTGGCCGAATGCACCGCCCGCAGCGCGCCCGACACCGGCACGCCCAGCACCAAGCTATAGCGGCGCAGCGGCCAGACCTCGTCCGGCGCAATCTGCATCGCCAGCGGGGCAGCGGCCACCGTGGGCGCTGACTGCGCTGCCCGCCGCGCCAACACCGCGCGCGCAATGGCCGCGCCCACCAAGGCCAGCACCACAGCGCCCACGAGCCACGTGGCCCAGCGTTTTTTATGCGTCATAAAGTTACGAAGAAACCGAATGTGGCCGCAGCCCTTGCAGCAAGATGTCCAGCTGCGCGTCCAAATAAGTCAGCGGCGAAAACGCCAACGCCACCGGCAAGCAAGCGCCGGGCGAGTGCTTGCAAAACGTCAAAAACACCATCGGCGCAATCACCGCATACACCGCGTAATCCAAATCCAGCGGGCGAAACTCGCCGCTATCGACACCGCGCTGCAACACCCGGCGCACCAGAGCTTGCCCCGGCGTGGTCACTTCTTGCTGATAAAACTGGGTGATTTCGGGAAAATTGCTGGCCTCGCTGAGCATCAATTTGATGATGCCCGAGGCGCGCGTGCTGCCAATGTGCTCCCACCACGAGCTGTAGCAGTAGCGCAGCATCTCGGTGGTGCTGCCTTGGAAATGCTCAAACTCCTCATTCCACGCCGCAAAGCGGGCGCTGATGTCAGCGCGCACCACGGCTTTGAACAGCGCCTCTTTGCTGGGGAAATACAAAAACAGCGTGCCTTTGGACACGCCGGCGCGCGCCGCCACTTGCTCGACCTTGGTGGCGGCGTAGCCCTTTTCGACAAACAACGACAGCGCCGCTTCCAGCAACTCGCCCGGGCGCGCCTCTTTGCGCCGCACGTAGCGTGGGGCGGTGGGTTCAGCAGGCGAGGGCGAAGCGGCAGGCATGTTTTTTACTGACCATTGGGTTAGTTGTCGGCTAATGTAGCCAGCAGCTTTTGCGGCGTCAATCCATAATCCGAGCCTTCCCGCTGCGGGAATGCGAACCAATCCCAACGACATCCACACAGGAGAGAGCCATGTCTTTGCAAACCATCACCCTTGGCGGCGGTTGCTTTTGGTGTACCGAAGCGGTGTTCGAGCGCGTGCGCGGCGTGACCCAAGTGCAAAGCGGCTACTGCAACGGCGCTGTGCTGCAACCGACCTACGAGCAAGTCTGCACCGGCCGCACCGGCCACAACGAGGTGGTGCGGCTGACGTTTGACCCCGCCGTCATCAGCGCGGCGCAAATTCTAGAAATCTTTTTCGCCATCCACGACCCGACGACGCTCAACCGCCAAGGCAACGACGTCGGCACTCAGTACCGCAGCGGCATTTACTTTCATACGCCCGAGCAGCAACAAGTGGCGCAAGCCATGCTGGAGCAACTGGCGCAAGACCGCGTGTTTGACGCGCCCCTGACCACCGAGCTGCTGCCCGAACAAAACTTCTGGCCGGCCGAGGACTACCACGGCCAGTACTACGCGCGCAACCCCAGCCAAGGCTACTGCGCCGCCGTGGTCGGCCCCAAGGTGGCGAAGTTTCGCCAGACGTTTACGCAGTTTTTGAAGCCCTCAAATCCTTGAGATGGCAAAATAAGCATCAAATTGGCCTCTAGCCCTTTAAACATGGGCGCTAGCAGCTATTATTTTTGATTTAACCAAGAAAGTGTTGACCATGAAAAAACTGCTGACCACCTTGGCTTTGTTGCCGATGTTGCTGCTGGGCGCTGGCGCGCACGCCCAAGGCCATTCGGACAAAGAAACCGCCGCCGACATCCAGCGCCACCGCGCAATGGCTGCTGCGCACGAAGCCGCCGCCCAGTGTTTGGAGTCCGGCAAGGGCGAGGCGCAATGCCTCAAAGAGCTGCAAACCGCCTGCAAAGGGCTGGCGATTGGCAAATACTGCGGCATGAAGCACGCGCATTGATCGCCGGATAATTGCGCCCCCATGACCCACACCGCCTTTCGTCCACTTTGGCTGCGCACGCTTGGCTATGCCTTGCTGCTGGCTTTGGTGTTGGCACCGACGTTGGGGCAAGTACACCGCGCACTGCATGGGCCGGGTCAGTTTTCTCACAGCGCACACAACACACATCCCAGCGCAAATCACCGCGTTGATGCAGCCGCTTTCTCACTAGCGGCGCTGTTTTCGCCGCACCAATCCAGTGATTGTTTATGGCTCGATCAGCTCACGCTGGCCGACGCCGCACCCAGCGCTGCGCCTGCGCTGGCACACAGCGCACCGCACGCACTTCTCTGGGTTGACACGCCTTTGGCGCCGCACTGGCAGCGCCGCCAAGCCGCCTTTCAAGCCCGCGCACCGCCGTTCTGGCGCGTGTAAATCCTCTCGCTTTATTTTTATTGATAGCTGCTAGCGCCCGTATCTATTGGGCTAGCGGGCTATTTGCCTTCAATTTTGCCGCCGGGCTGCTGTTTTGCTGCGCCCGGTGGCCGCTGGCTGCGTGCGCGTGGCTGGCGTGTGTTTTGTGAACCTGACCATGACAAATATTTCTTTGCGCCATTTTTCCTCTGCGCCCTTGCGGGCAAGCCAGCCTTTGGCATTGAAGCCGCTGGCGTTGGCGATTTCCCTGCTGCTGTGCGCCGCCGCTAAAGCCGAAACCCTGCCCGAAGTCACCGTCTCTTCCAGCGGCCTGCAGCTGGGTGCCAGCGACATGACCACGCCGGTCAGCGTGCTGGAGGGCGACGAGCTGGTGCGCCGCCGCTCGGCCACGCTGGGCGAGACGCTGGCGGGCGAGCCGGGCATCAGCAGCAGCCACTTTGGTGCCGGTGCCAGTCGCCCGATCATTCGCGGCATGGACGGCCCGCGCGTCAAAGTGCTGTCGGACGGTGCTGAAATCCACGACGCCTCAACCATCAGCCCCGACCACGCCGTCACCTCCGAGCCAATGTTGGCGACGCAAATTGAAGTGCTGCGCGGCCCCTCGGCGCTGGTGTATGGCGCGGGCGCAGTCGGCGGCGCGGTCAACGTGCTGGACGGAAAAATCCCCACCGCCATTCCCGCCAAAGGCTACGAAGGCAGCGCTGAATTGCGCGCCAACAGCGGTGCCAGCGAAGCGGCGGGCGCGTTTGCGCTGACCGGCGGTGCGGGCAATTTGGCCGTCCACGTCGAGGGCGTAGCGCGCGATGCCAGCGACTACCGAGTCGGCAGCGGCTGGGCGCAGGGCCGCAAAGTCGAGGGCAGCTTTAACCGCACCGACACCGGCAGCGTCGGCCTGTCATGGATTGGCGAGCGCGGCTATTTGGGCGCGGCCTACACCCGCCAGACGGCGCGCTACGGCTTGCCGGGGCACAGCCACAGTTTTGAAGGCTGCCACAGCCACGGCAACGAATTGCACTGCGGCACGCACGGGATGGACGATGGCCACGGGCATGACGACCACGACCACGACCACGAAGGCGAGCACAGCGCCGTCCCCGCCGTCGATTTGCGCAGCGAGCGCTTGGACGTGCGCGGCGAATGGCGCCAGCCGTTCACGGGCTTTTCCGCGCTGCGCCTGCGTGCGGGCGTGACGGATTACGCCCACGACGAAATCGAAGACGGCGCCGTCGCCACCACCTTCGCCAACAAAGCCTACGACGCGCGCATCGAACTGCAACACGCGCCGATCAACGGTTTTAAAGGCGTGCTGGGCGTGCAAACCTCGCAGCGCAAATTCCGTGCCGACGGCGCTGAGGCCTATATCCGCCCCACCGTGACGCGCAAAACCGGGCTGTTTGTGCTGGAGGAATACCGCATCAGCGACTGGCGCTTTGAAGCCGCCCTGCGCCACGACCGCCAAACCGCCGAAGTTGAAGCCGGCAGCGACGGCAAATTCAGCGCGGCACAGCGCAGCCACAACGGCACCTCGGCCTCGCTGGGCGCGGTGTGGAAATTTACGCCCGGCTACACGCTGGGCGCGACGCTGACCCGCGCCAGCCGCGCCCCCTCAGCCGAAGAGCTGTACGCCCGTGGCCTGCACATGGCCACCAGCACCTACGAAAACGGCGACGACCAGCTGCGCAGCGAGACCTCGCGCAACATCGACCTGAGCCTGCGCAAAACCAGCGGCGACACCACCTTCAGCGCCAGCGTGTTTCGCAACCGCATCAGCGATTACATCTATGGCCGCACGCTGGACGAGCTGGACGGCCTGCAACTGCTGCAATACAGCCAAGGCGACGCGACCTTTACCGGCTTTGAAGGCCACAT
>JBHCAP010000064.1:0-3793 GCA_041798325.1 Giesbergeria sp.
ACGGCTCCAGCTCCAGCTCCAGGTCCAGCTCCAGCACGCGCCGCCAGCACCTCCTCGGAAAACAGCATCACCGTCAAGCGCGGCGAAACGGCTGGGCGCATCGCCACAGCACACCGCCCCAGCAGCGTCTCGCTCGACCAGATGCTGGTCGCGTTGTTGCGCAGCAACCCAGAGGCGTTCATTCAAGGCAACATCAATCGCATCAAAGCAGGTGCCGTTTTGCAACTGCCTAGCGCTGATGCGGCACTGTCAACCTCCACTGGCGAAGCGCGCAAAATCATCGCGCTGCAAAGCCGCGACTTCAACGAGTTCCGCCGCAAGCTGGCAGGTGCAGCGCCCGTCACCCAGCAAGCCGCTGCCGAGCGCGCCGCCCAAGGCACCGTACAAACCCAAACTGACGACAAACGCACTGCTGCGGTCGCGCCGGACAAACTCACTCTGTCCAAAGGTGCGCTGAAAGGTCAAAAGTCCACCGAAGAGCAACTGGCACAGCGCAAGCAAGCCAACGAGGCGGCGGCACGCGCGCAAGAGATAGCAAAAAACATCGAAGACCTCAAAAAACTCAGCGCGACATCAGCTGCGGCTAGCGTCGCCAGCGGCACCGGTGCTGCCGCTGCGCCGGGCATCGCTGTGCCAGCAGCATCGCCGGTCAAAGTCTCACCCCCAGCAGTGCCAGCGGTGAGCGCTGAAGCCGACAAACCGGCAATTCCCGAGACGCCTGAGACACCTGCGAACGCCGAACCTGAAAAAATCACCACCGCTGCCACTGCGGCCAGCGACACACCTGAGGCTGCCGAAGGCGCAGACGCCGATGCACCGGCCAAGCCACCCGCAGAGGCACCCGCAGTCGTAGCAATCGCGCCGCCACCGGTCAAGCCCACCCCGCAACCAGAACCCCAACTCGAGCCCAGTTTTCTGTCGACGCTGATGGAAGATCCAGCCGTGCCGCTGGCAGGTTTGGGTCTGTTGGCGCTGCTGCTGGGCTACGGTGGCTACCGCGTAGTGCAACAACGCCGCAACAAAGCACCTCTGGACAGCACATTCTTGGACAGCCGAGCCAACCCCGACTCGTTCTTTGGCGGTAGTGGCGGCCAGCGCGTAGATACCGCTGGCAACGACACCACCACCGGTGGCTCTTCGCTGGCCTTTACCACCAGCCAACTCGATGCTGGCGGCGATGTCGATCCAGTCGCCGAGGCCGATGTGTACTTGGCCTATGGCCGCGACCTGCAGGCCGAAGAAATCCTCAAAGAAGCGCTGCGCCACAACCCAGAGCGCCTTTCGGTTTACGTCAAGCTGGCCGAAATTTACGCCAAGCGCCAAGATCGCAAAGCCTTGGAAGCTACCGCGCAAGATCTGCACCAGCACACCCAAGGCACGGGTCCAGACTGGGCACGCGTGGCCGATTTGGGACGCGAACTCGATCCCGCCAACCCGCTCTACCAAGCCAGTGCAGAGCACACCGACAGCGCAGACAAAACCAATAGTGCTGATAACGCAGCGGCAGCGGCAGCAGCAGCAACGGCAGCAACAATGGCAGCGGCCAGCACCGACATTGGTCTGGCCAGCGCGCTGGCAGTGCAAGCAGCAATGGAAGACGACGATGACGCGCCTCTGGATTTTGATATAGAGACGCTCAACGACGGGCTGCGTACCGTACCTCCTGCCGCAGCCACCAGCTTTGCCGAAGCCGCCAAAGCTGCCACTGCTGCTGAACCTGATTCGATAGACATCGACAGCGACCTGGATCTGCCCGCGCTGGACTTTGGCAGTGCGCCCAAAGAGCCGTCGTGGAGCAACCCGCCGCCACCGACCGCGCCTGTACCACAGCCAGCACCACCGCCTCCATTTGCGCCAATCCCAGAGCCTGAGCCAGATGCCATGGGTGGACTGGACTTCTCGATGGACATGCCTGAGCTGCAACTGCCAGAACTGGATCTGCCCGCTGGCAGCGCTCAAGCAGCTGCACCGCCAGCGCCAGCAGCCGCAGAAGAAGCCTTCGTCCTGCCCGAGTCCGGCATGATGGAGTTCAACATAGATGACTTGTCACTGAACTTGGATGTGCCCGAGTCCGATGACAAAAACGCCGTGCCACCGCCGCCGCAACTCTCGGACGACCCGCTGGCCACCAAGCTGGCGCTGGCGCAAGAGTTCAACACCATTGGCGACAGCGACGGTGCGCGCACCTTGATTGAAGAAGTGATTGCCGAATCGTCTGGCGAACTCAAAGCACGCGCCCAGCGCCTGCTGGCTGAACTCGATTAAGCTTAAAACGCTCCCTCCGCTTGGCGGACACCACAACGGCGCCCCACAGGCGCCGTTGTGCCTTTCACCCTAGACACTTACCACCGTAAATCTTGAGCGCCATGACACACCGAATTGCCTTGGGCATCAGCTACAACGGCAGCAGTTACCACGGCTGGCAAAGCCAGTCCTGCGGCAACACCATCCAAGACCACCTAGAAGCCGCGCTGACCCAATTTGCCACCCAACCGATCAGCACGCTGTGCGCCGGTCGCACCGATTCTGGCGTCCACGGGCTGATGCAAGTAGTCCACTTCGACACTGCTGTCGAGCGCACACCGGCATCGTGGGTGCGCGGCACCAACGCCTTTTTGCCCAGCCCGATTGCCGTGCAGTGGGCGCAAGCCGTGCCGCACGGGTTCCACGCCCGCGCCAGTGCCAAGGCGCGGCGTTATGCCTATGTGGTGTTGCAATCGCCCGTGCGCCCCAGTGTCGAGGCCGGACGCGTCGGCTGGGTGCATCGCCCGATTGATGGCGACGCCATCCGCGCCGCCGCCGCGCTGCTGCTGGGCGAGCACGATTTCAGCTCGTTTCGCGCCGCCGCTTGCCAAGCCCTGTCACCCATCAAGACCCTGCACCGCATCGACATCACCCGCAGCGGCGCTGACAACCCCGAACCCGGCCAAGACTGGAGCACCTGCTACTGGCGCTTTGAGTTTGAAGCCAACGCCTTTTTGCACCACATGATCCGCAACATCATGGGCTGCCTGCTGGCGGTTGGCCAAGGCACGCAAACACTGGACTGGCTGCGGGGCGTGCTGGCCGCGCGCTCGCGCAAAGTGGCTGCGCCGACGTTTTCGCCCGACGGTCTGTACTTTCAAGGCCCGGTGTATGACCCCAAATGGGGCTTGCCGACGCGCACCGCTGCGTATGATTGGCTGCCATGAGCCGCCCCGTTCCATCCCCATCACCCGCCCCACCGCCGCTGCACCGCACCCGCATCAAAGTCTGCGGGCTAACGCGTGAGCAAGATGTGGACGCCGCCGTCGCTGCCGGTGTCGATGCCATCGGCTTCGTGCTGTACGCGCCCAGCCCGCGCGCCGTCAGCGCCCAACGCGCCGCTGAACTGGCCGCACGCCTGCCGCCGTTTGTCACGCCGGTGCTGTTGTTCGTCAACGCAACAACTCCTGAAATCATAGCTGCAACCGCACGCGTGGCGGGCGCTACAGTGCAATTTCATGGTGATGAAACGCCCGAGCAGTGCTGGCAAGCCAGCGGCCAAGGCACACGCCCTTTCATACGCGCCGCGCGCATTCCCCTAGGCGCAGCAGGCGCGCAGTTTGACCTCTTAGAATATGCCGATGTTTATTCCCAAGCCCAAGCCATCTTGCTCGACGCCCATGTCGAAGGCTATGGCGGCGGCGGCAAGGCATTCCATTGGTCACTCCTACCTCCAAGCGTCGCCTGTCACCTCGTTTTAAGTGGTGGACTCACGCCTGCAAACGTGACCGATGGCATTTTGCAGGTACGCCCGCGTTGCAAAACGCTG
>JBHCAP010000065.1:0-2613 GCA_041798325.1 Giesbergeria sp.
GCTGCTTTTAGCGAAGCCTTGAAGTATACACCGGGTTTGAAGCGGTACAACTAAAAAACTAAAATTTTTTTACGCTGCAGCACAAAAAGCGCTACATCCCAAATTAGCAAAGCTTTACGCTAACTTGGGAACTGCCTAGAGGCTTCTAAAGAAGACTGCTGAGCAGCAAAGAGCGCAATTGTAGCACCAAGATTTGAGCGCGCTAAGAAGGATTTTAAGATTTTTCTGCGCAGCAGGCTTTTTCCAGCGCATTAACGAACAACGCCGCCACATCGCAGCCAGTTTGCTGCTGGATTTCTTGGAAGCAAGTCGGGCTGGTGACGTTGATTTCAGTGACGTAGTCACCAATCACGTCCACGCCCGCCAGCAGCAAGCCACGGCTTTGCAAGATCGGACCAATAGCGTGGGCGATTTCATAGTCCCGCTCACTCAGCGGCTGCGCTACGCCTTTGCCGCCGGCCGCCAAGTTGCCGCGCACCTCGCTGCCCTGGGGAATGCGCGCCAGTGCATAAGGTACTGGCTTGCCGCCAATGATCAGCACCCGCTTGTCGCCATCAACGATTTCAGGCAAAAACTTTTGCACCATCAAACTTTGCGCGCCGCCTTGGTTCAGCGTTTCGATGATGCTGCCCAAGTTCATGCCGTCTGGGCCGACACGGAAGATGCCCATGCCGCCCATGCCATCGAGCGGTTTCAGGATGATGTCGTGGTGCTCTTCATGAAAGCGGCGCACATCGGCCGCGTCGCGCGTCACCAGCGTCGGGCCGATGAACTGCGCAAATTCCATGATGGCCAGCTTTTCTGGATGGTCGCGCAGGGCGCGCGGCTTGTTAAACACCTTGGCGCCTTCGCGTTCAGCCTGCTCTAGCAAGTGCGTGGCGTAGAAATACTCGCTGTCAAACGGCGGGTCTTTGCGCATCAGCACCGCGTCAAAGTCGGCCAGCGCCGCGCTGCGCTGTGCTTGTGCGCTGAACCATGCATCTTGTTGGCCGGTCAGCGCGATGTCGCTCACCTGCGCGGTGACCACGCTGCCGCTCACCCACATCACTTGTTGCGGCTGGCAGACGGCGATGGTGTGGCCGCGCTGCTGTGCCTCGCGCATCATGGCGAAGGTGGTGTCCTTATAGATAGCGAAGGTTTCGAGCGGGTCGGTAATAAACAGCAGCTTCATAGGATGTCCGAAAAGGCAAAAAATGTTCTAAGAAAAAGAGCGGCGTTAGACAACGCCAGCGCGCTCAAGGCCGGCGCACCGCCGGCGAACGCGCGTACTGTTGCACAAACAGCGCCACGCTGCCCGCCACCACCCCCCAAAAGGCCGAGCCAATGCCGGCTATCACCACGCCACTCAGCGTGACCAAGAAAGTAATCAACGCCGCCTCCCGGTGTCGCTCCTCGTGCAGCGCGGCCGACAAGCCTGTGCCAATGGTGCCCAGCAGCGCCAGCCCGGCAATCGCCACCACCAATTCTTTCGGGAACGCCGTCAGCAGCCCGGTGATCACTGCGCCAAAAATGCCAATGACGATATACAGCGCGCCACAGGTCGCCGCCGCTGTATAGCGTTTGTTGCGGTCTTCGTGCGCCTCAGAGCCCATGCAGAGGGCGGCGGTGATGGCGCTCAGGTTGAGGGCAAACGCGCCAAACGGTGCCAGCAGCAGCGTCGCCACCCCGGTCAGCGTGATGATTTTCGATACCGGCAGCGTGTAGCCCGAAGCGCGAATCACCGCCACGCCGGGCAAATTCTGCGACGCCATCGTCACTACAAACAGCGGCAGCGCCAAACTGATTAGCGCATTCCAGCTCCACTGCGGCGCGGTGAACTGGGGCACGGCCAATTCCAACGTCACCGCCGACCACGCCATTTGCCCAGACACAGCGGCATACGCAACACCCACCAGCAGCGTGACCACCACCGCATAACGCGGCCACAGGCGGCGGGCCAGCAAATAACTGCCCAGCATCCACAGCACCAGCGGCAACGCCGTCTCAGCTGCGGCAAAGGCTTGCATCCCAAAGCGCGCCAACACGCCGGCCAGCAGCGCGGCGGCGATTTCGGTGGGGATGCGGTTCATCACGCGCTCAAACCAGCCGGTGACGCCAACCACCGTAATCAACAGCGCGCAGACCATGAAGGCGCCGACCGCCTCGGCCATGCTGAAACCGCCTTCCAAACCCGCCGTCGCCAACACCGCCGCGCCGGGCGTGGACCACGCCACCATCACCGGCTTGCGCAACCACAGCGACGGCAGCAGCGAGCACAGTCCCATGCCCAGCCCCAGCGCCCACATCCACGAGGTAATTTGTGCCGGCGTCGCCCCAAACGCCTGCGCCGCCTGAAACACGATGGCAACTGAGCTGGTAAAGCCCACCAACACCGCCACAAAGCCCGCCGTGGCGGAGGAAAAGCTCAGGTCTCGAAAAAATCGCATGGTGATAACGGCTGCATCCTCTTAATTTACTATTATTTTAATAGCTACTAGCGCCCGTATTTAAAGGGCTAGAGGCCTAGAGCAAAATCATCCTGACTGGTAATAGCCGCAGTGGCGAATATAGCGCCCGCACTCATCGGGGGTAAAGCGCTCCAGCAGTGAGCCGATGGCGCTCCAAAGCGTCTCC
>JBHCAP010000066.1:0-61622 GCA_041798325.1 Giesbergeria sp.
CGAGCGGCTTTCCACAACAAAAAAGCCGCAACAACGGCCACTACAGCGATGGTCAGGAGCAGTAAAGGTGGCACAAGCGCAGCTCACGGTGGGTGGAAGGTTGCATATGCTAACCATTCTGGTGCTGTGGGGATTGGCTTTTCGCCCGTCTGGTGGCGCTGTAGCCAGAGGCAAGCGCAGCGCCAAAACGCATAGCGCCAGCCTTTAAAAAAGCGCCAGCACTATCAAAAATAATAGCTACTAGCGCCCGTATCTATTGGGCTAGAGGCACTTTTGACCTAAAAATATCACCCGAGACGCACTTGGTGGCGCGCAATCTGCGCTCGCACCTGCGCCGGCGCGGTGCCGCCCAGCGTGTTGCGCGCGTTCAGCGAGCCGCGCAGGCTCAGCACCTCATACACGTCTTTTTCAATATCCGGGTGAAAGCCTTGCAACACCGCCAGCGGCAGCTCTGACAAATCGCAGGCGTGCGACTGCGCGGCTTTCACAGCGTGCGCCACGGTCTCGTGCGCGTCGCGGAACGGCAGGCCTTTTTTGACCAGATAGTCAGCCAAATCGGTGGCGGTGGCGTAGCCCTTTTTGGCTGCGTCTTCCATCGGCTGCGGGTTCACGGTGATGCCGCCTTCCTTCTCGCCGGTGGCTGGATTCAACTGGCCGCCAACCATTTCGGCAAAGATGCGCAGCGTGTCTTTGAGCGTGTCCACGGTGTCAAACAGCGGCTCTTTGTCCTCTTGGTTGTCTTTGTTGTAGGCCAACGGCTGACCCTTCATCAGCGTGATCAAGCCCATCAAATGGCCGACGACGCGGCCGGTTTTGCCGCGTGCCAGCTCGGGCACGTCGGGGTTTTTCTTCTGCGGCATGATCGACGAGCCGGTGGTAAAGCGGTCGGCAATTTTGATGAAGCTGAAGTTTTGGCTCATCCACAAAATCAGCTCTTCGCTCAGGCGGCTGATGTGGACCATCACCAAGCTGGCGGCGGCGGTGAATTCAATCGCAAAGTCGCGGTCGCTCACCGCGTCCAAGCTGTTTTGGCAGACGCGCGCGTTGCCGCTCTCATCGACCATGCCCAGCGTGCGCGCCACGCGCTCGCGATCCAGCGGGTAGGTGGTGCCGGCCAGCGCGGCGCTGCCCAGCGGCAACACGTTGACGCGGCGGCGCACGTCTTGCATCCGCTCGGCATCGCGCGCAAACATTTCGACATAGGCCAGCAAATGGTGGCCAAAGCTGACCGGCTGCGCCACCTGCAAATGCGTAAAACCGGGCAGGATGACATCGACGTTCTGCGCCGCCGTCGCTACCAGCGCTTGTTGCAACTCAATCAGCAGGTTGCTAATCATGTCGATTTCGCCGCGCAGCCACAGGCGCACGTCGGTGGCGACTTGGTCGTTGCGGCTGCGGCCGGTGTGCAGACGTTTGCCGGCGTCGCCCACCAGTTGCGTCAGGCGCGCTTCGATGTTCAGGTGAACGTCTTCAAGGTCGAGCTTCCAGTCAAACGCGCCCGATTGAATCTCTTGGGCGATTTGCGCCATGCCGTTTTGAATGGCGCTGTGGTCGGCGGCGCTGATGATGCTTTGGGCGGCCAGCATGTCAGCGTGCGCCAAGCTGCCGGCAATGTCGGCTTGCCACAGGCGCTTGTCAAAAAACACGCTGGAGGTGTAGCGCTTGACCAAGTCGCTCATCGGCTCCGAAAAAAGCGCCGACCAAGCCTGCGCTTTGGTGTCGAGTTGGTTGTGGGAGGGCTGCGCGCTGGCGCTGGAAGAGCTGGTAGACATGGTGTGGCAATAATCCGGTGAAACAGACACCCGGAACGCCCGGATGCCGCAATGCAAAACCCGCAAATTTTATCGACCCCGCACCACAGCGCCCAAGTGGCTAGCGCCGCAGGCCGCGCGCTGGTGTTTGACGCCTGCGAAGTCGGCGTGGTGCTGCGCGCGGTGCTGTTTGTCGAAGTCGTGCTGGGCGTGGGCGCGCTGTATGGCGCGGACACCTTGCTGGACTGGGTGGCGCGGCTGGCGCTGCTGACCGGCGGCGCGCTGCCCGCCACGCTGGCTTGGCTGATTGCCGCCTGCAGCATGAAGACGCTGCTGCAGCGCTTGCACACGCGCGGCCAGTTCGCCGCTGGCGTGGCGCTGGGGGCGCTGGCCGGGCTGTACGCCTGCGCCATGTTGGCGCTGGCTGGCGTGGTCGCCCAGCCGCCGTGGCTGGCCAGCAGCGCCAGCGGCGCACTGCTGGCCGCCGCGCTGGTGGCGGCGCTGGTGCTGCGCGCACGCGGCAGAACGCCGGCAGCCACCACGGCGCGGCTGGCCGAGCTGCAATCGCGCATCCGGCCGCATTTTTTGTTCAACACCCTCAACAGCGCCATCGCCTTGGTGCGCGAGGAACCCGCGCTGGCCGAGTCGCTGCTGGAAGATTTGAGCGACCTGTTCCGCCACGCGCTGATGGAGCAAGGCGAGGCGGTCACGCTGGGCGAAGAAATTGCGCTGGCGCGGCGCTATCTGCACATTGAGCAGGTGCGCTTTGGCGCGCGCCTGCAAGTGCAGTGGCAGCTCGACCCGCGCGCCGACGGCGCACGCTTGCCGCCGCTGCTGCTGCAGCCGCTGGTCGAGAACGCCGTCAAACACGGCGTGGAACCCAGCGCCCAAGGCGGCAAACTGCGCGTGCAAACCCAGCGGCGCGGCAGCCGCGTGCTGGTGAAGATCACCAACACCCTGCCGGGCGAGCACGCGCGCGAGGGCGCTGCGCCGCGCGGCCACGGCATTGCGCTGGCCAATGTACGCGCGCGCTTGGCGCTACTGCACGACGTGCAGTGCCAGTTCAGTGCCGGCGTGCAGGGCGGGCTGTACCAAATACGCATTACCCTGCCAGCGCCACCACTGGATACAAAGCCGCATGAACATCTTGATCGTTGACGACGAAGCGCTGGCACGCAGCCGCCTGCGCACCCTGCTGGCCGATAACTGCGCCAGCGCAAACCAGCGCCACCACGTCGCCGAAGCCGCCACCGCCGCCGAGGCACTGGCGTGGCTGTCACCGACGGGCGGGCGCGCGTGCGACTTGGTGCTGCTCGATATCCACATGCCCGGCCAAAACGGCTTGGCCTTGGCGCACAGCTTGCGCACGCTGGCCTATCCGCCGGCCATCGTGTTTGTGACGGCGCACACCGACCACGCCCTGAGCGCGTTTGAGCTGGACGCAGTGGACTACCTGACCAAACCGGTGCGCCGCGAGCGCCTGCAGCAAGCGCTGGCCAAAGCCCAACGCGCCGCGCCAAAGGCTCTGAGCATCCCGGCCGCAGCGACGCAAGCGCCGGGCGAAGCGCTGCTAATTCAAGACCGGGGCCGCACCGAGCGCGTGCCGCTGGCCGAGGTGCTGTATTTCAAGGCCGAGCAAAAGTACATCACCGTGCGCACCGCTGCGCGCAGCTACATCTTGGACGGCACGCTCAACGATTTGGAGGCGCGCTATGCAGCGCAGTTTTTGCGCATCCACCGCAACGCCTTGGTAGCGCGCCGCGCCATCCGCACGCTAGAAAAGCACTTCGACCCCGAGGAGCTTGAAGGGGGCGAAAGCTGGGCGGTGCGCCTGCACGGGCTGGGCGAGCTGCTGGCGGTGTCGCGCCGCCAAGTCGCCGCCGTGCGCGAAGAGATGGCGCGCTAATTTACTATTAAATTAATAGCTGCTAGCGCCCGTGTTTAAAGGGCTAGAGGCCATTTTGACCATTATTTTGGCCTGTAGCACCGCTTTATAGGCAATTTGCAGCAGGTTTACAGCCGCACCGCAATGCCGCGCGCCGCCATGTGCTGTTTGGCTTGCTGCACGGTGAATTCGCCGTAGTGAAAGATGCTGGCGGCCAGCACCGCATCGGCACCGCCGATTTGGATGCCGTCGGCCAAATCGTCGAGCGTGCCCACGCCGCCCGAGGCAATCACCGGCACGCTGACCGCGTCGCTGACGGCGCGGGTCAGAGCCAAATCAAAGCCGGACTTGGTGCCGTCGCGGTCCATGCTGGTCAGCAAGATTTCTCCCGCGCCGCGCTGCGCCATCTCGGTCGCCCACGCCACCACATCGAGGCCGGTGTTTTTACGCCCGCCGTGGCTGTAAACGTCCCAACCCGCGCCGATGGGCTGGCCGTTAGCGCCCAAGCGCTGCGCGTCTTGTGCCGTGCGGCGCTTGGCATCAATCGCCACCACGATGCACTGCGCGCCGTATTTGGCCGAGGCGGCGCTGATGATTTCAGGATTGGCCAGCGCCGCCGAGTTGAAGCTGGTTTTGTCCGCACCGGCGTTGAGCAAGCGGCGCACGTCGTCCACGGTGCGCACGCCGCCGCCCACCGTGAGCGGAATAAACACTTGGCTGGCGACTTTTTCGATGATCGGCAAGATCAGGTCGCGCCCGTCGCTGGTGGCGGTGATGTCCAAAAAAGTCAGCTCATCAGCGCCTTGCTCGTTGTAGCGGGCGGCGATTTCTACCGGGTCGCCGGCATCGCGCAGTTCAACAAAGTTGACGCCTTTGACGACGCGGCCACCGGTGACGTCAAGGCAAGGAATGATGCGTTTGGCAAGCATGGTGTGAAACAAATCCTGTGGAAAAAACGGAAAGGCAAGATACCACGCACCTTTTTGCGTGCCGATCAAAAAAACAACACCTGAACGGGCTTAATCGTGAAGAACTGTCAAATGATGGCAGAACATAGTGCGCCGGCTAGACTCAGAGCGCTCTTTCAAATGCACACCGTTTGCCCGCTTTCGCATCATTTTTCTGTGCCAACGTCGGTTGCCCCACGCTCTCTACAGGCCTTTATTCACCGATGACCCGTCCTACCTCCGCTGCATCGCTTTGGCTTGCAGTGCTCTTGGTCTGTGGCAGCGCCGCCGTGCCGCTGGCCAGCGCCAAAGAAAAATCCACCCCACCTAAAAACGCCGCTGCCGCCGCCGCTGGGCTGGCTGCGCCGGTGCTTGAGCAAAAAGCGCCCGAGGTGCAACCCCTGCCGCTGCGCCAATGGAAGAGCAGTTTTAAATATTTGGGCATGGGCAATCCGCTGACGCTGCGCGGCTTGGAGAGCGAAGGCGGCATCGGCGTCAGCGTGCGCCGCGACGAGTTGGTCGAAGCCGCCCATCTGCGTTTGACGTTCACGCTGTCGCCGTCTTTGCTGGCCGGGCTGTCGCACCTGAAAGTAATGCTCAACGATGAGTTGCTGCAAACCGTGGTGCTGAGCAAAGAACAGCTGGGCGCGCCGCAAACGGTGGAACTGGAGATTGATCCGCGCTACTTCACTGACTACAACCGGTTTCGTTTTCAGTTCATTGGCCACTACACGATGGAGTGCGAAAACCCCAACCACAGCAGCCTGTGGGCCAGTGTGAGTAACGACAGCACGCTGTCGCTGTCGCTGCGCCAGTTGCCCCAGCGCGACGATTTGGCGCTGCTGCCGGGGCCGTTTTTTGACCCGCGCGACAACCGGGCGGTGCGGCTGGCGTTTGTCTATCCCAAACAACCCAGCATGGCGATGCTCAAAGCCTCTGGCTCGGTCGCCAGTTGGCTGGGGATGTTGGCCGGCTACCGGGGCAACGATTTCACGGCGTTTGAAAATACGCTGCCCGAGCGCCACGCGGTGGTGTTTGCCACCAACGACCAGCGCCCCGCATTTTTGCGTGACCTGCCCGCCGTCGAGCAGCCAACGCTGACCATGCAAGCCCACCCAAGCACCCCCGGCGCCAAGCTGCTGCTGGTGCTGGGCAAAGACGCCGCCCAGCTGCAACTGGCGGCGGACGCGCTGGCGCTGGACAAAGCCGCGCTGTCGGGTCAAAGCATGGCGGTGACGGCGCTGGAATATCCACCGCTGACGCGCCCTTATGACGCGCCGCGCTGGGTGAGCAGCGAGCGCCCAGTGCGCTTGGCCGAGTTGGTGCAAAACCCCGCTGATCTGCAAGTGCGCGGCACGGTGCTGAACGGCACGATCAACGTCGCCACCCGCATGGCGCCCGATTTGTTCACTTGGCGCGCCAAGGGCGTGCCGCTGAATTTGAAATACCGCCACACGCCCGGCAGCGACCTCGATCCCGGCGCGCTGACGGTGTCAATCAACAACCAGTTCCTGCACAGCTATCCGCTGGCTTCACGCGGCGAGCGCACTAAGGGTGCCAGCAAGGTGCTGCTGCCGCTGTTTAACGACAGCAACGTCTCGTCCAGCTCAGACTTGAAGATCCCGGCCTTCATGCTGGGCGGCGACAACCAGCTGCAGTTTGGTTTTCAGATTCCGCCCAACGACGTCGGCCAGTGCCGCTCGGTGCAGCCGATGGAGCAAATCGCTGCCATCGATCCGCAATCGAGCATCGATTTGACCGGGTTTCATCACTACATAGCGATGCCCAATTTAGCGGCGTATGCCAACAGTGGCTTTCCATTTACCCGCGTGGCCGATTTGGCACAAACCTCGGTGGTTTTGCCCAATCAACCCACCGAGGCGGACATCCAAGTCTTTTTGAGCGCTGTGGCCCGCCTGAGCGCCTCGACCGGCTACCCCGGTACCCGCTTTCAGCTGCTGCCCAGCGCACAAATTGAGCAAGCGCGTGATAGCGATATTTTGTTAATCACCCAAGGCGACGGCGATGGCCTGCTAAAGCAATGGCAGCAGCATTTGCCGGCGTTGGTGGCTGCGGGCACGCGCTCTGTTGCGCCGCTAGAGCGGGCAATGGGATCACTGATTCACTTGTTTCAAGTGGAGTCTGAAATTCAGCGCTCAAGCTCGGGCGGGCGCACTACGCTGGTGGGCGACGGCCCACTGGCTGCGCTGGTCGGCTTTGAGTCGCCGCTGCAAAGCGGCCGCAGCGTGGTGGCTTTGACCGCCAACGATAGCGCCTCGATGGCGCTGCTAAGTGCTGGGCTCAATGATTCGGGCAAGATTCGACAGATGCGTGGCGACTTGGGTTTGCTGCGCGACGACGCGGTCGAGAGCTTTCGCATCAACCCGGTGTATTACGTGGGTAGCCTGCCGTGGTGGCAATGGCTGTGGTTCCATTTACACAGCCATCCGCTGTTGCTGGCGTTGCTGGGCATTGCCGCCGGCTTGCTGATAACTTTTATCGTATACAGCGCTTTGCGCGCTATGGCGGCACGCCGCCTGAGAGGTGAACATGGCTAATCTGCCGCTGCGTCGAACCATTTTGCAAGCCGGGCTGTGCTCGGTGCTGCTGCCGCTGCACAGCGCAGTGACTGCAGCGGACAAGCCGGACAAGCCGGCCAAACCCGCTAAACCCGCCGCCCCCGCCCAAGCCAGCTGGCCGGCGTGGGACAGCTTTCGCGCCCAGTTCATGAACGAGGGCGGGCGCATTCTCTCGGGTGCCGAAGGTAGCGGACAGACCTATTCAGAAGCGCAGTCTTACGGCCTGTTTTTTGCCTTGGTGGCAAATGACCGCGCAGCTTTTGACAAAATTTTGGCGTGGACCGAAAACAACCTGTGCGCTGGCGATATGACGGCGCAGCTGCCGGCGTGGCTATGGGGCAAACGCAATGACGACACGTGGGGTGTGCTAGACAGCAACCCAGCGTCGGACTCCGATATTTGGATTGCCTACGCGCTGGGCGAAGCTGGGCGGCTGTGGAACGAGCGGCGTTACCGGGCTATGTCCAGCCTGCTGGCGGCGCGGATTTTGCGCGAAGAAACCGCTGATTTGCCCGGCTTGGGACGCAGCCTGCTGCC
The DNA here is from genome assembly GCA_041798325.1 of Giesbergeria sp. Taxonomy (GTDB): domain Bacteria; phylum Pseudomonadota; class Gammaproteobacteria; order Burkholderiales; family Burkholderiaceae_C; genus Simplicispira. Next base: position 7,700 of record JBHCAP010000066.1, read on the forward strand.
AGCGCCCAAAGGCTTTACGCAGGGCGACAAGCGCTGGCGCCTCAACCCCAGCTATATGCCGCTGCAAGTGATGCAATGGTTAGCCCAAACCCAGCCGCAGCCCGAGTGGAAGGCTCTGGCCAACAGCTCGCGCGACATCATCATTGGCTCCTCGCCCAAGGGTTTTACGCCGGACTGGACGCTGTATGACGCCGACACTGGCTTTTTACCCGACACCGACGGCGCAGAAAAAGGCCAAGGCACCTACAACGCCATCCGCGTCTATTTGTGGGCTGGGATGATGCACCCCAACGCCCCAGACCGCCAGCGCGTGCTGGAGGCGCTGGCTCCGATGGCGCGCTTTATCAGCCAGCAGGGCTATCCGCCAGAGAGCATTGACATCCTCACCGGCCAAAACAATGGGGCGGCGCCGTCAGGGTTTTCCGCAGCGGTGCTGCCGTTTTTAAAGGCCAGTAAAGACAACGCCGCTTTACAAGAGCAGCGCACGCGCCTTGAGGCGCGCCCGATTCGATCGAACGCGTATTACGAACAGGCACTGGGCTTGTTTGGCATCGGCTGGGACGAAGGCGTGTACCAATTCACCGCCAGCGGCCAACTGCAGGTGCGGTGGCAACGCTGATGCAACAACAGCGCCTGTGGACTCAGGGTTGCAGCCTGCTGGTGGCGACCTGCTTGGTCAGTGCGCCAGTACAAGCACAGGCACCAACACAGGCCGCGCGGCAGGCCACTGCGCCAGCGCTGTCCAACGAGCAAACTGAGCTGCTGCGCGGAGCGCAAATGTGGGCAGCCAAAAACCGCGCTGACTTGGCGCGCCAACTGGTCCAAAAGCTGCTGCTGGCCGACCCCCATTCGCCCATAGGTTTGGCCACCTTGGGGGATTTGGCGCTGCGCGAAAACAAGACCGAAGAAGCACAGCGCATTTTGGCAACCCTGCGCGCCCAGCACCCCAAAAATGCGCTAACGCAAGAGCTGGCCACGCTGGTGCAGGTGTACGGCCCCGAGCGCGAAAAACTAGCCCAAATGCGCTTAATGGCACGTGCTGGGCGGCTAGATGAGGCCGGCCAAATAGCGCGCGAGCTGTTTCCCTCAGGCCCGCCAACCCTTGGCAACTTGGCGCTGGAATATTTTCAAATGGTCGGCGGCGGCGCCGGCCAAGGCGCGCAGGCGCAGCGCGAGCTGCAGCGCCTGCACCAAAAAACCGGCGAATCGCGCTACCAACTAGCGCTGCTGGAGATGCGCCTATCGCAAGGTGCCAGCGCCCAAGCGCTGCTGCCCGAGATAGAGGCGCTGGCCGAGCAAGCCGACGTGGACCAGCTGGCGCTGCAAAACCTGTGGCGCCGCGCACTGGCCCAGCAAGCCGGTAATGCGGCTGGTGTGCGTTCAGCAGAGCAGTTTTTGCGCCGCTTTGCCGGCGACGCGGCCATCGTTGAGCGGCTTGCAGCGATGCAGCAGATGCAGGAACGCAGCCAAAAAATAGCCAATGACCCGGCCACGCTGGCGCGCAATGCAGCGCTGCGCGCCATCGACCAAGGCAACACTGCGCTGGCCGAAGAAAAACTGCAAATTGTTTTGGCGCTGCGCCCGCGTGACGCGGAAAGCATTGGCAGTCTGGGGCTGATTCGGCTGCGCCAAGGCCAGCACGCCCAAGCGCAAGAGCTACTAGGCCAAGCCTTTGCCCTGTCGAACCAAGACAAATGGGCGCAGCTGCAAGCGACGGCGCGCTTTTGGGGGTTGCTGCGCCAAGTCGATGTGGCACTGGACAAGAACGAACTGGGCACTGCCGACCACTTGGCGGGCAAAGCGCTGGCGCTGCAACCCCACAGCCCAGAAGCACTGAACGCCTTGGCGGGCATCCGCGCCCTGCAAAGCGCCTTGCCTGAGGCGCAAGCTCTTTACGAAAAAGCCCTGGCGCACGAGGCCGATAACAGCAGTGCCCTGAAAGGCCTGGCCAACGTCTATGCGCGCAGCGGCCAAAGCGACAAAGCGCTGGCGTTGTTAGAAAAAGCCGCCGCCAGCGACGACACTTTGGCCGGCAAACTGGCCGGCGTTCGCGCTGATTTGCTGCAAGAGCAGGCCAAAGCTTTTTTGCAAGCACAGCGCCCCAGCGCCGCCCTGCGCGCGCTGGAAACTGCCGTGGCGCTGGCTCCCGACGACGCTTGGGTGCGCCACAGTTTGGCGCAGCTGTATGTGCGCTTGGGTCTGCCGCAAGAGGCACTCAGCGTGATGGACGACGGCGTGGCTTTGACGCCGGCAGAGCCATCGATGCGCTATGCCCGCGCACTGATTCGCAGTGGGCTGGACGACGAAGCCGGCGCATTGGCCGATATGCAGCAAATTGGCGCAGACCAGCGCAGCGACGGTATGCGTGAGCTGGTGCAGCGCGCCTCGGTCAACCAACTGATCGATCAAGCCACCAGCGCGGCCACTCCTGTCCGCGCCACCCAAGCCAACGGCCTGCTGCAACGCGCCGAAGCACTGGCCTACAACGACGAAAGCTTGCTATACGCCGTGGCCAATGCGTGGTTTAAGCGCGGCCAGCCAGCGTCCGGTGTGGCGGTGTTTGACCGACTGGAGCAGCGCATGGGGTCGCTGCCCGCAGCAGTGCAGCTGGACTACGCTGCCTTGTTGCACCGTGCCCAAGACGACGCTGCCGTCGCGCAGCGCCTGCCCCATTTGCTAGCGCAACGGCAGTGGAGCAACGCGCAAGAAGCGCAGTTGCTGGCTCTGTACGGCAACCACCAAGAGCGCCTGATTGAACGCCAGCGCGCCGCCGGCGCTACCCAACAAGCGGTGCAACAGGCACGCGCGCCCCTGCCAACCATTGATGCCAGCGGCGATGCCAGTAGTGACACTGCCAACGCCACCAATGCCACCAACCTCGCGCAGCAGCGCCGCCGCGTGCAAGCGCAGCTGCTAGCTGCTGCCGGCGAATACGCCGACGCCAGCGTGCTGCTGCAAGTGCTGGTCGCCGAACTGCCCGACGACGCCGCACTGCACTTGGCGCTGGGCGATGCCCTGTCGCGCCAAGGGCGCAACGAAGAGGCCGCCGTGCAGGCGCGCTGGCTGGCGCAGCACCTGCCGCCAACCGACATCAACCAGCAACTGGCCTTGCTGCGCCTGTGGCAGCGCGCCGGCCAAATGCCAGCGGCGCGCAGCTTGTCGCTGCAACTGCTGCAATCGGCTCCAGCGGACACCGATGTGCTGCTGCACGCCGCCCGGCTGGAGCGGGCGGATCGCCACTACGTGCAGGCGCTGGAGCTGTTCCAGCGCGCCCGTTCGCAAGAATCGAGCAACGCCGGTCTGGATACCGACAGCGAAACCGCACCCAGCAGCGTCATGTTGGCGCTGGCACCCTCGGAGCGGCTCGTCAGTGCCTTGGTTGATTTGGTCGATTTGGTCGATTTGGGGGGAGCCTTGCACGCCTCTGACACGCCGCCCGACGAGCCGTTGGCGCTGATGTACAGCCTGCGCTTGTCCTTACCAGAAAGCAGTTTGACCGTGGCATCAAACAGCGCCAGCACGGGTAACACCGGAAATAACGGCAACACCGGCAACGAAACGCTGGACAAGATCGCCACGGAAATCAACACCATTGAGGCGCGCCGCCAAGTGTGGGTGGAGGGCGGGCAGCAGTCGCTGCAAAAAAATGCCACCGAAGGCATCTCCAGCCTGCATGGCTGGGAGCGACCAATGGTGGCGTGGATGCCCAAGGGCTATGACGGGCATTATTTTTTGCACGTCGATCAAGTGCAGCTGGACGCCGGCAAGCTGCCGCTGGAGCGGGACGACGCGCTTGGGTTTGGCCAAGTAGCGGCGTGGCCCGAGAGCGATTACCGCACTGGTGGCACCCAGCAGCGCCACTCGGGCAGCAACGTCGGCGTTGGCTTTGTCGGCGACACGCTGGCGTGGGACGTGGGCGCTACGGGTGTGGGGTTTCCGGTGACAAATTTGGTCGGCGGCATATCCCACAGCGACAGCACAGCGCGCTTTAACTACAAATTCGCCGTCGATCGTCGCCCCCTGACTGGCAACCTGATGACTTACGCCGGCGCGCGCGACCCGATTACTGGGCGGGTGTGGGGCGGGGTCGTGGCGACGGGCGCATCGGCCCGGGTCTCGACCGACGTGGGCGCTTACAGCACCTCGCTCAGCGCCAGCTACGCCCTGCTGACCGGTAAAAACGTGCGCCGCAACACGCGCTTACAAATGCGCTGGGCGGCAGACCGCGACGTTTGGCAGTCCAAGCACAGCAGCGTCAATATGGCGCTAGCGCTGTCAGCGTGGCGCTATGGCCACGATTTGTCGGAATTTAGCTGGGGACATGGCGGTTACTACAGCCCGCGCAGCTACCTGTCGCTATCGCTGCCGGTGGAGTGGAGCGGCCGCAAAGGTGCTTTGACATGGCTGGTGCGCGGGGCAGTGTCGTTCTCGCGCAGCTCCAGCGCGACATCAGATTTTTTTCCGGGCAACCCGGCGCTGCAAGACCAAGCCAGCGAGCTGGGTCGCCAGCCGGTGTATTTGGGCGGCAGCAGCACCGGCTTTGGCCGTTCGCTGCGCAGCGCGGTCGAATACGACTTGTCGCGCCAACTGACGCTGGGCGCACAGATGGACATCGACCGCTCGGCCTATTACGCCCCGACCAGCGTGCTGTTTTACGCACGCTACCGTTTTGACCCGGTACTGGTGTCGTCCGAAAACCGTCCGCGCCCGATGCAAACCTATTCCAGTTTTTGAGATGCCTGCGACCCAGCTGAACTTTTTTAGTGTGCTGCGCCTTCTCGCCAGCAGCTGGCGCCGCCCGCCAGTGCGCCCTGCCAGCCCGGTCTTACCGATGGGCCTCGGCGTAGGCGCGTTGCCCGACGGTATGCACCGCCTGCCGCTGGGCGTGCCTGTGGCACTGGTAGCGCGCGATATCTATAGCGCGGGGTTGTGGTTTACGCCGCTGTTGCAGGACGCCGTGGCGCTCAGCAGCGTGTTTTTGCTGGCATCCAGCCACGAACAGGTCGATCGCCTGCTGGCTGACGAAGCGCTGCACAGTGCTTATGCACAGGGGCGTTTGCTGATCTGGGTTACCACACCCGCCTTGCAGCCACTGCTGCGTACACAAGGACTGCGCCCGTTATTAGAAGAATTGCACAGCGCCGGTTTGCACCCAGAACACGCTGTGTTTTTGATGGATGCACAGCCGCTGCTGACCGGCCTAGACGTCTTGCCGTTACAGCGCGTCGGCGAACAGCTGCGCGTGTGGTGCTTGCAGCGCCAGCAACCGGTGGTGCTGGGCTTTTGCCCGCCTCCCGAGACAGAGACCGCAACAACCACCGAACCAATCGACGTACTGCCGATGCTGCACGGGCTGTGCAATATGACGATGCACATCGCCACCCTGAGCGCCAGCACCGAGCACAGTGCCCTGCACTTTGAGCGCTGGAACGGCGATAAAGGCGCAGTGTTTCAAATCGGCCTTGGCCTGACGCTGGATTCCCACACCCAGCGACTGCACCACGATGGCAGCCGTACTGAGGGCCAAGGCCAAGCTTTGATCGAAGCGCCCGATCAGCGCGCTGTGATTGCCACCCGCGCCGCTGTGGCTGAGCAGCCGGGTGTGCCGCAGCACTGGCACATCGTCGATACGCTCGATGAAGTAAAGGTTGCTAGCGCGCACAGCATTGGTGCCACCGTGTTGTTAGATGCTGGCAACAGCGACGAATTTGAAGAACGTGCCCGTTTGGTACACCACTTGCGCTTGACGCGTCCACTGACGCTGAAAATCGTCGTGCGCGAGAGCACGGGTAAGTTGCGCTCACACAGCGAACAAGCGCTGCTACAGCTGGGCGCTAATGCCGTTTTTTACCGTGAGCAGGGGTTTTCGCGCCTGCTGCAATTGCTGCAAGACATTCACAGCCACAGCTATTCGCGCCCGGTCAATCCCGATTACGCGCAGGCACTAGCAGCCTTTATGCCGGTAGCCACGCGCGGCTACCAGCCAGCACCGGAGTTTTCGCGCTTGGTGCGCGACACGCTGGCCCGCACGCAAGACATCGGTTTGGGCCACAGCATGGTGCGCCTCGATATTGCGCCGCAAATTGCCCACATCACCGCTTTACGCGCCTGCAAAATGTCGCGCGATGGCGACTTGGTCACTGCCAGCCACAGCGCGCTCTATGTGTTCTTGTTCGCCTGCCGCGAGCCTGACATTGAAGCCGCGCTGGCGCGCCTGTTTGACGTGCCGGTGGCGCAACTCTTTACCGCCCAGAGCACCGACTGCTCCAGCGCCGGCATGATCGCCCTGCTAAAGGGCTTAGACAGCGCCGCGCGCCAAGGGCTGCCGGACTACAGCAGTCTGCTCACGCCTGCAGCAGCGACAGCACCCACCGCCCAGCCAGCGCCTACAGCGCCTGCCCTGCCACAACTGGCGCTGCCCACACCCCCGGCAGCGGCCAACGCCTTGTTGGCTGAGCGACCCAGCATCTACGCCAAGCCCATCGGCCAACGCCACTGGCACCAGACTGCGTCTTGAGCGCAGAGCGCACACCATGAATCTGCTTCTCTTTTTTGTCTCTGTCGCTATCGGTGCCGCGCTGGCGTGGGCCGGTATGCGCTTTTTGCAGCGTATGCAGCGGCGTACCCTGCACTGCATCACGCCCTATGTGCCTGCCGCGCAGCGCCCAACGTTGCCCGTGTCAGGGGCACAACCAGTGCCAACAACGCCCAAGCCATGACCGCCACCGCCACCCACCCCATTGCCATCGTCTCGCCACTGGGCGGCACCGGATGCACCACTTTGACCGCGCACTTGGCCACACTGGTGGCGGCGCAAGGCCGCCCTTGCTTAGCGATTGATTTGTGCCCACAGAACATGCTGGGGCGCCACTTGGGCTTGCAGCACAACACCGAAACCGGCTGGGCGGCGCTGGCCGCTCAACAACCACCGCAGTGGTGGGGGCAAGCCGCACTGAGTAACTCCGATGCGGTCGATTTGCTGCCCTTTGGCACGGCCAACAGCACCGATTTAGCCCTTTTGCAGCGCGAGTGGGCGCTGACCCCCGAGTGGCTGTGCAATCGCCTCAATGGGCTGGACCTGCCCAACGGCAGTGTGATTTTTTTGGACGCTCCGACTTGGCCAGCGCCACTGGCGTGCCAAGCGTTGGCCACAGCGCACATCGTGCTGATCGTGCTGGAACCCTCAACCCGCGCCTGCCGCGCCCAAGCGCTGCTAGCGCAAGCACTGGCGCTAGCGCCTGCTGCTGCGCACTGCGCCATCGCCATCAACCGCGTCGATCCGCGCCGACCCTCGCAACGCAGCGCGCTGGAGACGCTGCGCACGCAGTGGGGCGAGTTGCTGCTGCCCTACGTCATACACGAAGACGAAAACATAGCCCAAGCCAGCGAGGAGGCCACCAGCGTCTGCGCCCGAGCGCCGCACGCGCAGTCATCGCACGACCTGCAAGGCATCAGCCAATGGCTGCTCAAGCAGCTGCCGGCCCAGCACTTGGCGCAGCAGATATGACCTGCGCGCTTGCGCCCACACCCCCATGATGCCCGTCTTGCCCCCACCCGCCTTCATCGACCTGCTGCGCCGTCTGCAAGCATGGCTGGCCAACCTTTTAGAAGTGCCCGCTGACGCTGTTTGGTGGCTCTGGCTGTGGCGCCTGCTGGTGCGCCCAGCCACACCGGGTGCTGGCATGTTTGCTAGTTTGGCTCGCGGTATTTATCGCCTACTGCGTGGGCTGTGGTGGCTGATGGCAGCGGCAATCAAAGCCGTCGGCACACTGCTGTACGTCGCCGCTTGGCCGATTCGGGTAGCAATGCGCGGGCTCGACAAACTGGCACCCCACGTCAACGTCGAAGCCACCGGCCGCTGGGCCGATCGCTACCTCACGCCAATACTTGCCTTTCGCGGTGCCCAATGGGTTGCCTTGGGCATAGGCGCTGTGGCCGCCGCCATCGTCATGACCACGCCATTTAATTGGTTTGGTCAGATTTTGTTTTTGGTGCTGGCGTGGGCATTGTCGATGGTGCTGCGCCGCCTGCCGGGGCGCTATCCGACGCTGATGTTGGCCACGCTGAGCTTGCTGGCAATGGGGCGCTATGCGTGGTGGCGTTTAACGTCGTCGCTGGAATTTGACTCGGTGATGGAGTACGCACTAGGTTACGGCCTGTTGCTGGCCGAGGCCTATACATGGCTGGTGGTGGTGTTTGGTTTTATCCAAACCGCTTGGCCGCTGGCGCGGCCCGAAGCGCCCTTGGTGGGCGTGCCGCAAGAATGGCCGAGTGTGGACATCTTCATCCCCACCTACAACGAGCCGCTTAGCGTGGTGCGCGCTACGGTGCTGGCCGCGCTGGCGCTGGACTGGCCGCCAGACAAGCTGCATATTTTTATTCTGGACGACGGCAAGCGCGAAGAATTTCGCGAGTTTGCCGAATCGGTAGGCGTGCGCCACATCACGCGCAGCAACAACCACCACGCCAAAGCCGGCAATCTGAACCACGCGCTGGGTATTACCAGCAGCGATTTGATTGCCATCTTTGACTGCGACCACATCCCGACGCAATCGTTTTTGACCAGCGCCGTGGGCTGGTTTCAGCGCGACCCGAAATGCGCCATGCTGCAAACGCCGCACCATTTTTTCTCGCCCGACCCGTTCGAGCGCAACCTGGGCACCTTTCGGCGTGTGCCCAACGAGGGCGCTTTGTTTTACGGCCTCATCCAAGACGGCAACGACTTTTGGAACGCCACCTTTTTCTGCGGCTCCTGCGCCGTCATCCGGCGTGGCCCGCTGATGGAAGTCGGCGGCATTGCCGTCGAAACTGTCACTGAAGACGCGCACACCGCGCTCAAACTGCACCGCCTCGGCTACAACACCGCCTACATGAACCGCACGCTGGCGGCAGGCTTGGCGACGGAGAGCCTGTCCGCCCACGTCGGCCAGCGCATTCGCTGGGCACGCGGCATGGCGCAAATTTTTCGCACCGACAACCCCTTCTTGGGCAAGGGCCTGACGCTGTGGCAGCGCATTTGTTACAGCAACGCCATGCTGCACTTTTTCTTTGGCCTGCCGCGCTTGGTGTTTTTAACGGCACCGATGGCCTTCTTGTTTTTTGGCTGGCACATCATCAACGCCGGCGCGCTGATGATTGCCGTGTATGTGCTGCCCTACATCTTGCAGTCCAACATTGCCAACGCCCATCTTCAAGGCGAATACCGCCACAGCTTTTGGGCCGAGGTCTATGAAACCGTGCTGGCTTGGTATGTGGCGTGGCCGACCACGGTGGCGCTGATCAACCCCCGCATTGGCACCTTTAACGTCACCGCCAAAGGTGGCTTGGTGGCAGAGCCGTTCTTTGACTGGAGCATTTCACGCCCTTACACCATCTTGGTGCTGCTGAACTTCTTGGCGTTTGGCATTGGCTTGGGGCGCTTGTTTTTCTGGAACACGCACGAAATAGCCACCGTGCTGCTCAACCTGCTGTGGACTGCCTACAGCATCTTGATTTTGGGCGCTGCCTTGGGCGTAGCGTCTGAATCGCGCCAAGTGCGGCGGATGCACCGCGTAAATACCCGTATGCCTGCCACTTTATTTCTGGATGACGGGCAAGTGCTGCGCGCTGAGTGCATTGATTTCTCTATGACCGGTATCGGCTTGCAGCTGCCCCCGAACACTGCGCTGGCGGTCGGGCACAAAGTGCAAGTCGGTCTGTGGCGCGGCACCACTGAATGCGCGTTTCCCGCCACCATCGCCCTGCAACGCAGCAGCGGCGAGCTTGGCCTAGAGTTCGACCCGCTGAGCAAAAGCCAGCAAATTGACTTGGTGCAATGCACTTTTGCCCGCAAAGACGTATGGCAAAACTGGAGCGACAGCCACGACACCGATCGCCCGCTGCAAGGCCTGCGCGAAATTGCCGAGCTGGGTCTGCACGGCTACCGCACCTTCTGGCACACCCTGTGGAGCGACATGGGCAGCTTTCTGGCGCGCTGGGGGCTGCGCTCGCACAACTACGCTCGTTAATCCAAGGCGCTATGCATTACTGGAATTTGTATTTCCTGCTCAAGGTGGGGCTGTTTTATCGCGGCTATATCGGCTTTAACTGGGCGCTCAATTTAGCGCTGGGCGTGGCGCTGGCGTGGCCGCTGCCGCAAGGCCGCTGGCGCAAATTGCGCAATGCGCTGGCTGCTGCGGCAGCCGTGGCGCTGCTGTACCACGACTCCTACCTACCGCCGCCGAGCCGCGTGCTCTCGCAAGCGAAAGCGCTGCTGGGTTTTAGTGCCGACTACTGGCTAGAGCTGCTGCAGCGCTTGGTCAGCCCCTCGCTGGTTTTGGGGCTGGTGGCCATCGTTATCGCCTACGCCCTGTTGGCCAAACGCATTCGCTTTGCCACGCTGGCTTTGGCTGGCATTTTGAGCGTACCGGTAATGGCGAGCTTGGAAACCAGTCTCCTGAACACCGATGCCAACGGGGTTGGCACTGGCGACGGCGCGATGGCCGCAGCCCCCAGCAAGGCCAACACCCCCGACGAGCTGATGCAGGCTTTTTATGCTGAGCAAAGCCAATTGCGCCTATCACTGCGCAGCGCCAACGCGGTGGCGCCGTTTGACATCATCATGCTGCACGTGTGCTCGCTGTCGTGGGACGACATGGAGTTTGTCGGCCTGCGCGAGCACCCGCTGCTACAGCGCTTTGACGTGGTGTTCAGCGACTTCAACAGCGCCGCCAGCTACAGCGGGCCGGCCTCGCTGCGCGTGCTGCACGGCACCTGCGGCCAGCAGCGCCACCAGCAAATCTACGAAGGCGAAGACGCGGCCTGCTACGTCTTTCCCAGCCTCGAAAAACTCGGCTACCAAACCAGCGCACTGCTCAACCACGACGGCTTGTATGAAGACTTTGGCAAAACGCTAGAGAGCAAAGGCGGCCTCAAAGGTAAGCTGCTGCCCAACCAAAGCGCGCCGGTACACATGCAAAACTTTGATGGCTCGCCGATTTACAACGACTACGCCTTGCTGTCGCAGTGGTGGAAAAAGCACGCCGCCGAAGCGGTATCGGGCGGCGCACCGGCGGCGCTGTACTACAACACCATCTCGCTGCACGACGGCAACCGCGTGCCCGGCATCGCCTCGCGCAGCAGCTTGGACACCTACAAGCCGCGCTTGGTGCAATTGCTGGCCGATTTCGACCGCTTCATCGACGACCTCGAAAAATCTGGCCGTCCCGTCGCGCTGATACTGGTGCCAGAGCACGGCGCAGCGCTGCGCGGCGACAAAATGCAAATCTCCGGTATGCGCGAAATCCCCAGCCCGCGCATCACCTTGGTGCCGACCGCTGTCAAGCTGATTGGCCTCAAGCCGCCAACGCCGGTGGACGGCACGCCGGCCAGCAACTTGCCCACCGTGCCAATCGTCGTGACCGAGCCGATGAGCTACCTCGACTTGTTTGCCCTGCTCAACGACTGGCTGGCCGACAACCCCTACGCGCCCCAGCCGCTGCAAACGCTGGCCGAGCGCACCCAAAAACTGCCCGGCACCCGCTTTGTCGCCGAGAACGCCGACGTGGTCACGCTGCGCAACGACGCTGGCCAATACTTTTTAAAGTCGGGCAACGACCCGTGGATTAAATACAACCCTTGAGCTATGCATCAAAATTGATAGCTGCTAGCGCCCGTATTTAAAGGGCTAGAGGCCAAAAACAGCATAAATTAGCACCGCAGGTTGGGTGCTACTCAACCCAACGGGTTAAGGCACAGATTTTTTGCGCTTATCGGCTTTATCGCCCAGCAACATCGCCCGCATATCGTGCAGCGACACCGCACTCTGCGCGCCCACGGGCACGCGCGGTGTTGGCTTGAAAGCGTGGCCATAGACGATTTCAAACGTCAGCGACAAGCGACCGCCGTCAGCGGGGTTGGCCAACCGCTCGGTCAGCGCTTGCAACAGGCGCGTGTGCCAGCCGCGCCCGCGCAGGCCGGCAAAGCGCTGCGGGTGCAGGTTCACGCCCAGCCCGCGCAGCTCTTGCAGCAGGCGCGGCGCGTCGGCAAAGGTCAGGGTGATGCGCTCCATGTCCATCACCGGCTCGGCAAAACCGGCTTGCACCAGCATGTCGCCCCAGTCGTGCATATCGGTAAAGGCGTGGCCGGGCGGCGGCCAGCCCAGCTCGGCGTACAGCGCGTGCAGCTCGCGCAAGGTGTCGGGGCCGAGGCACGAAAACATCACATAACCATCCACAGCCAATGCCCGGTGCCACCGCGCAAACAGCGCCTGCGGGTCGGCGGCCATGTGCAGCGCCATATTCGCCCACAGCATTTGCACGCTGCCTTCGGGCGGCGCTTCAAAGCGCGTAGCGCCACCCGTCCAGCGCGCTGCCCGCCACCACGGCGTGGCCAGCGCTTGGGCGATGTGGGCTTGGCGCTGCGGCGCGGTTTCGGTGACAAAGCACTGCGCGTCCGGGTAGCGCTGGCGCAGCAGGGCGTGCGCTTCTAGGCCGCCGCGCACCGCGTCCCAATGGCACCACGCGGCGGGAGCGGCGCGAATCCACTCCAGCCGTGCCTCCATGCGCCGGGCGACTTCCTCGTGCAACCAAGGAGACGGCGCGGGCGGGCCAGCGTGCCAACGGGCGGCGGCAACAGGGTCAATCGTGGGAGGGCGCTGGGTGGGCATAAACGGCAGAAAGTGATGAAAAAGTAAGCAAAAACGCTCCCTCAAGAGCGCCGTATATTGGACACCAACATGGTCAACACCTTCATCTCAAGGCTATCGACGCGCTGGCGCGGTCTGCTACAGCACCTGCCCAGCCAGTGCGCGGTGTGCCACGCATGGCCGGCGCAGCGCCTGTGCCATGCGTGTACGGCGCGTTTTATGCAACCGCAGCCGCGCTGCAGCACCTGCGCTATGCCGATACCGATACCGCTGACCGCCGCTGCGCCGCCGCAATGCAGCGCTTGCCTGCGCCAGCCACCGCCGCTCGATGCCTGCATCGCCGCTGTCACCTACGGCTACCCGTGGAGCAGCGCCATCACCCAATTCAAATTCAACGGCGACCCCGGCTGGGCGGGTGCTTTGGCGGCGTTGCTGCGCCGCACGCCGCAGGTCGAAGCGGCGCTGGCAGCGGCCGATTGGGTGCTGCCGATTCCCCTATCGCGCCAACGCCTGCAAGAGCGCGGCTTTAACCAATCGCTGCTGCTGGCGCGGCAGTTGGCACCGCACAAAACCAGCGCTGAGCTGCTACTGCGCCTCCAGCACACCACCGCGCAAAGCCAACTGCCGCGCTCTGAGCGCCTACACAACCTGAGCGGCGCTTTGGCCATCGAGCCGCTGCGCCAGCCGCAATTGCAGGGCAAATCCGTCGTGTTGATTGATGACGTGATGACCACCGGTGCCACGCTGCACACCGCCGCGCTGGTACTGCGCCAAGCCGGAGCGGCGCACATCACCGCCCTCGTCGTAGCGCGCACTGAGCGCTGAGCGCTGACCTACCAAACCTCTAGCCTCAAGCGCTCGGACACTTTTGAGAAGGCTTTGTCACGGCTGACTAAGGTGGCATCGACAGCTACCGCATGGGCGGCAATCATCATGTCAAGGTCGCTGAGGTTGATGCCTTGGGCTTCGAGGGCAGAGCAAAACCCGCCATAGCACTTGGCTACGGTTTCATCCCAAGGCAGCACGTCCATTCGCAGCAGCACCTGAGCCATAGCGTTTTTCAAACGTTCGGGATGCCCTTTGCGGTGCAATCCATATTCGAGTTCTGCCAGCGTCACGCTAGAAATCACCACTTGGCCTACCGGCACCTGCACCAAGCGCGCCAGCAAGTCAGCGTCGCGCCCTTGCATGATGTGGCTGACCACATTGGTATCGAGCATGTAGCGCTGCATCATTCCTGCCAGTCTGCAAAAGGGTTGCGGCGGGTGTGTGGCGCAGTGGTGGTGTGCCGCTCAATCAAAAGGTCTTCGTCTGTGTTTTGTGCCACCACATCCAACAGGCCTTGCCAGTCTTTGGGTTTGCGGGATAACACCACATCCCCCGTGGCAAGGTCACGGCGAATGAAGACTTCCGCCACATCAAAACGGAACTCCAGCGGCAGCCGAACAGCTTGGCTGCGGCCTGTTGCGAATATTTTGGCGGTTTGCTGCATGACTTAGCCCTAGTGAAAATACATTACATGGTACATACCAAATGTATGCTGTCAACTACCAAAAAACCACTGCCATCGAACACTTGGCTGCCCACCGTCACCACCAAGACCTCAAGCCGATCCCTCGGCAGATGGCTGCTCATCGGAGCGGTAAACCATCGTTGCCAGTGTCTTGCGGTGCTTACTGCTTATGGTTAACTCATCAAAAACCATAGCTGCTAGCGCCCGTGTTTATTGGGCTAGAGGCCAATTTGGTTATAAATTACCGCACAATGTCTAAAAATACACCACCAAGACTGGAGCCGAGTTATGCCCAGTACCCTGAGCCATATTCAACGGGCGATGCATCTGACTAAACTTGCGCGCTTTTGCATGTCACCCTGCATCACACCCCATGTTCAACATCGTTCTGGTCGAGCCTGAAATCCCCCCCAACACCGGCAACGTGATCCGCTTGGCCGCCAACACCGGCTGCGCGCTGCACCTGATTGAGCCGCTGGGTTTTTCGATGGAAGACCGGCTGATGCGCCGCGCCGGACTCGATTACCACGAGCACACGCGCGTGCAGCGCCACGCCAATTGGGCGGCATTTATTGAGGCGATGCAGCCCGACCCAGCGCGTATGTTCGCCCTGACCACGCAGGGCAGCAGCCCACTGCACGACAGTCAATTTGCGCCCGGTGATTGGTTTGTCTTCGGTGCCGAAACCCGCGGCCTGGCACCCGAGTTGCGCGACACCTTTGCGCTGTCGCAGCGCCTGCGCCTGCCGATGCTGGCCGGCCAGCGCAGCCTGAACCTGTCTAACGCCGTGGCGGTGACGGTGTTTGAAGCGTGGCGGCAAAACGGCTTTGCCAGCCTAGAAATATAAGCAAAAACAGCCTCTAGCCCAATAAACACGGGCGCTAGCAGCTATTAAATTGATATTTATTTCACCGCCTGCGCACCGCGCTGCACAAAGAACAAACCCGCGCCCACCGCCATCAGCAAGCCGCCAAACACCCGGTTTTGCCCCCGCATGGCGCGCGGGCTGGACAGCAAGCGGCGCAACGCGCTGGCGCTGGCAGCGTAGCTGTGCATCACCACCAAATCGACCGACACCATCGTCGCCGCGACAATCGCCAACTGCAGCGCCAACGGACGCTCGGGCGACATAAATTGCGGCAGCACTGCGACCATAAAAATGATGCCTTTGGGGTTGGTGGCGTTGGTCAAAAAGCCGGTGGCGCAGCGCTTTTGCCAACTGCCGGCATCAGCGATGGCGGGGACAGCAGGCGCAGCGCTGGTGCCATCGGCTGACGCACCGACCACCTCAGACGGTGCCGCTGAAGCCGAGCGCCACTGCGCAAAGCCGACATAAATCAAATAACACGCGCCCAGCACCTTGACGGCGTTGAACGCCACTTCAGACGCCAAGAGCAGCGAGCCGACACCGGCACCCGCCACCAGCAAAATCAGCAGCAAACCCAACTGCAGGCCAACAATCGTCGCGCTGGCCTTGCGCACGCCAAACGACAGGCCGTGGCTCATCGACAACACCGCGCCCGAGCCGGGCGAGATGGCAATCACGCAAGTGGCGGCGACAAAAGTCAGCCAAGTATGCAAATCCATAGGGAAATCTTCAGTCAAAAACGGGGGCTAATTTTAACAATTGCCCCTCAAAGCCTGCGGCGGGTGCGTGCTACGCTTGAGCGCATGTTCAATCCCTCTCAAGCCGATGTGCGGCGCTTTTTCTGCGCCGTCCACGCCAAAACCCAAAGCGGCGCGCCGATGGAGGCCATCGAAACGCTGGCCAGCCTGTGGATTGCCGAGCACCCCGAATACCACGCCGCGCTGTCGGACGTGGAAGCGGCCTTGGCGCGCGACTACGACGCCACGCCCGAGCAAACCAACCCGTTTTTGCACCTGTCGATGCACCTGTCGATCAGCGAGCAATGCAGCATCGACCAGCCACGCGGCATCCGCCAAGCGGTCGAGCTGCTGGCCAAGCGGCTCGATGACGGCCTGCACGACGCGCACCACGCCACGATGGAATGTTTGGGCGACATGCTGTGGGAAAGCCAACGCTCAGGCCGCCCGCCCGACGGCAATGCTTACATCGCCGCCGTGCAGCGCCGCGCTACGCGCGATTGAGGCCGCACGCCCTAAACCGTTTCCACGCACAATCGCCGGCAGCGGTTTTGCCGAAGATTCCTCGCCATCTACACACTTATTTCCATGAAATTTCAAGGTTCTCAGAATTACGTTGCCACCCAAGATTTGATGCTGGCAGTGAACGCGGCCATCACGCTGCAGCGCCCGCTGCTGGTCAAGGGCGAGCCGGGCACCGGCAAGACCATGCTGGCCGAAGAAGTGGCGCAGGCGCTCGATATGCCGCTGCTGCAGTGGCACATCAAATCGACCACCAAGGCGCAGCAAGGGCTGTACGAATACGACGCGGTGAGCCGTTTGCGCGACAGCCAACTGGGCGGTTTGGATGGCAACGAGAAGGTCAAAGACATTCGCAACTACATCGTCCAAGGCGTGCTGTGGCAGGCCTTCACCGCCGACCGGCCGGTGGCGCTGTTGATTGACGAAATCGACAAAGCCGACATCGAGTTTCCGAACGACCTGCTGCGCGAAATCGATCGGATGGAGTTTTACTGCTACGAGACGCGCGAGCTGATCAAGGCCAAGCACCGGCCACTGGTGTTCATCACCTCGAACAACGAAAAAGAGCTGCCCGATGCGTTTTTGCGCCGCTGCTTTTTCCACTTCATCAAGTTCCCCGAAGCCGACACCATGCGCCGCATCGTCGATGTGCATTTCCCGACGCTCAAGGCCGATTTGCTGGCGGTGGCGATGAAGACGTTTTACGACGTGCGCCACCTGCCCGGCCTGAAAAAGAAGCCCTCGACCAGCGAGCTGCTGGATTGGCTCAAGTTGCTGGTGGCCGAAGACATTCCGCTGGAAGCCTTGCAAAGCGCCGACAACAAAGTCGCCGTGCCGCCACTGGTCGGCGCGCTGCTCAAAAACGAGCAGGACGTGAGCTTGTTTGAAAAGCTGGTGTTCATGAACCAGCGCAATCGCTAAGATTATTGCTATCAAATAAATAGCTACTAGCGCACGTATCTAAATGGCTAGAGGCCGAAAACTATGTTAATGCTATTGCCCTTGTTAATCAGGAGGCTCCAATGACTACAGCGACTGTATTTATGTCAGGCGACAGCCAAGCCGTGCGCCTGCCCAAGCAGTTTCAGTTGCATTCCAAGCGGGTGCATATTGAGCGGCGCGGCAATGAAATTGTGCTGCGCGAGTTGCCGCTGACCATGGCTGAATTTATGGAGCAACTGCCGGTGGTCGCCGATTGGCCTGATGCCAGCCCCGAAGGCTCGGCAGAACCGGTGCCGAGCTGGTGATAAGACATGGCTAGCCAGCGCCCGCGCTACTTGATCGATACCAACATTTGGAGCGCTTTAATTCGGCGCTCTGATCCAGCTTTGGTGGAGCGTTTTCTTTGTTTGCAACCTGAGCAATTGGTTTTGTCACCGATTGTGCTGGGCGAGCTAGAGCTGGGCTATTACAAGGGCGACCGCACGCCCAAGCGGCGTCAGGTGCTGGAACACATCACCGCCAACACCGAGTTACTGGCGCTGGATGGCGCAGTTTCCGCAACCTATGCCCAAATTCGGGCGGAACTGGAACGGGCGGGCACGCCGATTGGTCCCAACGACACTTGGATTGCTGCGCAAGCGCTGTGCCACCAACTGGTGCTGGTAACAGATAACACGCGCGAATTTGCACGAGTGCCTGACTTGTTGCTGGAAAACTGGATTCAACGACACCATGCTAATTGACTTCTTCTACACCCTGCGTGCGGCCAAACTGCCAGTGTCGGTGCGCGAATACCTGACGCTGCTCGAAGCGCTGCAAGCTGGCGTGGTCGGCCCCAACTCGGACGACGCGTGGAGCTTGGACGATTTCTACCACCTCGGCCGCACGGTGTTGGTCAAGGACGAAAAGCACTACGACAAGTTCGACCGCGCCTTTGCCGCCTACTTTCAGGGCGTGGAGTTGGTGGCGGATTTCACCAAAGAAGTGCCGGCGGACTGGCTGCGCAAAATTTTGGAGAAAGAACTCACGCCCGAACAAAAAGCCGCCATTGAAAGCATGGGTTGGGATGAGTTGATGGAGACGCTCAAAAAGCGCCTCGAAGAGCAAAAAGAGCGCCACGAGGGCGGCAGCAAATGGATTGGCACGGGAGGCACCAGCCCGTTTGGCCACGGTGGCTACAACCCACGCGGCATCCGCATTGGCGGCGCGGGCAAGAACAAAAGCGCCGTCAAAGTCTGGGAGCAGCGCGCTTACCGCGACTACGACGACTCGCAAGAGCTGGGCACGCGCAACATCAAAGTGGCGCTGCGCCGGCTGCGCAAATTTGCCCGCCAAGGCAACGAGTTGGAACTCGATTTGCCCAACACCATCCGCAGCACCGCCGCCAA
Organism: Giesbergeria sp.; assembly: GCA_041798325.1. GTDB lineage: Bacteria > Pseudomonadota > Gammaproteobacteria > Burkholderiales > Burkholderiaceae_C > Simplicispira. The sequence continues at coordinate 26,295 of JBHCAP010000066.1, forward strand.
CGCCGGCTGGCTGGACATCAAGATGGTTCCCGAGCGGCACAACAACGTCAAAGTGCTGCTGCTGATGGACGTGGGCGGCTCGATGGACGAGCACATTCAGCGCATCGAAGAGCTGTTCAGCGCCGTCAAAACCGAGTTCAAGCACTTGGAGTTTTATTACTTCCACAACTGCGTTTACGACTACGTGTGGAAAAACAACCACCGCCGTTTTGCTGAGAAGTTTCCGACGTGGGACATCCTGCACAAGTACAACAAAGACTACAAACTGATTTTTGTCGGCGACGCGACGATGAGCCCGTTTGAAATTTTGCACCCCGGCGGCAGCGTCGAATACGACAACGAAGAGCCCGGTGCCGAGTGGTTGCAGCGCCTGACCCACAATTTTCCTAACTTCGCTTGGATTAACCCCGAGCAGCAGGGCGTGTGGCAGTACCGCCAAAGCATTGCCATCATTGAGCAGCTGATGTCGGGGCGGATGTTTCCGCTGACACTCAAGGGTCTGGAAGACGCGATGCGGATGCTGTCTAAGTAACCAACCAACGCATCGACCTATTCTGATGAATCAGCGCCGTTTAATTTTTGCCCTGTTGTGTCTGCTGGCGCTGTCGGGTTGCAGCTTGTTGCCGCCGTCGCTGGGTGGGCCAGAAAAGCAGAGCAACGAGGCCGGTGTGCCCGACGATGGGCCGCTGGCTTTTACGCTGCAAGTGCAAGCGCCCCCGGACATCACTGAATATTTGCTGAAAAACTTGGAGCTGCAGCGCTTTCGCCGCTTTCCGGGGCTGCAGGCGCAGGAGCTATCGCGCTTGCTGGGCGCAGCCGACGAGAATGCGCGCCAATTGCTGGCCACGCTGGGTTACTTCAGCCCAACGCTGGCACTGGACATGACCGAAACGCCTGAAGCCACCGCCGAAGCACCGCACGCCATCGTGCTAAAGGTCGAACCCGGCGCGCAAACGCAGATTGCCAGCGTGGACATCCAAGTCACCAGCCCGGACGCGGATACCAAAGAGGGCACTGGGCAGCGCGCACGGATTGAACAACAGTGGCCGCTCCATGTCGGGCAAGCCTTCACCCAATCGGGTTGGGACGATGCCAAAGGCCAAGGCTTGCGCACGCTGCGCCAGCGCCGCTACCCAACGGCGCGCATCACCAGCAGCAAAGCTGATATTGATGCCGACAGCCAGCACGCCGCGCTGAAAGTGGACTACGACACCGGCGCGGCCTACCGTTTTGGCGCGCTGCAAGTTCATGTGAGCGAAGGCAACAAAGGCAGCAAAGGCAGTAAAGGCAAACCGCGCTACGACAGCGACGGCGCGCGCCGCTTGGCGCGCTTGCCCACCGGCGCGGTTTACAGCGAAGCGCAGATGTTGGACGCGCAGCAGCGCTTGGCCAGCAGCGGTTATTACGACGCGGTGTTTTTGATGCTCGACACCGAAGGCACCGACCCCGAGGCCGCGCCGGTCACGGCGCAGGTGCGCGAGGCCAAGTTGCAAAAGTGGGTGTTTGGCGCGGGTGTCTCCACCGACAGCGGCGCGCGCCTGAGCATCGACCACATCCACAACCGCCTGCCGCTGCTGGGCTGGCGCGCGGTCAGCAAGTTGCAGCTCGACCGCAAAGCCAAGCTACTCAGCAGCGATTGGACGGCACTGCCCAACGAGCGCGGCTGGCGCTGGTTTGCCGGCGGCTTGGCGCAGCGCGAAACCACCGGCAGCTACGAGGTCAACAGCGCACGCCTGCGCTCAGGCCGCGCCAAAAGCGACACCCGCATCGACCGCTCCGCCTACCTGCAATACGACTACGCCCGCAACCAAGGGGTCAATGCCCCGCCATCTAGCAGCGCGCTGAGTGCCAACTACAGCTGGACTGGGCGCTACTTCAACAGCGTGGCCAACCCGACGCGCGGCTTTGGTTTGGCGTGGGAGTTGGGCGCTGGCACCACGCTGACACCCCAGCGCGACCCGTTTGTCCGCATGACGGCGCGCTGGCTGCACTTTGTGCCGCTGGGCAAGGTGGCGCTGGAAGGTGGCAACGGCACCCACAGCGTCTCGCGCAACAGCCGCTTGGCGCTGCGTGCCGAAGGCGGTGCGGTGCTGGCGCGTGCTGGCGCAGAGATTCCGGTGACGCAGCTGTTCTTGACCGGCGGTGACACCACCGTGCGCGGCTATGGCTACCGCCAAATTGGCGCGCGCCTAGATAACCAACTGCTCTACGGCGGCCGCTATCTGGCCGTCGGCAGCGTTGAATGGCAGCGCCCCATCGCCCTGCGCGGCAACGTCACCGACTGGGAAAGCACCGTGTTTGCCGATGCTGGCGCAGTGGCCGACCGCGTCGGCGACATAAGCCCGCAACTGGGCATTGGCGCGGGCGTGCGCTGGCGCAGCCCGGTGGGGCCTTTGCAAGCGGATGTGGCGTATGGCGTCAAAGCCAAAGCGCTGCGCTTGCATTTGCGCTTGGGCTTTGCCTTTTAGCCATGAACACGCGTACACCGATTCCACCCGACGCGGGTGCCGACACTTTCGCTGCTGCCGCTGGGGGGCCGCCGACGGTCAATCCGTATGCGGCGGCATCGGCGCAGCACACACAGCCGCCACCCCAGCGCTCGCGGGCGTGGCGGGCGCTCAAAGGCCTGCTGGCGCTGCTGATATTGGCCATCTTGCTGGTGGCAACCGGCGCTTGGATTTGGTCGGGGCGCAGCACCTCGCTAGCGACGACGCTGGCGCAGGCGGCGCGCTGGTTGCCGCCAGAGCAGCAGCTAGAAACCCGCGATGTCAGCGGCTCGCTGCGCGGCGGCGGCCACATTGGCTGGCTGCGCTGGAGCAGCCCAACGCTGGCGGTCGAAGTGGACAACGCCCGCATCGGCTGGAGCTTGCCACCGCTGCTGGAGCGGCGCGTCACGCTGGGCGAGGTACACGCCGACACGGTGCGCATCAGCGCCACGCCCGACCCGCAGGCACCCAAATCTGAGCCGCTACAGCAATTGCAGCTGCCGGTCAGCATCGACCTGCCGTTCAGTGTGGACCGCATCGAGTGGGCGGGGTCAGCGCCGGTAGCGGCGCTGGCCTTGAGTGGCCGCTATCAATACGACCGGGTGCAGCACACACTAAAAATAGACGGCGTGGACTTGGCACAAGGGCACTACAGCCTCGAAGCCACGCTGCAAGCTGCCGCGCCGATGGCGCTGCAAGCGACGCTGGATGGCCAAGTGCGCACCGCCACGCCGGGCAGCGAGCAGCCGCTGGAGCTGTCCGCCCACGCCAGCATCAATGGCACCTTGGCGACCGAGGCGGCGCGGCTGAAGGTGCTGGCGCAGTTGCGCCCACCGACCGCAGAAGCGACCAACACCATGCAAGCCGACCTGAGCGCCGACATCGCGCCGTGGTTGCCGCAGCCGCTGCTGCAAGCCAGCGCTGAGGTGCGCGCCCTGAACTTGGCGGCGCTGTGGCCGCAAGCACCAGTCACCGCGCTGGAAGGCAGCGTGCAAGCTGGCCCCAAAGACAGCAAAGACAGCCAAAACAGCGGCTGGCAGATAGCGGCGCAACTGCGCAACGACTTGCCCGGCGCGTGGGACAGCGCCCGTCTGCCCATCAGCGCACTGGATGCACAAGTGGATTTCGACGGCGCGCAGTGGCGTATCTCGCAAGCCAAAGTGCATATCGGCAATGGCAATGGCAGCATCACAGCGCAGGGCACGTACACCGTCGAAGGCGGCGCAGTAGAAGGAACCGCCACCGTGCAGGCGCTGAACTTGGCGGCGCTGCACACCCAACTGGATGCAGCCCCCATCAACGGCCAGCTGCAAGCGCAAATGGCCGATGGCGACAGTGGCGCGGTGCGCTTTAGCGCCGACCTGCGCGCCAGCGGCGCATCAAAAGCCCACAAAGCCCACAAAGCCACCAAAGCCACCAAAGCGCCGCTGCACATTCAAAGCGTGCGCGCCAGCGGCCAGTGGCAAGCGCCGCGGCTGACCCTGCAACAGCTCGACATCGACGCCCTGCAAGCGCAGCTGCGCGGCGACAAAATCGCCATCACGCTGGGCGACGCACTGGCAGTGCGCGGCAATCTCACGCTGACCGTGCCGGGTGCTACCGCGCGCACCACTGGCCAATTGGAGCCAGCCAACGGAGCCGGTGAACTGCTGCTGAAGGTGGAGTCAGCCGAGCGCGTGCAAACGTGGCTGCAATCGCTGCCCGGCTTGGCAAACGCCCTCAAAGGCACTGTCATTCAAGGCCAAGCGCAATTGGATGCGCGCTGGCGCGGCGGTCTGCGCAGCTTGCAGCAGCAATTGCAAAGCGCTCAAGGCCAAGCCAGCAAAACCACGCCCGGCGACACGCCCTTCACGCTGCAAGCGGCGCTGACCACGCCCCACCTCAACATCACGCCTGCACCGTCTGACGGCAAAGCCGCGACGCCGATCCAGCTCAGCCGCGTGAAAGCCGAACTGTCTGGCGCGCTGACCCAAGCTGCGCTGGCGCTGGACGGGCAAGCCCAACTGGGCACGCAGCGCATCACCTTGAATTCAAAAATCAGCGGCGGCTTGGCAACGGCGGGCAACGTGCCAGCGCAGTGGCGCGCCAGCGTGGCTGCGCTGCAACTGCAGTGGCAAGACAGCAATCGCGCCGGCACATGGGCGCTGCGGCTGCAAGAGCCGCTGACCCTCAGCGCCAAAAGCAGCGCCACCAACACCACGCTAGAAACCACTGGCGGCCAAGCGCAAATCAGCGCGCCCGTGCCCGGCACGGTTGCACTGCACTGGCAGCCGCTGCGCCTGCTGCTGCCCGCCAAAGGCAGCGCGCAACTGCAAACCCAAGGCGAGCTGACTGGCCTGCCGTTGGCGTGGGTCGATGCCTTCACCCCGCCCGGTGAAAAACCTTCTTTAGCAGCGATGGGTTTGAGCGGCGACCTGCTGTTCAACGCCCGCTGGAACGCCAACACCGGCAACGCTGGCGATGCCCTGCGCGCCAGCGCGGTACTAGAACGCGCCAGTGGCGATCTGCACTTGCTGATCGGCGAAGCCGCCACCGTCACCAGCGTGCGCAGCAGCGCCAGCCAGCCCAAAGCGACAGCCACCACCACCAACAACAGCAACGCGGGCAAAGGCACCCCCGCCGGCGTGCGCCAAGCGCGGCTGGAATTGAGCGCCGAAGGCAAGCAACTGCGCGCCCAACTGCAGTGGGACAGCGAACGCGCCGGCAAACTCAACGCCCAAGCCAACAGCACGCTGACGCGCCAAAACGACAGCTGGAGCTGGTCGCCCGACACGCCCCTGAACGCCCAACTGCGCGCGCATTTGCCCGATTTGGGAATTTGGTCGGCCATAGCGCCGCCGGGCTGGCGCATCAACGGCACGCTGGACGCTGACGTAGCACTCACCGGCAGTTTGAGCGCCCCGCAGTGGCAAGGCACGCTGGGCGCAGACCGCATCACGGTGCAATCGCTGCTGGACGGCGTTGATTTGAAAGACGGTCGCCTGCGCGCCGCACTGCGCGGCAACCAACTCGACATCACCGAACTGACCCTGCAAGGCGGCCAAGGCAGCCAAGCGCGCATTGCCGGCTACAGCGGCAACCTGACACCTGCGCCGCAAGACGGCGGCAGCTTGCAAGGCAGCGGCACCTTGCGCTGGGGCGGCGCTGCCGCCAGCGCTGACAGCAGCGCCAAAGACTCGGGCATTGCGCTGGACTTCACCACCCAACTGCGCGCGCTGCAAGTGCAGGTGCGCGCCGACCGCCAAGCCAGCGTCTCTGGCCAACTGCGCACCGGCCTGAAAGACGGCCAAATCACCGTGCGCGGCGACCTGAGGGTGAACCGCGCCACCATCATCCTGCCCGAAGCCTCAGCGCCGCAATTGGGCGACGATGTGGCGGTGCGCTCCGCCGCCATCGACCGCGCCAACGCCGCTAAAGCGCAGCAAACCAGCCAAAGCGCCGCCCGCGCGCAAACCGCCCAAGCGCCCGATATCGCCGTCACGCTGAACTTGGGGCGCGACTTTGCGCTGCAAGGCTTTGGCATCACCACCCGGCTGGAAGGCGCGTTGGACGTGCGCGGCGGCAACAGCCCCGGCGCGCCGCCGCGCATCACTGGCGAAGTGCGCACCGTGCAAGGGCGTTACCGCGCGTGGGGCCAAGCGCTGAACGTCGAGACCGGCATTGCGCGCTTTAACGGCCCGTACAACAACCCCTCGCTCGACATCTTGGCGCTGCGCCCCAATATCAGCGTGCGCGCCGGCGTCCAAGTCAGTGGCAGCGCCCAAGCGCCGCGCGTGCGCCTGTACTCTGACCCCGATTTGCCGGATGCAGAAAAGCTCTCATGGGTCATCACCGGGCGCAGCACCGCCGCTGGCGGCGCGGAAGCTGCGCTGCTACAGCAAGCCGCGCTGGCGCTGCTGGGTGGCCAAGGCAGTGGCAGCGGCAACACCGCACAGCGCTTGGGGCTGGACGAAGTCGGCTTCAAAGGGCCGGGCAGCGGCGACGATGCCAGCGGCGCGGCCATCACGCTGGGCAAGCGCTTATCGAGCCAGCTTTACGTCACCTACGAGCAAAGCCTGACCAGCGCCATCGGCGCGATTTACATCTTCTACGACCTGACCAAGCGCCTGACCCTGCGCGGCCAAACCGGCACGCAAAGCGCGGTGGACATCATTTACACCGTGGAGAAGGACTGAAGGACTGAAGGACTTGGGCTAAAAAGCGCCCCTTACAATGTCGCCCGCTGCTCGTCGTAGTTCAACGGATAGAACAGACCCCTCCTAAGGGTCAGATCGGGGTTCGATTCCCTGCGGCGAGGCCAAGCCACCCCAGCGCGCTGGTGGCTTCAAAATAATGGTCAAAACAGCCTCTAGCCCAATAAACACGGGCGCTAGCAGCTATGATTTTTGATGCGCAGCAGCTCAGCTGACTTCAATCACCCGCACATCAAAGGCAACTTTGAGCCAATCGCGAATGGCGCCAAAAATCGCCGCGAGGTTGTCCATGCTGGGATTGCCGTGCTGCGACAACATCCGGTGCAGGCTTTTGCTGGGTTTTTGCGTCAACTGCGCCAGTTGCTCAAAGCCGACGGTGGCATTGACCAAGTCACGCAAAATCAGCCGCGCTGCATCAGGCTCGCCACTCAAAAACAGCGTGGCGGCCTCGTCCAGCAGCGCTTTGGCAAAGGCCGGATCACGCTCCACGCGCGCGACGACGGTGTGTTTAAAGCTGCGGGTCAAAGTCATGCTGATTTGCCTTTCTTGGCCGGTGTTGATGTGGGTGCGAGCGCGGGAGTGGGTGTTTTTTTGCGTGCTTTGTATTCGTCGTGCAGGGCGATGGCTTGGTCAATGGCTTTTTGTTGGCCGCGCTTGGTGCTGCCACCCAACAAAATAATCAGCACCTCGCCGTCTTTGGCCAGATAGATGCGATACCCCGGCCCCCAGTCGATCACGTATTCGCCAATACCTCTGAACCATTTGATGTTGGAGGTGTTGCCCAACTCCATACGCACTTTGGCCACTGCCACCTTGGCTGCAGCGAGTGCGTCCAGGCTGTCAAACCACTCCTGATAAGGGCAGGAGCCGCCGACTCGGACGTATTCTTCAAGTCTGATTTGCATGGTCTATGGTAACTTAATCGTTACCAACAAGTATTAAATCAGCCTCTAGCCCAATAGATACGGGCGCTAGCAGCTATCAAATAAAACAAAAAAGCAGCCGAAGCTGCTTTTTTTATCGGCGACGCACTCAAGCGCCACGCCAATGCTTAATGGCGGAAATGGCGCACGCCGGTAAACACCATCGCCACGCCGCGCTCATTGGCCGCGTCGATGACTTCTTGGTCGCGCATCGAGCCACCGGGCTGGATCACGCAAGTTGCGCCCGCATCCACCACCACATCCAAGCCGTCGCGGAAGGGGAAGAAAGCGTCGCTGGCGACCGCCGTGCCGCTGAGCGACAGGTTGGCGTGCTGCGCCTTGATGCTGGCAATGCGCGCCGAGTCGAGGCGGCTCATCTGGCCAGCGCCGACACCCATCGTCATGCCGTTTTTGCAGAAAACGATGGCATTGCTTTTGACGTACTGCGCCACTTTCCACGCAAACATCAGGTCTTGCAGTTGCGCGGGCGTGGGTTGCAGCGTGGTGACGATTTTCAGGTCGGCCAGTTGCAGGACGTGGTTGTCAGCGGTCTGCATCAGCAGGCCCGAACCGATGCGCTTGGTTTCGATCTCGTTGCGGGCGTAGGCGTAGTTGTCCGGCAGCGTGATTTGCAGCAGGCGCACATTGACCTTGCCGCCCAACACCGCCAGCGCTTCATCGCTAAAAGCCGGTGCCATCACCACTTCGACAAACTGCTTGGAAATTTCTTCGGCGGTAGCTTTGTCCAGCAGGCGGTTGAAGGCAATGATGCCGCCAAAGGCGCTGGTCGGGTCGGTTTGGAAGGCGCTCAGGTAGGCACCGTGCGCGGTGGCGCCAATCGCCACGCCGCAGGGGTTGGCGTGCTTGACGATGACGCAGGCGGGCTGCTCAAAGCTCTTGACGCATTCCCACGCGGCGTCGGCGTCGGCGATGTTGTTGTAGCTCAGTTCTTTGCCTTGCAACTGCACCGCCGTGGCCAGCGAGCCGACCATCGGGTTCAGGTCGCAGTACCAAGCGGCTTGCTGGTGGCTGTTTTCGCCGTAGCGCAGGTCTTGCGCTTTGACGGTGAACATGTTGGCTTGCGCCGGGAACACGGCCATCTCGGGCACGTAGTCTTCGCTGAGTTTGTCAGCGTCCAGCTGCACGCTCGACAAATAGTTGCTGATCGCGCCGTCGTATTGGGCAATGCGGTTAAACGCCGCCACGGCCAAGCCAAAGCGCAGCGCGTCGCTCAATTTGCCGTGCTCTTTCAGCTCGGCCAGCACGGCGGGGTATTGGCCAGCATCGGTCAGCACGCCAACATCTTTCCAGTTTTTCGCGGCGCTGCGCACCATCGCTGGGCCGCCGATGTCGATGTTTTCAATCGCGTCGGCCAGCGTGCAGCCGACTTTGGCGACGGTGTCTTCAAACGGGTACAGGTTGACGACCAGCAGGTCGATGGTGTCAATGCCGTGCTCCTTCAAAGCGGCCATGTGGGCGGGCAGTTCGCGCCGCGCCAGCAGGCCGCCGTGGACTTTGGGGTGCAGGGTTTTGACGCGGCCATCGAGCATTTCGGGGAACTGCGTCACTTCAGCCACTTCGGTCACGGGCAGGCCAGCGCCTTGCAGCAGCTTGGCGGTGCCACCGGTGGACAGCAGGCGAATACCCAGCGCGTGCAGGCCTTGCGCCAGCTCCACTACGCCGGTTTTGTCGGAAACAGAAATAAGTGCATTCAGTGCATTCATCGAGAGATACCTTTCAGGTTTTAGAATCAAAACGGGCTCTAGCCCTTTAAATACGTGCGCTAGTAGCTATTAAAAAATGAGTCTTTAAGCTTTAAATGTTTACAGCAACTCGTGCTGTAGCAGTTTTTTGCGCAGGGTGTTGCGGTTCAAGCCGAGCCACTGGGCAGCGCGCGACTGGTTGTGCTCGGCTTGCTGCATCACGACTTCGAGCAGCGGTTTTTCGACCAAGTGAACCAGCATGTCGTACATGCCGTCGGGTGTCTCGCCGCCCAGATCGCGGAAATAGCTCTCTAGGTTGTCGCGCACGCATTCTTGAATGTGTTTTGGGCTACTCATGCAGTCAGTTTCTCTTGTCGTTCTTGGGGTAGGCGCTCCATGTGCGCGCTCAAGTGGTCAAAGTAATCGGCCAGCGCTTGCCACTGCGCAGCGCACTCATCGAGACGGTTAATGTGCTGGCGCAGCTGCTCGCCACCGGGCAGGCTGCGCACATACCAAGCGATGTGTTTGCGCGCACTGCGCACGCCGGTCTCGTCGCCATACAGCCGGTAGTGCTGGTGCAGGTGCTCCAGCAGCAGGCTGCGCACCTCGGCCACCAAGGGCGGCGCGAGGTGTTCTCCGGTGGTCAAAAAATGGTTGATTTCGCGAAAAATCCACGGCTTGCCCTGCGCAGCGCGGCCAACCATCAGCGCGTCCGCTCCGGTGGCGGCCAGCACGGCGCGGGCTTTTTCGGGGCTGTCGATGTCGCCATTGGCCACCACCGGCACGCGCACCGCCGCTTTGACGGCGGCGATGGTGTCGTATTCCGCCGCGCCCTTGTAGCCTTGCTCGCGCGTGCGGCCATGCACCGTCAGCATTTGGATACCGACGGCTTCAAACTGGCGCGCCAACGAGACGGCGTTTTTATGCTCTTGGCACCAGCCGGTGCGCATCTTTAACGTGACGGGGACGTTGCGCGTGGCGCAGGCCTCAACCACAGCAGCGGCAATCTCTACCGCCAGCGCTTCGTTTTGCATCAGCGCCGAGCCGGCCCACTTGTTGCAGACCTTTTTGGCCGGGCAGCCCATGTTGATGTCGATGATTTGCGCGCCCCGGTCGATGTTGTAGAGCGCGGCCTCGGCCATCATCGGCGCGTCGGTGCCGGCAATTTGCACGGCAATTGGGCCTGGCTCGCCCTCGTGGTTGGTGCGGCGCGAGGTTTTCAGGCTGTCCCACAGGTCTTTGCGCGACGTGACCATTTCGCTGACCGCATAGCCCGCGCCCAGCGCTTTGCACAGCTGGCGAAATGGCCTATCGGTCACCCCGGCCATCGGGGCAACAAACAGGTGGTTTGCCAACAAATACGGGCCAATGTGCATGGGTCAGACGCGCTGCGCAGGGCAGGCGGGGTAGATAGCTTAAAAAAGAGGCGCGATTGTACCTGCGCAAAATTTAGGCAATCGCTGCCCACTACACTCGCCGCTCTTATGGAAACTTGGCTGCTTCACCTACTTGACCTGCTCGCGCTGCCGCAGTTTGGCCTGAGCACGGTGTTTGTTGTTTCACTCATCTCGGCCACTTTGCTGCCACTGGGCTCGGAGCCGGCGGTGTTTGGGCTGGTCAAACTCAACCTGCATTTGTTTTGGCCGGCGATTGTGGTGGCCACAGCGGGCAACACGCTGGGCGGGGCAGTCAGCTGGTGGATGGGGCTGGGTGCGCACAAGGTGGTGGACAAGGCCAAAGGCGCGCGCACCGAAGTGCAGGCGCTGGCGTGGCTGGAGCGCTTTGGGGCGAAAGCGTGTTTGCTCAGTTGGCTGCCCATTGTTGGCGACCCGCTGTGCGCCGTCGCCGGCTGGCTGAAGCTGCCGTTTTGGCCCTGTCTGGCCTATATGGCCGTAGGCAAGTTTTTGCGCTACTTCACCATGACCAGCGTGCTGCTGCAACTGTGGCCGGGGTTGCTGGCGCACTGAAAACAGTCCGCCGGTCAGAGCACCGGCCAGCCAGACGCATCTACCGGCTGGCTGGTGTCAATCTGCACCGTCAGCGCCAGCTCGTCCTCGGTCAGCGGCTCGCGGCGGGCGAGTTGCGCGGCCAGCACTTCCAGCGTGGCTTCAGATGCGTCAGCGCCCTGCGCCAAGCGCTGCGCAACGCGCTGCTCAAGCACCGGCACCGGCGCATCAAACGCCAAGATGGCAAACGGCACGGCTTTTTCAGCCGCCAGCGCCCTGAACGGTGCGCGCTGGCTTTGCGCCAAAAAGGTGGCATCGACCAGCACGGCGCAGCCCGCATCCAACACCGTGCGCGCCAGCGCCAGCAGCTGGGCGTAGGTGCGCTCAGTAGCTTCGGCGCTGTAGATATTCTGAGATTGCAGCCCAGCGCTGCTGGCAGTGGGTGCCAAGCCAAACAGGCGCTTGCGCTCGACATCGGCGCGCAGGCGCACCATGCCGCGTGTCGCCACCAGTGGCATCGTGCTGAAACTTTTGCCCGAGCCGGACACGCCCTGCGCCAGCCACAGCCCACGCGGGCGCGGTTGGCACAGCAGCTCGGCCAGCGCCAAATAGCGCTGCAGCTCGTGCAGGCCGGCCTCATCTTGGGCTGACTGCAGCAGGCGAAAGCCCGCCACCATCGCTCTGACCAGCGCGCGATAAACCAAGTACCAGCGCAGCAGCTGCAGTCCATCGTAGTCGCCGCTGTGCTCCAGCCAGCCGTTTAAAAAGTGCCAACCCAAGTCCGGGCGGCCACGCGCGTGCAAGTCCATGCACAAAAAGGCGACATCGGCTATCGGGTCGATAAAGCGCAGCGCCTCGCTGAACTCAATGGCGTCAAACATCTGTGCGCCATCGCTCAATTGCACCAAGTTGCCCATGTGCAAATCGCCGTGGCATTCGCGCACGAGCCCCGCAGCTTTGCGGGCGGCAAACAGCGGTGCCAAGCGCTCGCCTTCGCGCTGCGTCCACGCATTGAGGGTTTGCAGCGTGCGCCGCTCGGCCTCGGGCAGCGGCATGGTGGCGAGGGTGTCGAGGTTGGTTTGCGACTGCTGGCGCACTATGGCAGCACTGCCAAAATCACTGTTGGCCGGTGCCAGCGCGGCGCTGGCGTGCAGTTGCGCTACGCGCTCGGCCAAGGCGCTCAGGTGCGCTGGCAGCAGCGTGCCGGCATCGAGCTGCTCGGCCAGCAGCGCGCCGTCGGCAAATCTCTGCATTTGCACGCCGTACTCCAGCACTTCGTCTTGCGGCTGCACGTCGGCCAGCGCCACCAAGCGCGGCGATTGCGCGGGGGCAATTAACGCCACCACCGCTTGATACAACTGCGGCGCAGTGCGGCGGTTGATGCGCAATTCTTCTTCGCAAGCGTAGCGGCGCTGTGCCAGCGTGCCAAAGTCCAAAAACCCCAGCGACAGCGGCTTTTTGAACTTAAACACCTGCTGCCCCGCCAGCACCACCCACGAAATATGGGTTTCAACACAGCGCGCGTCCAGCGCCAGCGCATGGGGGCCTTGCAGCAAAGACTGCAGCCACAGGGGATAGGCGTTCAGAGGTTCGGACATATCTTTAGATGGAGGTGGTTTTTAATTTATTTTGATAGCTACTAGCGCCCGTGTTTATTGGGCTAGAGGCCAATTTGATTGTTATTTTGTCGCCATTTGGCGGCGCAGCCAGCGCATCAGCGTGCCCAGCAGGGGGAGTTTTTCATACAGCTCCTCGGCGGTGTCCCAGTAGTCGCGGTGCAGCGAGACCAGCCCTTGCGGGTCAAACTGCAAATGCGTCGCGCCGCGAATGAATTGCTCGTCGCGCAAGCGCTTGTGGCGCAGGCGAAAGTAAAACTCCCAGACCAAAAACGCTTGGTCGCCCTGCACGATGCGCTGGGTGATGATGAAGCGCGGCTGCTCCATGCTGGCAAACATGTGCTCAAACACGCGCACGATGGCGGCTGTGCCTTGGATGTCGTTGAACGGGTCTTTAAAGCGCGCGCCGCTGGCGTAGCACTGCGCCAGCTGGGGCAGCAGCTCGGGCGAGATGCTTTCATACAACTGCGCCAAGCGGTTGACAGCGGCAGCGGTGCCCAAAGCCGTATTGGCGCTGCTGGCAACCGCAGCAGCGCCAGCAGCGCCAGCAGCAGACGAGATAGCCATCGTGGCAGTGAGGGTGGTGGAGTTCATAAACCTGTCAAGCGGTGTACTAGGGCGAAATACCAGCGGTAAGGTAACACGCGCAGTAACTTGAGTATCACCGTGAAACGACGGGGAAAATGCATCTCAAAGTCGCCCCGCGCCCAGCCGCGCAGCATCGCGTCGGCCGCCTGCGCAGGAGTCAGCAGGGCGGGCATACGAAATTCGTTCTGCGCCGTCAGGGGCGTATCGACAAAACCGGGGCAGACCACACTGACACCCACGCCGTGCGGGCGCAGGTCCAAAAACAGCACTTCGGCCAAGTTAATCAGCGCCGCTTTGGTCGGGCCATAGGCCAAGCTTTGCGGCAGGCCGCTCCAGCCAGCGACGCTGGCGACCAAGCTGAGGTGCGGCGCGTGGGTGCCGGCCTTGGCGGCGTTGAGCAACGCCGGTGTAACTGCCGCCAACACGTGCAGCGCACCGACCACATTGACCTGCTGGTGGCGCAGCAGCTCGGGCAGGTCGAGGTCGGTGGCGCGCATGGCCTTGTAGTAGCCAGCGCAATAACAAACCAAGTCCAACGCGCCGCCCGCCAGCAGTTGGTGCGCGGCGGCAGCGACAGCGGCGGCATCGGTCACGTCCAGCGCCAGCGCTTGGCTGCCGGGGTGCGCATCGACAAACGCTTGCAGCGGTGCCTGCTGGCGCGCCGAGACGCACACCTGCGCCCCGCGCGCGTGCAGCGCCTCAGCCACGGCGCGGCCAATGCCGCTGGAAGCGCCAATCAGCCAGACACGTTTGCCGCGCCAGTCGGTGATGCGGGGGTTGAGCGCCACAGCCTCACTCCTTGGTGAACGACAGGGTCAAGTCGCCCAGCTGCACGCCCCATTTGCTCATGGTGGCGCGGTTGAGCAGCACTTTGTCGCTCACCAAAAACATCCAGTCGTCCAACTGCACGTCGTAGGTGGTGCCGTCCACCGGCAGGCGCAGCGTGTAACTCCAGTGGAAGGCGTTGCCAGCGGTTTGGCCTTGGGCTTCGCCGATGACATCGTCGGCGCGGCCGCTGTAGCGGCCATTGGCATGTTTGGTCAGGCGCCAAATGCGCCGCTCGGTGGTGCCGTCGGAGTAGCTGAAGGCCTCGTCGAGCACGCCCTCGTTGCCCTGCCAGCTGCAGTCCATCACCACCGTAAAGCGCCGCGCCACAGCGCCGCCGCGTTTTTGAAAGATGCCGTGCGCGCGCACCCGGCCATTGAAGTAGTGGTCCAGCTCCAGCAGCGGGCGCTCTTGGGCGTAGTCGGCGGGCTGGGGACTGGCACAGCCGGACAAACCCGCCAGAGCGCCCAAGCCCGCAGCGGCGCTGAGCAGCAGGTGGCGACGGGGGAGGAGGGTGGTATTCGTAGTCAAAACAGCATTCCTTCAGGTGGTGCCGGGTGCTCGACCCGGTGGATGAACAAGCCATACAACAGCGCCGCCGCCAGCAGTTTCAGCACACACGGCAGCAGCGCGTAGCCCCACGACAAATGCGCCAGTGCTTGCGCGTCTTGGCTGCCGGGCGCGTAGCCAGCCCATTGCAGCAGCGGCAGCGCCGCGCCGGCGGCCAGCGCCAAGTTGAGTTTGGTGGCCAGATTCCACCAACCCAAATACGCGCCGTCGTGCTGGCCTTGCGCGCCTTGGCGCTCGACCAAACGCGCCAGCAGCGCGCCGGGCACCGCCAAATCCGCGCCCAGCGCCACGCCGGTCAGCGCGCAAATCACGGCAAAGGCCAGCACTTGGCCGCTGCCCAATCCCGCCGTCCAGCCAAAGCACAGCACCGCCAGCAACATGCCGGCCAGCCACGTGCGCTCTAGGCCAAAACGGCGCACGCTGCGCAACCACAGCGGCATCGACAACGCGCCGCAGACGAAATACAGCACCAGCAGCAGGGCAATTTGCGCCGGCGTGGCCAGCAGCCGGTCTTGGGCAAAAAACAGCATCAGCGCGGCAGGGATGGCGCTGGCAATGCCATTGCACAAAAACACCGCCAGCAAGCGGCGAAACGCCGCGACCCGCAGCGGTGCCCACAGCGCCGGCGCGGCGGCCTGCTGCAGACCAGACGGGCGCACCACCGTCTGGAACGGGCGCGGCGCGTTGCACAGCGCCCACCAGCCCAAGGCCAGCGCCAGCGCCAAAGCGGCCAACATTGCGGTCGGCCCCCACGCCACCGACAGCGCGCTGGCGGCGATCACGCCGACCAAGCCCAGCCCCTCGCGCCAGGCGACGATGCGGCTGCGCTGCACCGCATCGCCCCCTAAGCGCACGCCCCACGCTTGGTGGGCAATTACCAATTGGCTGTGCGCCACGCTGGTCAGCAGCAGGCCGATGACCAGCCACACCGCCAGCCCCGTCGGCGTGGCTTGCGCACGCGCTGGCGGAAAAAACAAGCCCGCCATGCCCAGCACCTGCACCAGCGCCGAAGCGCCCGCCACCCACAGCACGGCGCGCAAGCCGCGCCCTTGGCGGGCATAGAGCCAGTCGCTAAAACGCCCCAGCAGCGGCTCGACCACGGCATCCAGTAAGCGCACCGACATCAGCAGCGCCCCGACCAGCGCCAGCGACAACCCCAGCTGGCCGGCGTAGTAGTGCGGCAGCACCACATACAACGGCAGCGCCGCAAACGCCAGCGGCAAACCCAGCAAGCCATAGCGCAAACCCGCCCGCCACGGCAAAGACGCCGTAGCAACGTCCGCCGCCGCCAAAACCAAGCTATTGATCGGTGTTTTAAGCATCAAAACGGCCTCTAGCCCAATAGACACGGGCGCTAGCAGCTATGGTTTTTAATCTTTGACCAGCGTGTACTGCACCACGTCGATGTTGGCGGTATCAAACGAGGCTTCGCAATAGGCGAGGTAAAACTCCCACGTGCGCTGAAACGCTGGGTCAAAGCCCTGCGCTTGCACGGCGGCGCGCTGCTGGGCAAAGCTGTGGTGCCAGCGGCGCAGCGTCTCGGCGTAATCCGGACCAAAGGAGAAAGATTGTGTGACGCGCAAGCCAGCCTGCTCGGCAGCGGCTTTGAAGCGCGCTGGGCTAGGCAAGCAGCCGCCCGGAAAAATATATTGCTGGATGAAGTCGGTGCCGCGCACGTAGCGCTCAAACAGCGCGTCCTTGATGACGATGCTTTGCACGCAAGCGCGCCCGCCGGGTTTGAGCAGGCGCTGCAGCGCGCCAAAGTAGCTCGGCCAGTACGACTGGCCGACGGCCTCGACCATTTCAATCGAGCAAATCGCGTCGTATGCGCCCGCGCTGCCCAGCTGAATATCGCGGTAATCCTGCAAGCGCAAATCGACTTGCGCGGCCACGCCAGCTTGCTCGGCGCGGCTTTGGGCGTAGGCCAGTTGCTCGCTCGACAGCGTCACGCCGGTGACGTGGGCATTAAATTCGCCCGCGCCCATTTCGGCCAGCGCGCCCCAGCCGCAGCCAATCTCTAGCACCCGGCTGCCCGGCTGCACATTCGCGCTTTGCAGGGCGCGGCGCACTTTGGCGTTTTGCGCTTGCGTCAGGTCGCCTTGCAGGTTGCCCTCAAACCACGCGGACGAGTAATTCATGCTCGGGTCCAGCCACAGGCGATAAAAGTCGTTGCCCAAGTCGTAGTGCGCGTGGATGTTGCGCCGGCTGCCAGCGCGCGTGTTGCGGTTGAGCAGGTGGCGCAGTTGGTAGGCCAAGCGCCCCCACCACGCGCCATAGACCAAGGACTCCAGCGTCTCGCGGTTGGCTATCAGCAGTTTGAGCAGCTCGGCCAAGTGCGGCGTGCTCCAGTCTTGGGCGATGTAGCCCTCGGCCAAACCGATGTCGCCCGAGCGCACCACGGCAGAAAACACCTTCCAGTTGTGCAGGCGCAGGTTGGCGGTGGGTAGATTGCCGCTGCCCAAACGCAGCGTGCGGCCGTCCGGCAGCTCCAGCAGCAGCGTGCCGTGCTCTAAGCGCTGCAACAGGCGCACGCCAGCGCGGGCGGCGCGCGGCATATCGGCCAGCAGGTCGGAGGGCAACTCGCTGGGGCGCTCCAGCGCCAATGAAGAAACGGTGGTGGTGTTCATGGTCAAGTTCAAAGAGGGGGCGAGGAAGGCGGTACAGCGCGGGAAACCGGCTGCGCCGGTGGCGGCGGTTTGCTGTGAAACGGCGCGTGCTTCATCCACAGCAACAGCGCGTGCCAGTGGATGCGGGCAATGACGGCCAGCGTCAGCAGCGGGTAGCGCCACAGCGCATGGCGGCGGCTGGCTGCCGTCAGCGGTTGCAGCCGCCCGCCCATGCCGGTCAGCAGCAGCGCGCCTTGCTGGTCGTGGTAGTCAATGCGCAGGCGCGTGGTTTGCAGCCCCTGCGCGCCGCTGCGCTGAAATTGAAAGCGGTAGCCGCCCTCCACCGGGCAAAACGGCGAGACGTGGAACACTTTGTCCACCGCCATCTCTTGGCCATAAACCGGGTGGTCGAGCACATAGGTGTGGCGCTCGCCAAAGGTGTTATTGACCTCGGCAACGATGGCGCGCAGGCTGCCGCCCTTGCGGTGGCAGTACCAAAAGCTGACCGGCTTGAAGCTGTAACCCAGCACGCGCGGGTAGCAGTGCAGCCAGATTTCGCCATCGGCATCGTCAATGTTTTCGCGCGCCAAAAGCTCTTCCAGCCATGCCAGCGCGCCACCTTGCTCGGCGCTGCGGCCATCGCCGTGGTCAGCGTCATAAAACGCCAGCGCACCCCGGCGGTTGCGGGCGAGGACGCCGGTGGTTTCGGGCTGCTGGCGCAGGCTGCGCATCGGCAGCATCAAGAAAAACGTCGGGTAGATAAAGCGGTGGCGCTGCGGGCGCAGCCGCGTGTGCCAGACATGGCCAAAGGCGATGTGCGGCACAGCAGTGGTTTCAGCGGCAGCGGCGGGCGTTTTCATGCGACCTTCTGGCGGCGCATGTGCGCCAGCAACGATTCGGCGGCGCGGTAGCCCGATTGCAGGCCATCTTCGTGAAAGCCGTAGCCCGTCCACGCGCCGCAAAACCAAGTGCCCTGCACGCCTTGCAGTTGCGGCACTTGCGCTTGGGCGGCGATGGCACCCATGTCAAACACCGGGTGGTCGTAATCAAACTCGGCCAGCACTTTGGTGGGGTCGATGGCTCGCGCGGGGTTGAGCGAGACCACGACCGGCTGGGCAAACGGCAGCGGCTGCAAGGCATTGATCCAGTAGTGCAAACACACCCGTGCAGCAGCATCGGGGGCGCTGGCGGCGCGTTCGTAATTCCATGCCGCCCACGCGCTGCGCTGGCGCGGCAGCACGCCGGCATCGGTGTGCAGCACGGCGCGGTTGGGCTGGTAGCGCAGGGCATCCAGCACCAAGCCTTCTTGCACCGTGGGTTGTGCCAGCAGGCGCAGCGCTTGGTCGCTGTGTACGGCCATCACCACAGCATCAAAGCGCTCGACCTGCTCGGCACCGGTGCGGCTGCGGCTGTAGATATGGACACCGGCTGCGTCGCGCACGATGCGCCGCACCGGGGTGGACAGGCGCGCGTCGTCCACAGCACCTATCAGGCGCTCGACATACTGGCGCGCGCCGCCAGCGACGGTGAACCACTGCGGCCGCTCGCTCACCTGTAGCAGCCCGTGGTTGTGGCAAAAACGAACCATGGTGGCGACCGGAAACAGCAGCATCTGATCGGTCGGGCAGCTCCAAATGCAGCCCAGCATCGGCAAAAAATACCAATCGCGAAAGGCCGCGCCAAAGCGGTGCTGGTCTAAAAAAGCGCCCAGCGGCTGGCGCAGCGCAGCTTCTTCGCCGGACTCGGCCAGCGCGGTACACAGGCGGTTAAAGCGCAGCAGCTCTTGCAACATCCCCCAAAAGCGCGGGCGCAGCAGGTTGCGCTTTTGCGCAAACACGGTGCGCAGGTTGGAGCCGCTCCATTCCAGCGCGTCCGCTCCCAAAATGCCCGCGCCCGGCGCTTGAACGGAAAACGACATGTCCGAGTGCGCTGTCGGCACACCCAACGCCTCAAACAGCGCAATCAAGCCGGGGTAAGTGCGCTCGTTGAACACCAAAAACCCCGTATCGACGCCGTGCGTCACCACTTGGCCGCTGGCATCGGGCAGACTGACATCGACGGTGTGGGTGTGGCCGCCAAAATAGTCGCCCGCCTCAAACAACGTGACGCACGCCTGTCCGCGCAACCGGTGCGCGGCGGCCAAACCCGATATGCCCGACCCAATCACTGCAACTTGCATGAAATTTGCCCTAAAAATGGCTGAAATTGATTAGACAAAATTATGTTTGTCTTAGACAATTTACGCAATACTAATTATTTTGTCCTATCTGTCGATGGATAACCCTGCGATCCTCATCCCCCCTGCCACCGCCATGAGCCACCTTGCAACGTCCCCCGAAAGTGCCGCCCTGTCGATTGCCGCTGTCGAGCGCGAAACCGGCTTGGCCAAAGACACGCTGCGCGTGTGGGAGAAGCGCTATGGCTTTCCCACACCGCTGCGCGATGCGGCGGGCGACCGGCTGTATCCAAGTGCGCAGGTGGTGCAGCTCAAGCTGATTCGGCGGCTGTTGGATGCGGGGATGCGCCCCGGCAAGGTGGTCGGGCTGGACAACAACGCCCTGCAAGCGCTACTGGCGCACCACGCGCAGCCGGCGCTGGACAACGCAGCATCCAGTGCAGCGCACGATGGAACCAACCCAGAAACTGCAACAAAACCCACACCGCTGCCGGCGCGGCAAGCGCCCGAAATACCCGCCCTGCTCGAAGCCATTGCCGCGCACGACCCACAGGCGCTGCGCCACGCGCTGCTGCAAGCGCAGTGGCGCAGGGGCTTGGCGCCTTTCGTCACCGAAGTGGTCGCGCCGCTGACCACCGCCGTCGGCGAAGCGTGGGCGCAGGGGCGCTTTGAGATATTTGAAGAACACCTGTACACCGAGGTCATCACCGGCGTGCTGCGCTCGGCGATTGCCACGCTGGCCATGCCGGCGCAGTCGCCAGCGCCAGCCTTGGCAGTGCAAGGCCCGCGTGTGCTGCTGACCACCCTGCCGCGCGAGCCGCACAGCTTGGGGCTGCTGATGCTCGAAGCGCTGCTGACGCTAGAGGGCTGCGTCTGCATCTCGCTGGGCGCGCAAACCCCGCTGAGCGATATCGTCCAAGCGGCGCAAGCGCACCGCGCCGATGTGGTGGCGCTGAGTTTTACCAACCTGCAAAGCGGCCCCATCGTCCTGAGTCAACTGCGTGAACTGCGCCGCCAACTGCCGCACGAGCGCGCGCTGTGGGTGGGCGGCTCGTGCAGCGCGCTGTACCAAAAACCGCTGCTGGGCATCACCGCTGTGCAGAGCTTGTCGGCGCTGGCACCTTTGGTGACGCAGTGGCGCAGCAATGCTCAAGCAACTCCTTTTCCGCACCATTTCGCAGCACCGGACGGCAAAGCTTTGCCTTGGTAAGCGTCCGCTTGCTATCTACACCTTTGGAGAAAAACCATGCGCATCCTCCTCACCGGCGGCACCGGCCTGATTGGCCAAGCCCTGTGTAAACACTGGCAGCCACAAGGCCACGAACTGTGGGTTTGGAGCCGCCGCCCGCAAACCGTAGCGGCGCTGTGCAGCGGCGCACGCGGCGTGGCCACGCTAGAAGACTTGCCAGCGGATATGGCGTTCGACGCGGTTATCAACTTGGCCGGCGCACCGATTGCAGACAGCCGCTGGACACAAAGCCGCCGCCAGTTGTTGCGCCGCAGCCGCATCGAGCTGACGCGCACGCTGGTCGATTGGATGACCCGGCAAGCCACGCCCGCGCCGGTGCTGATCTCGGGTTCTGCCACCGGCTGGTACGGCAACCAAGGCGAGCAACTGCTGGACGAAACCAGCGCCAGCGGCCCCGCCGACTTTGGCAGCGCGCTGTGCCACGCGTGGGAGCAAGAGGCCGAACGCGCCCGCCAATGGGGAGTGCGCGTAGTGCTGCTGCGCACCGCGCCGGTGCTGTCGCCCACCGGAGGAATGTTGGGCAAACTGCGCCTGCCGTTCAGCTTGGGGCTGGGCGGACGATTGGGCAGCGGCCAGCAGTGGATGCCGTGGATTCACCTGCAAGACGAAGTGGCGCTGATTGATTTTTTGCTGCAGCACGGCGAGTGCAGCGGCGTCTTCAACGCCTGCGCGCCGGGGCTGGTGCGCAATACAGAGTTCACCCAAGCCTTGGCCAGCGCCCTCAATCGCCGCACTTTTTTGCCGGCACCGGCGTGGGCGCTGCAGCTGGCGCTGGGCGAGATGTCGGTGCTGCTGCTGGGCGGCCAGCGCGTGCAACCGCGCCGCGCGCAAGAGGCGGGCTTTGTGTTTCGCTACCCCGAACTGCGTGCGGCGCTGGCGCAGTTGGTGTGAATGGTGGTGTGAAGGTGGTGCAGACGGGCATGAAAAAAGCGCCGGATGGCGCTTTTTGTTTGGGCTACGAAGGCAGCGCATCAAATTTAATAGCTGCTAACGCCCGTGGTTATTGGGCTAGAGGCCTAAAACACTCTAAATTACCCGCGGGCTAAACCTCATACCAAGGCCTCGATGACAGCCTGCGGGTTGCGCTCAATCACGTTCAACAACACCAGCGCCGGACCGTGCGGGGTACGGTCACCGCGTTCCCAGTGCCGCAGGGTGGCCGTGGAAAAGCCAAAGCGGGCGGCAAACTGCTCCTGCGTCATGCCGACCTTGGCACGCACGGCTTTCACGTCAATGGCACGCGGGCGATGCACGCGCACGCCGCGCTCGTCGCCTTTGGCGTGGGCAATGGCCTCTTGCAAGCCCTGCTTGATGCTCTCGAATGCGGTGCTCATAATGTTTTTCCTCTCCAGATTTCGACCAACACATCAACCAAACTGGCGAGGTCGTTGCGCTCGGCCTTGGTCAGGTTGGCCTTGTCGCCCTTGCGTGCTCAAGAGCTTGTCGGCCAGCCGGGTGTAGGTGGGCAGCTCGGCAATACCGTGCAAGGCTTCATTCATGGATCACTCTAATCCATTGGATTAGTTTTTACAGTATCAATAGGCATGAAAAAAGCGCCGAATGGCGCTTTTGGGGGCGAAGGCAGCGCATCAAAAATAATAGCTGCTAGCGCCCGTGTTTATTGGGCTAGAGGCCTAAAACACTCTAAATTACCCGCAGGCTAAACCTCAGACGTTGAACAAAAAGTTCAGCACGTCGCCGTCTTTGACCACGTACTCTTTGCCTTCGGCGCGCATCTTGCCGGCATCCTTGGCACCCTGCTCGCCCTTGCACTGGATGAAATCATCAAACGCAATGGTTTGGGCGCGGATGAAGCCGCGCTCAAAGTCGCCGTGGATCACGCCGGCGGCTTGCGGGCCGGTGTCGCCGATGCGAATCGTCCAAGCGCGCACTTCTTTCACGCCGGCGGTGAAGTAGGTTTGCAGGCCCAGCAGCTTGTAGGCAGCGCGGATCAAACGATCCAAGCCCGGCTCGCTTTGGCCGATTTCGGCCAAGAACATTTTTTTGTCCTCGTCGTCCATCTCGCTCAGCTCGGCTTCAATCTTGGCGCAGATGGCCACCACCGGCGCGCCTTGCTTGTCGGCGTATTCGCGCAGGCGGTCGAGGAAGGGGTTGTTCTCAAAACCGTCTTCGGCCACGTTGGCGACAAACATCGCCGGCTTGGCCGTAATCAGCGAAAACTGCTTGACCAGCGGCAGCTCTTCTTTGCTGAATTCGAGCGCGCGCACCGGGATGTTTTCGTTCAGCGCGGCTTGGCATTGCTCCAGCAGCGCCACTAGCTTGATGGCGTCTTTGTCGCCAGAACGGGCGGTTTTGGTGTGGCGGTGCAGCGCTTTTTCGACCGTCGCCAAGTCGGCCAAGCACAGCTCGGTTTGGATGACTTCGATGTCGGAGATCGGATCGACCTTGCCGGCAACGTGGATCACGTTGTCGTCTTCAAAGCAGCGCACCACGTTGACGGTGGCGTCGGTTTCGCGGATGTGCGCCAAAAACTTGTTGCCCAAACCTTCACCAGTGCTGGCGCCAGCGACCAAGCCGGCAATGTCAACAAACTCGACAATCGCCGGCACGATGCGCTCGGGGGTGATGATTTCAGCGATTTGCTGCAGGCGCGGATCGGGCACTTCGACCACGCCGGTGTTGGGCTCGATGGTGCAGAAGGGGTAGTTTTCGGCGGCGATGCCGGCCTTGGTCAGCGCGTTGAAGAGGGTGGATTTGCCGACGTTGGGCAGACCCACGATGCCGCATTGGAGGCTCATGGCAGGGCTTTCTAGGTTTCAGGGGACAAACCCGGCATTTTAGGCCGCTCCTACAATCGCCCTATGCCGCAAAAATTTGATGTCTGTATCCGCGGGGCTGGCATTGTCGGCCACACCCTAGCCCTGTTGCTCGCCCGCGAGCGGCTGCGTGTGGCGCTGGTCGCGCCGCCGCCCACCGCGGCGCCCACGCCATCGGCGCACGATGTGCGCGCCTATGCGCTCAACACCGCGTCGCGCCAAGTGCTCGAATCGCTGCGCACTTGGCCGGACGAAGTCCACGCCACGCCGATCACGCAAATGCAAGTCTGGGGCGACCAAGGTGCCAGCGTCTGCTTTGACGCGGCCGAGCAGGGCGTGTCAGCGCTGACGTGGATTGTGGATGTGCCCGCGCTAGAGCAGCGCTTGGCCGAGGCCGTGCGCTACCAGCCGCAGGTCGAATGGGTCAGCGCCCCGGTGCCGGCCACGCTCACGGCGATTTGCGAAGGCCGCGCCAGCCGCACCCGCGCCGAGTGGGGTGTGGAGTTTGATGTCACCCCCTACCCACAGCACGCCATTGCCACGCGCATTGCTTGCGAGCGCCCGCACGGCCAAATGGCGCGGCAGTGGTTTTCGCAGGGCACCATCTTGGCTTTTTTGCCGTTGGGCGGTGCCGAGGGGAACTCTGCCGCCGTGGTCTGGTCAGTCCCCCCGGAGCAAGTGCCGGGTTTACTGGCGCTGGACGACGACGCTTTTGCCCAATGCCTGCAAGCGGCCAGCCACGGCGCGTTGGGCAGCCTGCGCATGATCAGCGAGCGCACCACGTGGCCGCTGCAACTGGCGCAGGCGCGCCAATGGTGCGGCGCCATCGAGCCAACCCACAGCGACAGCGCTAGCTGGGTGCTGGCCGGTGATGCGGCGCACAACGTGCACCCGCTGGCCGGACAAGGGCTGAACTTGGGGCTGGGCGACGTGCAAGCACTGGCGCAAATTTTGCGTGAGCGCGGCAACTGGCGCAGCGTCGGCGACCTGCGCCTGCTGCGCCGTTACGAGCGCCAGCGCAAAGCCGCCATCTTGCCCATGGGGCTGACAACCGATGGGTTGCAGCAATTGTTTTCGCGCCCCGAAAACCCGTGGCAACTGCTGCGCAACTGGGGAATGACCAACTTTGAACGCAGCGGTCCACTGAAAAACTGGATTGCCCGCCGCGCGATGGGTTCGCACTGAACTGCGCGCCCACTGCCTGCCCACCACTCGACCGACCACACATGAAATTGATTCCCTCCCTGCTCGCCGCTGCCGCTTTGGGCTTGAGCCTGTCCAGCGCCGCCTTTGCCCAAGAGAGCACCATCCGCAAAACCTTGGCCGAGCGCATTCCACAGCTCGACAAAATCGACGAAGTGCAAACCACGCCGATGGCCGGGCTGTACGAAGTGCGCGTCGGCACCGATGTGTTCTATACCGACGCCAAGGGCAATTTTTTGATTCAAGGCGAGCTGATTGACACCAAAGCACGGCGCAACCTGACCGAAGACCGTATCGCCAAATTGAGCGCCGTGGACTTTGGCGCGCTGCCGATGAAAGACGCCTTCATCACCGTGCGCGGCGACGGCAAGCGCCAATTGGCGGTGTTTGCCGACCCCAACTGCGGCTATTGCAAGCGCTTTGAACGCGACCTGCAAAAGATTGACAACGTCACCGTCTACACCTTTCTTTATCCCATCCTCAGCCCCGATTCCGCCGAGAAATCGCGCAACATCTGGTGCGCCAAAGACCGCACCACCTCGTGGGATGACTGGATGCTGCGCGACAAAACCCCCACCGATGCCAGCTGCGACACGGGCGCGCTGCAACGCAACTTAGCCTTCGGCAAAAAACACAAAATCACCGGCACACCGACGCTCATCCTGAGCGACGGCAGCCGCGTCCCCGGCGCCATCGCCACAGCAGACTTAGAAAAGCGCCTGACCAGCGCCGCCAGCGCCACCAAAACCTCCAGCGCCCGTTAATCGCTATGCCCGCAAGCCAAATACCTGCCGCTGCCATCCACTACCGAGTTGAAGTCGCCGACCTGCACGCTCACTTGTTTCGCGTCACGCTGACAGTGGCCGCGCCGCAAGCGCAGCAAGCGTTGTCGCTGCCGGTGTGGATTCCGGGCAGCTATTTGGTGCGCGAGTTCAGCAAAAACCTGCAAGGCCTGCGTGCTAGCCAAGGCGGCGCGCGCGTGGCGCTGGTGCAGCAAAACAAACAGCGCTGGCAGGTGGCCTGCGACAGCGCGCAGCCGCTGCAAGTGCAATACGAGGTCTATGCCAACGACCCGTCGGTGCGCACCGCCAGCTTGGAGGCGACGCGCGGGTTCTTTAACGGCACCAGCCTGTGCTTGGCGGTCGAAGGCCAAACCGATCAGCCCTGCACGCTGGAGATAATCACTCCTGAAATGAGAGCTACTAGCGCCCGTATCCATTGCGCTACAGGCCTATTTCCCTTAAATATTGATGCCTACGGCTTTGGCGTGTACCAAGCGGCAGACTACGACGAGCTGGTCGATTGCCCGGTCGAAATCGGCGACTTTTGGAGCGCCCGCTTTGAGGCCGGTGGCGCACTGCACCGCTTCATCGTCGCCGGCGCTGCGCCGTCGTTTGATGGCCAGCGCCTGCTGGCCGATACACAAAAAATCTGCGAAACGGCGATAGCGCTGTGGCACGGCACGGACACAGAACAAAGCCTGCCGCCGTTCAAAAACTATTTGTTCATGCTCAACGCCGTCCACGACGGCTATGGCGGGCTGGAGCACCGCAACAGCACTGCGCTGATTTGCGCCCGCAGCGATCTGCCGCGCCGCAACGCGCCGCACACGGGCGACGGCTACACCACGCTGCTGGGGCTGATCAGCCACGAGTATTTCCACGCGTGGAACGTCAAACGCCTGCGCCCGAGCGAATTTGCCCGCTACGACTACCGCCAAGAGAACTACACCGAACTGCTGTGGTTTTTTGAAGGCTTCACCAGCTACTACGACGACTTGCTGCTGCGCCGCGCCGGCTTGCTGGACGATGCGGCCTACCTGAAACTGCTGACCAAAAGCGTCAACCAAGTGCTGCAAGCGCCAGGTCGCCACCTGCAAAGCGTGGCGCAGGCCAGTTTTGACGCGTGGGTGAAGTTTTATCGGGTGGACGAGAACACGCCCAACGCCACCATCAGCTACTACAGCAAGGGCGCGCTGGTGGCGCTGTGCTTGGATTTGACGCTGCGCCGCGAAAGCAACCACAGCCACACGCTGGACGACGTGATGCGCGCCCTGTGGCAGCGCTGCGACGGCGGAGTGATGGCGGAGAGCGACTTGCGCGCTGTGCTGCAAACGCTGACCGGCCGCTCGTTTGACGCGGAAATCGACGCTTGGGTCCACAGCACGGCTGATTTGCCGCTGGCCGAACTGCTGGCCGCGCACGGTGTAGCACTGCAACCGGAAGCGCCGCAACCGGCGCAGCGCCTCGGCCTGCGCGTGAGCGAAAACCACGCGGTGCAGATCAAAACCGTGCTGCGCGGCGGCTTGGCCGAGCGCGCTGGCATGGCCGCTGGCGACGAGTGGCTAGGCATCGAGGTTGACGGCCAAGGCTGGCGCATCAACAAGCTGGAACAACTGGCTCTGCTGGCTGGCGATGCCGCCACCGCCACCGCCCTCGTCAGCCGCGACGGGCGCTTGCTGCGCTTGCCGCTGCAACTGCACACCCCGGCAGATGCCACGAGCGACACCGTCGCCCTGCACATCACCGACGCTGCCGCCGTGCAGCGCTGGTTATAGTCATCGATTCACAACCCCAACGGAGATAGACCTTGACCTACGAATGCATTGAAGTGCGCACCGAAGCTGAAAAAGTCGGCATCATCACGCTCAACCGCCCCAAGCAACTCAACGCCCTGAACGACCAGTTGATGGACGAGCTGGGTCAAGCGCTCAAAGCCTTTGATGCCGACGAAAAAATCGGCTGCATGATCATTACCGGCAGCGAAAAATCCTTTGCTGCGGGCGCCGACATCGGCGCGATGGCCACCTACAGCTTTGCCGATGTTTACAAAGGCGACTACATCGGCCGCAACTGGGAACAAATCCGCAGCATCCGCAAGCCGGTGATTGCCGCTGTCAGCGGCTTTGCCTTGGGCGGCGGCTGCGAGCTGGCGATGATGTGCGACTTCATCATTGCCGCCGACAACGCCAAGTTTGGCCAGCCTGAAATCAAGCTGGGCGTGATTCCTGGCGCCGGCGGCACGCAGCGCCTGCCGCGCGCCGTCGGCAAAGCCAAAGCGATGGACATGGCCCTCACGGGCCGCATGATGAACGCCGCCGAAGCCGAAAGCGCCGGCCTCGTCAGCCGCGTCGTCGCTGTGGACAAGCTGCAAGAAGAGGCCTTGGGCGCGGCGCTGGTCATCAGCGACTTCTCGCAAATCGCCGTCATGGCCGCCAAAGAATCCGTCAATCGCGCCTTTGAAGGCACGCTCAACGACGGCATCATGTTTGAACGGCGCCTGTTCCACGCGCTGTTTGCCACGCAAGACCAAAAAGAAGGCATGGATGCTTTTGTCAACAAACGCAAAGCTTTGTTCACACACCAATAAAAATACCCTATAATCTGCGGCTTCGGTGATATAGCTCAGTTGGTTAGAGCGCAGCATTCATAATGCTGATGTCGGTGGTTCAAATCCACCTATCACCACCAAATACCAAACCCGCACCGCGCAAGCAGTGCGGGTTTTTTATTTCGTCGCCCGCTTTCTCTGCCCTTCAACAGCCACTGGATACACACCATGCATCGCTGCCTGAGCCGGCTTCGCGCCGCCCCCACTCCTTTATTCAGCGCCGCTTTCGGCGGTTTATTGCTCGCCGCCAGCGCCCAAGCACAACAGCCGCCCCAGCTGCCACAGTTGCAAGCGCACGCCAGCAGCCAAGCGCGCCATTTTCCAGACGCTGCGCTGCGCGGCACCTTGGTTGTTACCGGCCTGTACGAAGCGCAGCTCAACGGCAAGCCCATTCGCATGGCACCGGGCGTGCGCTTGTTCAACACCAGCAACGCGCTGACACCGATACATACCGTCGTCGGCACCTCGCTGACGGTCAATTACGTCAACGAGCCCAGCACCGGCATGTTGATTTCCGCGTGGATTTTGAGCCCCAGCGAAGCTGCACAAAAGCGAGCCAAATAATGTCTAAAAAAGTATTTATCAAAACCTTCGGCTGCCAAATGAACGACTACGACTCCGACAAGATGTTGGACGTATTGCACGCTGCCGAAGGCTACGAAACCACGCAAGACGTGGAAGAGGCCGACCTGATTTTGTTCAACACCTGCTCGGTGCGCGAACGGGCGCAAGAGAAGGTGTTTAGCGACCTTGGCCGCATCAAGCACCTCAAAGCCAAGGGCGTGCAAATTGGTGTCGGCGGCTGCGTCGCCAGCCAAGAAGGCGCGGCCATCATCAAACGTGCGCCCTATGTGGACGTGGTGTTTGGCCCGCAAACCCTGCACCGCCTGCCCGAGCTGCTCAACCAGCGCACGCTGCAAAACCGCGCGCAAGTGGACATCAGCTTTCCCGAGATTGAAAAGTTTGACCACCTGCCGCCGGCGCGCGTCGAAGGTGCTTCGGCCTTTGTCTCGATCATGGAGGGCTGCAGCAAATATTGCAGCTACTGCGTCGTGCCGTACACGCGCGGCGAAGAAGTCTCACGCCCATTTGACGACGTGCTGGTCGAAGTGGCAGGTTTGGCCGACCAGGGCGTGAAAGAAGTCACGCTGCTGGGGCAAAACGTCAACGCCTACCAAGGCAAGATGGGCGAGACGGCCGAAATTTCCGACTTTGCCCTGCTGCTGGAATACGTGTCGGAGATTCCCGGCATCGAGCGCGTGCGCTACACCACCAGCCATCCCAACGAGTTCACGCCGCGCCTGATTGCGGCCTACGCCGAGTTGCCCAAGCTGGTCAGCCACCTGCACCTGCCGGTGCAGCACGGCAGCGACCGGATTTTGATGGCGATGAAGCGCGGCTACACGGCGATGGAATACAAAAGCACGGTGCGCAAGCTGCGCGCCATTCGCCCCGAGATGGCAATGAGCAGCGACTTCATCGTCGGTTTTCCGGGTGAGACCGAAGAAGACTTTGCCAAGATGATGAAGCTGATTGACGACGTGCATTTTGACAACAGCTTCAGCTTTATTTTCAGCCCGCGCCCCGGCACGCCGGCGGCCAATCTGCACGACGACACACCGCACGAAGTGAAACTGCGCCGCCTGCACGAATTGCAAGCCGCCATCAACGCCAACATCAAAAGCATCAGCGAGAGCCGCGTCGGCACGGTGCAGCGCCTGCTGGTGGAGGGCGCGTCCAAGCGCGACGCCAGCGAGCTGATGGGCCGCACCGAGTGCAACCGCGTCGTCAACTTTGTCGGCCAACCGCGCCTGCTGGGGCAGATGGTGGATGTCACCATCACCGAAGCCAAGGCCTACACCCTGCGCGGTGAGGTGCTGACGGCAGGCGAGCTTTGACCTGCGCCAAGCCAACATCGTGCAAGCGCTGCTGAACGAGGGCTTGCTGCTGGCGTAAATTCGTTCAAAAACCATAGCTGCAACCGCACGCCCAGCAAGGGCTAGAGGGGAATTTGCTGCCATAGCCATTCAGCAGTTCTTTCACCTCCGTCAAGAGCTTGTCCCTGGCCCAGCTCTTGAATGAGCGCCAGTGGCACTTGGCCTGCGTCCACAGCATCTCAGAGTCGGATTGGGCTCGGGGCTGTAGGCTGGCAAGTGCAGCGCCACAAACTTGTGCTCTAGCAGCCACTCTTGGCACAGGTGAGTGTCCAGGACTAGAACGGTTTTTGTAAGCGCGCTGCAATCGCACGGTTGCACCATAGTGGTGAAAAAAAATCCTGCAGTCGTGCCTCAATCAGCCGATATGGTTTTTATCAGCGCCGTTTATTGCCGTAATAAGATGAAGGCGGGGGCTGTGAGTGCAGTCTTCATTTCCATACCAACCATAGGCCAACATCATGCAGATACCTCCTCTTGATCGAACCTCACCTTGGCAAAGCCAAGGCGCTGATTTGTATTCCACTGGAGCCTCGGGGGCAGTGCCTATCCGTCCAGTGCAGGCCCCCAACCCCGTCGAATCGATGGACCGGCTCGGCGAGGGTGCCATTGTCAAGATGCCCGATAAACCGTCCGCGCCTGACTTGCCCAACCGGGATTGGACGGAAACCAGAAAACCAGAATCCGCCAAAGAACCCGAAGAGCCGGTCAAAGAGCCCATCTACAAACAGCTGCTCGACCATCTGCGTGAAATGTGGCGTGCCAGCGGCAGTGCCATTGAACTAGCGCAAGACATCAACAAACTAACGCTGGCCGAGCGCATGGCGCTGCAGGCCAAAAATGATGAGTCTGCAATCTACGCCGACCCCAGTATCAAGCGCCCTGGCCGGCCTTGAAGCGCTGATTTAGAGTGTTTTAGGCCTCTAGCCCTTTAAACACGGGCGCTAGCAGCTATCATTTTTGATTAGCTTGCTGCTCGCGCTGTTTGTCGCGTTCGGCGCGGTAAATCACCGCGTAGGCGCGCACTTCTTCGTAGCTCAAATAGTTGTCGCGGTTGGTGTCGGCATCGCTGAACGCTGCCGCTAGGCGCGGAAACAGCGCCACTTCGGTGCGGCTGATCTTGCCGTCGCCATTGAAGTCCAGCAGCTTGAAATCGCGCATGGCTTTGATTTCGCCCTTGCTCAAGGGCGCGCCATCGGGGGCGATTTGAGCGCCAGCGAAGGCGCACACGCTCATCAGCAGCAGAGCGCTAATCATTCTCAAAAATCGCATCGAATTACTCCTTAGCCGTCTAATTTCGGTTGATTGGCAATGCCGCTGCTGACGTGGCCGGACGGAACGTGCAGGGCGGCGGCGCTGACATGGCCGGTTTGGTCGTCAAAGAAAAAATCTGGCTCAAACTCGCGCAAAAACTCGCCTTTGGGCAGGCCGCCGAGGAACATCGCTTCGTCCACCGTGATGTTCCAGCTCATCAGCGTTTGCAAAGCGCGCTCGTGCGCTGGGGAGCCGCGTGCCGTCACCAAGGCGGTGCGAATGCGCATCTCTGAGGTGTCGCTGTGCTGGCTGTGTTGCAGCCGGTGCAGCGCGCTCAAGAACGGTTTGAAGGGGCCAGCGGGCAAAGGTTGCAGCGCTTTTTCGCGCTCGTGGGCTTGAAAGGCGTCCAGCCCGTCGGACTGGAACACCCGCTCGGCCTCGTCGGAAAACAGCACCGCATCGCCATCGAAGGCAATGCGCACCTCGTTCGGGTGCGTCACGCTGGCCTGCGCCGACTGCGTGGCGACGCGCGCCGCCGGAAAGCCCATAGCCAGCGCCTCGTTCACGTCAGCGGCATTGGCCGACAAAAACAAATGAGCACCCAGCGGGCGCAAATAGCGAAACGGCGCTGCGCCCTGCGTAAACACGCCGCGCTGCACACTGGCCAGCCCGTGCGCCTGCGCCGAGCGAAATACCCGCATCCCGCTGACCGGGTCGTTGCGCGAGAGCACCACCACCTGCACCCGCTGGTGCTCAGGGCTGTTAAAGGCCAGCAGCTTTTTGACCAGCGAAAACGCCACGCCGGGGCGCGCGGGCAGCTCCAGCCTCTCTAGTTGCAGCTGCATATAGTCCGAGGCTTGGCCGCTGTCAAACAGCTGGTTTTCTTCTTCAAAATCAAACAGCGCGCGCGATGAAATCGCCACCACCAGCTTGTCGGCCACGGTGGCCGGTGCGGTGCGCAAGGTGTGCTCAGTCATGGTCGATGGCCTCTGCTTACTGCGGGTTTATTTGACAAACTGGTTGAGCTGGATGATGGGCAGCAGCACCGCCAGCACGATCAGCATCACCACCAAGCCCATCGCCACAATCAGCAGCGGCTCCAAGATGGTGGCCAGTTGCAGGGCGCGCCGCTGCACTTCGGTGGACAGTTGCACGGCGGCGCGTTGCAACATCAACGGCAACTGGCCGGTCTGCTCGCCGAGGCGCGCAAACATCGCCAGCAGGCCGGGAAAGCGCTTCTTTTGCGCCAGCGCCGAGGCCAGCGGCGCACCTTCGCGCACCAGCACCAGCGCATCCAGCGCGTCGGCGCGCATGGCGCGGTTGTTCAGGGTTTCGGCGGCGGCTTGCAGGGCTTTCAAAATCGGCACGCCCGCGCCGGCCAGCATCGCCAACGTGCTGGCAAAGCGCGCCGCGTTGTAGCCGCGCGCCAGTTTGCCGACGATGGGCACGTTCAGCCACGCAGCGTCAAATTTTTGGCGAAATCGCTCTCTAGCCAGCGCCCAGCGTGCGCTAGCAGCTATCAAAATCAAAGCAATCAGCATCGCCAAACCAAAGCTGCGCACAAAATCACTCAGCGCCAGCATCGCCACCGTCAAAAACGGCAGGGCGCGCTTGCTGCCGGCAAACACGCTGGCCACCTGCGGCACCACGTAGCCGACCAAAAACAGCACGATGACGATGGCAATCACGGTGACGATGGCCGGGTACAGCGCCGCGCCAATCAGCTTGGCTTTGAGTGCTTGGCGCTCCTCCAAGTCGTCGGCCAGCCTCTCCAGCACCAAGCCCAAGCTGCCGCTGTGCTCGCCGGCGCCAATCACGGCGCAGTAAATTTCGGAGAACTCGCGCGGGTGCTGTGCCAGTGCGCGGGCAAAGGTGGAGCCGGCGTTGACCTCGGCGCGCAACACGGCGACCAAATGGCGCTGGCGCTCGTCGTCAGCCTCGTCGGCCAGCGCCGTGAGGGCGCGCTCTAGCGGCAGGCCCGACGAGACGAGGCCGGCGACTTGGCGCGTCCAAATCGCCAGCCCGGTGGCGTTGAACACCGGACGCGTGAACAGGCTACGCCCGAGCGCACCGGTGCTGCCGGGCGCGGCGTCGGGGCCGACCAATTCGACGGCCAACGGCACCAGCGCCTGCGCACGCAACTGGCTGCGCGCGGCCTTGGCGCTGTCGGCCTCCAACAGGCCCTTGCGGGTTTGGCCTTGGGCGTCGAGGGCTTCAAAAGTAAAGGCGGGCATCAGTCTTAAGCAGGCGCGTTCAAGCTCTCGGCCAGCGCGTTGCGGGCGGCGGCAGTGATGTCGAGCGAGCGCAGCCGCAGCGCTGGGTCGAACACGTCGCTGACCAGCATAAATTCGTCTGCCCGCGTCGCCTGCGCCAAGCGCGCCAAGCCGGCTTGTACCGTCTCTGGCCCGCCAATGACGGCAGCGGCCAGAAAGTCGTTGATGGCTTCGGCCTCGGCGGGGTTGAGTTGCGCGGCAAAATTTTCGACCGGTGGCAGCAGCAAGCGCCGGTCGCCGGTCAAGATGCCCAGCACGCGCTGGTAGGTGCTGCTGGCCAAAAACTGCGCTTCGTCGTCGGTGGGTGCGGCAATCACCGGCACGCCAATCACCACATACGGCTTGGCCAGCGTGGCCGACGGTTTAAACAAGCGCCGGTACAAATCAATCGCTTGCAGCAGCAGGCGCGGCGCAAAGTGCGAGGCAAAGGCGTAGGGCAGCCCGCGCTCGGCGGCCAGTTGCGCCGAAAACAGGCTCGATCCCAGCAGCCAAATCGGCACATTGGTGCCGGCACCGGGCGTGGCGACCAAGCGCTGGCCGGGTTGCGCCGGTGCCAGCAGGCGCTGCAACTCGGCAACGTCGCGCGGAAAATCATCCGCCGTTTCCAGCCGGTCGCGGCGCAGGGCGCGCATGGTCAGCGGGTCGGTGCCGGGCGCGCGGCCCAGCCCGAGGTCGATGCGATTCGGATACAGCTCGGCCAGCGTGCCAAAGGCTTCGGCGACGATCAGCGGCGCGTGGTTGGGCAGCATCACACCGCCCGAGCCGACGCGGATACGTTTGGTACCGCCGGCAATGTGGCCGACCAACACGGCGGTGGCCGAGCTGGCAATGCTGGCCATGTTGTGGTGCTCGGCCAGCCAATAGCGCTGAAAACCGAGTGCGTCGGCGTGCTGCGCTGTGCGCAGGGCAATCTGCAACGCTTGAGCGACGGTGCCGCCTTCGCGCACCGCGACCAAGTCGAGCATGGACAGGGTGGGGACTTTGGAGAGAGGAGCAAGTGCAGTCATGCCGCCATTGTGCGGTGCGCGGCATGACCTTGTGCTGGGCAGCGCATATTTTGAGTGTTTTAGGCCTCTAGCCCTTTAAACACGGGCGCTAGCAGCTATCAAATACAGAGTGCTTTGGCTGTATTCACACACACACAGATACAGAGAGATGTGGCGGAAAGCAGCAGGAGTCGAACCTACCAAGGAGCGGCTGACGCCCCTTACCGGGTTTGAAGCCCGGGTACACCACCGGGTGCATTTGCCTTCCGATTGAAGCGGGCGATTCTACTGTGCGCTGCTCGCTTGCCAATGTGCATCTGGGCGCAGCAGGTGGGCATCGCGCACGCGGCGGGTATAGCCGATGCGGTTGAAGAATTCCAAAATCTGAATCGCGCGCTTGCGCCCTAAGCCAGTGGCGTCGCGGAAGGCGTGCGCCTCGACGGCACCTCCTTGCGCGGCGGCGACTTCGGCCAGCGTGCGCAGCAAGGCAGCCAGCGCGTCCATCGCCGGCGCGGCGTAGAACAAATCCTTCACCACCTGAAACACCAGCCCTTGGCGTGCCAGCTTCCTCAGCAGTTGGCGCACCGGCTCCTCGCCGGCTTGCGTATCGCGTGCCAAGTCGCGCACCCA
>JBHCAP010000067.1:0-17063 GCA_041798325.1 Giesbergeria sp.
ACCAACTGACCAAGGCTGCGGCGCGTCATAAACGGCAAACCACGCCAGCGGGCCGTCAGCGGGGTGCGTGCGCAGCGCCGCATCGAAAGCGCTGGCGGCTTCGTAGCTGAGCGCGCCAACACACCACGCGCCTTGCTCGGCGGCGGCTTGCACGGCGGCTAAGACAGCGCGGACTTCGCTGGGCTGCGTGGCAATCAGCAGCTCACGCGGTGCGGTGAAGTGGTGGCGCAAGCGCGGCGCTGCGTTGTCGTGCGGGTCGGCAAAGTCGATGGTGCTGGTGTGCATGGGCAAGGCGCGGCTTTAAGCGGGCAGTCCCGCCACAAAATTGCGCTTGGATTTGTACTGCGCCCGCAGCGTTGCCAGCCAAACGGTTTTTTGCACCGAATCCATGCGCGCGCTGATGGTACGCACCAGCGCCAGCGCGTCGGTGTACGGCGAAGCGGCCACCGCCATGACGGCGGGAAAGACGCGCAGCAGCAATTCGACCGCTGCGGCGTCTTGCGCCGGCGGCAGCTGCTGCGCCAGCATTTGCAGCGTGTGAATGTCGCACTGGGTGCCGGGGGTCAAAGCCAAATTCAGCGCGGCATCGATATGGCCTTCAGCCAAGTGCCAGTTGATTTGCACGCTGACACGCCGGCCAATCAGCGCGTCGCGCTGGCGAAACGGGCTTTTGCGCTGGCGTTCCATTTCTTCAACTTCGCGCTGCTCAATCCAAGCAAACAGCTCGGCGCGGTAGGCGGCGCGGTCGTGGCCGGCGCGCTCTGCCGTGTCCAGCACTTCGGCGTAGGTGCTGGCCGCCGGCTGCGCTCGCAAGCGCCGGCGCAGCAGCGGCAGGGCAGCGGCGTGGTTGCCCTGCTGTTGGTAGCAGTGCAGCAGCAGGCTTTCGCAGGCTTTGTCATTCGGGTAACGCGCAGCACCGGTTTGCGCCCAGTGCAGCGCTTGGTCGTGCCAGCCTTGGGTTTGGCACCACTGCACCAGCTCCACAAATTCTGCCGGCTGCTGCAAGCTCTCGGTCATCGCAGCGGTGACGGCTTGGGCATCGCCTTGGCTGCGCAGGCTAATCAGGTAGCGGTAGCGCAGCAGGCTGCGCTGGCTGTTGGGGTCGCCGTCTGGCACCACTGTGCTGTGCGTTTGCTTCCAAGCCTGCCAGTCAGCTTGGACGCGGGCGTGGTAGCGCGCTTGCACTGCCACGCCCGCAGCGGCCAGCACCGCGCCCTCGTCCCACATCTCCCACGGGTCGGCCTCGGCCAGCGCCCACCAGCGCTCCAGCCAGTCGCCCGGTGGCGGCGCGGCGCGCAGCGCTTGCAGCAGCAGCGCCAGCAAGCCGTCGCCAATGTCGCTCATCTGGCCGTCGCTGTCGTCGGCGCGCACCGCCACGGCGTAGAGCGCTTGCAGCGCGTGTTCGCACAAATCGCGCAGCACCACCGGGTCGCGCTCCAACCACGGTGTCAGCTGCGCCAGCACTTGGCTGGCACGCTGGGCGTAGCGGTTGGCGTACACCCGCTCCAGCCATTCGCGCTCGTCTTTGAGCAGCTCGGTGATGGCGACGCGCAGCGCCTGCGGGTCTTCGCTGGCCGCCCACAGCTGCAGGTCAGCCATCAGCTCTGGCTCGTTCTGCGCCCAGTTCCACAGCCGCTCGGCCAGCACAGCGGCGCTTTGGGCTTGGACAAAGCGGCGCAGCGCAGCGTGTGAGGCTTTCAGCACTTTGGCGGGAGCACGGGCGGAGGCGGGGCTAGCGGTCATAGATAGGCTTCTGGTTTTGGATGAAAACAGGCTCTAGCGCTTATGCAGCAAGCGCTAGCAGCTACAGAAAGAGTAGCGCGAAGAGGGGCACCGGGCAGCGCCGGTTAAGCCGCGCCCAAATGCGGCACCAAGCCCGCCACCGGCTGGCCGTTTTTCAGCGCAGCGGTGAAGGCCAGCATCCGGTCAATCGGCTGGCGCGCGCGCGCAATCAAGCTCGGATCAACGTGGACGGCGTTGCTGCCGCCATCCATTGCTTCCAAGACGTGCAGCACGCCAGCCAAGCCGTTCATCGCCATCCACGGGCAGTTGGCGCAGCTTTTGCAGGTGGCGCTGTTGCCCGCCGTGGGCGCTTCGATAAACACTTTGCCGGGGTTGAGCGTGCGCAGCTTGTGCATCATGCCGGCGTCGGTGGCGACGATGAACTCCTTGGCGTCCATGTCTTGCGCCGCCTTCAGGATGGCGGAGGTCGAACCCACCGCATCGGCCAGCGCAATCACGTCTTCGGGCGATTCGGGGTGTACCAGCACTTTCGCGCCGGGGTGTTCTTGCATCAGCGCTTGCAGCTCAAACGCCTTGAATTCGTCGTGGACGATGCAGGCGCCGTTCCACATCACCATGTCGGCGCCGGTTTCGCGCTGGATGTAGCCGCCCAAATGGCGATCCGGTGCCCAGAGGATTTTTTGCCCATCGGCCTTGAGCGCGCTGACGA
This sequence comes from Giesbergeria sp., assembly GCA_041798325.1. GTDB lineage: Bacteria > Pseudomonadota > Gammaproteobacteria > Burkholderiales > Burkholderiaceae_C > Simplicispira. The sequence continues at coordinate 2,453 of JBHCAP010000067.1, forward strand.
TGTCCAGCGCGCAGCTCGACGTCACCAGCCAATCGGCGCGCGCTTTGACGGCGGCGCTGGTGTTGGCGTACACCACCACAGTGCGGTCAGGGTGCTGGTCGCAAAAGGCGCTGAATTCTTCAATCGGGCAGCCCAAATCGAGCGAGCAAGTCGCGTCCAAGTCGGGCATCAGAATGGTTTTTTCGGGCGACAAAATTTTGGCTGTCTCGCCCATAAAGCGCACGCCCGAGACCACCAGCGTCTGCGCCGCGTGGTCGCGGCCAAAGCGCGCCATCTCCAGCGAGTCGCTGACGATGCCGCCGGTTTCTTCGGCCAAGTCCTGCAAGTCCGGGTGGACGTAGTAGTGCGAGACCATTACCGCGTTTTTCTCTCTCAAAAGGCGGCGGATTTTGTCCTTGGTGGCGGCGCGCTCGGCCTGCGTCAACTCGGGCGGCACGCGCGCCCACGCGTATTTGGTACTGCAAACAGCACTGCCCTCAGGCTGCTCGTATTCGACTTCTTTGATAGCAATGGTTGTATTCATGCGGACAAATCCTCCATGCGCATAGAAAAATCAGTCGCCTTGACATCTTTGGTCAGGCCACCAATCGAGATGCGGTCAACGCCGGTTTCGGCAAGGGCGCGCAGGCCGTCCAGCGTCACACCACCAGAGATTTCCAAAATGGCGCGGCCAGCGTTGATGCGCACGGCCTGCTGCAGCGTCGGCACATCCATGTTGTCCAGCAGCACCATCTTGGCACCGGCGTTCAAGGCTTCTTCGAGCTGCGCCAGCGTTTCAACTTCAATCTCGATGAACTGGGCTTTGGCGGCAATCGCTTCGGTAGCGCGCAGCACGGCGGTGACGCCACCGGCGGCGGCGATGTGGTTTTCCTTTATCAGCACTGCGTCGTGCAAGCCAATGCGGTGGTTGGTGCCACCACCGACGCGCACGGCGTACTTTTGCGCCAAGCGCAGGCCGGGCAGGGTTTTGCGCGTATCGACAATCTGCGCGCGCGTGCCGGCGACCACATCGACATAAGTGCGGGTTTTGGTGGCGACGGCGGACAGCAGTTGCATGAAGTTCAGCGCGGTGCGCTCGGCACTCAGCAGGGCGCGGGCTTGGCCTTCGACTTCCAGCACCACTTGGTCGGCAGCGCAGCGCTGGCCTTCGGCGACGTGCCAGGTGATGCGCACGTTGGGGTCGAGGGCGCGCAGCGCCGCTTCAGCCCACGCGCTGCCGCACAGCACGGCGCTTTCACGCGCTAAAACGCGGGCGCGGGCTTGGCGCGTGGGGTCAATCAGGCCAGCGGTCAAGTCGCCGGCGCCTAAGTCTTCTTGCAGGGCGCGGGCAACGTCCAGCAGTACTTGGGAGAGCAAGGAGGAGTCAGTGGGGTCGGAATAAGTCATAGCGCGAAAGCATAGCGGCTTCGGGCACTACACTTGCCCGCTCCCGCACTTTGCCCATTTTGGAAAGCCCCACGCCATGCCACACACTGCTGCGCCCACACCCGCTTCAAGCACCCACGCCACGCCCTACGGCACGCTGCCACCGGCTTCGCCCCTGCCCCAGCGCCGCCCCATCAGCCTGCCGCGCCTGCAACAAATGCGCGAGGCCGGCGACAAAATCACCATGCTGACCGCCTATGACGCGACTTTTGCCGCCGTGGCCGATGCCGCCGGTGTCGAGTGCCTCTTGATTGGCGACTCGCTCGGCATGGTCTGCCAAGGCCTGCCCAGCACCGTCGGCGTGTCGCTCGACACCATGATTTACCACACCGAAAGCGTCGCGCGCGGCCTGCACCGGGTGCAAGGCACGGCGTGGCTGGTGGCCGATTTGCCGTTTGGCAGCTACCACGAGTCCAAAGAGCAAGCGCTGCGCAGCGCCGCCGCCCTGATGCAAGCCGGCGCGCACATGGTCAAGCTCGAAGGCGGCGGCTGGACGACCGAGACCACGCGCTTTTTGGTCGAGCGCGGCATTCCGGTCTGCGCCCACTTGGGGCTGACACCGCAAACCGTCCACGCGCTGGGCGGCTACCGCGTCCAAGGCAAAACCGACCAAGCCGCGCAAACCCTGCGCCGCCAAGCGCGCGATTTGCAAGACGCGGGCGCATCGATGCTGGTGCTAGAGATGGTGCCCGCGCAGCTCTCGACCGAGTTGACCAACGACTTGGCGCACTGCCACACCATCGGCATTGGCGCGGGCAACGGCACCGCCGGCCAAGTGCTGGTGCTGCACGACATGCTGGGCATGAATCTGGGCAAGATGGCTAAATTTGTCCACAACTTTATGGAAGACGCTGGCAGCGTGCGCGGCGCGATGGAAGCCTATGTGCGCGCGGTCAAAGCGGGCACTTTCCCGGACAACGCCCTGCACGCTTGGTAACACGGGTTTTTTACGCCAATTTATAGTGTTTTAGGCCTCTAGCCCTTTAAACACGTGCGCTAGCAGCTATTATTTTTGATTCACCGCATTCCTTGTTCTTGTATGCACATTGCCCGCACCCTTGCCGAACTGCGCGCCGCTTTGGCGACCTCTGAGCGCCCGGCGTTTGTCCCGTCGATGGGCAACCTGCACGCCGGCCATTTAGCGCTGGTACGCCAAGCCAAGCCGCTGGGCGACGCGACGGTGGTCAGCATTTTTGTCAACCGCTTGCAGTTTTTGCCGCACGAAGACTTTGACAGCTACCCGCGCACCTGGGAGGCCGACTGCGCCCAGCTCGAAGCCGCTGGCTGCGACGTGGTGTTTGCCCCGCGCGAAACCGACCTGTACCCCGAGCCGCAAACTTTCAAAATCCAGCCCGACCCGCTGCTGGCCGATATTTTGGAAGGCCAGTTTCGCCCCGGCTTTTTTACCGGCGTCTGCACCGTGGTGATGAAGCTGTTTTGCGCGGTGTTTGCCGGCAAAAGCGCCGGCAGCGCCGTGTTTGGCCAAAAGGACTACCAGCAGCTGATGGTGCTGCGGCGCATGGCGCAGCAGTTTGCGCTGCCGATTGACATCGTCGCCGGTGCCACGCAGCGCGCCGAAGACGGACTGGCGCTGAGTTCGCGCAACGGCTATCTGAGCGCCGCCGAGCGCGCCGAGGCGGTGCAACTGTCGCTGGCGCTGCGCAGCTTGGGCGAAGCCGCACTAGCGCACGACATCCCCAAACACTTGGCGGCGCTGGAGCAATCCGCCCTGCAAGCCTTGAGCGCACGCGGCTGGCAGCCGGACTATCTGACGGTGCGCCGCCGCAGCGACCTGCAAACGCCCAACGCCGGTGACGCGCTGGTGGTGCTGGGCGCAGCGCGGTTGGGCAACACGCGCCTGATCGACAACCTTGAGATTTGAGCGCCGGCCAGCGCAGCCAGCACGGCCACCGGCGCGGCGCGTAGCCAAAGCCCCGCCCGCCACGCCACGCCTGCTGCTGCTGAACAAGCCGTTTGACGTGCTGACCCAGTTCCACGACGAAGCTGGGCGCACCACGCTGAAAGATTTTGTCGATGTGCCCGGTGTCTATCCAGCCGGCCGCCTCGACCGCGACAGCGAAGGGCTATTGCTGCTGACCAACGACGGCCAGTTGCAAGCGCGCATTGCCGACCCGCGCCACAAACTGGCCAAAACCTATTGGGTGCAGGTCGAAGGCACGCCGACCGAGGCGCAATTGCAGCAATTGCAGCGCGGCGTTTTGCTCAACGATGGCATGACGCTGCCCGCAGAGGCGCGTCTGCTGGAGCCGCCGCCCGAGCTGTGGCCGCGCAACCCGCCGGTGCGCTTTCGGCAAAGCATCCCGACGCACTGGCTGGAATTGGTGATTACCGAAGGCCGCAACCGCCAAGTGCGCCGCATGACCGCAGCCGTCGGCCTGCCTACCTTGCGGCTGGTGCGCGCCCGCATCGGGCCGTGGAGTTTGGGGGAGCTGCTGCCGGGGCAGTGGCGGGAAGTGAACGTGCCCGCCAACCCGATTAACGCCGCTGCGCTGCCTGCAACCAAGCGCTGACCGCCGCGTCCTCGGTCAGCGTGCGCACCTGCTGAAAAGCGACTTCCGCCTCTGGAAAGCGCCGGCGCATCAAATTGAGCCACTGCTTCAAGCGCCCAGCGCGCTGGCGCGGCTCCAAATCGCGGCAGACCAAACGCCAAAAATCAGCCAAATGCGGCAGCAAATCCGGCCATGCCACCGCCATCGCGGCCGCATTCGCATCCCCGTCCGCCGCCCGAATCGCCCACGCCAAACCGGGGTCAGCGACGATGCCGCGCCCCAGCATCAGCGCGTCGCAGCCCGACACCTCGCGGCAGCGCTGCGCGTCCTGCACCGTCCAAATTTCGCCATTGGCCACCACCGGCACCGACACGGCGGCGCGAATCGCCGGAATCTGCTCCCAATACGCCGGCGGGCGGTAGCCGTCCAGCTTGGTGCGCGCGTGGACGACGATCTCACAGGCACCGCCGGCCTGCATCGCCAGCGCGCAGTCCAGCGCCAGCGAGGCGTCGTTAAAGCCGAGGCGCATCTTGGCCGAGACCGGCAAATGCGCCGGCACCGCACGGCGCACCGCCGCCACCAGCGTGGCAATGCGCTCAGGCTCTTTCAGCAGCGCCGCGCCGCCGCCGTGGCGGTTGACCACTTTGGCCGGACAACCAAAGTTCAGGTCTATGCCTTCTGGCCCCAGCGCGGCCAGATGTGCGGCGTTGTCGGCCATCGTCACCGGGTCAGAGCCGAGCAACTGCGCCCGCACCGGCGTGCCGGCCAGCGTGCGGCCACCGTGGTGCAGCTCAGGCAGGTAGCGGTAAAACACCCGGTCGGGCAGCAGCGTGTCGGTGATGCGGATGAATTCGGAGACGCAGCGATCGACGCCGCCGACGCGGGTCAGCACGTCGCGCAGCACAAAATCGAGTAAGCCCTCCATCGGGGCGAGCAACAAGGTCATTTATAGCCAAATCGACCGCCAGCCCTTTAAATACGGGCGCTAGCAGCTATCAAAAAAATAGCCAGACAACTTGCGCTGTCTGGCCGTTGGGGAGTTGTGGGCTAAGTTAAACGCTAGCGATTAAGCCGCCGCCAAACGCCACAGCGAGGTGACTTCCGCCGCGCGCGCTGCTGCCAGCGCATCGCCGCCCTCGGTGGCTTTGGCGTGCTCGGGGCGCACGTCGTGGCGCTCGATGACGCGCAGGCCGCCTTCGGCAATCCACGCCAGCAATTGCTCGCGGGTGCGCAGGCCGAGGTGCTCGGCCAAGTCGGACAGCACCAACCAGCCTTCGCCCTTAGGCGACAAATGCGCAGCCAAGCCCGACAAAAAGCCGCGCAGCATTTTGCTGCCTTCGTCGTAGATGGCGTGCTCAATCGGCGAGCTGGGGCGCGCTGGCAACCACGGCGGGTTGCAGACAATCAGCGGCGCTTGGCCGGCGGGGAACATGTCCACGTCTTGCACTTCGACCACACCGACCAACCCCAAGCGCTTGATGTTCTTTTTGGCGCAGGTGTAGGCACGCGGTGCGTTTTCGGTGGCGACGATGTGGCGCACGCCACGGCGCGCCAACACTGCGGCCAGCACGCCGGTGCCGGTGCCGATGTCAAACGCCAGCTCTTTCGAGGGCAGCGGCGCTTTGGCAATCAGGTCGATGTATTCGCCGCGCACCGGCGAAAAAACGCCGTAATGCGGGTGGATGCGTTGGATGCTGCCATCGTCCGCCTCGCCCAGCGCGGCAATTTCAACACCCTTCTTGCGCCATTCGTGCGCGCCAACCACGCCGAGCAATTCGCGCAGCGACACCACTTGCGACTCGCCCGTGGCCGGGCCCCAGGCTTCGGTCAGGGCTTCTTTCCAGTCGGGGGCGCGGCGCAGTTTGATGCTGTAGTCGCCTTCGACCTGAATCACCAGCGTGCCCAGCGAGCGCGCCCGCTGCGACTGCGCTTGGCGGTGCAGGTGGAACACTTCTTCGGGCGTAGAGGCGGCAATTTTGGCGGCGGCGCGGGCAGCGGCTTTGGGCGGCTTGTCTTCAATGCGGCGCTGCAAGGCTTGCAGCATCAGGCGGGCGTTCTGAAAATCGCTGCGCCACAGCATGGCCGTGCCAGCACAGGCAAAGCGGTAAGCCGAGTCGGCCGACAAAGTGTCTTTGGCCAATTCGACGCGGCGCGGCGCGGCAGCACCGCTTTCGGAACGCCAGCGCGCTGAGCGCACCTCGCCCTGTTCGTTCCATTCAATCATGGGGATAGCTTCTTTCAGTTTAAGGAGCGTTTCAGACGCACTTCTTCAATCTTGGCGCTGCCAACCACGGCGGTTTTGGCGGTGGTCATTTCGCGTTTGAAGCCAGCGAGTTCGTGAAAACGGATGGCGCGCTCGTTGCGCAGCGGCACCCACGCGGTGACGTTGGTGCAGCCTTCTTCGGCCAGACCATCGCGCGCCGCGTCCCACAGCGCCAAACCCACGCCTTTGTCCCAGTGCGAGGGAGCGGCGTAGATGGCCCAGATTTCTCCGGTGGTGGGGCGGGACTTTTCATCGCGCGAGCGGTCGTAGCCGACGAAGCCGACGATTTTTTCGTCCTCGACGGCGACCTGCACTTGCGGCTCGCAGTATTCGATGGCTTCGCGCCAGTAGGCCTGGCGTTTGTCCACGGACATGGATTTGAGTTGGTCCTCCGGCACGATGCCTTGGTAGGCAGTTTGGGCAGAGAGGGTGTGAATTTGGGCGATGGCTTTGGCATCGCGCAGCGTAGCGGGACGAACCTGAATATCAGACATGGGAAATCGAGCGGAAACAGAAAAAACAAAATGGAGCGGCATTGTCGCCGCAAATGGATTTTTCCTCCTAGCGCGTGGGGCAATGAAGGGGCATTACATCTGCCTATTAAGCCCCCACAGCCACCAAGCGAGGAATGGTTTACGTCTGACGCGGCGCACGCGGCTGCACGTCCACCACCTCATCAGCGCCGGGCAACACATGCATACGCCGAGCAGCTTTGGCGGGGCTATGCGCCCCAGCGCTGGTTGCGCGGGAAGCGGATTTTTGCGACTGGCTGCGGTACACCGTGCTCCAGCTTTGGCGTGGGTCAAAGCGCATCGTCCACGGCACGATGGGACGGCCGCTCAGGCGCGCCCACAAAGCGCGCACGCCCCACACCAGCGCCAGCAGCAGCGCCGCCGCCAGCAGGCTGAGAAACAGCACCACGCCGGCGACAAACAACACCGCCTTCACCATCCAGCGGACCAAGCCCGCAGCAAAATCGTTCAAAACCGTTCCTTTGCTTGATTTTTACAAGCCAAAACAGCCTCTAGCCCTTTAAACACGGGCGCTAGTAGCTATTGTTTTTGCAGATTCACCTCAGCCAGCTTCTCTAAAGGAGCATCGCTGAAATGAAACACCCCCGGCTCCAGCACCGGGTTTACCTCGACCGCAATGGCGCTCTTGGGCGGAAAACGCCCTTCGAGCAGCAACTTTGACAGCGGATTTTCAATGCGCTGCTGAATCGCCCGCTTCAAAGGCCGCGCACCATACACCGGGTCAAACCCCACCTTGGCCAACTCGGCCAGCGCAGCCGGCGAGACCTGCAACTGCAAATCCATCTTCGCCAAACGCGCCTGCAGCAATTGCAGCTGGATGTGGGCAATCGACTCGATGTGCTTGGCGTCCAGCGCGTGAAACACCACCGTCTCATCAATGCGGTTCAAGAATTCGGGGCGGAAATGGTTTTTAAGTTCCCCCCACACCGCCTCTTTGATGTCGTCCGTCTCCTGCCCGACCATCGCCTGAATCAGGTGCGAGCCGATGTTGCTGGTCATGACAATCACCGTGTTTTTAAAGTCCACGGTGCGCCCTTGCCCATCGGTCAAGCGGCCATCGTCGAGCACCTGCAGCAGCACGTTGAACACATCCGGGTGCGCCTTTTCCACCTCATCGAGCAGCAGCACCGCATACGGCTTGCGGCGCACGGCTTCGGTCAAATAACCGCCCTCTTCGTAGCCGACATAGCCCGGCGGCGCGCCAATCAGGCGGGCGACCGAATGCTTCTCCATAAATTCGCTCATGTCGATGCGAATCAAGTGCTCTTCGCTGTCGAACATAAAACCGGCCAGCGCCTTGCACAGCTCGGTTTTGCCAACGCCCGTCGGGCCAAGAAACAGAAAACTGCCGGTCGGGCGATTCGGGTCACTCAAACCGGAGCGCGAACGGCGAATCGCGTTGGCAATCGCCGCAATCGCCTCCTCTTGGCCGACGACGCGCTGGTGCAGTTTGGCTTCCATTTGCAGCAGCTTGTCTTTTTCGCCCTGCATCATTTTGGCCACCGGAATGCCGGTGGCGCGGCTGACCACCTCGGCAATTTCTTCCGCGCCGACCTGCGTGCGCAGCAAGCGTGGCGCGTGGTCGGCCATTTTGTTGACCTCGCTGTCTTGGGCTTGGCTCAGGCGCTTTTTCAGCTCGGGCAGCTTGCCGTATTGCAGCTCGGCGACTTTGTTGAAGTCGCCCTTGCGCGTCAGCTCCTCGATCTGCTGGTTGATCTGGTCAATCTCTTCCATCACGTCCTTGGAGCCCAGCGCCTGCGCTTTCTCGGCCTGCCAAATTTCGTCCATGTCGGAGATTTCTTTTTTCAGCGAGACGATTTCTTCCTCAATCAGCTCCAGCCGCTTTTGCGAGGCTTCGTCTTTTTCGCGGCGCACTGCTTCGCGCTCGATTTGCAGCTGAATCAAGCGGCGGTCGAGCTTGTCCATTACCTCGGGCTTGGAGTCGATCTCGATTTTGATTTTGGCGGCGGCCTCGTCGATCAGGTCAATCGCTTTGTCAGGCAAAAAGCGATCGGTGATGTAGCGGTGGCTCAGCTCAGCGGCGGCAACGATGGCCGGGTCGGTGATTTGCACGCCGTGGTGTTTTTCGTACTTTTCTTGCAGGCCGCGCAAGATGGCAATCGTCGCTTCCACCGTCGGCTCACCGACGATGATTTTCTGAAAGCGCCGCTCCAGCGCCGCGTCTTTTTCGATGTATTTGCGGTACTCGTCCAGCGTGGTGGCACCGACGCAGTGCAGCTCGCCGCGCGCCAGTGCCGGTTTGAGCATGTTGCCGGCATCCATTGCGCCCTCGCCCTTGCCAGCGCCGACCATCGTGTGCAGCTCGTCGATAAAGACGATGGTTTGGCCTTCGTCCTTGGCCAGCTCGCTGAGCACCGTCTTCAAACGCTCTTCAAACTCGCCGCGAAACTTGGCACCGGCCAGCAGCGCCGCCATGTCCAGCGACAGCACGCGCTTGCCCTTGAGCGAATCGGGCACCTCGCCGGCGACGATGCGCTGCGCCAGGCCTTCGACAATCGCCGTCTTGCCAACGCCCGGCTCGCCAATCAAGACGGGATTGTTTTTGGTGCGCCGCTGCAGCACTTGGATGGCGCGGCGGATTTCATCGTCGCGGCCAATCACCGGGTCGAGCTTGCCGGCGCGGGCGCGCTCGGTTAAATCCATGCAGTATTTTTTCAAAGCCTCGCGCTGGCCCTCAGCTTCGGGGCTGTCCATGCGCTGGCCGCCGCGCACCGCGTCAATGGCGGTCTCCAAGCTTTTGCGGCTCAATCCGTGGTCTTGCACCAGCTTGCCAGCGTCGCCCTTGCTGTCAATCAGCGCCAGCAAAAACAGCTCGCTGGCGACGTATTCATCACCGCGCTTAATGGCTTCTTTTTCGGTCGCTTGCAGCACGCGCGCCAGCTCTTGGCTGCCTTGCACTTGGTCTTGGCCGGTGACGGTGGGCAGGCGTTTGATGGCCGCTTCGGCCGCCGTCAGCAGGCCGGCGACATTGGCACCGGCGCGCTCTAGCAGCGCACGCGGGCCGTCGCTTTGGCGCAGCATCGCTACCAGCAAATGCGCCGGCTCGATGTAGGCGTGGTCATTGCCCAGCGCCAGCGATTGCGCGTCTTGCAGGGCTTCTTGAAACTTGGTGGTGAGTTTGTCGAGTCGCATAACGATAAATCCTCCGTATTGCTGTGCAGTTGGGGCAGGTTGCGCCGCATTTCAAGCGCTTCAAGCACTTCAAGCGCTTCTCAAGCGTTGCGCGCCTCAATGCCCCAACGCGCCAGCGCCGCGTCGTCGCTGACGCGGGCATCGACCCAGTGCGCGCCGGTGGGTGTGGTTTCTTTTTTCCAAAACGGCGCTTGGGTTTTCAAGTAATCCATCAAAAACTCGCAGGCCTGAAAGCTCTGTCCCCGGTGCGCGCTGGTGACAGCGACCAGCACGATTTGGTCGGGCGGTGCCAACACGCCGACGCGGTGGATGATGCGCGCACCCAGAATGTCAAAGCGCCGGAAAGCCTCTTGCGCCATCGCCTCGATGGATTTTTCGGTCATGCCCGGGTAGTGCTCCAGCTCCATCGCGGCGACAGCGCCAGCGGCATCACCGCCGTTACGGTCGCGCACCGTGCCGACAAAACAGCACACCGCGCCAACGCTGTGGTCAGCGCCGCGCAGCGCGGCCAGCTCGGCGGAGACATCGAAATCAGCGGTTTGGATGGCAATGTGCAGCGGTGGCATAAGCGCTCCTTATGGCGAACGATGCAGGCGCGGGGCGGCCAGCAGCTCCCGCTGTTCTTCGATGGTTTTGTCGAGCTGGCGCTGCGCTGCCGACTGGGGCAAAGCCGCCAGCAAAGCCTGCAAGCGCACGATGTCGGCCACCGTGGGCGCAACCTTGACCTGCGCGACTGCGCCATCGACATTGCCGCCCTTAATCAGGCCAAACACCTTGGCGGCCCAGAGATTTTTATCGCGTGCCATTGACGGCCTTTCTTGGTTGCGGGTTGGCCAGCGCCTGCGCGGCGCTAGCATCGGCTGCACTTTAACCCCCGAATACCCGTTTTATGGCCGCCCTCGCAATCACCACCCTGCACTACAAACTGTTTCCCTCGCCGCGCAACCTGCACCCGACGGTGTTTGAGCTGCAATCGTTTAAACCGCACCCCTACGCCATGATCCATTTGCCCGATTTCAACTTCGCCGGCAAAGCCACGCTGTTTGCCGCCTGCCGCTTGTCGGACATGAAGATGGGGCAGTTGGTGACGTTCGAGCTGGAAGCCGACCAAGCGCGCTTTGAGCGCCTGTACACCCCCGACTGAGGACACGCGCTATGAACGACAACCTGTACGACGAGAACCAAATTTTTGTGCCGCCGTCCTTCGCCGCCCTCTACAGCGACGCACGTGGGCGGCTGCGCGCCACGCAAGACGATGTGCGCACGCGCTACGGTCTGTGCGAAGACCTCGCCTGCCACTTGGTCGAGCAAGCGCAAACGCTGTACCAAGAACAAGCGCCGTCAGAGTTTGAAATTTTGCGCCGCTTTCACGCCGGCCTGAGCGCGCCCGAAGCGGCTCTTGAGCCGGGCGAAGCGACGTGGATTGTCAGCCGGCTGGCCGAGTTGCTGGAATGGCAGTGCCCAGATTTGCCCGCAGCGTCTGAATAAAACCATAGCTGCTAGCGCACGCATTTAAAGGCTTTGAGACTGTTTTGTCTCTCAAACCGTTTAAACACGTGCGCTAGCAGCTATCAAATTTAAATAGCTTAACGGCTTATCCGCCGGTGACGGGCGGAAAAAACGCCACTTCCGCGCCGGCACTCAATGGCGCATCGTCCTCGCTCAGCAGCTGATTGAGCGCCATGCGCACCGCTTTGCCACGCGCCAAGCTGCTGGCGTAAGCGCCGCCACGGGCAATCAGCTCATCGCGCAAATCGCCCAACGTGGCGGCGGCGGTTTGCAGCGGCTCGCTGCCTTGGCCGATGGCCTCGCGGATGGAGGCGAAATAGCGCACGGTAATTTGGTGGGTTTGGCTCATGACAGCAACTCCGCAAACGACATAAAACTCACCATATCACCCGCTGCAATGGTCTGCCCCGCCGGGTTATCGACCACGCCGTCGCCCCACGCGGTCGAGGTCAGTACGCCCGAGCTTTGGTTGCGAAACAGGTCGAGGCCGCCGTCCGCATTGCGCCGCACGCGCAAAAATTCGCGGCGGGTGTCGGCTTTGGCGCAGGCAAAGTCGGCGCGCATAGCTGTGGTGGCGGGCGCAACGTTTTGCACGCCCTGCAAGCGCAGCACAAACGGCCGCACCAGCAGCAAAAACGTCATCAAACTGGCGACCGGGTTGCCCGGCAAGCCCATGAAGTGCGTGGCATTTTCTGCGCCTCCAATGCGGCCATAGGCAAACGGCTTGCCCGGTTTTATGCCGATTTGCCACAAGTCCAAGCGCCCCAGCGCTTCGACGGCGGGCTTGACGTGGTCTTCTTCACCGACGGAGACGCCAGCGCTGGTCAAAATCACATCGTGGCCGGTGCTGGCGCTGCGCAGCGCTTCAATCGTCGCGTCACGCCGGTCGGGGACGATGCCCAAATCCGTCACTTCGCAGCCCAAGCGCAGCAGCAGCGCGCGCAAAAAGAAGCGGTTGCTGTTGTAAATGTGGCCGGGCGGCAGGTCTTGCGGCGCAACGGCGCCGGGCATCACCAGCTCGTCGCCGGTGGAAAACAGCGCCACGCGCGGGCGGCGCGCCACGGCCAGTTGCGCCAAACCAATGCTGGCGGCCAGCCCAATTTCTGCCGGCGTCAAACGCGTGCCGGCGCGCAGCACTTCAGCGCCCAGCGCAATGTCTTCGCCGGCGCGGCGAATCCACTGGTGCAGCTGCGGCGCGGCGTTGATGCGCACCGAGCCATCGTCCAGCGCGGTGCAGTCCTCTTGCATCAGCACCGTGTCAGCGCCGGGCGGAATCGGCGCGCCGGTAAAAATCCGCGCCGCCGTGCCCGGCTGCAACGCCGTGCCGACGCTGCCCGCCGGAATGCGCTGCGACACCGGCAGCACCGCGCCGACCTGCGCCACGTCCGCGCAGCGCAGCGCGTAGCCGTCCATGGCGCTGTTGTCCTGCGGCGGCACCCGCAAAGGTGAGATGGCGCTGTGCGCCAGCACGCGGCCATCGGCCTCGAACAGGGTGACGCTGTCGCTGCCCGTCAGTGGCGTGGCTTGCGCCAGCAGTTCGGCCAGTGCGTCATCCAGCGGTTTCAGGGGTTTGCGAGGGGTAGTGGTGGCGCTCATGTCAGGGTGGCTCCGTGGAATTCCCAATCGTAGGCAAAGCGCGCGCCTTGCGACAGCAGCCAATCGGCGATGGCGGCGGGGTCGTTCAGGTTGAGCACCGGCAATTGCGTCGGCGCGGGCAGTTGCTCGGGCGCATCGGTGGCGATGGCGACGATGAAGTCGTCGCTCGGATAGCCGGCGGGGCGCGCGGCGTAATCCGCCGTGGCACCGCGCCAGATTTCAATTTTGGGCAGGTCGCATTCTTTGAAGCCTTCGACCAGCACCCAATCGACGCCTTGGTACAGCTCGGCCAGCAGGTGGTGGACACTGAGTTCCGTCGGCTGCTCAAACTCGCGCATCAGCACCAAGCGTTTATCCGACGCGGCCACCACCTCAAAAGCGCCGGCCTCGCGGTGGCGCCAAGTGTCTTTGCCGGGGTGGTCGATGTCGAACTTGTGGTGCGCGTGCTTGACCACCGAGACGCGCTGGCCGCGCTGGCGCAGCGCGGGAATGATTTGCTCCACCAACGTGGTTTTGCCGCTGCCCGAGAACCCGGCAAAGCCAATGACGTTCATCACATCCCCTTTATTACTACGGTTTTGATAGCTAGCACCGCAGGTATTTAAAGGGCTAGCGCCCTGTTTGATGCTTATTTAAGCGTCGCAATGGCGGGCGATGTAGTCCTTGACCAATTGCACATCAGCCGCCATCACCTGCACGCGCTTAGGCAAGGCTTCGATGCCGGCGAACTTGGCCGGGCGCTCAGGCTCGTGTCCCAGCGCTTCGACGATGGTTTCGGCGAACTTGATCGGCAGCGCGGTTTCCAGCACCAGCATTGGCTGGCCAGCTTGCAGGTGCTCGCGGGCGACTTTCACGCCGTCGGCAGTGTGGGTGTCGATGGTCACGCCAAAGCGCTCGAAGGTGCCCTTGATAGTGGCCAAGCGGTCAGCGTGGGTGCTTTTGCCGCTGGCGAAGCCGTACTTCTTCGCCGCGTCGGCAAAGGCCGGGTCAGCGCTCAAATCGAATTGGCCATCGCGCGCCAACGCGTCGCCAAACAGCGCCTGCACGCGCGCGCCGTCGCGCCCGAGCAGGTCGAAGATGAAGCGCTCGAAGTTGCTGGCTTTGCTGATGTCCATCGACGGGCTGGACGTTTCGTGCGTGTCGGCACTGCCGCGCACTCGGTAGACACCGGTGCGAAAGAACTCGTCGAGCACGTCGTTTTCGTTGGTGGCTACCACCAATTTATCAATCGGCAGGCCCATGCTGCGCGCCACATGGCCGGCGCAGACGTTGCCAAAGTTGCCCGACGGCACGGTGAAGCTGACCTTTTGGTCGTTGCTGGTCGTGGCTTGGACGTAGCCGGCAAAGTAGTACACCACTTGCGCCAGCAGGCGCGCCCAGTTGATCGAGTTGACGGTGCCAATTTTGTATTTGGCTTTAAAAGCGTGGTCGTTGCTGACCGCTTTGACGATGTCTTGGCAGTCGTCAAACACGCCTTCGATGGCGATGTTGTGGATGTTTTCGTCTTGCAGGCTGAACATTTGCGCCTGCTGAAAGGCGCTCATACGCCCGTGCGGGCTGGTCATGAAGACGCGCACGCCGGCTTTGCCGCGCATGGCGTATTCGGCGGCGCTGCCGGTGTC
>JBHCAP010000068.1:0-18727 GCA_041798325.1 Giesbergeria sp.
GACCGGTGCGATCGAGTTGCCAGAAGGTAAAGAAATGGTGATGCCAGGCGATAACGTGTCGATCACCGTCAAGCTGATCAACCCTATCGCGATGGAAGAAGGCCTGCGCTTTGCTATCCGCGAAGGTGGCCGCACTGTCGGTGCCGGCGTGGTTGCCAAAATCATCGCGTAATTTTTCAAAGGGGTATAGCTCAATTGGCAGAGCGTCGGTCTCCAAAACCGAAGGTTGTAGGTTCGATTCCTACTGCCCCTGCCACTTGAATGTGGCGCAAATTAAAGCCCGCCAGTATCTGGCGGGCTTCGGTGTCTTTATTGGTACCGAAAATTGAAGCGAAAAATCCAAAAATGGTTACATCACAGATTGAAACTGTCAGTTCAGGTGCCGATAAAGCCAAATTTGCTGCTGTAGCGGCCTTGGTGGTTGCTTCGGTGTCTGGATTTTATTTGCTGGGAAAACAAGGGGCTTTCGTACAATGGAGCGCACTATTGCTAGGACTCAGTACTGCCGCAGGTGTGTTTCTGATCTCGGAGACTGGTAAGCGATTGGTTGCTTTTGGTCGAGACGCTTGGCGTGAGGTAAAAAAAGTCGTCTGGCCGACCCGCAAAGAAACTGTGCAGATGACGGCTTATGTGTTTGCCTTTGTCGTCGTGATGGCGCTGTTCCTCTGGTTCACTGATAAAACTCTGGAATGGGTCTTTTACGATCTAATTCTAGGTTGGAGAAAATAATGACGGGTGCAGTTGATATGGCAGGTGTCGCAGGCGTTCTTGGTAACGCTGCCTCGGGTAATCCGGATCTGCGCTGGTATATCGTGCATGCGTATTCCGGCATGGAAAAAGCGGTAGAGCGCAATATTGCTGAACGTATCATGCGTGCCGCAATCCAAGAGAAGTTTGGCCGTATTTTGGTGCCAACCGAAGAGGTCGTTGAAATCAAAAACGGCCAGCGTAAAACCACCGAGCGTCGCTTGTTCCCGGGTTACGTCTTTGTCGAAATGATCATGGATGACGATACTTGGCATTTGGTTAAACATACCAATAAAGTGACTGGATTTGTCGGTGGAGCTAAGAATCGTCCTGTGCCGATTTCTGAAGATGAAGTTCAGAAAATTGTGAGCCAAATGCAGGAAGGCACTGATAAGCCACGTCACAAAGTTGAGTTCATGGTTGGCGAAATGGTGCGTGTCAAAGAAGGCCCGTTTACCGATTTCAATGGCTCTGTTGAAGATGTCAATTACGAGAAAAGTCGTGTGCGCGTTTCGGTAATGATTTTTGGTCGTTCAACACCTGTTGAGCTCGAATTTAGCCAGATCGAAAAAACCTAAACATAAAAAGCTATTGCATTGATTTCGACCCGTACTTTTCGGCTCAGTACGGTGTTGTGAGTTTGAGTCGTTAACCCCGGGGAGCCGAGTATTGCCAAGCATTACAAAGCGTCAAAACCCGCAAGGAGTAAAATATGGCGAAAAAAATCGTCGGTTTTATTAAGCTGCAAGTTCCAGCTGGTAAGGCCAACCCATCACCACCTATTGGCCCAGCTTTGGGTCAGCGCGGCCTCAACATCATGGAATTCTGCAAGGCGTTTAACGCCCAGACCCAAGGTGTTGAACCCGGTCTGCCGTTGCCCGTTGTTATTACAGCCTTTGCAGACAAGAGCTTCACTTTCATCATCAAGACACCGCCTGCAGCTGTGTTGATCAAGAAAGCCATCAAGCTGGAAAAAGGCTCTGCTAAGCCTAACAGCAACAAGGTCGGCAAGATTACGCGCGCTCAGCTTGAAGAAATCGCCCAGACTAAGATGAAAGACATGAACGCTGCTAGTCTGGACGCTGCGGTTCGTACTATTGCTGGTTCCGCCCACTCGATGGGTGTGACTGTGGAGGGTTTGTAAAATGGCCAGGCTCACCAAAAAACAAAAAGCCCAACAGGGCAAAGTAGATAGCAACAAGCTGTACGCTTTTACTGACGCTATTGTGATCGTCAAGGAAGCGGCTACCGCTAAATTTGACGAGTCCATTGATGTGGCTGTACAACTTGGTGTGGATGCTAAAAAATCTGACCAAGTAGTGCGTGGCGCTGTTGTGCTGCCAAATGGCACCGGCAAAACTACCCGTGTGGCAGTGTTCGCTCAAGGTGCTAAGGCTGAAGAGGCCAAGGCTGCTGGTGCTGACATCGTCGGTATGGACGACTTGGCTGCTATGGTCAAGGCTGGTGACATGCCTTTCGATATCGTAATTGCTGCCCCTGACGCGATGCGCGTTGTCGGTACTTTGGGTCAAATTTTGGGTCCACGTGGTCTGATGCCTAACCCCAAAGTCGGTACCGTGACGCCTGACGTAGCTACAGCAGTGAAAAATGCCAAGGCTGGTCAAGTGCAGTTTCGCGTTGACAAGGCCGGTATTGTGCACAGCACCATTGGCCGTCGCTCATTTGATAACGACAAGCTGCAAGGCAACTTGGCTGCGCTGGTCGATGCTTTGCTCAAAGCTAAGCCCGCTACCAGCAAAGGCTTGTATCTGCGTAAAGTAGCGCTGTCTTCGACCATGGGTCTTGGTGTGCGTCTGGATACCCAATCCATCGCAGCTTAAGTATGTAAAATTTTTGAGTCGCTGAAAAGCGTCTCAGTGGTGGGTCAGTGCAGTAATGCACTGGGTCATCCAAGACCGTTGGTATGCAAGCTGATATAAGCCATGCATTTAAATCCTCAAAAGCCAACGCAGATGGCGACCCCGCTGCAGATGGAAATTTTCCTCAACAGTTGGTCGCTGCAACAAGAGCGTGTGCGAAAGGCGATTGCCTTGACCACACTTTTTAAGGAGTAGACCTTGAGTCTTAATCGCAGTGAGAAAGAAGCGGTCATTGCAGAAGTGACCAGCCTCGCCGCTAAAGCTCAAACGCTTGTGATTGCGGAGTACCGTGGCATCACAGTCGCCGACATGACCAAACTGCGTGCTGATGCTCGCAGCAAAGGTGTCAGCCTGAGTGTGTTAAAAAACACCTTGGCTCGCCGTGCTGTAGCCAGTACCGGGTTTGATGTGGTGGCTGACCAGATGACTGGTCCGTTGATCTATGGCTTCTCTGAAGACGCAGTGGCTGCCGCCAAGGTGGTGGCCGACTTTGCGAAAACCAATGACAAATTGGTCATTCGCGCAGGCGCTTTCGGTGGTAAGGCTTTGGACGTAAATGGCGTCAAACAACTGGCCAACATTCCTTCCAAGGAAGTGTTGCTGGCACAGGTGTGTGGCTTGCTCATGTCCCCCATGTCGCGTACAGCCGTTGTGCTGGGTGCCTTGGCGGCAAAGAAAAGCGAAGGCGCTGCCGAGCAGGCAGCAGAACCTGTTGCAGCCTAAGCGCTCGACAGTTAACCAACAAATTTGTTAGGAAATCAAAATGGCATTCGATAAAGACGCATTTTTGACCGCGCTGGACAGCATGACGGTTTTAGAACTCAATGAGCTGGTAAAAGCCATTGAAGAGAAGTTTGGCGTGAGTGCTGCTGCTATGGCCGCTCCTGCTGCTGGTGGTGGCGGTGCCGCTGCTGCTGCTGAAGAACAGACCGAATTCAATGTGATGCTGCTCGAAGCTGGCGCCAACAAGGTGTCGGTGATCAAGGCTGTGCGCGAAATCACCGGTCTGGGCCTGAAAGAAGCCAAGGACGTCGTTGACGGCGCTCCTAAGGCTGTGAAGGAAGGCATTTCTAAGGCTGACGCTGAAGCCGCTAAGAAGAAGCTGGAAGAGGCTGGTGCTAAGGCTGAACTGAAGTAATCAGTTCCGTATGAAGGCTGGGGACTCTGCAAGGGGTTCCCAGCCTTTTGCCGCTTATGAAATGAAAATGTAAAGCCGCGCTAGTGCAATCATGCAAATATAGAGCACACCAAAAAATGCCTTGAAAGGTGTTTCTTAGTGTCTTCTGTCAACCCCGACAGCAGGAGATGCCTTGGTTCGGGCGATGTGCAACGCATCGCCGTCCGCCATGGTTGGTAGTGGCCAACCGCCAAGCCCGCACGGTATGCCGCCTGCGGGTCAGTCGTCGCAGACCCAGGATTCAAGTCTTTGCCCGGAGATCTCATGGCCTATTCTTATACCGAACGCAAGCGAATTCGCAAAAGTTTCGGCAGCCGCGATAGCGTGCTGGAAGTTCCCTATCTGCTGCAGATGCAGAAGGACGCATACACCGCTTTCCTCCAAGCGAACGTAGCCCCCAAAAAACGCACCATCGAAGGCCTACAGGCAGCGTTCACCGCTGCCTTTCCCATTGTCTCGCACAACGGCTTCGTCGAGATGAAGTTTCTCGAATACAACCTAGCTAAGCCCGCTTTTGATGTGCGCGAATGCCAAACCCGTGGTTTGACCTTCGCCTCGGCGGTGCGCGCTAAGGTGCAATTGATTATTTACGACCGCGAGTCCTCGACATCGCAGTCCAAAGTGGTCAAGGAAGTCAAAGAGCAAGAGGTTTACATGGGCGAAGTGCCCCTGATGACCGAAAAAGGCTCGTTCATCATCAACGGCACCGAGCGTGTCATTGTTTCCCAGCTGCACCGCTCGCCCGGCGTGTTCTTTGAGCACGACAAGGGCAAGACGCATAGCTCCGGCAAGTTGCTGTTTTCAGCCCGCATCATTCCTTACCGTGGCTCGTGGCTGGACTTTGAGTTTGACCCGAAAGACATCTTGTATTTCCGCGTAGATCGCCGCCGCAAGATGCCGGTGACGATTTTGCTCAAGGCGATTGGCCTGACACCTGAATCGATTTTGGCCAACTTCTTCGTCAACGACAGCTTCCGCTTGATGGACGCTGGCGCGCAGATGGAGTTCGTCGCCGAGCGCCTGCGCGGTGAAGTAGCACGCTTTGATATTACTGACAAGGCCGGCAAGGTCGTGGTCGCTAAAGACAAGCGCGTCACTGCTCGCCACACCCGCGAGCTGGAGCAATCGGGCACCACGCACATCAGCGTGCCTGAAGACTTTTTGGTGGGCCGCGTGGTCGCCCGCGCCGTGGTCGATGCCGATACTGGTGAAATCTTGGTCAAGCCCAACGAAGAGCTGACTGAAGTACTGCTGAAAAAGCTGCGCCTCTCGGGCGTCAAAGAGCTGCATTGCATCTACACCAACGAGCTCGATCAAGGCGCTTACATTTCGCAGACGCTGCGCACCGACGAAACCGTTGATGAGTTCGCTGCCCGCGTGGCCATCTACCGCATGATGCGTCCCGGCGAGCCGCCGACCGAAGACGCGGTACAAGCGCTGTTCCAGCGCCTGTTCTACAACCCCGACACCTACGATTTGTCGCGCGTTGGTCGCATGAAGTTCAATGCCAAAGTGGGCAACGAAGGCGCGACCGGCCCGATGGTGTTGACCAACGAAGACATCCTGGCCGTGGTCAAGATTCTGGTTGACCTGCGCAACGGCAATGGTGAAGTGGACGATATCGACCACTTGGGCAACCGCCGCGTGCGCTGCGTTGGCGAGCTGGCCGAAAACCAGTACCGCACCGGTCTGGCACGTATTGAAAAAGCCGTCAAAGAGCGTCTGGGTCAAGCCGAGCAAGACCCGCTCATGCCGCACGACCTGATCAACTCCAAGCCGATTTCTGCCGCGCTGAAAGAGTTCTTCGGCGCGTCCCAGCTGTCGCAGTTCATGGACCAGACCAACCCACTGGCCGAAATCACGCACAAGCGCCGTGTTTCCGCGTTGGGCCCAGGCGGTCTGACGCGTGAACGTGCCGGCTTTGAAGTGCGTGACGTGCACGTGACCCACTATGGCCGCGTCTGCCCGATTGAAACGCCCGAGGGTCCCAACATTGGTCTGATCAACTCGCTGGCTTTGTACGCTCGCTTGAACGAGTACGGCTTTATCGAAACGCCGTACCGCCGCGTGGTCGATGCCAAGGTGACCAACGAGATTGACTACCTCTCGGCCATCGAAGAAGGTAAATACATCATTGCGCAGGCCAACGCCACGCTGGATGCCGATGGCCTCCTGACCGGCGATTTGGTCTCAGCCCGTGAGCAGGGCGAGTCGGTGCTGGTCGGTGCCGAGCGTGTGCAGTACATGGACGTGTCGCCCGCGCAGATCGTCTCGGTCGCGGCATCTTTGGTGCCGTTCTTGGAGCACGACGATGCCAACCGCGCACTGATGGGAGCCAACATGTCACGCCAAGCCGTGCCGGTGTTGCGCCCAGAAAAGCCGCTGGTCGGCACCGGTATCGAGCGCGTGGCGGCGGTGGATTCGGGCACCGTGGTGACGGCAACCCGTGGCGGTGTGGTCGATTCGGTCGATGCGACCCGTATCGTTATCCGTGTCAACGATGCCGAAGCGGTGGCCGGTGAAGTCGGTGTGGACATCTACAACCTGATCAAGTACCAGCGCTCCAATCAGAACACCAACATCCACCAGCGCCCCATCGTTAAGCCCGGTGACAAGCTGGAAAAAGGCGACGTGATTGCCGACGGTGCATCGACGGACTTTGGCGAAATCGCCATTGGCCAGAACATGCTGATCGCCTTCATGCCGTGGAACGGCTTTAACTTCGAGGACTCGATTTTGATCAGCGAGCGGGTGGTGTCGGAAGACCGCTACACCTCGATCCATATCGAAGAACTTGTCGTGATGGCGCGCGACACCAAGCTGGGTGCCGAAGAAATCACGCGCGACATTCCGAATCTGTCTGAGCAGCAGCTCAACCGTTTGGACGAATCCGGCATTATTTATGTCGGTGCCGAAGTCATGCCCGGCGACACGTTGGTCGGCAAAGTCACGCCCAAGGGCGAGACCACGCTCACGCCCGAAGAGAAACTGCTGCGCGCCATCTTTGGCGAAAAGGCCTCGGACGTGAAAGACACCTCGCTGCGCGTGAGCCAAGGCTCGCAAGGCGTGGTGATTGACGTGCAAGTCTTCACCCGCGAAGGCATCCAGCGCGACAAGCGCGCCCAGCAAATCATTGACGACGAGCTCAAGCGCTTCCGTCTGGATTTGAATGCCCAGCTGCGCATCGTCGAAGACGACGCGTTTGACCGTATCCACAAACTGCTGCTCGGCCGCGTGGCCAACGGCGGTCCGCAAAAGTTGGCCAAGGGCAGCAAGATCGACAAAGCCTATTTGGCTGCGGTCGAGCGTTTCCACTGGTTTGACATCCGTCCGGCGGAAGACGACGTGGCCGCGCAGCTCGAATCCATCAAAAACTCGCTGCAACAAACGCGCCACAGCTTTGACTTGGCGTTTGAAGAAAAGCGCAAGAAGTTGACGCAAGGCGACGAGCTGCCCGCGGGCGTGCTGAAGATGGTCAAGGTCTATTTGGCCGTCAAGCGCCGCTTGCAGCCGGGCGACAAGATGGCCGGCCGCCACGGTAACAAAGGTGTGGTGTCGAAGATCGTTCCGGTCGAAGACATGCCCTACATGGCCGACGGCACGCCTGCCGACATCGTGCTCAACCCGCTGGGCGTGCCGTCGCGCATGAACGTCGGTCAGGTGCTGGAAGTGCATTTGGGCTGGGCTGGCAAGGGCATTGGCCAGCGCATTGGCAACATGCTGCAAGACGAAGCCAAGGCCGCAGAAATGCGCGTCTTCCTCGAAGAGGTTTACAACTCACGCGGTCGCCAAGAAAACTTGGCGCAGCTGACGGACGACCAAATCATGGAAATGGCCGGCAATTTGACCAACGGTGTGCCTTACGCCACGCCGGTGTTTGATGGCGCGTCCGAGCAAGAAATCAGCGACATGCTGAAGATTGCTTATCCGGACGACATCGCCGCCCGCAAAGGCCTGACGGCCAGCCGCACGCAAGCCTATTTGCGCGATGGCCGCACCGGCGACCTGTTCGAGCGCCCGACGACGATTGGCTACATGCACTACTTGAAGCTGCACCACTTGGTGGACGACAAGATGCACGCGCGCTCCACCGGCCCGTACTCGCTGGTGACGCAGCAACCTCTGGGCGGTAAAGCGCAGTTTGGTGGCCAGCGTTTCGGTGAAATGGAAGTGTGGGCGCTGGAAGCTTATGGCGCCGCTTACGTCCTGCAAGAGATGCTCACGGTCAAGTCCGACGACGTGGTCGGTCGTACCAAGGTGTACGAATCCATCGTCAAGGGCGAGCACACGATTGAAGCCGGCATGCCGGAATCGTTCAACGTGCTGGTCAAGGAAATCCGGTCGCTGGGACTGGATATCGAACTCGAACGCTCCTGAGCAGGATCGAATTTTAAAAAGTGAGCGCCTAGCGCACGTCAACAAAGGCTTTGCAAGTGTTTTGTACCGCAAACCCTTTAACGGCGTGCGCTAGCAGCTATGAATTTTGACGAAAAGGAAATAGTCCTATGAAGTCGCTACTCGACCTGTTCAAGCAATTTACGCCGGATGAGCACTTTGATGCCATCCGCATCGGCATGGCTTCGCCCGAGAAGATCCGTTCGTGGTCTTTCGGCGAGGTGAAAAAGCCCGAAACCATCAACTACCGCACCTTCAAGCCCGAGCGCGATGGCCTGTTTTGCGCCAAGATTTTCGGTCCCATCAAGGACTACGAATGCTTGTGCGGCAAATACAAGCGCCTCAAGCACCGCGGCGTGATCTGCGAGAAGTGCGGCGTGGAAGTCACGCAGACCAAAGTGCGCCGCGAGCGCATGGGCCACATCGACTTGGCCGCGCCGTGCGCGCACATCTGGTTCCTCAAATCCTTGCCATCGCGCTTGGGTTTGGTGCTGGACATGACGCTGCGCGACATCGAGCGCGTGCTGTACTTTGAGGCCTACGTGGTCACCGACCCCGGCATGACGCCGCTGAAGAAATTCAGCATCATGAGCGAGGACGATTACGACGCCAAGACCCAAGAATTCGGTGACGAATTCGTCGCCAAGATGGGTGCCGAAGGCATTCGTGACCTGCTCGATTCGATTGAAATCGACAGCGAAATCGAACGCCTGCGCGGCGATTTGACCGGCTCGGAAGTCAAGGTCAAAAAGAACTCCAAGCGCCTCAAGGTGCTCGAAGCCTTCCGCAAATCGGGCATCAAGCCTGAGTGGATGGTGCTGGAAGTGCTGCCGGTGCTGCCACCGGACTTGCGTCCGCTGGTGCCGCTGGACGGTGGCCGTTTTGCCACCTCCGATCTGAACGACTTGTACCGCCGCGTCATTAACCGCAACAGCCGTCTGCGCCGCTTGCTGGAGCTCAAAGCGCCAGAAATCATTGCGCGCAACGAAAAGCGCATGTTGCAAGAAGCCGTGGACAGCTTGCTGGACAACGGCCGCCGTGGCAAAGCCATGACCGGCGCCACCAAGCGCGCGCTCAAGTCGCTGGCCGACATGATCAAGGGCAAGTCGGGCCGTTTCCGCCAGAACTTGCTGGGCAAGCGCGTTGACTACTCGGGTCGTTCGGTGATTACCGTCGGCCCAACGCTCAAGCTGCACCAGTGCGGTCTGCCCAAGTTGATGGCGCTGGAACTGTTCAAGCCGTTCATCTTCTCGCGCCTCGAAGCGATGGGCATTGCCACCACCATCAAGGCCGCTAAGAAGGAAGTCGAATCCGGCACGCCCGTGGTCTGGGACATCTTGGAAGAGGTGATTAAAGAGCACCCGGTGATGCTCAACCGTGCGCCTACGCTGCACCGTTTGGGCATTCAGGCGTTTGAGCCGATCTTGATTGAAGGCAAGGCGATTCAGCTGCACCCGCTGGTTTGCGCGGCGTTTAACGCCGACTTCGACGGTGACCAGATGGCCGTTCACGTGCCGTTGTCGGTGGAGGCGCAAATGGAAGCGCGCACATTGATGCTGGCCTCTAACAACGTGCTGTTCCCAGCGTCTGGCGAACCCTCCATCGTGCCGTCGCAAGACGTGGTGCTGGGCTTGTACTACGCCACCCGCGACAAAATCAACGCCAAGGGCGAGGGGTTGATTTTTGCCGACACCGGCGAAGTGCAGCGTGCGCTGGACGCAGGCGAAGTCGAGCTGACCTCCAAAATCAACGTCCGCATTACCGAGTGGATCAAGAACAAGAACACCAACGAGTTCGAGCCTTCGACCAGCATTGTCGAGACCACCACCGGTCGCGCGCTGCTGTCCGAAATCCTGCCCAAAGGCCTGCCGTTCTCTAACCTGAACCGCGCGCTGAAGAAGAAAGAGATCTCTAAGCTGATCAACGTCTCCTTCCGCAAATGCGGTTTGAAAGAGACCGTGGTGTTTGCCGACAAACTGCTGCAAAACGGTTTCCGTTTGGCGACCAAGTCCGGCATCTCGATTGCGATTGAGGACATGTTGGTGCCACCGCAAAAGGTCGGCATCATCGAGGCCGCTGAGAAGGAAGTGAAAGAAATCGAGCAGCAATATGTCTCGGGTCTGGTCACTTCCGGCGAGCGCTACAACAAGGTGGTGGACATCTGGGGCAAGGCCGGTGACGACGTCTCCAAGGTGATGATGGCCCAGCTGGCCAAGCAAAAAACCACCGACCGCCACGGCAACGAAGTCGATCAAGAGTCGTTCAACTCCATCTACATGATGGCCGACTCGGGCGCGCGTGGTTCTGCGGCGCAGATTCGCCAGTTGGCCGGTATGCGCGGTTTGATGGCCAAGCCTGACGGCTCGATCATTGAGACGCCGATTACCGCGAACTTCCGCGAAGGCCTCAACGTGTTGCAGTATTTCATCTCCACCCACGGCGCCCGTAAGGGTCTGGCGGATACGGCGCTGAAGACGGCCAACTCGGGTTACCTGACCCGTCGTTTGGTTGACGTGACTCAGGACTTGGTGGTCACCGAAGAGGATTGCGGCACCGCCCAAGGCGCGCTGATGCGCGCCATCGTCGAAGGTGGTGAAGTGATCGAGTCGCTGCGCGACCGTATCTTGGGTCGTACAGCGGCTGAAGATGTCTTGCACCCTGAGACCCGCGCTGTGTTGGCTGTGGCCGGCACGATGATGGAAGAAGACCTGATCGACGAGTTCGAACTGGCTGGCGTGGACGAGGTGAAAGTGCGCACTGCACTGAACTGCGAAACCCGCTTTGGTCTGTGCGCCAAGTGCTATGGCCGCGACTTGGGCCGTGGCGGCCTGATCAACCTCGGCGAAGCTGTGGGTGTGATTGCCGCCCAGTCGATTGGCGAGCCGGGCACGCAGCTGACGATGCGCACTTTCCACATCGGTGGTGCCGCCTCGCGTGCAGCGATTGCGTCGAGTGTTGAAGCCAAGTCCAACGGCATCATCGGCTTCAATGCCACGATGCGCTATGTGACCAACAACAAGGGTGACTTGGTGGTGATTTCTCGCTCTGGCGAAATCACTATCCAAGACGAGCATGGCCGCGAGCGTGAACGCCACAAGGTGCCTTACGGTGCTGCGCTGACGGTGAAAGCCGATCAGACCATCAAGGCTGGCACGATTTTGGCTACGTGGGATCCACTGACGCGCCCGATCATTACCGAGTTTGCCGGCAAGGCGCAGTTCGAAAACGTCGAAGAAGGCCTCACCGTTGCCAAGCAGCTGGACGATGTCACTGGCTTGTCCACGCTGGTGGTGATTGACCCCAAGCACCGTGGTTCGGCCAAAGTGGTCAAGCCGCTGGTCAAGCTGATCGATGCCACCGGCAACGAAGTCAAGATTCCCGGCACCGACCACTCGGTGACGATTGGCTTCCAAATCGGTGCGCTGATTCAGGTGCGCGACGGTCAGGATGTCGGCCCAGGCGAAGTGCTGGCGCGTATCCCAATCGAAGGTCAAAAGACCCGCGACATTACCGGCGGTTTGCCCCGCGTGGCCGAGTTGTTCGAGGCGCGCACGCCCAAGGACAAGGGCACGCTGGCCGAAAGCACCGGTACGGTGTCGTTCGGCAAGGAGACCAAAGGCAAGATTCGCCTGCAAATCACCGACCCCGAAGGCAAAGTCTCCGAAGAGCTGGTGCCCAAAGAGAAAAACATCTTGGTACACGAGGGCCAAGTGGTCAACAAGGGCGAATCGATTGTGGACGGCCCGGCCGATCCGCAAGACATCCTGCGCTTGCTGGGCATCGAAGAGCTGTCGCGCTACATCGTTGACGAAGTGCAGGACGTTTACCGCTTGCAAGGCGTGAAGATCAACGACAAGCACATTGAAGTGATCGTGCGCCAGATGCTGCGCCGCGTAGTGGTCGAAGCCAGTGGTGACTCCAACTACATCGTCGGCGAGCAGGTTGAGCGCTCGGAAATCCTCAACACCAACGATGCGTTGCAGGCCGAGGGAAAAATCCCCGCGACCTACACCAACTTGTTGCTGGGTATTACCAAAGCATCGCTCTCCACCGACTCGTTCATCTCGGCCGCTTCCTTCCAGGAAACGACCCGGGTGCTGACCGAAGCGGCCATCATGGGCAAGCGCGACGAGCTGCGCGGCTTGAAGGAAAACGTCATTGTGGGTCGCCTGATTCCTGCGGGTACCGGCATGGCCTACCACCAAGCCCGCAAGGTGAAAGACGCGATGGACGATGCCGAGCGCCGCGCCATTGCCGAAGCCGAAGCCGCTGAAATGGCCGGCATCAGTGACGACTTTGACGCTTCTGCCGACGTGGACGACGCCGCTACCGCTGCCGACTAAGCCCCCGGGATAGTCACCGCGCGCTCCCGCTCTGTCACCGCAACGACAGGCCGGGAGCGTTTTTTATGGGCCACCCTTTTTAGCGCTGCACATGTTTTTCTCGTCTGTTTTTGGGTTGCTGATGCTGGTGACGGTGTTTTGGGCGGTGGGCGCTTACCACCGCTTGACGCGTCTGCGGCTGGCTTTTTTGCAAGCCTTTGCCGCGCTGGATGCGCACTTGGTGCGTCTGCTGGCGTGGCTCGATGAATACGAGGCGGCGCAGACCCGCGCTGGCGCGCCGGCTGCGCCCGCCCGCGATGCCTTGCAAGAGGCGGTGTCTCAATGCGCCGCCGCCTTGGCGCGCGCCCGGGTGCAGCCGTTGCAGGCGGCATCGGTCGCCGCGCTGCACGACTGCCTGCAGCTGCTAAACGCCGCGTGGACGACCCAAGCCCACCAGCTGCCCGCCTTGGCAGTGCCGGCGGGCGCGACACCGTGGGCGCAGCGCTGGGAGCAGCACCAAGCGCACAGCCAGCAAGCGCAGGCGCAATTGCGCTTGGCGGCAGCGCCGTATAACGCGGCGATTGCCCAATTTCCGGCACAGTTGCTGGCCTCGATTTTTGGCTTTAAAGCCGCCCAAACTTTATGAAAAAAATGAATTTTTCCCCGGCGACTGGTACTGGTGCTGGTGCCGCTGCGGGCAATGCCACGCAAAGCGTCGCGCTGTCGAGCCAACTGCACCAAGTCGCTATGGCGCTGCAAGACATCCTTGGCGGGCGCTCGGGCAGCGCGGTGATGGAGAACGTGCCGGTCGCGCTGCGTCCCGGCGTGCAGGCGCTGCTGTTTCAAGTGCTGCGCCAGCTCGGTTGGGCGCAGGCGATTCGCCGCCAACTGGCCCCGCGCACCCCGCGCCCGCCGGTCGATGCGCTGCTGTGCAGCGCGCTGGCTTTGCTGGCCGATACCGACAACCCGCCCTACGAAGCCTTCACGCTGGTCAACCAGACGATTGAGGCGGCGAAAAACAACAGCGCCGTGCGCGCCCAAGCACCGTTTATCAACGCCTGCCTGCGCCGCTTTTTGCGCGAGCGCGAGGCCTTGCAGCAAGCCGTCGCCTACGATTTGCAAGCGCAGTGGAACCACCCGCGCTGGTGGGTGCAGCGGCTGCAAAAAGACCATCTGCACGACGAAAAGCGCTGGCAGCAGATTTTGCAAGCCAACAACACCCAAGCGCCGATGGTGTTGCGAATAAACAAGCAAAAAAGCACTGTAGCCCAATATCTACGGGCGCTAGCAGCTATTGATATAGGAGCGTTTGAAGTGGGTGAAGCCGGCGTGGTGCTGGAGCGTGCCGTGCCGGTGCAGCTGTTGCCGGGCTTTGCCGACGGTGTGGTGTCGGTGCAAGACGCGGCGGCGCAATTGGCCGCGCCGCTGTTGCTGTCGGGACTGGAGATTGGCAAGGATTTCAGCGCGCCGCTGCGCGTGCTCGATGCCTGCGCCGCACCGGGCGGAAAAACCGCGCATTTGCTCGAATCGGTCGGACCAGACGCCGCCGTGCAAATCACCGCGCTGGACATCGACCCGGCGCGCTGCACGCGCATCGACGACACGCTGCGGCGCTTGGGCTTGCAGTCGCCACAGCAGGTGCAGGTGCTGGCGGCGGACGCCGGTCGCCCGCAGGACTGGTGGCCGCAGCACTGCGCCAGCCAGCTGTTTGACGCCATCTTGCTGGATGCGCCTTGTACGGCATCTGGCATCGTGCGCCGCCACCCCGATGTGCGCTGGCTGCGCCGCGAAACCGATATTGCCCAGCTCGCCCAAATTCAAGCGCGCCTGTTGGCCACGCTGTGGCCGCTGCTGCGTCCGGGTGGCCGGCTGCTGTATTGCACTTGCTCGGTGTTTCTGGCCGAGGGCGAGCAGCAGATTAAAGCGTTCCTTGCGCGCCACACCGATGCGGCGCTGCTGCCCTCTGCGGGTCATTTGTGGCCGGGTCAGGCGACTAATGCTGGCAAGGCTGGCAGTGTGTCGGACAATCTGCGCGGTGAACACGATGGTTTTTTCTACGCGCTACTGCACAAATCAGCGACTTGACCTGTACCGCCCCCGCGCTGGGGTGCTGCTGGTGGTGGCGTGGCTGTTGTGGTGCTGTTTGGCGCTGTGTCTGCCGGTGCGTGCCCAAGAGTCCACTCCTTTGCCGAGCGCAGCGCAACCGCTGGGCAGCGCGCTGCGGCTCGAACGCAGCGATGACGGCGTTTATCTCAGCACCACGCTAGAGCTGGTATTGCCGCCGCTGGTCAAAGAGGCGCTGTACCAAGGCATTGCCATCTACTTCGTCACTGAGGCCGAAGTAGCGCGCGAGCGCTGGTACTGGTCAGACAAAAAAATTATCCAAGCAGCGCGTTATTCGCGCCTGAGCTACCAGCCGCTGACGCGCCGCTGGCGGCTGAATGTATCGTCCACGCCGTTTGAGAAAGCCGGCTTGGGTTTGGGTGTGGCGCTGGGGCAAAACTTTGATGATTTGGACGAGGTGCTTGACACCTTGCAGCGCATCGCTCGCTGGAAGATTGCCGCGCCCGATGCCGTCAACGCTGACACCCGCTACCGGGTGCAGTTGGATTTTCGGCTTGACCAGTCGCAGTTGCCCCAGCCACTGCACATTGGCGTGCTGGGGCGCAGCGGCTGGGATTTGGCGGTGCTGCGCAGCCAATGGCTGATGGTGGAGCCACTGCCATGACGCCAGAAGCGTCGCTGCCAGAGCAAAAACCAGCCCGCCGCGCCCGCGCTGCCGGCTGGGCGGTGGGTGTCAGCGTGGCCATCGTGCTGGCGATTGGGCTGGTGTTGATGTTTCTACTGACCTCGGCCACCGAAAACCGTGCCTTGTACGAGCGCAACTACGCGTGGCTGTTTGGCGTCAACGTGGTGGTGGCGCTGCTGTTGTTTGCTGTGCTGGTCTGGGTGGCCGCGCGCTTGGTGACACGGCTGCGGCGCAAGCGCTTTGGCAGCCGTTTGCTGCTGAAATTAGCCGCTATTTTTGCGCTGGTCGGGCTGGCACCGGGGCTGTTGATTTACGTCGTCTCCTACCAATTTGTCTCGCGCTCGATTGAAAGCTGGTTCGACGTGCGCGTTGAGGGCGCTTTGAGCGCTGGCGTGAGCTTGGCCCGCGTCACGCTCGAATCGCAAAGCAGCGAAGCAGCTGCCCGCACCCGCAGCGCCAGCGCGCAGCTGTCACCAGTGCCCAATGCCGCCGCTGGCTTGGTGCTAGAGCGCATCCGCGAGCAACTCGGCGCAGATGACGTGGTGCTGTGGAGCGCCTCCGGCCATGTGCTGGCCAGCGCCGGCCAATCGCGCTTTAGCCTCAGCCCCGAGCGCCTATCGACCCAGCAACTGCGTACCGTGCGCGAGCAAGGTGCGATTGCGCTGATTGAAGGGCTGGACGACTTTGACGCGCCCGAGGCGGTCAAAGAAGCCCGCGTCAAAGCGATTGCCTTGGTGCCTAACGCCAGCCTCGACATGCTGGACGAAACGCGCTTTCTACAAATCACCCTGCCGCTGCCACCAGTGTTGGTGGCCAATGCCATCGCTGTGCAAGAGGCCAACCGCGAATACCAAGAGCGCGCGCTGGCGCGGGGCGGCCTGCGGCGCATGTACATCGGCACGCTCACCTTGAGCCTGTTTTTGGCGGTGTTTACCGCCGTGCTGCTGGCGGTGCTGCTGGGGCGCCAGCTGGCGCGCCCGCTGCTGGTGCTGGCCGAAGGCGTGCGCGAAGTCGCCGCCGGCAACCTCAGCCCGAAAGAGGCGCTGCAAGGCAAAGACGAGCTGGACGGCCTGACGCGCTCGTTTGCCCTGATGACCGACCAACTGGCCGACGCGCGCCAGACCGTTGAGCGCAGCATGTCGGCGCTAGACGCCGGGCGCGAGCGATTGCAAACCATCCTCGACAACCTGACCGCCGGCGTCATCGTGCTGGACGCGCACGGCGTGGTGCGCACCTCCAACCCCGGCGCGACCCGCATCCTGCGCGTGCCAATGGCCGCTTACGAAGGCCGTCCGCTGGCGCTGGCACCCGGCTTGGCCGAGTTTGCCGAGGCGGTGCAGCGCCAGTTCGACACCTTTCTCAGCCACCACGATCACCACGGGCTAGAGCACTGGCAGCACGCATTTGAGCTGCACGCCTCGCCCAGCGGCGTAGCGCACCACGCCACCAGCTTGGTGGTGCGCGGTGCCGAGCTGCCCGATGCAG
The DNA here is from genome assembly GCA_041798325.1 of Giesbergeria sp. Lineage (GTDB taxonomy): Bacteria > Pseudomonadota > Gammaproteobacteria > Burkholderiales > Burkholderiaceae_C > Simplicispira. The sequence goes on from JBHCAP010000068.1 coordinate 16,756, forward strand.
CACGGCTGTTGGTGTTTGATGACGTCTCTGAAATGGTCTCCGCCCAGCGCGCGCAGGCGTGGGGCGAAGTGGCGCGGCGCTTGGCCCATGAAATCAAAAATCCGTTGACCCCGATTCAACTGTCAGCCGAGCGGCTGGAAATGAAGCTCACCGGCAAACTGCTCGCGCCCGAGCAAGCGCTGTTGACCAAGTCCGTCAAAACCATCGTTGACCAAGTCGATGCACTCAAGCGCTTGGTCAACGAGTTCCGCGACTACGCCCGCCTGCCGACCGCTGAGCTGCAGCCGCTGGATTTGAACGCTTTGATCACTGACGTGCTGCACCTGTACGAGGCCGACAACGCCCGCGTGCCGGTGCTGGCCGAACTCGACCCGCACTGCCCACACATTCAGGGCGATGCGCAGCAGTTGCGCCAAATCGTGCACAACTTGGTACAAAACGGCCAAGATGCAACGGCGCAAGCGGCCGCAACCGCCGCTACAGTGCCGTCAGCCGTTCACATCAGCACCCACTGGAGCGCAGCGACGCAGCGGGTGCGCTTGTGTGTCAGTGACAGCGGCAGTGGTTTTCCGCCGCACATCTTGCAGCGCGCGTTTGAGCCCTATGTCACCACCAAAGTGCGTGGCACGGGTCTGGGACTGGCAGTGGTCAAAAAAATTGCCGACGAGCACGGCGCGCGCGTCGATCTCAGCAACCGCATCGAGGGCGGCATGGTGCGCGGCGCGCAAGTGTCGCTATCATTCGCCACTGGGCACCCGGTGGCGTTATAACAACACCGTACATTGCAGATTCAAGGCACTTCATACATGGCAAACATATTGGTGGTGGACGACGAGTTGGGCATCCGTGACCTGCTCTCCGAAATCCTGAACGACGAAGGCCACAGTGTGGACCTGGCGGAAAACGCCACCCAAGCGCGTGCGGCGCGGCTCAGCGCCAGTTACGACTTGGTGCTGCTCGATATTTGGATGCCCGACACCGATGGCATCTCGCTCCTGAAAGAATGGGCGACTGGCGGCCTGCTGACCATGCCGGTCATCATGATGAGCGGTCACGCCACCATCGACACCGCTGTGGATGCCACACGCATTGGCGCTTTTTCTTTCCTCGAAAAGCCCATCACCCTGCAAAAGCTGCTCAAAGCGGTCGAGCAAGGCTTGGCGCGCCACGCCCAGCGCCCGATGGCACTGCATGGCACGGCAGCTGCGCCGTCAGCGCAGCCCAATGGCGCAGTCGTGCCAGCGCCGGAACCAGCGCTTGAGTGCGCGCCCAACCCCGGCCCGCACGCCTACCAAAATTTCGACCTCGACCGCCCGCTGCGTGAAGCGCGTGACAGTTTTGAAAAGGCCTATTTTGAGTTTCACTTGGTGCGCGAAGGCGGCTCCATGACCCGCGTGGCGGAAAAAACCGGCCTAGAACGCACCCATCTTTACCGCAAACTGCGCCAGTTGGGCGTTGATTTAGGCCGTGGCAAGCGCAATTAACGCAATTAATCGCCAGTTCGGTTTTTCGCGCTAATTCTTGGCTATAATTTGCGGCTTAGGCCCGGTAGCTCAGTCGGTAGAGCAGAGGATTGAAAATCCTTGTGTCGGCGGTTCGATTCCGTCCCAGGCCACCAAATTGATCAACCTATCACCATGATGGGTTTTTCTTTGTTTCATGTGCGGGAATAGCTCAGTTGGTAGAGCGATACCTTGCCAAGGTATAGGTCGAGAGTTCGAGCCTCTTTTCCCGCTCCACATGGCACAACATCCATCAAGCCCATCCATTGCGATGGGCTTTTGTGTTTCTGGGGTGTCCGCACAAAAGCGCGGTCACTTTTCGCCCAGCTGTTGGCGCGCAGTCCTCAGCCCACCGAAAAATCGGCGACTTAGAAAACATTTTTGCCCTCTATTGCTCTCTCCCATGCCCCTTTTGCGCAACACCACCCTTGGCATTGACTTTGGCACTTCCAACTCAGCGGTGGCGGTGC
>JBHCAP010000069.1:0-144706 GCA_041798325.1 Giesbergeria sp.
ACGCGCCGGATTGGGCCAGGCTGCCGTCTTGCAGCAAAGCATCCAGCAGGCCACGCCACAGCGCGTCGTGCGTGCTTTGTGCTCCGTGCGCGCCGTGCGCACTTTGCGGCAAACCGGGCAGGGCGATGCGGCGCAGGCGGGCGGCGTTGACACCCGGCTCGTCAGCACTTTTGCTGTGAAAGCGCTCCAGCGCCGCCAGCACCTGCGCGCGCAGCAGTTGCCAGCGCAGGGCGTCCAGCAGCAGCACATCGCCTTGGGGCAGCGGCAGTTGCAGCACTTGCGGCAAGTCGTCCGCTGGCAGCAGGCGGCCACTCAAACGCACCAATTGCGACAGGGCAATGCCGTGCGGCGCTTGGGCGACGACCGCGCTGGCGTTGCCGCGCTGCGCCAGTTCTTCGAGCGCGTTCAGCGCCAGCACACGCTCGGCGCTGCGGCGTTTGCGCGCCGGGGCAAACGGGTCGATGACGCTGCCGCCGGCAATGGTGCGGCTGGCTTGGGCGTTGCGCACGATGAGGCGGTCGCCCGGCACGGTGTGTACCGGCTGGCTCAGCACCAGTTGCGCGCGCACTTCACTGCCGGGCTCGATGTGTTCGCCCTCCAGCAGTGCGATGTGCGCGGTGATATGCGCGGTGCCCAAATGCACATGTACCGGCGTCCACTGCGCCACGCGCGGCGCGTCCGGCAGCAGGCGCAGGCGCACGTCGATGCGCTCGCTGGCTTGCAAGACGCGCGCGTCGGCAATCCAGTCGCCCCGGTGGATGGCGTCTTTGGCAATGCCAGCCAAGTTCAGCGCACAGCGCTGGCCGGCCAAGCCTTGGGCGCTGGACTGGTTTTGCGCGTGGATGCTGCGCACCCGCACCGCTTGGCCGCTGGCCGAGTGCGCCAAGCTGTCGCCGACTTGCACTTGGCCGCCAAACACCGTGCCCGTCACCACCGTGCCTTGGCCGGGCAGGGTGAAAACGCGGTCAACTGCCAATCGGAACAGCCCGTTGTGCGCACGCGCCGGCTGGCTTTGGGCGATGGCGTGCAGGTGGCTGCGCAGCGCGGCGACGCCAGCGTCGTCCGGCTGCGTGGCTGCTGTCGCAAACACGGGTGAGTCGGCCAGCACCGTCGGTGCCAGCAGCGCGGCGATGTCGGCCTGCACCTGCACCAAGCGCTCGGGCGGGACGCGGTCGCTTTTGGTCAGCGCGACGCTGGCTTGGCGCACGCCCAGCAGCAGCACGATGTCTAAATGCTCGCGCGTTTGCGGCATCACGCCGTCGTCTGCGGCCACCACCAGCAGCGCATGGTCAATGCCGACTGCGCCGGCGGCCATGGTGTGGACAAATTTCTCGTGGCCGGGCACGTCGATGATGCCCAGCACCTCGCCGCTCGGCAGCGGCGCGTAGGCGTAACCCAGCTCAATGGAAATGCCGCGCTCTTTTTCTTCTTTCAGGCGGTCGGTCTCGACGCCAGTCAGGGCGCGCACCAAGGTGGTTTTGCCGTGGTCGATGTGGCCGGCGGTGCCAATGATCATGGTTTTAGTTTTTCTAATTGCTGGACAAATTCTGGCTGGTCTGGCGCTTCAAGGCAGCGCAAATCCAGCCACAGGGCATCTTCTTGGATACGGCCAATCACCGGGCGCGGCAGTTGGCGCAGCGCGGCTTCCAAGCGCTGCAACTGGCGGCCAGCGTGCTGGGTTTGGACAGGATCGATACGCAGGCCGTAGCTGGGCAGCGATTCCACCGGCAGCGCGCCGCTGCCAATCTGGCTGGACATGGGCGCTGGCGCGACAGAAAAGGCCGCGCCGACTACGGCTTGCAGCAGCGGCGTCAGCGCCTCGGCCTGCGCTTGCATCTGCGCCGCTGGGCGGGTAAACAAGCGCAGCGTGGTCAAGCGCTGGGTCAGTTGGTCGGGCGAGAGGTACAAGCGCAGCACCGGCTCCAGCGCCGCCAGCGTGATCTTGCCGACGCGCAGTGCGCGCTTCAAAGGGTTGGCTTTGATTTGGGTAATCAAGTCCTTGCGACCGACGATCAGCCCGGCTTGCGGGCCGCCCAGCAGCTTGTCGCCGCTGAAAGTGACCAAATCAGCGCCGGCTGCTATGGTTTCGCGCACCGTGGTTTCGTGCGGCAAGCCCCACTGGCGCAAATCGACCAACGTGCCGCTGCCCAAATCCACCACCAGCGGCAGGCCGTGCGCGTGGGCTATGGATGCGACTTCGCTATCGGGCACGCTTTTGGTAAAGCCAGTGACGGCGTAGTTGCTGCAATGCACTTTCATCAGCAGCGCAGTGCGCTCGCTGACCGCCTTGTCGTAGTCGCGCGGATGGGTGCGGTTGGTGGTGCCGACTTCGACCAGTTGGGCACCAGCGCGCGCCATCACGTCGGGAATGCGGAAAGCGCCGCCAATCTCGACCAGCTCGCCGCGCGAGACGATGACTTCGCGCCCCGCCGCCAGCGTGCCCAGCGCCAGCAGCACGGCTGCGGCGTTGTTGTTGACCACGGTGGCGGCTTCAGCGCCGGTCAGTTCGCACAGCAGCGCTTCGACCAAGTCGTCGCGGTCGCCGCGCCCGCCGGTGGCGAGGTCGTATTCCAAATTCATCGGCGCGGCCATCGCCTGCACGACAGATTCAATAGCTTCGGGCGGCAGCAGCGCGCGCCCCAAGTTGGTGTGCAGCACCGTACCGCTCAGGTTGAAAACTGCGCGCAGCTTGGAGGCAAAGCGCTGCGCCAAGGCGCTGCACACAGCAGCGGCCATCGCTTCGGGGGCTAGGCGCGCAGCATCAAAGGCTGCATCCTCGGCGCGCAGCGCGCTGCGCAACTGCGCCAGCACCGCACGGATAGCTTCGGTGCAGGCGGTGGTGCCGTGCGCGGTCTGCGCCGCTTGCAGCGCAGGGTGTTGCAGCAGTTTGTCCACGGAGGGCAGCGCGGCGAGCTTCATGGCTGGGCTTCTTCCTCAGCGACAGCCACGTACAGCAGCGGATTCGGGCTGGCGCGCTGAAACTTGGTTTCGCCCATCAGCAAATCGAGCATCAGGGATGCCAAATCGTCGGCCAGTGGCTCGGCCAGCGGGTCTTTTTCTTGGCTGACGACTTTGCGGTAGGTGCCGCACTCGTCGCAGGTTTCGGCCATCACCACGTCTTTGCCACCTTCAATGCCTTGGTAGCGCACGCCTTTGGTCGATTCGCAGTGCGAGCATTTGACGCGCACCATTTGCCACTCGGTGCAGCAGGTGCCGCAGTGCAGGTAGCGGTGGCCGGCCATTTGCGGGCCAATGCGCACCACGCTGGCAACGGGCGCGCTGGCGCAGACCGGGCAGATGGTGGCGGGGTCGGTGTAGGGCACATCGCTCACGCTCAGTTGGCTGGCGCGCTGGGCAAAAGTGACTTGCAGCGCCGCCATGACAAAGGGCGAGATGCCAATATCGCGCGCCGAGCCTTCTTGTTGCAGCAGCTTGCGGGCAATGTCGTTGCGCTCGTCGGCATTCAATTCGCGCAGCGCGGCAATCAACGGCTGCAGTGGCGCGGGCAGGCCGCCACTGTTGTCATCCGCGCTCAGGGTGTCAAGCAGGGTGTCGAGCACGCCTTGCCACGCTGGGTCGATGTGCTCCAGCGCCGGCAGCAGCGGCATTGAGTGTTCTTGCGCCTGCGCCAGCGTGGCTTTGTCCAGCGGCGCGATGTTCATCGCGGCGGCAGCGCTGTGCTGCGCGTCGATGATTTTGGCGATGAAGTGCAGGTAGTCGGCAATCGGGTTGCCCTCGGCCAGCTGGCGCACGCGCGCGGCGCGCTCGGCAAACAAGCTGGCAGGGTGGGGCAACACGATGCGTGCAAAGTGGGTGCGGTCGATGGATTCGATTTCGCCGGGTTGAAGAATGCGTTGCATGGGGGTCTCCTGAAAAGTCCCGAAAAAAAGACCGCCGACAGACCTTGAAACGGTGTGCCGGCGGCGTGGGCTGGATAGTAGCCGAGGGGGTTTATTCGCTGCTTATTCGCGCTTACTCGTTATCGCCCGTGACTTTGCGGTACCAGCCGCGGTGGTGCTGCTTGGCCCAAGCGCGTGTCACCGTGCCATACATCATGGCGCGGATGGTGCCGCGCGTCCAAATGGCCGCATACACGTGCAAGATGATCAGGCCAATCATGGCAAAACCGGCCAGCGCGTGCAGCACCGAAGCCAGCCGCACCACATCGACCGGTACGGTGACCCACGTGCGCCACATCAGCACGCCCGAGACGGTGAGCAGCAGCATGAACAGCACCAGACCCCAGAACAGCACCTTCTGGCCGCCGTTGTACTTGCCTTGCTCGGGCATGTTGTGGTCATCGCCGTCCACCATCTTGTCAACGTTTTTCAGCCATTCGACGTCGCGCTGCTCCATCACGTTCAGGCGCCAAAACCGCAGCACCATCATGATGAAGAACAGCGCCATCACCACCCCAACATACGGGTGCAGGATGCGCGTCCACGGACCGCCGCCAAACAGCTGCGTCAGTGGGTAGAACGCCGGATGAAAGAACGCCAACCCCGACAGGCCGAGCAAGATAAAGCAGATGCCCACCACCCAGTGGTTGGCCCGCTCAGAAGCGGTGTAGCGCTTCAAGTCGCGTGGATTGCGTTTCATAGCGTGTTCTCCCGGTTCTGCGCTTGAGCTTGAGCTTGCTGATCTTTGCGCTCCATTTCATCCTCCAGCTCCTTCGATACCTCGTTGGGGCCTTTGGTGATGTAGTGGAACAAGCTACCGACCGCTGCCGCGCCCAGCGCAGCCATCGCCAGTGGCTTGGCCACGCCCTTCCACAGACCGACGAGCGGGCTGATCTTGGGCGCGTTGGGCAGGCCGTGGTACAGCGACGGCTGGTCGGCGTGGTGCAGCACATACATGACGTGCGTGCCGCCGACCCCTGCCGGGTCGTACAAACCGGCTTGGGCAAAGCCGCGCTCTTTCAAGTCCACCACGCGCTCTTGCGCGTAGTTCTGCATCGCCGTCTTGGTGCCAAAGTGGATGGCACCAGTCGGGCAGGTTTTGACGCAGGCTGGCTCTTGGCCCACGGCGACGCGGTCAGAGCACAGCGTGCACTTGTAGGCTTTGTTGTCCTTGGCCGAGATGCGCGGCACATCAAACGGACAGCCGGTAATGCAATAGCCGCAGCCAATGCAGTTTTCCTGCTGAAAGTCAACGATGCCGTTGGCGTACTGGACGATGGCACCGGGCGACGGGCAGGCCTTGAGGCAGCCGGGGTCTTCGCAGTGCATGCAGCCGTCCTTGCGGATCAGCCACTCCAAGTTACCGCTGTCTTGGTTTTCGTATTCCGAAAACCGCATCACCGTCCACGACTGGGCGCTCAGGTCGGTGGGGTTGTCATAGACACCCGCCGCCGACACCGTGCCGACCTCGTCGCGCAGGTCGTTCCATTCTGAGCAAGCCGTCTGGCAGGCCTTGCAGCCGATGCATTTGGACACGTCGATGAGTTTGGCGACCTGCGCAATGCTCTCCACCCGCGCGCTGGGCGACGGCGTGGTGGTGGCAGAGCGGCGCTTGATATCGAGAGATTGAAGGGATGACATAACCGCTCCTTACACCTTTTCGACTTTGACCAAGAAGGTCTTGAACTCTGGCGTATTGCTGTTGCCGTCACCGACAAACGGCGTCAACGTGTTGGCCAGATAGCCGGGTTTGGTCAAGCCCTTAAAGCCCCAGTGGATGGGGATGCCGACGTGTTGCACCGCCCGGCCCTCAATCTGCATCGGCTTGATGCGCTTGGTCACCAAGGCAACGGCCTTGATGAAGCCGCGCTTAGAGCTGACCTTGACCATCTCGCCCGTCTTAACACCCACCGACTCGGCCAAAGATTCGCTGATTTCAACGAACTGCTCGGGCTGGCTGATGGCGTTGAGCAAAGCGTGCTTAGTCCAGTAGTGGAAGTGCTCCGTCAGGCGGTAGGTGGTGCCGACGTGCGGGAACTCCTCTGCCGTACCGAAGGTTTCCCAAATACCGGGCAACACACGCGCTGCGGGGCTGCTGGTGGCCTTTTTGTTCTTCGGGTATATCGGGTTGTAGCCCAATGGCGTGTCAAACGGCTCGTAGTGCGTCGGGAACGGCCCCTCGTTCATGCCCTTGCGGGCAAAGAAGCGCGCCACGCCTTCGGGGTTCATGATGAACGGACCGGCACCGCTTTCTGGGGCCAGCGTCACGCCCATGTCGGGCACGTCAGCGCCGCTCCACGTCGTGCCGTTCCAGCCGACCAGCTTGCGCGTCGCGTCAAACGGTTTGCCCGCCACGTCGCACGAGGCGCGGTTGTAGAGCACGCGGCGGTTGGCCGGCCAAGCCCACGCCCAGTTCAACGTGTTGCCAATGCCGGTCGGGTCGGAGTTGTCGCGCCGCCCCATTTGGTTGCCCGCTTGCGGCCAAGCGCCCGCCCAAATCCAGCAACCGCCCATAGTGCTGCCGTCATCGCGCATCTCGCCAAAGCCGGCCAATTGCTCACCGGCTTTGCGGATGATTTTGGTCGGGTCTTTCGGGTCAAGCACGGTGGCCAGCGCACGGCCGTTGTATTCCTTGGCGATTTCTTCCGAGCTGGGGTGTCCCGGTTGGGCATACGGCCACCACAGGTTGACGATGGGGTCAGGAAACTTGCCACCTTCTTGCTGGTACAGCTTGCTTAGGCGCAAATGCAGCTGCGACATGATGTAAACGTCGGTTTTGGCCTCGCCCGGCGGCTCGGCAGCCTTCCAGTGCCACTGCAACACGCGCGAAGAGCTGACGATGGAGCCTTCTTCTTCGGCAAAGCAAGTCGTCGGCAGGCGGAACACCTCAGTCTGCACTGAGGCGGTGTCGATGTCGTTGTGCTCGCCGTAGTTCTTCCAGAAGTCTGCCGTTTCCGTTTGCAGCGGATCCATCACCACCAAGAACTTCAGCTTGGCCAAGCCACTGCGCACGCGGTTTTTGTCCGCCAGCGAGGCCAGCGGGTTAAAGCCCTGCGCGATATAGCCGTTGACCTTGCCGTCCTTCATCATGTCGAAGTACTGCAACATGTCGTACTGCTTGTCGAGCTTGGGCAGGTAGTCGTAAGCCCAGTTGTTCTCGGCTGTGGCTGCTGGCCCCCACCACGCCTTCATCAGGCTGACGTGGAACTTGGGGTAGTTCTGCCAATAGCTCATCTGGTTTGCGCGCAGCGGCAACTGGGTGCGCGCCTTCATGAACTGCTGATAGTCCTGCTCTTTCTGGCCGGGCAGGGTCAAGTAGCCCGGCAGGCTGGCGGACAAGATGCCCAAATCGGTCAAGCCTTGGATATTGGAGTGACCGCGCAGCGCGTTCATGCCACCACCGGCCAAACCAATGTTGCCCAGCAGCAGCTGCACCATCGCGCCCGTGCGCAAAATTTGCGCGCCGGTCGAGTGCTGCGTCCAACCCAGCGCATACATGATGGTCGCCACGCGGCCGGCTTGTGCGGTGCTAGCGAGCTTTTCGCAGATATGCAGGAATTTTTCCTTAGGCGTACCGCAGGCGCTTTCAACCTTTTCAGGGGTGTAGTCGGCGTAGTGCTTTTTCAGCCACTGGAAAACGCAGCGCGGGTGCTCCAGCGTCGGGTCGGTCAGCACATAGCCGTCTTCGCCCAACTCGTAGTCCCACGAGGCTTTGTCGTAGGTGCGCTTTTCTGGGTCGTAGCCCGAGAAAATGCCGTCGTCAAAGCCAAAATCCTCCCGCACGATGAACGTGAAGTCGGTGTAGTCGCGCACGTATTCGTGGTGAATTTTGTCGTTGGTCAGCAAATAGTTAATCACACCGCCCAAAAAGACGATGTCGCTGCCCGAGCGAATCGGCGCATAAAAGTCGGCGACAGATGCCGAGCGGTTAAAGCGCGGATCGACCACCATGAAGTAAGCCTTGTTGTGCTCCTTCGCCTCAGTGACCCATTTGAAGCCGCACGGGTGCGCTTCTGCGGCGTTGCCGCCCATGACCAAAATAACGTCCGCATTCTTGATGTCGACCCAATGGTTCGTCATCGCTCCACGGCCAAACGTCGGGGCAAGACCTGCCACCGTCGGGCCGTGTCAGACACGTGCTTGGTTATCGAGTGCGAGCAGTCCCCAGCTACGGGCGACTTTGTGGGTGACGTAGCCGGCTTCGTTGCTGGACGCCGAGGCGGCCAACATGCCGGTGGTCAGCCAACGGTTGACCGTCATGCCGTCTTCGGTTTTTTCAACAAAGTTGGCGTCGCGGTCTTCTTTGAGCAGCTTGGTGATGCGGGTCAGCGCGTCGTCCCACGATAAGCGCTTCCACTCGTTGGAGCCGGGAGCGCGGTATTCGGGGAATTGCAAGCGGTTGGGGCTGTGGACAAAGTCCAGCAAACCCGCGCCCTTGGGGCACAGCGTGCCGCGGTTGACCGGGTGGTCTGGGTCGCCCTCGACGTGGATCACTGACAAGCGGGTGTTCTTGCTGCCGTCGCCCAGCGCGTACATCAAAATGCCGCAGCCTACCGAGCAGTAAGTGCAGGTTTGGCGCGTCACGGTGGTGGCGGCGAGTTTGTATTGGCGCACTTCAGCCAGTGCGTTGGTGGGCGAAAAACCCATCAATGCAAGGCTAGAGCCTGCCAGTGTGGAGCCAGTCACTTGCATGAACTGGCGCCGAGAATATTGCACCATGGCGGTACCTCTTTTGAAATGGGTTATTTGTATTCCTATTCTAGGAGGGACTTGACAGCTGGTACGTATAACTACAGTGCATCTAAGGGTCGATGCACCCCGCGCAGTGCCAATGCCAGCGCCGCCCCTATGCTGGCAGACTCTCCAACCAGGCTTTTTTCCCCGTAATGACCACTGCTGCTGGCGCTTGCACCTGCCCCAATGCCGACCCCCTTGCCATGCCACCCTTGGTGCAGCGTGGCGCGCAACTGCACCGCATCCAGCCAGACGGCAGCACAGCAGTTGTCGAGCAGCCGCGCCTTTTGGCCAACGAAGTACCAGTGGCGCTGGTGTTTAACGGCATCTCGCAGGCGGTGATGATGGCCACACCGCAAGACTTGGAAGCGCTGGCGCTGGGGTTTGCCCTGAGCGAAGGCATCCTCGACCACGCCCATGACTGCCACGGCATCGAGATCACCCCTGTGCGCGACAGCGCCGCCGGCTTGCCCAGCGGGATGCACGGCATCGAAGTGCATTTAGAGATTTCATCGCGCAGCTTTGCCCGCCTCAAAGACCGCCGCCGCAGCATGGCCGGGCGCACCGGCTGCGGCGTCTGCGGCGTCGAGAGCTTTGCCGCGCTGGATTTGTCCTTTGCCCCGCTGCCGCACTACCCGTGGACGGCGCAAATTGGCTTGTCCCAAGTGCTGCGCACCCTGCACAGCCTGAGCGACCAGCAGCTGCTCAATAGCCAATCGGGCGGACTGCACGCGGCGGGCTGGTGCAGTGTCGATGGCACGCTGCTGGCCGTGTTTGAAGACGTGGGCCGGCACAACGCGCTGGACAAATTGCTCGGATTTTTGGCGCGCAGCGGCAGCTTGCAAGACCCCGGCTTTGTGATTTTGTCCAGCCGGGGCAGCCACGAGCTGGTGCGCAAATGCGCCAAGCTGGGCGTGGCCGCACTGGCCACCGTGTCGGCACCGACCGGCATGGGCGTGCGCATGGCCGAGCTGACGGGACTGCGCTTATGGGGCTCGTGCCGCGGGACGCAAGGCATTTTGTACAGCCCGGGGCGGGGTGCAGCAGATTAATACAACGGCGATTTTTGCTTTGTTTTTAATAGCTGCAACCGCACGCCCAGCGGGCGTTTCAGGCCAATTTGATCTAAAAACAAGAGGTTTTTAGGCTTTTTCAGCTTGCAAAAAGTCCCACAGCGCGTGGGTGGGGTTTTTGCTCTGCTCACGGTCTTTGGCGGACGGCTTTTCGCGGCAGGCGCGAATGTCCATAGTGATCTCTAACCCCGGCAGGCCGACCGGCGCGGCGCGCACCAGCTTGCGGGTGCGCAGGTCTTTTTTGACCGCGCTGTGGGGCAAAAAGGCAATGCCGTGGCCTTCTAGCGCCATCGCCTTCAAGCCCTCGGCCATGTCGGTTTCATAGACGCGGTCGAGGTGCAGCGGCGTGGTGGACTCTTTCAAAATCAAATCCGTCACCCGCCCCAAATACGCGCCCGGCGCGTAGCCCAAATACGGCAGCGGCTGGCCGGCGTGGCCGGGCAATTGGTACAGCGGCTGGCCATCGGCATCGGGCTTGACGTAGGGTGCCAGCACTTCTTGACCCAAGCTGACCATCTCGTAGCGGTTGGTATCGAGCTGAAACGGCTGCGACTCGTGGTGGTAGGTGATGAGAATGTCGCAACTGCCTTCGACCAAACGCATCACCGCGTCATGGACGTTGAGCGCAATCAGCCGGCTTTTGAACGGGCCAAATTTTTCGCGCAGGCTAGACACCCACGCCGGAAAAAACGTGAACGCCAGCGTGTGCGGCACGGCAAACTCAATCATGTCTTGGCTCGACGTGCTGTGCGCGCGCAGCGTGGCGCGGGTGTTGTTGAGCGCTTGCAGCATCTCCAGCGACTGGTCGTACAGCGTTTTGCCGGCCGGCGTCAGCGACGTGGGGTATGAGCTGCGATCGACCAAATCGGTGCCCGCCCAAGCTTCGAGCGCCTGAATGCGCCGCGAAAACGCCGGTTGCGTCACATGGCGCAGCTGCGCCGAGCGGCTGAAACTGCGCGTCTCGGCCAAACTGACAAAATCTTCAAGCCACTTGGTTTCCATGCGCGCATTATCGGGGCAGGTGCCTAGGCAAAGCGGGCTGTTTTGCGCTGTTTTTTATCTGCCGCTTGTCTTTTGCCGCTGTCGCTGCGCGCAGTGGTTTTCTGGATGGCGCAGGAACTTTTTTGCGCTCTTTATCATCGAGATACATTGCTCTGTCACACTTTTGCACAGATTCAGCCCTTCTCTCGCCCTCCATGTTTTCTTACCCGTCTAATCGCGCTCACAGCCAGCCCCCACGTTTGTATTGCCCTGCCGCGCAGCAGCCCACAGCCCTCGCTGCAGCGGGTAAACGCTGGCAAACATGGCTGCTGGGGCTGGCGTTGACGATTCCTTTGGTCGCCTGCTACGACCAAAGCGCCAGCCCCAACACCAAAGCGGCTGCGCCGCCCATCAAAGTCGGCGTCATCACGCTGCAAACCCAAGCCCAAACCCTGAGCAGCACCTTGCCGGGTCGCACCAGCGCGTTTATGAGCGCCGAAATTCGCCCGCAAATCAACGGCATCGTGCAAAAGCGGCTGTTCACTGAGGGCGCAATGGTCAAGGCGGGACAAGCGCTGTACCAAATCGACCCCGCGCCCTACGAAGTCGCCGAGGCCTCAGCCAAAGCGGCGCTAGCCAAGGCGCAGGCACAGGCACGCAGCGCGGCACTGAACGCCCAGCGCGCCGCCGAGCTGGTAGCGATTGACGCCATCAGCCGCCAGTCCTACGAGGAAAGCCAAGCCAGCGCGCAGCAAACCACCGCTGACGTGGCCGCTGCGCAAGCCGCCTTAGCCGGCGCGCGCATCAACCTGAAATACACCCGCATCAGCGCGCCAATTGCCGGGCGCACCGGGCTGTCCAGCGTCACGCCGGGTGCATTGGTCACGGCCAACCAAGCCGGCGTGCTGACGACGATTGCGCAGCTTGACCCGATGTACATCGACATCCCCCAGTCCAGCACCGAGCTGCTGGCGTTGCAACGCGAGCTGGCGCAAGGAAAGTTTGAGCGCATCAACCCCACCGATGGCGCAGCCGTGCCGATTACCGTGCAACTGGAAGACGGTAGCCCCTATCCGCACACCGGGCGGCTGCAATTTACCGGCGTGCAGGTCAACCCCAGCACCGGCGCGGTAACGCTGCGCGCGGTGGTGCCCAATCCCGATGGCGTGCTGCTGCCGGGGATGTTTGTGCAAACGCTGCTGCCGACGGGCGTGTCGAGTGCCGCGCTGCTGCTGCCCCAGCAAGCTGTCACGCGTGACATTGCCGGCAAGGCCAGCGTACTGGTCGCCAATGCCGAGCAAAAAGTCGAGCGCCGCCCGGTCGAATTGGGTCGCGCCGTCGGCAACCAGTGGCTGGCCAGCGCCGGCGTGGCAGCGGGCGATGTGGTCATCGTCGATGGCTTTCAGCGCATCAAAGTCGGCGACACGGTCAACCCGCAGCCGGTGGTGTTGAATGCGCCGCCGCCGTCTGAAGCATCCGCCGCCGCCGCCGCTGCTGCTGCCACGACCACGACCACCACCACCCCAGCTACGCGCTAAACAGCGGCACCGTCCAATGGCACAGTTTTTTATTCGCCGCCCCATCTTTGCGTGGGTGCTGGCCATCGTCATCATGCTGGCCGGTGGCTTGTCGATTTTTACCCTGCCGCTAGAGCAATACCCCGACATCGCGCCGCCGCGCGTCAGCATCAGCGCCACCTACACCGGCGCATCTGCCGAGACGGTGGAGAACTCGGTCACGCAGGTGATTGAGCAGCAGCTCAAAGGCATCGACAATCTGATTTACATGGGTTCGAGCAGTGACGCTTCGGGGCGCTCACGCACCACGCTGACCTTTAGCCCCGGCACCAACATCGACGTGGCGCAGGTGCAGGTGCAAAACAAACTGCAAGCGGCCATGAACCGCCTGCCCGAAGCGGTGCAAAGCCGGGGCGTTTTCGTCACCAAAGGCGGCAACGACTACCTGACCACCTACAGCTTTACCTCGCCCGACCCCAACGTCAGCCAAGTGGACATTGGCGACTATTTGTCGAGCAACTTGGTCGATGTAATTGGCCGCATTGACGGCGTCGGCGACGTATCGGTGTTTGGCACCGGCTACGCCATGCGCATTTGGATGAACCCGGCGCTGCTAGAAAAATTTGCGCTGATGCCGTCCGACATCAGCGCCGCGCTGAATGCGCAAAACGCGCAAGTCTCCGCCGGCCAACTCGGTGCATTGCCCGCCCTGCCGGGCCAGCAAATCAACGCCAGCATTACCGCCCGCACCAAGCTGAAAACGGCGGAAGAGTTTGAAAACATCCTGCTCAAAGTCACGCCCGACGGCGCGGCGGTGCTGCTGAAAGACGTGGCGCGCGTCGAGCTAGGCGCAGACAACCTCGGCATCACCCTGCGGCTGAACGGCAAGCCCGGCGCCGGCATGGGCATCGTGCTGGCCGATGGCGCCAACGCCACCGCCGTGTCGGACGCTGTCAACGCCAAGCTGGCCGAGCTGGAGCCGTTTTTCCCGAACGGCTTGAAGGCTTACATCAGCTCCGACTCGACGCCGTTTGTGCGCGCCTCGATCAAAGAGGTGCTGTACGCGCTGGGCGAAGCCATCTTGCTGGTGGTGCTGGTGATGTTCTTGTTTTTGCAAAATTTCCGCGCCACGCTGATTCCGGCGATTGCCGTGCCAGTCGTGTTGCTGGGCACGATGGGCGTGCTGTCGGTGGCGGGTTACTCCATCAACACGCTGACGATGTTTGCGCTGGTGCTGGCGATTGGCCTGCTGGTGGACGACGCCATCGTGGTGGTGGAAAACGTCGAACGCGTGATGTCCGAAGAGGGCTTGTCGCCCAAAGAGGCCACGCGCAAATCGATGGCCGAAATCACCCCGGCGCTGATTGGCATTGCGCTGACGCTGTCGGCGGTGTTTATTCCGATGGCGTTTTTTGGCGGCTCCACGGGCGTGATTTACCGCCAGTTTTCCATCACCATCGTTTCGGCGATGGCGCTGTCGGTGTTTGTCGCGGTGACGCTGACACCAGCGCTGTGCGCCACGCTGCTCAAACCCGTTGCCAAAGGCGGCGGCCATCACCACAACGCCTGCCCACGGCGCGGCTTGCTTGGCATTTCAGACCGCTTTTTCATCTGGTTTAACCGCAACTTTGACCGCAGCGCCACGCGCTACCAAGGCGCTGTGGGCAAGCTGCTGCGCAATAGCAAGCGCATGTTGCTGGTGTTTTTGCTGATTTGCGGCGGCACGGCGCTGATGTTTACCAAGCTGCCGACGTCGTTTTTGCCGGTGGAAGACCAAGGCTATATGCAAATCCAAATCAGCCTGCCACCCGGCGGCACCGATGCGCGTTTGCAAGCAGTGATGAAAGAAGTGCAGGCCTACTTTGCCCAGCAGCCCGACATCGTCAGCTTTAACGCCATCACCGGACTGAGCGGCGACCAAGCCTCGGCGCGCGGCTTTTTGCGGCTGAAGGACTGGAGCCAGCGCACCCGCCCCGAGCAGCAAGCCGATGCGATTGCACGCAAGGCCACGCAAGATTTGGCAGCGCTGCGCGACGCGCGTATTTTTGTCGTGCTGCCGCCAGCGGTGCGCGGACTCGGCTCGAACGCTGGCTTTAACTTCCAGCTCAAAGACCTGAACGGCCAAGGCCACGACGCACTGGTTGCCGCGCGCGACCAAGTATTGGAGCTGGCCAAAGGCCACCCGATGCTCAGAAGCCTGCGCAGCACCAACTTGGACGACACCACCGAGCTGGGCGTGACGATTGACGACCGCAAAGCGGCTGCGCTGGGCTTGTCCACCGCCAACATCAACAACGTCCTGTCCAGCGCGCTGGGCGGCAGTTATGTGAATGACTTTTTGAACAATGGCCGCGTCAAGCGCGTGTATATCCAAGGCGACGCGCCCTACCGGATGCTGCCGCAAGACATTGGCCAGTGGACGGTGCGCAACGACAAAGGGCAAATGGTGCCGTTCAGCGCGTTCTCTAGCACCAGTTGGACGTATGGCTCGCCGCAGCTACAGCGCTACAACGGCAGCCCGAGTTATGAGTTTGTCGGCGACGCGGCGCCCGGTGTCAGCTCGGGCGCGGCGATGGACGCCATCGAGGCCATCCTGCGCCAAATGCCCGCCGGCATTGGCTACGAGTGGACCGGCGCCTCGCTGCAAGAGCGCCTGTCGGGCGCACAAGCGCCGCTGCTGTATGCGGTCTCCATCCTGTTCGTCTTCTTGTGCTTGGCCGCTTTGTACGAAAGCTGGACGGTGCCGCTGGCGGTGATTTTGGCGGTGCCGCTGGGCGTGATTGGCGCGCTGGCCTTTACCGGCTTGCGCGGCTTGTCCAACGACGTGTACTTCCAAGTTGGCCTGCTGACCACCGTCGGACTGGCATCGAAAAACGCGATTTTGATTGTCGAATTTGCCACCCAACTGCAAGAGCAAGGGCGCAACCTGATGGATGCCACGCTAGAAGCGGTGCGCCTGCGCCTGCGGCCGATTTTGATGACCTCGCTGGCGTTTGGCTTTGGCGTGTTGCCGCTGGCGCTGGGCACCGGCGCGGGTGCCGGTGGCCGCCACGCGATTGGCACTGCCGTGCTCGGCGGCGTGGTGTTTTCGACCGTGCTGGGCATCTTCTTTGTGCCGATTTTCTTCTTGGTGGTGCGCAGCTGGTTTGCCAGCCAAGGGCGCAATGAGGACGACGACGCGACTCTGGCTGCGAAAGGCACGGCGTGAAATATTCCACCCTCACCACCTTGGCCGCCAGCCTGACGCTGGCCGGCTGCATGAACTTGGCACCGGCCTACGACACGCCCGCCGCTCCGGTGCCAGACACTGTCAGCACCGATGCAGCCGCCGACCCCGCCGTCGCCAGCACTGAAGCCTTAACCCAAGCCCAAGCCCTGACGTGGGTGCAAGCGCCGGCGCTGCAACAGGTGCTGGCGCTGGCGCTTAGCCACAACCGCGACTTAAAAATAGCGTGGGCGAATATTGAAAAAGCCCGCGCCCAGTACGGTGTGCAGCGCGCCGACCTGCTGCCCAGCATCAATGCCAGCGGCCAAGCCAGCCGCAGCCGCACCAACGCAGCCACCAGCAACCAATTCAGCGCCCAAATTGGCTTTACCAGCTACGAGCTAGACCTGTGGGGGCGCGTGCGCAACCTGAACGACGCGGCGCTGCAGCAGTTTTTGCAATCCACC
Organism: Giesbergeria sp.; assembly: GCA_041798325.1. Taxonomy (GTDB): domain Bacteria; phylum Pseudomonadota; class Gammaproteobacteria; order Burkholderiales; family Burkholderiaceae_C; genus Simplicispira. Next base: position 15,877 of record JBHCAP010000069.1, read on the forward strand.
GTCAACCAGCGCAGTGTCGAAATCACGCTGCTGGCCGACGTCGCCAACGCGTGGCTGACGCTGGCTGCCGACCAAGCGCGCCTGCAACTGGCGCAGGACACGCTGAGCGCGCGGCGCAAAGCGTTTGAGTTGACCCAGCGTATGCACGCGCTCGGTGCCAGCTCGGGCTTGGTGCTGGCGCAAAACCAAACCACCGTGGACAGCGCCCGCGCCGACGTCGCCGCCTACGCCAGCCAAGTCGAGCAGGGCCGCAACGCGCTGCAACTGCTGGTCGGCGGCGCACTGCCCGCCCACTTGCTGCCGCCGCCCTTGACCAGCGCCATGCCGCCCAGCGCCGCCTTGCTAGAGCTTCCAACCCCGCTGCCGTCGAGCCTGCTGCTGGCGCGCCCCGATATCCAAGCGGCTGAACACGCACTGCGCGCCGCCACCGCCCACATCGGCGCCGCACGCGCTGCGCTGTTTCCCAGCATCAGCCTGACCGCCGCGGCGGGCAGTGCCAGCCGTGATTTATCGGGCTTGTTTGACAGCGGTAGCGGCACGTGGAGCTTTGCGCCGCAAATTCGCCTGCCGATTTTTGACGGTGGCCGCAACCAAGCCAACGTGCGCGTCGCCCAAGCCAACCAGCAACTGGCGCTGGCGCAGTACGAAAAAACCGTGCAAACCGCGTTCAAAGAAGTGGCCGACGCGCTGGCCGAACGCGCCCACTGGAGCGAGCGCCTAGCCGCGCAAGCCTCGCTGGTGGCGGCGACGCAAAAGGCGCTGACGCTGTCCGAAGCGCGCTTCAAAGCCGGCGCCGACGACTACCTCACGGTGCTGGACGCGCAGCGCAGCCTGTACGCCGCGCAGCAAACCCACATCGCCCTGCGCTTGGCCGAGCAGGTCAACCGCATCACGCTCTACAAGGTGCTGGGCGGCGGCTGAATTCCTGCAATCACATCCCCAGCGAGCGCAGCAAATCGTCGGTATCGCTGTCGCCCGACGATGAGGCGGCGCCACTGCCAGCGCTCGCGGCAGGTGCCGCAGCCGGGCGATTCTCCGCATCAAAGTGCGCCTGCGCAATCAAGGCATCCGGGTCGGGTGCCGCTTGCGGCTCGAAGTCGTAGAGCTTGATGAACTCGGTGCGGTCCACCGCCAGTTCCAGATAAAAAATGTGGTTGGCACCGGTGTAAAACGTCACGCGGCGCGCTTCGGGCTGGTCAAGGTTGGCGTCCACGCTCAGCACCACTTCTTTGTTCAGCGCCAGCATTTTTGGCTGGTTTTGCGTGATGTGGGTTTGCAGCTCGCGGCGCACTTTGCCGGTGAAGTCGCCGACCACTTGGTTCATCAGCTCGCCCATCACGTTGCCCACTTCGTCAGACGTAAACGAGTTGGCCAAGTCGCTTTGCGCCATGCCCATGTTCAGCATGTAGCTTTGGTACAGCTCCATCGCCGCCGCCGCCGAGAAGTTGATGATCACCAGCCCCGAAAAGCCGCCGTCAAACAGCACAAAGCAACCAATGTCGGGTTTCAGGCAGGTTTTGCTGATGCGCTGCACCATGCCGGAATAGTGAATTTGGCTGGTCGTCGCCACCGTCAGCACGCGGGTGACGGAGTTGCACAGGCTGACCAACAAGTCTTCGGTGCCGTAAACGACGGGGAGTTCTGATTTGCCGACAGGGGGTTCTGAGATGCGCATGGTTTGGGGATTTTCTAGCTGAAGTAGGGGTTAAAAAGTGGTGCTGTATATAACACAGGCGCGCAAATACGCGGTACATCCATATTTATTTGATAGCTGCTAGCGCACGTGTTTAAAGGGTTTGAGACTGTTTTATTGCCCAAAGCCAATAGATACGTGCGCTAGCAGCTATGGTTTTTATGCAGACTCGCTGCCTTCGCCGCTTTGCTGCAGCGCCCACATGCTGGCGTAGCGCCCGCCCAGCGCCAGCAATTGGGCGTGGGTGCCGCGCTCAATGATGGCGCCGGCATCCATCACCAAGATTTGGTGCGCATCGACCACCGTGGACAAGCGGTGCGCAATCAGCAGCGTGGTTTTGTTCTGCGCGGCGCTTTGCAGTTCGGACTGGATGGCGCGCTCGTTGGCGCTGTCCAGCGCGGAAGTGGCTTCGTCAAAAATCAAAATCGGCGGGTTTTTCAGCAGCGTGCGGGCAATCGCTACGCGCTGCTTTTCGCCGCCGGAGAGTTTGAGGCCGCGCTCGCCGACGCGGGTTTCGTAGCCCAGCGGCGTGCTGGCGATGAAGTCGTGGATGCGCGCGGCGCGTGCTGCGCCCTCAATCTCGGCCTGCGTGGCGCCGGTGCGGCCATAGGCGATGTTGTAGGCCACGCTGTCGTTGAACAGCACCGTGTCCTGCGGCACGATGCCAATGGCGCGGCGCACACTGGCTTGGGTGACGCTGCGCAGCTCTTGGCCGGCGATGGTGATCTGGCCTTGTTGGATGTCATAAAAGCGAAACAGCAAGCGCGCCAGCGTCGATTTGCCCGAACCCGATGCGCCAACCACCGCCACAGTTTTGCCCGGCGGAATCTCAAAACTCACGCCCCGCAAAATCGGCCGCGCCGCTTCGTAGGCGAAATGCACATTCTCAAAGCGCACGCTGGCTTGGTCCAGCCCGGTGAGTGGCTGCGCGCCGGGCGCGTCGGCAATCTCGCGCTCGCGGTCCATCAGCGTGAACATCTTGTCGAGGTCGGTCAGGCTTTGCTTGATTTCGCGGTAAATCACGCCCAAAAAATTCAGCGGAATGTAGAGCTGGATCATGAAGGCGTTGACCATCACCAAGTCACCCAGCGTCATGCGGCCATCGACCACGCCTTGCGTGGCGCGCCACAGCATCGCCACCAAGCCGATGCCAATAATCAGCTGCTGGCCGAGGTTGAGCATCGACAGCGTGCTTTGGCTTTTCAGGCGCGCCTCGCGCAGGCGCTGCAAGCTCTCGTCGTAGCGCTGGGCTTCAAAGCCTTCGTTGTTGAAGTATTTGACGGTCTCAAAATTGAGCAGCGCGTCCACCGCTTTGCTTTGCGCGGCAGATTCCGAATCGTTGGCCAAGCGGCGAAACTGCGTGCGCCACTCGGTCAACACCACGGTGAAGGTGATGTACAACGCCAGCGCCGCCAGCGTAATCCACGCAAACCACGCATCAAACTTGACCGCCAGCACGGTGAGCACCATCGCCACCTCAATCAGCGTGGCGCCGATGTTGAACAGCGTGAACGAGATCAGCGATTCGATGCCGCGCACGCCCCGGTCGATGTCGCGCGTCATGCCGCCGGTTTGGCGCTCTAAATGAAAGCGCAGGCTCAGGGCGTGCAGGTGCTCAAAGGTTTGCAGCGCTATCGAGCGCGCCGCGCCCTGCGTGGCTTTGGAGAACACCAGCTCGCGCAGCTCGGTAAACAGCGAAGTTGACAGGCGCAGCAAGCCATAGGCCAGCAACAAGCCGGCTGGCACCACCAGCACTGCAGTCGGGTCGGTGGCTTTGACGCCCATCGTGTCGATCAGCGTTTTGAGCAGCACCGGCACGCCGACGTTGGCGACTTTGGCGCTGACCATGAAGGCGATGGCAATGGCCACGCGCCATTTGTATTGCCACAAATACGGCAGCAAGCGCGCCAGCGTCGCCCAGTCCGAGCGCGCCGGCACGGGCGGGGCGGATTTATCGGCGGCAGCGGTTGCTGCGTTGGCGTTGGCGTTGGCAGGCGGGGCGTGGTGGGGGTGAGCGGACTCGCCGTGGTGGCGCATAGGGGACAATTCCGAATCTTGTTTTTAATTCTGGATTGTGCCCATGCCTGACTTGCCCAACCTTCCCGCGCCCGCCTTGCCCTGCCCGCACGAGCTGGTACTGAAGGTGATTCCGATGCCCGCCGACTGCAATGCCAACGGCGATATTTTTGGCGGCTGGGTGATGGCGCAGGTCGATTTGGCCGGCTCGGTGCTGCCGGCGCGCTACATCCGGGGGCGCATGGCCACGGTGGCGGTGAATGAGTTTGTCTTTAAGCAGCCGGTGGGCGTGGGTGATTTGCTGTCGTTCTTTGCGCACATCACGCGCATCGGGCGCACCTCGCTGACGGTCGATGTCGAGGTGTACGCCGAGCGCTTTGCCGACCAAGGCCGCCACTTCAAAGTGACGCAGGCGCGCTTGACCTATGTCGCCATCGACGCCGAAGGCCGGCCGCGCCCACTGCCGCAGCACACGGTGCCAGACGCGCCGGTTTAATCTTGGGCAGGGTCAGCAACCGCGCGGGGCAACAACGCGGGTCAGCGCAACAACATCAAGAAACGATGTAAGCCGCCGCCGCGCTAGACATCAACTGGCTATCGGCACCAAAAAACCCCATGCGCGTGCTGGCAACGCGCGAGCCAAGGCGCAGCACCTCGGCGCGCAGCTCAAAGTGGTGCCAATGCCCCAAGACAATAACGTCAATGGCGATATTTTTGGCGGATGGGTCATGGCCCAAGTCGATATTGCCGGCGCCATCTTGCCCAACCGCTACGGACACGGCCGCATGACCGCGGTGGCGGTCAACGAGTTCATCTTCAAGCAGCCGGTGCGCGTGGGCGATTTGTTGTCGTTTTACTCGCGCGTGGAGTGTATCGGCACCACCTCGATTACCGTGCTGGTCGAGGTGTTCACCGAGGGTTTTACCGACCAGTGCCGCTCCGTCAAGGTGGCCGAGGCCCAGCTGACCTACGTGGCCATCGACTTTGAGGGCCGCCCGCGCGCCCTTCCCCGGCCCTTGGCCTGCGAGCAGCAGTCGGGCTGAGCCGGCGCTAAAACCGCACGCCCAGGCGTACGTAGTAGGCGGCGCCGTTGTAGCCAAACGGTGCGTACTGCGAATACGGGATGACCTTGCCCGCGCCGGTCAGGCCATCGTCGGTCGCACCCCATTGGCCGGGCCGGGCGTTGAGCACATTGGTGCCGCCCACAGTCAAGGTGGTGTTTTTGTCCCAGTGGTAGTTGAACTGCGCATCCAGCGTCCAGCGGGCGGCAAAGCGCACCGGGGTATCGCCGTAGGTGCTGGCATAGCTGCCAAAGCGGTTGAGGTTGAAGGCCAGTTCGTAGCCGGGCGCGCTGTATTGGGTCCAGAGCTTGAAGGCATTGCGCGGCTGGCCGGCCTCCATCGTCACCCGGGTGTAGGGGTCGAGGACCAGATCAGTCATGTCCACGCCCAGCACCGTGGGTGCCCGGTTGACGCTCTTGATGCGCGTGGCGGCACGCTGCCAGGCCGCGCTCAGGTGCCAGCGCCGGCCTTGTTTCAGCGCGTGTTTGTAGTCCAGCCGCAGGTCCAAGCCGCGCGTGCGCGTGGCCACGGCGTTGGTGAAGTAGCTGGCCCCGTCCACTTGGTTTTGTTGCAGGATGGCCTGGGCCTGCGGGCTCAGCTGCGCCAGGTTCCAGCCGGCGATGTAGCCCGTGGCCATGATGCGGTCGCGGATGCCCGTCACAAAGCCATCAACACTAGCGCTGAGCCGGGGTGTGGGCTGCCACACGGCCCCCAGCGTGAAGTGGCTGGAGTTTTCTGGCTTCAGGCCCGTGGCGCCCAAGGCCCGGGCCACCGGGTGATCGACGCCGTAGCTGCCGTATTGCGAGATGACATCGCCATCGCGCACCATGGCCGTGGAGGTGAAGTGCGACTGCGCCAGCGACGGCGCCCGAAAACCGCTGCTGACGCTGGTGCGCAGCAGCCAGTGCTCCGCCGGGCGCAGGCGCAGCGCCAGTTTGCCGTTGACGGTGCTGCCAAAGTCGCTGTAGTGCTCGGCTCGGGTGGCGGCGTTGAGCACCCACTGCGGTGCCAGCGCGTAGTTCAGGTCGGCATACAGGGCGTGGATCTGGCGCCGGGTGTTGACTTCGTTCTCGGGCGCAAAGCCGCCAAAGCCCTGCGCCCCGGGGTACCAGGAAGACTCGGGCCCGAGCTGGTAAGAGGCCAGCTCGCCTTGGCGGATGCGGTAGTTCTCGGCGCGGTATTCATAGCCGCCCGAGAGCGTGTGCGACCCGAAGCTGCGGCTCAGGTCGGCGTTGAGGGTGTGCTGGGCCAACGCGGTGGCGCCACTGTCAAAAGCCGTGGGCGAGCCCAAGCCCAAAGAACGGTTGAGCGAGTTGGCCACATAAAAATGGAAATCGTTGAAGCCTCCGGTGTAGGCCACGTTCCAGCGCGTGCCACTGTCCCAAGTGCCTTTGGCGCCCAGCGCCACCGACAGGTTGGTGATGCGCGGCTCAATGCGGGGCAAAAAACCTTGCGGGTAGAGCTGCGGCAGGTTTCTTTCATCATCGGCGCCCCGAAAAAAGGCCCCGGCACTGCTGTGGCGGCGGTTGAAGTGGCCGTGGGCGTACCAGGTGGTGTCGCCGCGTGGCAGCTCGGCGTTCCAGGCCAGCAGAGCGTCTTGCGTGTCGGCATCGCCAAAACGCGTGTTGATGCGGCCACCATCGAGTGCATCCGGGCCGGCGCGGTTGGTCGAGCCCCGGTCGCGCAGTTCTGCCGTGAGGTTGATGAAGCCGTCGCCCGCCAGCGGCGTGGCGTGGAACAAGGCGGCCTGGCGCTGCAAGCCATCGCCCTGGCTGGTGCGGCCCCAGCCCAGCTGCGCCTGGCTGGCATGGCCGTAGCCCTTGAGCACGATGTTGATGATGCCAGCAATGGCGTCCGAGCCGTACTGCGCGGCAGCGCCGTCGCGCAGCACCTCGACGCGCTCGACCGCCAGCAGCGCGATGGTATTCAAGTCCACACTGGAGCTGCCACGACCTATGGTGCCGTTGGTGTGCAGCAGTGCGCTGTGGTGCAGGCGCTTGCCGTTGACCAGCACCAGCACCTGGTCGGGGTTGAGCGAGCGCAGGGTAAAGGGCGGGGCATGGTCGGTGCCATCGGCAATCGATGGGCGCGGGTAATTGAAACCGGGCACCAGTGCCGCCAGGGCTTGGGCGAGCGTGCTGTGGCCCACCGACTGCAGCTGCGCTGCGGTATAGACATCGGTGGGCACGATGGCATCCAGCGCGCTGTGCGCACCCGTGCGCGAGCCCACTTCGGCCTGCAGCGGAATTTGCACGCGCACCAGTTCCTCCAGCGACAGGGTATACAAGTCCGCCGACGCAGCCTGGGCTAAGGCACAGACAGCCCACAGGGGCAAGAGACAGACAATGGACTTCATGGTGAGCCTCCGCGCAGCACTGTGGCAATCGACAACAGCGGCGCGCCGATGTGCAGCCCCGTTTTCACGGCAGCTTCGTGGTTGATTTTGATCTGGACATTCTGTGCAACAAAGTTGATCTGGATAACGCCGCCCAGCTCGGCAAAGCCTTTACTGTCGCTGACGGTCAAAATGCCTTGGCCCTGGGCGTAGGCAATGGCCGCCTGGCGCGCAGCCACCGTGGGCAATGCCACAAAAAGCAGCTGCGGCGTGCCAATGTCTTGCACCTGGGCCACGGTGTGGATGCGCACCGGCTTGCCCTGAATGTGCTTGTCGGCATACAACGCGGCCAGCCGCTCGCCCAGCGGATGGGCCCCCACCACGGTGATCTGAAAAACCGGGGGCGGTTGCTGTGGCCACTTCACATAGCTGGCAAAGCGCCCCAGAAAAACGGCTTTCAGTTTCAGCTCGTGGTCCTCGTCGGCATGGGCCAGTGGTGCCGACCACGCGGCCACGCCCAAGCACAAGCCGGCAGCCAAGGTGTGCCAGGTTCGCTGCATGTCAGGCCTGCGCGCTTTCGATGCGGTTGCGTCCGGCCTGCTTGGCACGGTACAGCGCCTGGTCAGCGGCCTCGATCAGCGCTGTGGCCGTGGCGTGGGCGCCGGTGCCGACATACACGCCTAGGCTGACCGAGGCGCGCAGCGTGCGCCCGTCTGCCAGGCAAAACACATGGCTGGCCACGCTGGCGCGAATGCGCTCGGCCACCTCCAGCGTGGTGGGCAGATCGGCAGCATCGCACAGCACCAGAAACTCTTCGCCGCCAAAACGTGCGGCCAGGTCATAGGTGCGCACGCTGGCCTGCGCGATGCGCGCAATGTCGCGCAGCACCTGGTCGCCGCCGGGGTGGCCGTAGGTATCGTTGACCTGCTTGAAATGGTCGACATCGAGCAAAATGACCCCTATGGGCGCAGCGTTGCGCTGGGCCCGGGTGAGCATGGTGTGCAGGGTCTCCAGGGCATGGCCCCGGTTGGCCAGGCCGGTCAGGGCATCGGTGGTGGCCAGCTGGCTGAGCTTTTCATCGCGCACGCGCACTTCTTGCAGCATGGCGTTAAAGCCGCGGTACAACTCACCAAACTCGTCGCGGTGGTGCGTAGCCAGCACCGTGGCGTAATCTTTGCTCAGGCCAATGCGGTGCATGCCGGCAATCAACTCCAGAATGGGCCGAGTAAACAGCAGCTGTAGCCGCCACGACAGCAGCAACAGGCCCAGCAGGATGAGCACCGAGGCAGCGCCCTGCCACACGACAAATTGCTGCATCTTGGCGTACATGGCCTCGTTGTCGGCCAGCAGCGCCAGGGTGCCAATGCGCTGGCCGTCAAACTCAACCGGGTAAATGACGTAGTGGTAGTCGGACTCTATGCCCTGGCGCAAGCCATCGGGGCTGCCGTCCTGTGCATCTTCCCGCCGGTTGAACGCGGGCCGCGCTGCGTGCTGTTGCAGGGCGATATGCCAGGCGCTGGCTTGGGCCTGGGGCGTGGCCGGTGCGCGGTACTGCCCCAGCAGCTGACCCTGTTCGTCTTCGACGAAGACATAGCGGACATGCGGGTTGGTATGCAGCGGTGCCAGGATTTTGGCGGCGCTGTGCGCATCATGAAACGCTAGCGCGGCACCCATGTTCTCGCTGGTGATGGCGGCAATCTGGTGCAGCGCCCGCAGCGACGACTGGCGCTCGGCGGCAAAGGTGGAATACAGCGCCACCCCGCAAGAGACGCACAAGCCCAGCGCCAAGCTCAACGCCAACAGCACCGCCAGCTTGTAGCGTATGGATAGCCTGTCAAAAAATTGCATCGCGCAGGCAATCTGGTTTTTTTGGGGGTGGCCGGAGGGGGCTGGGGCAGTGGTTGCGTACTATACCCAAGGCTGCACGCCCCAGGCCACACGCAAACCACCCGTTTCAGGACACGATATAGGCCGCCGCCGCGCTAGACATCAACTGGCTATCGGCACCAAAAAACTCCATGCGCGTGCTGGCCACGCGCGAGCCAAGGCGCAGCACCTGCGCGCTCAGCATGAAATGGCTGCCAATGCCGGGGCGCAAATAATCCACCCGCAAATCAATCGTGCCCAGCTTGCCAAAGCGGTGCAGGCGCTGCTCGGGCGATTCGTCCATGTGGCGCGCGCCAATCGCCGCCATCACTGCCAGTGCGCCCATCGCATCCAGCGCAGCGCTGATGACGCCGCCGTGCAGGCGCTGGTGGGCGTAGTGGCCAATCAGCTCGGGTTTCATGTCGATGCGCGCCTCGACGATTTCAGGGCGCACCGAGACAACTTTGAGCCCCAGCATCTGGTTAAAGACAATTTTTTCTTCAAAGATAGCGCGCAAGCCCTCAATAAAGGCTGGCTCGAAAGTGACAACAGGTGCAGGTTTTTTGGTCATGTTTTGGATTGTGCGGTATCACTGGCTCCAGCCGGGCGCGGCGCTGGCAGCCTCCTAGAATCCTTGCTCTGTCTCTCCCAACCGTTTCTGCCATCTTGAACCCGTCCACCCCCGCCGCCTCTGGCACCCACCGCACCAACGGCGCTCTCGCCAAGCCCCCCAGCGCCAGCGTGTTGGTGGCGCTCGCTTGCGTTGTCTGGGCGCTGCTGCAGTGGCTGACCCAAGGCAACTTGGACGGCTACCACGACATGCTGGAGAACTACGCTTGGAGCCAAATGTGGGACTGGGGCACACACAAGCATCCGCCGTTTTTTGCGTGGACGGTGGGGGTGTGGTTTGCGCTGTTTCCGCAGACGGATTTGGCCTATCGACTGCTGTCGTATGCCAACGTTGCCGTCGGCCTGTGGGGCGTGTTGCACTTGGGGCGGCGCTTGGGGCTGGGCGCGCTGGCACCGACGGCGCTGCTGCTGCTGTTGTGGAGTTTTCCGTACACCAACCTCGCCGCCAAGTTCAACGCCAACAGCCAGTTGCTGTCGCTGTGGCCGTGGACGGCTGCGCTGCTGCTGGCCAGCTGGCAAGAGCGCGGCTGGCGCGGCGCGGCCTACAGCGGCGCGCTCGGCCTGCTGGCGGCGGCCAGCATGTTGAGCAAGTACTACAGCGGCGTGTTTTTGGCCGGCTTGTTGCTGCCAACGCTGCTAACCAAAGACGGGCGCCAGTGGCTGCTGTCGCCGCGCCCGTATCTCGCGCTGGCGGTGTTTGCCGCTGCGCTGGCACCGCATATCGTTTGGATTGCCCGGCACGATTGGGTAACGCTGGGCTACGCAATGGAGCAAGGCGATGGCCGCACCGTCTGGGGCTATGTGCTGCGCTTTGCGCTGGCACCGCTGTTTTATTGGTTGCCCGGCTGGTTGGCCTGCGTGGCGGTGTTTGGCTGGATGCAAGCTAAAACCACACCCGCTGGCAAATTCTGGCCGCTATCAGTGCGCTTGGCGCTGCGCAGTTGGTGCCCGAGCGGCTGGGACGACACGCTGTTTTGGTTGGCCTTGGCACCGTGGGCGCTGACGCTGGCGTTTGGCATCACCGGCGTCGCCGAGCTGTCTTCTCCTTGGGCGATTCCGATTGGCTTTGCGTTTTCGCTGCTGTGGCTGCGCAACCTGCACGCTGCTGCGCCAGATGCCACGGCGCGCGCCCAAGCGGCGCTGCAGCGGGCATTTTTGCCGGTGCTGGCGGCTACCGTGCTGGTCGGCGTGGGGCTGGGCGTGTTCAACGCGCGCAGCAGCAAAGAAGGCTACTACCGCCCCAGCGCCGAAGCCGCAGAGGCGATTGCCGCCGACTGGCAAACGCGCCACCCCAATCTGGCGCTGGGCTGGGTCGGCGGTGCTTGGGCAGAAAACGCCTTGCTGGCTTTTTATGCGCTGCCGCACGTGCGCACGTTGCCGGGTTTGCCCGATGCATACCCGGCGCGGTTTAACCCGCACCCAGCGTGGACCGGGCAAGCCGGCTTGCTGCTGTGCCCGCGTGGCCCGCTCAAGAGCGCTGGCACTGCCGCCAGCGCCGCCAGCGCCGACCAGAGCTGCGAAACCGCCGCAAAGCACTGGCTGGCGCAGCGCGGCCAAAGCACCACGGCGCGCCTGATTGAAGTACAGCGCAGCGGCTGGCGCTTTCCCCGTCCCACCCCGTTTGTTTACGCCGTCTTTGACGCCTTGCCGCTCCCCGCCGCTGCCGCAGCCCCCCGCACGCCATGACGCAACCTACACCTGCACCCAACCCTTTGCACCCACGCCCCGCGCTGCGCCTGAGCTGCGTGGTGCCAGCCTACAACGAGGCCGGCCACTTGGCCGAGTTTTTGCAAGCCCTGCACGCCTGCGCCAGCGCTTTGACGCCCGACTTTGAAATCTTGGTGGTCAACGACGGCAGCCGCGACAACACCCGCGAAGTCGCTTTGGCACAGGCTGAAAAATTGGGCGTGCGTTATCTGGAGTTTTCGCGCAACTTTGGCAAAGAAGCCGCGCTGTCGGCCGGCATCGACCACGCGCGCGGCAACGCAATCTTGCTGATTGACTCGGACTTTCAACACCCGCTGGAGCTGGTGCCGCGCATGGTCGATTTGTGGCGCTCGGGCTACGACATGGTGTATGGCGTGATCACCGACCGCGCGGCTGAGAGCAGCCTGAAGCGCTTGGGCACCGACATTTTTTATCGGCTGATGGGCTTTGGCTCCGACATCCACATCCCGCGCAACGCCGGCGACTTTCGGCTGATGGATCGCAAAGTGGTGCAAGCGCTGAAAGCCCTGCCTGAGCGCAATCGGTTTATGAAAGGCCTGTACGCGTGGGTCGGTTTTCAAACCGTGGCGCTGCCGTTTGTGCCGGCGGATCGCCACAGCGGCCAGTCCAGCTTTAACCTGCGCCGCCTTGGCTCGCTGGCGCTGCTGGGCATGACCTCGTTCACTACGCTGCCGCTGCGCTTTTGGGGCGTGGCGGGCGCGTGTTTGTCGGTGCTGTCGATTTTTTATGGCCTGTGGATTGCGGTGGAGACGCTGCTGTTTGGCAACCCGCTCAGCGGTTGGCCGACGCTGGCCGCCAGCGTGCTGCTGTTCTCGGGGATTCAACTGCTGTCGATTGGCATCTTGGGCGAATACATCGGCCGCATCTACGAAGAAGTCAAAGGCCGCCCGGTCTATCTGCTGGCGCAAGACGAAGACCACAGCCCGCTGAGCGCCGGGGATCAACCTGCTGACGGAGCGCCCACGCCTTGAGCCTGCTGCATTTTCTGCACCGCCTGCCGCCGGGACTGCGCTTTGTCGCCGTCGGTGGCAGCGCTGCGGCCACGCACCTGCTCATCGTTTGGTCGCTGGTGCAAGGCCTGCACTGGCCGCCGCTGGGGGCCAATGTGGCGGCTTTTTTGCTGGCGTTTTGGGTCAGCTACGGCGGTCACTTTTTGCTGACTTTTGCCGACGCTGGCGCGGCGCACCGCCAAGCGCTGCCGCGCTTTTTTGTCGTCGCTTGCAGCAGTTTTGTGGCCAATGAACTGCTGTATTTGGTCGCTCTGCGCTGGCTGGGTTGGCATTACTTGGTCAGCTTGATGGCAGTGCTGGTCATCGTGGCGGTGGGTACGTTTATCAGCAGCAAACTCTGGGCATTTGCCCGACCCGCCGCATGAAAAGCACCACGCCCCTAAAGCAAATCACCCTGTGCGCCGACGATTTTGCGCTGCACCCAGCCGTCGATGCTGCCGTCGTCGCCTTGGCGAAAGCCGCTCGCCTGAGCGCCACCAGTTGCATGACCACCGCCCCGCGCTGGCCGCAAGCGGCGCAGTTGCTGGCGCCGCTGCGCCCGGCGCTGCAAGTCGGTCTGCACTGGAATCTGACCGAAGGCCACGGCCAGCCCGCGCCCCGTCTGCTGCAAGTGCTGGCACGTGCCTACAGCGGCCAAATTCGCCCCAGCACCGCCGCCGACAGCCTGCAGCGCCAGCTCGACGCGTTTGAGCAGCACACCGGCACGGCGCCCGACTTCATCGACGGCCATCAGCACATCCACCAACTGCCCGGCCTGCGCGCGGCGCTGCTGCAGGTGCTGCGCCAGCGCTACGGCACTGGCGCTGGCAACGCGCCGTGGGTGCGCTCCACCTTGCCAGCGCAGTGGGGCATCAACAAAGCCGCAGTGCTGGCGCTGCTGGGCGGCTACCGCCTGCACCAAATGCTGGGCCGTGCCGGCTTGCGCCACAACCCGCAATTTGCCGGTGTTTATGGCTTTGATGCCGCTACGCCAGAGGCCTACGGCGCGCACATGGCCGCATGGCTGCGCAGCGCCCCAAGCGGCACGCTGCTGATGTGCCACCCGGCCAACGCCGCCGTGCCCGGCGACGCCATCAGCGCCCAGCGCATCGTCGAATATGGCTATTTGGCTTCGCCCGCGTTTGGCGAACTGCTGCACCACTGCCAAGCTGCTTTAACGCAAGGCGCAGCAGCTAATTTCAAGCCAAAATGGCCTCTAGCCCAATAGATACGGGCGCTAGCAGCTATCAATTTAGCCTAAATCATCCACAAACACTACCGTGACGCGCAGGCCAGTGCCTTGGTCAGGACTGCCCAGCGCCAGCACCGCGCTGTGCGCGCGGGCGATTTCATCGGCAATCGCCAGCCCCAAGCCGGTGCCTTCGCCGCCGCTGCAAGGCAGGCGGTAAAAGCGCTGCAGCACCTGTGTTTGTTCGGCCACGGGCACGCCGGGGCCGTCGTCTTCCACCTGCAAAAACGCTGGCCCGGTGCCTTTGCCTTGCCGGCCGCAGCGAATCGTCACGCTGCCGCCGGGCGGGGTGTATTGGATGGCGTTATCGACCAAGTTCGACAGCAGCTCGCGCAGCAGCCAGCCGTGGCCGGTGACGTGGGCGGGCGCGGCTTCCAGCCCCAAGTCGATACTTTTGGCCGTGGCGGCGTCGAGAAATTGCTCTAGCAAAATTTCGCACAGGTCTTGCAAATCAACCCGCTCGGGCGATTGCGCTTGCAGGCTGCGCGCATCGGCACGCGACAGCGCCAGCAACTGGTGCGCCAGCTGCGAGGTACGGCGCGTGGCAGCGCGCAGTTTTTCAATCTCATCAACTCCTAAAGTAATAGCTGCTGGCGCACGTTTTTGTTGGGCTAGAGGCTGATTTGGCTTGTATTCTGTGTCGGCAGCGGCGGGCTGGGCGGCGGCGCGCGCCATCAGCGCCCAGGCTTCGACCTGCGCTTGCAGGCCGGCCAGCGGCGTGCGCAACTGGTGGGCAGCGTCGGCGACAAAGCGGCGCTGGCTCTCGGCCTGCGCGTTGACCAGCGCAAACAGGCGGTTGAGCGAACGCACCAACGGGCGCACTTCTTGCGGTGAGGCGCTCTCGTCAATCGCGCTCAGGTCGCGCGGCGAGCGGTGCTCGACCATCTCGGCCAGCGCCAGCAGCGGCTTGAAAGCGCGGCGCACCGCCCAGTGGATTGCCAGCGCTGCGCCAGCCACCAATATCAAATTGGGCAGCAGCACGCGCCACAGCAGCTGCTGCAGCCACTGCTGGCGCGGGTCAGAGCCGTCGGCCAGCGCCACCACCAACTCGCCCATGCCGGGGCCGGCATAGATGCGCTGCACGGCAATGCGGTAGGTGATGCCACCGACTTCTTTGCTCAAAAACTCGGGCGCGTGGGTACTGGGCAGGGTGCCGACGACCCACGCATCGCCCAGCAGCAAGCGCCCGTCGATAGCGTGGATGCTGTAGCCGGTGTAGGTCGCTTCGGCGGTTTTTTGGCGCAAAAACTCGCTCATTAGCGGTGCCAAAAGCAGCAGCGGCTCTTGGCCTTCTTGCGGCGGTGCCAGCACCGAGTCGGCCAGCACCGGCAGCAGGCGCGATAAGCGCTGGTCGTGTTGGGCAGCGGCCTCAGCCGCCGAGCGCCAGTCCATCCACGCGCCCACCAGCACCAGCGCGCACAGCGGCAGCACCAGCAGCAGCAGCAGCCGATTGCGCAGGTTGGCGGTCATGGCTCATAAGCCACAGATCATGGCAGGGTGCCCACCTGCAGCTCCAGCCGATAGCCAAAACCCCGAATCGAGCGCAGCGCCACGCCATGCGGCTCCAACTTGCCGCGCAGGCGCGAGACATAGACCTCGACGGCGTTGGGCGTGATTTCTTTGTCCCAGCCGGTCAGCGCTTGCAGCAGTTTGTCTTTGCTGGCGGGCTTGGGGGCGTGGATCAGCAGGTATTCGAGCACCGTCCATTCGCGCGGGCCTAGTTCAATCGGCTGCCAGCGGGTCGGCGTGCCGTCCCCTTCCGCACTGCGGATGCCGGCGCAGTGGTTGGCGGTGTCCAGCTCCAGCGGGCCAAAGCTCAGCACAGCAGAAGTCGCGGCTTGCGAGCGGCGCAACAGCGCGCGCAGGCGCGCCAGCAGCTCGGGCAGCTCAAACGGTTTGAGCATGTAGTCGTCCGCGCCCAAGTCCAGCCCTTGCACACGGTCTTGCAGGGCGTCGCGCGCGGTCAGCATCAGCACTGGCATGGCGGCGCTGGCCATGTCGGGGCGGCGCAGGCGGCGCAAGAGTTCGAGCCCATCCATGCCCGGCAGGCCAATATCGACCACGGCGATGTCGAAGGTTTCTTGCAGCAGCACCTCTTGCGCGCGCTCGCCGCTGCCAACCCAATCGACGGCATAGCCAGCCTCGCTCAAGCCCAGCTTGATGCCACTGGCGACCATCACATCGTCTTCAACCAGCAGCAAACGCATAGAGATACTCCATATTCAATGGCTTAGTGGCTGCGAATCATGGTGCCGTAGGCCTGATCGGTCAGGATTTCCAGCAGCATGGCGTGCGGCACGCGACCATCGACGATGTGTACGGCGTTGACACCACTCTTGGCCGCGTCCAACGCACCGGCTATTTTTGGCAACATGCCGCCCGAGATAGTGCCATCAGCGACCAGCTCATCAATGCGGCGTGCTGTCAGGTCGGTCAGCAAATTGCCTTGCTTGTCGAGCACGCCCTTAATGTTGGTCAGCAGCATCAGCTTTTCTGCCTTGAGCACCTCGGCCAGTTTGCTGGCAACGACGTCGGCGTTGATGTTGTAGCTCTCGTTGTTCTCGCCAAAGCCAATCGGACTGACCACCGGGATGAAGGCGTCGTCTTGCAGCGCTTTGACCACGCTGGGGTCGATAGCAACGATGTCGCCGACTTGGCCTACATCGTGCTCGACACTGGAGTCTTGGTTATCTAGCAGCTTGAGTTTTTGCGCGCGAATCAGGCCGCCATCGCGCCCGGTCAGGCCAACGGCTTTACCGCCGGCTTGGTTGATCAAACCGACGATGTCTTGCTGCACTTCGCCGGCCAACACCCACTCGACCACTTCCATGGTTTCGGCATCGGTGACGCGCATACCCTGAATAAATTCGCCTTTTTTTCCCAAACGCCCCAGCGCCGCTTCAATTTGCGGGCCGCCGCCATGTACCACCACCGGGTTCATGCCCACCAGCTTGAGCAGCACCACGTCTTCGGCAAAGTCCGCTTGCAGGGCGGGGTCGGTCATGGCGTTGCCGCCGTATTTGATAACGATGGTTTTGCCGTGAAATTTGCGGATGTAGGGCAGCGCTTGGGCCAAGATTTCAGCCTTGTCGCGCGGGCCAATGTGGGACAAATCGGGGTCGGGGGAGGCGAAGGAAGAAGTAGTCATGTGAAGCGCCGTGCAGTGAAAACGAAGAGGCACAAATTGTGCCCCATTCACTCCCGTTCAGCGCTTAATCCAGCCCGGCACCTTAAAGCGCACGATGGCAAGGTAGGCCACCACATAACTCAGGCCAAACAGCGCGCAAAACGCCATCAGCACGCCAGTATTGCGCCAAAAAAGCACGGCAGGCACCACCGTCAGCATGGTGAAAGCCCATAAATACGGCGAGGTACGGTTGTTGCGCATCAGCATGCGCTGCGCAGCGTCGTCGTCGTGGAACACGCTGCGCACAATGCGCCGGTAAATCAGCTGGTGCAAGTGCAGCGCGTCGGCCATGCCGGGCGAGACGCCCCGGGCCAGCTTGCGGTAAATAGAGAACAACGTCTCCCACACCGGATAAATCAGCAGCAGCAGCGGAAACCACGGCGAGACATCGACATTGCGCTGCACCAGCGAGATACTCGCCAGCGCAATCACCACACCCCAGATATACGCCCCACCATCGCCAGCAAACAACATGCCGCGCGGGTAGTTCCACACCAAAAATCCGCCAGTTGCCGCGGCGGTACACACCAGCAGCGAGGCCAACGCCCGGTCGCCCACTTGCAGTGCCACATGCGCTAGCGCCAAACAAATAATCAAGGCCACCATGCCAGCTAAGCCGTTGTAGCCGTCAATGATATTGAAGGCGTGCGGCAAGCCGGCCACCGCCAGCAACACCAAGCACCAGCCCAGCCAAGGCGCGGCCAGCAGCAGCGCATCGAGCCACGGCCAGCCCAGACGCGACACTGTCAAGCCCAGCACCGTCACCGCCAACACGCCCGACAGCGCCGTTAGACCCAAGCGGTAATACACGCGCAGGCGCTGGGTCAGATCTTCGGCAATGCCACCCACCGCCGACGGCAGCAGCACCATTAGCCAACCACCCACCCAGCCGCCCATATTCACCGAACCGGGGTCACCCAAGAGCGCCGTCTGCACCATGCCCAGCACCCAACTGCTGACCAGCCCCAGCAGCAGTGCGGCACCGCCCAAGCGCGGAATATCGCCAAAATGAAAGCGCTGCGGCATGCCATCGGCGTAATTGGCCGCGTGCCCACGCATCCAGCGCACCACGCCACCGGCGGCCAGTGCTGCCACGACAAACGCGACCAAAGACAACCAAATCATGAAGAAGCGCCCATACCTGCGGTGCGCTGCGCCGAATCGCCGCACAGCAGGCGCGCTTGGCGGTACACCGGCGAACGCCATAGGCGCAGCAAACTGCGCACATGCCAGCGAAAATGCACCCAGCGCTGGTGGCTGGCGCGCTGACCACTGTGCTCTATCTGCACCGGTGCCTGCACCAGCGCCAACCCGGCCAAACGCACGCGCAGGCACAAATCCACATCTTCGCAATACATAAAGTAAGACTCATCAAAGCCGCCAACGGCCTGCCACACCGGCTGGGGCAACACCAAGCACGCCGCATTGACCCAATCGACCCGCAGTTCACGCCGGCCTAATGCGTGGCGGCGCAACAAGGCTTGGGGTGTTGGGAGTTCACGCTCGCTGTCTTGCAACTGGCCTTGTGCGTTGACCTGCACTGGATAGGCGCAGCCAGCGCCCGGCGCAGCGGCGGCTTGCACCAGCGCGGCAAACGGATCACCGCCAGTCAACACTACGTCGGGGTTCAAAACGCAGACAAACGGCTCGTCCGACGCAGCGAGCGCACGATTGTGGTTGGCACCAAAACCCAGCGGCAGGGAGTTGCGAACAATTTGCAGCACAAATGGCCAACCGTCCGGCGGCGGCAGCGGCTCAGGCTCGGGAACATTGAGCGTCAACACCACCCGGCGCACGCTACTAGCGGCCACCTGCACTCCCTCGGCCAAGGCGCACAGCAAAGACTGCACCGCCGGGCCATGCCCGTGGCTGACCACGGAAACGACCACAGCACCCAAAGAGGAGTCAGAAAACGTCATAAAGAACGCTATTGTCGCTGTTAGCGCCAGCGCTGGCGACAGCCAACCACCGTAGGCGCAGCGTCATAATTCAAGGGATGACGCATCCCATTGACGACTTGCACGTATATTTACGCAACATCAGCCAAGATGAGCGCACCTCGCTATCGGTGCTGGCGAGCTTGATCCCCCCCCCCAATCGCGCGTGCTCGACCTCGGCTGCGGCAGCGGCGCGCTGGGCCAGCACTTGGTGCAAACTAAAAGCTGCAGCGTCGATGGCGTGACGCTCAACGATGCCGAAGCCACCCACGCCGCGCCTTATTACAGCCGCGTCGTGGTCGATAACCTCGAAACTTGCGACCTGTTAAGCACTTTTGCCGGCCAACGCTACGATGCCAT
This sequence comes from Giesbergeria sp., assembly GCA_041798325.1. GTDB lineage: Bacteria > Pseudomonadota > Gammaproteobacteria > Burkholderiales > Burkholderiaceae_C > Simplicispira. Next base: position 34,928 of record JBHCAP010000069.1, read on the forward strand.
CGTCTGCGCCGACGTGCTAGAGCACCTGAGCCGCCCCGAGCGCGTCTTAGCTGCCTGCCGCGAACTACTGACGCCCAGCGGTCAACTGCTGATATCGGTACCCAACGCCGGCTATTGCGGCTTAGTCACCGATCTGCTTCACGGTGAATTTCTCTACCGCGAAGAAGGTTTACTCGATCGCACCCACCTGCGGTTTTTTACGCGCCGTTCACTAACACGCCTGCTGCATGAGCAGCACTGGTCCATCGACACGCTAGACACCATTCAGCGTGAGTGGTCCGAATCTGAATTTCAGGTCACGCTGGACAGCATTCCTCCTGCTGTTACGCGCTACCTGCTGGGTCAGCCAGACGCACTCACCTACCAATTTATTGGTGCGGCACGTCCTATCGAACATGATGTGGCGGCAGAAATACCGTTTTCTGTCATTGCATCAGCCACGACACCTGCCCACGCCATCTTTAGTGCACAGCTGTACTTAGGTGCGCATGGGCAGTATGAAGAAGCAGGAAAAATGGTGGCTATCGGCATCATGGGCATCACCCACCAAACACTGCAATTTACTCTGCCCGCTTTTGAAGGTGCTCTCCCGCGCCTGCGCCTCGATCCTGCCGACCGTCCTGGCTTCATGCACCTTCATGCGATCGCTTTGCGCAATGCCCAAGGCCACACCTGCTGGCAATGGCAGTCTCGCAACCACGCCGATACCTTACTGAAAGCCGAAGCACACCAACAAATCGCTTGGCACGCGCCACTCCCTACCGCTTCTGACACCACGCTTCTCTTACTAACAGGAGACGATCCGTGGTTTGAGCTACCTATTCCAGTCGAGACGCTTACGCAGTGTCTGCAAGCACCGGGCGCCGTCTTAAGCGTAGGACTAAGCTGGCCGATGTCAGCCGACTACTTAACACTGTCATCGGTGGTGGGCGATCTCAAAGCACAAATAGCGCATATGGAAGGCGCTTTGAATCAAGTGCAGCAAGCGCGACTGCAAACAAGCGCCGCTTTAACAGCTGCAACTGAACACATTCAACACCTGACACCAGCGCACCAGCAATATGTACAACTGCAGTCGCAGCACCAGCAGTTGCAAGCGCTGCTACAGAGCATTGAAAACTCCACCGTCTTCAAAGCGACCCGTCCTATCGTCAAAGCCAAAATGCGCTTGGATCGTCTGCTAGGTCGCACACATCCCGCAGCCACCGAAGCTGTCGTACCGGCAACCCAGCCCCCTGCGCTCGCTGAAAGTGAAGAAGCAGCCACCCCAGCGACCCCGCCTGTCGCAGCTCCAACACCAGCGCCAGATACCGCCGCCACGCCCCAAACAGCAGCGCCGGCCAGCGCCGTAGACATCATCGTCCCCGTCTACCAAGGCTTGGCGGACACCCAGTTGTGCATCCACTCCGTGCTGGCCAGCACCAACCGCACACCACACCGCCTGATCGTCATCAACGATGCCAGCCCCGACCCCGAACTCAGCGCCTGGCTGCGCGATAAAGCAGCGCAAGAGCCACGCATCACATTGCTAGAAAACAGCAGCAACTTGGGCTTTGTCAGCACTGTCAACCGCGGCATGGCCCTCACCAGCGATCACGATGTACTGCTGCTCAACAGCGACACCGAAGTCGCCAACGATTGGCTCGATCGCCTGCGCAGCGCCGCTTATCGCCATGACAGTGTGGCCACTGTCACGCCGTTCTCCAACAACGCCACCATCTGCAGCTATCCGCGCTTTTGCAGTGACAACCCCCTGCCCATCGGCTACAACACCGCCCAGCTAGACGCGCTGTGCGCGCAAACCAACGCTGGTGCCGCCGTGGATGTGCCCACTGGTGTGGGCTTTTGCATGTACATCCGACGCGACTGCCTGACACAAGTGGGTTTATTTGATGTCGAGAACTTTGGCAAAGGCTACGGCGAAGAAAACGACTTCTGCCAGCGCGCTGCCCAAGCCGGCTGGCGCAATCTGCATGCACTCGACACATTTGTGCGCCACACCGGCGGCGTCAGCTTTGGCGCAAGCAAAAATCTGCGTGAACAAACAGCGCAGACTACTTTGCAGCGCCTGCACCCCGACTACGAAGCCGCAGTGCAAGCCTTTGTGGCTCAAGATCCGGCCCAGCCCTATCGCAACGCACTGGACTTTGCGCGGCTGCGCGCCATAGCCCTGCCGCGCGTCCTGACCGTGCTGCACAACGCTGGCGGCGGAACACTGCGCCACACAGAAGAATTAGCGGCATACCTCACTGAAAAAGTAGTGAGTTTTTCACTCACTCCTTTGCCCGATAATTTTGTACGCTTGCAATGGAATGATCCGAACGAAGCTCTGTGCCAAACGTATCACTGGCTGACGCAATCGGCAGAGTTATTACAGACTTTACGCAACATCGGTATTTGCCATGTGCATTACCACCACCTACTGGGTGTCAATCCAGAAATCATGCAGATTCCAAATCAGCTGGGAATTACTTACGACTTCACCGCCCACGATTACTACACCGTCTGCCCGCAAATAGCGCTGGTGGACACACGCCACAGCTATTGCGGCGAACAGGGCTTAGAGCAATGCACTAGATGTGTAGCGCAACGACCTACGCCAACAGGTGAAACCATAGAAGACTGGCGTTTGCGCCACCGCCTTTTTTTGCGCAATGCGCGTTACGTGCTCACACCAAGTTATGACGCAGCGGCGCGACTACAGCACTATTCACCAAATACTAATTTACGCGTTGCTCCTCATTTGGATATACCCACGAATACCAAGCTGCCCCAGCCGCAGCCACGAAGCTTATCGACAGATGCATATCTACGTGTCTTGGTAATTGGTGCTGTTAATGAGGTCAAAGGTGCCGATATGCTTGAAGCTGTTGCACTACACGCCGCCCGCAACTCTGCGCCTATTGAGTTTCACCTTGTAGGGTATGCACACCGCCCACTGCAAACACAACCGCACGCCAGCTTAACCATACATGGTGCTTACGATGACAGCGATATGCCGCGCTTGTTAGAACGCCTTCGACCCGACATTCTTTGGTTCCCTGCGCGCTGGCCAGAAACCTATAGCTACACCCTAAGCGCTTGCCTGCTAGCCGGCGTACCGATAATGGCATCCAATTTAGGGGCATTTCCTGAACGCTTAAGCCAACGTCGCTGGACTTGGATAAAACCTTGGGATACCAATGCGCATACATGGGTAGATATTTTTGAGACTCTGCGCCAGCAATATTTTGTGACTGGCCAAGAGCCTCCTCTGTCACCTGAGTTCAGGTTAAGCAGCGCAGATACCCCTTCATCCACTTGGAATTACCTTACCGATTATTTATCCACTTTGGGTAATACAGACGCGCCCGAGCGCACTTGATTTTCGTACAACGCCTGTGACATCACATCTCCAACATATCCGCCATTTGCCACGCAAACTACGCCTACTTACGCACAGTTTGCGCCAACTAATCCAAGATCGTCCCAATCGGCAAAGTAATCTAGAAAAACTACAACAAGCTTGGGATGATGGCGGCCTGCACTTGCTCAAAAAAGCGCTGCTAGAGCTTACCTATGGCACAACTCCTGACAGTTGGAATGCGTACCACCAAACCTTCGCACGCACTGTTCGACCACAAATAGTGGCTCGCATCCAAAGCATGGCAGCACCAGCCACCATTTCAGTCATCGTCCCCACCTACAACACCTCTGAGCAGATGCTCAAGGCGATGCTGCGCTCAGTACAAAACCAGCTATATCCACACTGGGAACTGTGTATTGCTGACGATGCTTCTAGCAGCCCGCACGTCACCAAAGTACTACAAGCATTTGCGAAAAAAGACAAACGCATCAAACTGCATTTGGGGCAAACCAACCAAGGTGTATCGCACGCATCCAACCGAGCCCTAGAACTAGCCACAGGCTCATTCTTTGTACTTCTTGACCATGATGACCTGCTGGAAGAGCAAGCCTTGTTCAGGGTCGCAGAGTCGATCGCCCAAGACGACCCGGACATGCTGTATTCGGACGAAGTACTGGTCTCGCCCGATGGCGAAACCGTACTGCAGTACTTTCACCGCCCCGCGTTTTCGCCCGAATACCTGCGCAGCCATCCCTACATCGTCCACATGGTCGGCTTTCGCACCGATCTGGTGCGCAGCTTGGGCGGTTTTGACGAAACACTAAAAATCTCGCAAGACTACGACCTGATCTTGCGCGTGTCCGAACAGGCCAAAACCATCGTCCATTTGCCTGAATTTTTGTACCAGTGGCGCAGTCATACCAGTTCGGCTGGCCATGAGCGCGCGCATGAAGTCATGGCGGTCTCTAGCGCCGTTTTGCAACGCCACTTACAGCGCTGCGGTATCGAAGGAAGCACAGAAGTCGGTGCATCCTTCAACTTTTTTGAAACACGCTACCCCATCCAGCCAGGGCAGCGCATCGCCATCATCATTCCGACCAAAAACCATGGCGAACTGGTGCGCCAGTGCATTGACAGCATCCGCGCCACCACCAGCCAAGTGGCCTATGACATGGTCGTTATCGACCACGAATCCAACGACCCGGCAACCATCGCTTATCTAGAGTCGATTCAACCTGAAGTGCACGTATTGCCCTACGCCGGGCCATTCAACTTCTCCAGCATCAACAACTGGGCGGTGAAGCAACTGGATCAGCTCAGCAACCGGCACACGCACTATCTGTTCTGCAACAACGATATTGAAGCGTTAGACACGGGCTGGCTAGAGCGCATGTTGGAGCTGGCGCAGCAACCAGACGTCGGCATGGTCGGTGCGCAGCTGCTTTATCCAGACCGCGTCAGCATCCAACACGCTGGCGTGTGCGTTGGTATGTATGGCGTTGCTGAGCACTACGGAAAATTTTTTCGTTTGCGCTCAGACCAAGTTAATACAAACTTTATGGGCCGGCTCATCGTCACCCACGAAGTCGCTGCCGTCACCGCCGCCTGCCTGCTGATGCGCCGCGATGCCTTTGAAGAAATCAACGGCTTTGACGAGGCCTTGGCGGTGGGTTTTGGCGACGTTGACCTGTGCCTGCGCACCTTGGAGCGCGGCTGGCGCATCCTGTATTGCCCGCAAGCGACGCTGCTGCACCACGAGTCCTACACCCGCGGCAAAACCGTCGGCTACGACCCCCACCCAGAAGACTCGGCCTTGTTTGCGGCGCGTTGGAAAAAATTTCTGCAACAAGGCGATCCTTACTTCAACCCGGGCTTGTCGATACAACACACCTGCTGGCAAGTGCAAGCGCCACTGCCCTGCCACGCGGACATCGGCCGCCGCGTTTACCGCCGCCCTGCCGGCAGCTTGCGACAAGCACTGCAGCACAGCGGCGCATGAGCCGCCCGCCCGCCAGCGGTACTGCTGCGCGCTCAGGCAGCGTCAGCGTCATCATCGTCAACTGGAACGGCGGTGCCCTGCTGGGTCAATGCGTGCGCCACTTGCAGGCACAAACCCGCCTGCCCGATCGCGTGCTGCTGATAGATAACGCCAGCACCGATGACTCCTTAGCGCAACTGCCGGCTTGGCCGCTGCTGACGGTTGTGCGCATGGACAGCAACCTCGGTTTTGCCGCCGGCAACAACCACGCCATCGCCCAATGCGACACCGACTATGTGGTGCTGCTCAACCCCGACGCCTTTGCCGCGCCCGACTGGCTAGCGCAATTGCTGCAAGCGGCGCAAGCGCACCCGGCAGCCGCCGCCTTTGGCTCGCGCCAACTGAGCGACGAAGATCCAACGCAGCTTGACGGCATCGGCGACTGCTACCACCTGAGCGGCATGGCATGGCGCCAAGGCCACGGCCAAGCCCAGCAAGCACAGCACCTTGCCGCGCAAGACATCTTCGCGCCCTGTGCCGCCGCCGCGCTCTACCGCCGCGACGCCATCGTGGCACTCGGCGGGTTTGACGAAAGCTATTTTTGCTACATGGAAGATGTGGACTTGGGTTTTCGCCTGCGCCTAGCCGGCCACACCGCCCGCTACGTGCCCAGCGCCGTGGTGCGCCATGTCGGCAGCGCGACTTCGGGCGGACAGCACAGCGACTTTTCGGTCTTTCACGGCCACCGCAATATGGTGTGGACGTTTGTCAAAAACATGCCGACGCCACTGCTGTGGCTGCTGTTGCCTTGGCACTTGGCGGCCAACTTGGCGGCCTTGGTGATTTTTAGCCTCCGAGGCCAAAGCAAAACCATCGTGCGCGCCAAATGGCAAGCGCTACAAGGCCTGCGCCACGCTTGGCAGCAACGGCGCAGCATTCAGCGCCAGCGCCGCGCCAGCGTGCGCAGCATCTGGGCGGCGCTGGACAAGCAAATCTGGCCAAAACGGCGGCACTGATGCACCATCCCAACCGCTTTGCTCATTCAAAAAAGTGAGCTAGTAGCGCACGTAAACAGGGTAATCCAAGGTATTTTGTTACTCAATCGCTTTAAACACGTGCGGTGTTAGCTATTTTTTTAGGATTTATGCTTTTGTACGATGCTGGAGGGAACCTCTAAAAACCTGACCCTGACCGCCCCAGCTCACGCGACAATCACCTAATGAACAAGCCCCCTGCCCGCAGCGCCCTCAAGTTCGACCTCTTCGCTGATGCAGCGCGCAAGCACAAGATCGAGACCTTGGGTAATCCGCTGCAGGTCATTGCTCGGCACATTGACTTTGACCACATCACGCACGTCATCGATGCACTATCACCACAAGTTCATCCGCACCATCGCCACCGGAACGGCCAGCGAGCACGACAGCACGCACTTTGATGAAGCGCTCGATGCGCACAACACCAGCGGTGATGTATATGCCAGCAAGCCCCTGAGCGAATGCCAGAAGGGGCGCAACCAGCGCATTGCCAAGACCCGCGCCCGGGTGGAGCACCCCTTTGCCCAGATGCGCCACATGGGTGGCAAGCTCATCCGCACCATCGGACAGGCACGCGCTACGGTGGCCATGACCATGATGGCTGTTTGCTACAACCTCAAACGCTTGGCCAAGTTCTTGGGCGATGGGGCGGATGCGTTTTACAAGGCCTGTCCATCAAAGACCGGGGTTCGCCTGCACGGAGTCAATACGTGAGAAATGGGGCGAGAAAGGCCTCGAAAGGGGCGGATTTGCTCAAAAAACAGGCCGCCCTCGAAGTATTCAAGCAGCCTGCTGCTGGTGACTGGCTGAAAACGGCAGTTTTTAGAGGTTCTCTGGACTTCAGCACATCGTGACCTGAACTCTATTCAGCTTTATCCTTGCCCGCAAAAGTCCAAAATTTCATTACTAAAAAGCTCAATATAGGCACCACACCTATAACTAAAATAAAACCTATTAAATAATGCAATCCATACATATCAGCCAAACGGGACACAAGCAAAGTCATCCCCAAAGAAAGCAATGAGGCTAGAAAAAATCTACGGTATCTTTTGAATGACAGTAGCGACTTAAAAGTCAGCTTGCTATTCATAATGTATGAAAAAATATTTGCCGTACAAAAAGCCAAAAAATGAGATACAGTCACATCAAGTAAAAATAGCTCAACCGCAGTCACTAATACTGAGCCATGAACAAGTGTATTCAAAAAACCAATCGCAGCAAAATAAATTATCTGCAGATTTTTTTTAACTAATTTAATTATTTTGTTAAAAAACAACAATATCAATCCTATCTTTTATTTTTGAACTAAATATTATTTTTAATTCTAGATTAGAGCAGTTTTCGCATTGATAAATTTTTGTTTGTCCATCTGCAGCAATAGGTTTTAATTTTTCACCTTGTATTGTTTGGACAACGGCTGCGGAGTCCGTTGAATAGTTACGAGAAAAATCTGTTACTGCCAATAAGTCTTGCTGATTGAGTAAGGCAATAATTTCCACATCACTACTTTGGCTATTATTCTGTGAAAAAGTAGAATACAGTGGATAATTTTGTACAGATGGATTAGCAAAAGTAGCAGTTCCTAGCGCCCTTGACACTGGATATATATGCATCGCGCCTACATGAACACTATCTTTGTTTTTTATATTTTTCGCTAAATAGTTTGAAATGCCTATGTATCTTCTGTGATCTGCATTTACGCCATCGCGTTGATTGCCATTGAATCCAATATTAAAATTTTTCCCAGGGCAACCAAAGTAAGACTCAAGTGTGTAATTGTATATTAAATGATTAGCTAACAAACCATGCAAGGACAAAGAATCTTCTTTGCATAACCAATTTTGCAGATCATACACATGCACAGTTGTGGCGATTGGATTTAGAATTTTTTCTGATTTTTTGGTTGAAATGTCTACCAATGGGAAAAAATTGATTGGCATCATTCCTTGCTGAGACCACAAAGCAGCGTAGTGAACTAGCGCCAGGCTAGAGCAAAAAGTAGCTAAGAAAAGAGATGCAATAAAATATTTGCTAAGCCTAGTACCATTAATTATTTTGTCTACTGCGACAGAAGCTGCCATTAAAATAAATAACTTCAACGAAGTGACATAATAATATGACTGCATAGAAGAAAGAAAAATTAAAATTAATGTTTGGCCAAACAAAAATAAAAAAAACCAAGCAATTACTTCAACGTCTTTCGTTGCCAATCTTATATTTTTTAAAACTACTTTTATATCTACTGCGATGAGCAGTAAAAAAACAAAAACCACAATAACATAAAAATAAAGCGGCTTTATCACCTCCTCTATCAATTCAGAAATATAATTTCCACCTAAAAGCGCTGCGAACGGGAGTGTGTAAATTTTTGACCATTCTTTATTTTCAGATACGCTTGCACTTACGTTTCCGGTATGTAAAAGAATTTGCTCCAACAACGGAAATCCATGTTTAGATTGATCCCATAACATGGGTGAAAACGGTAGGGAAAATAACAATGCAGCAATGAATAAACTGTACACTTTACATCCAAATTTTTTAAATCCTTTGATATTAAAGTAAAGACTTGGGATGATGGCAACTAAGGCTGTTGGATGCGCATGTAGAGCTAAAGAAAAAGCAAGCGATTGAATATATAAATACTTTCTTTTTCCTTTGTTTTTATATCGGATAGCACCAATATAAAAAATAATTATCAAGAGAGGAGTAAATAGTACGTGCGTCGGCAATAGTTGCTCAAAAAATCCCCAAGAAGGGAACAACAACAATGCAGCCAAAATAAATCCAACTTGCTTATTTGCAAAATCTTTACCTAAAATATAAGCAAAAAATATTTGCGTACCACTTATAGCAGCCATTGCAATAACAATATAGAGCCAGTCATTGAAAATCCATACAAGAAAAGCCAAAAAATAATACCATATTGGCCCAAGTCTTAATTTTCCACCAAATATTTGTCCATTTAGCGGAAAATCCACTCCGTTCACTATATCAAAAGACTTTCGCACATCCCTAGAAAAATCAAGATGTACGATACTGAAAAAGAAAACTGAAATGTATACAGCGAAGAGTGCAAATAGAAATATATTCTTACTTAATTTAGTGTAAATCATAAAATAGTAATTATGCAATTAAATAATTGCGCTTAACAATTGCAGTTGATGCTTAAAATCAGTGCGCCCATTAATTCTCTTTAAACAATCAAACAAAGGCATTTATGTCTTCCAACCGAAACATAGGTCTTGATTATTTGCGCAGCCTCGCAATTATTATTGTTTTATTCAATCATGCGCTGATTGGATTTTTCTTTAGCACGTCAATTATAAAATATGATGGCGTTATTGGCTCAATAAGTTCTTCAACCATCATATCTATTGAATGGCTTTTTGTTTTAAGTGGTTTCTTGATTGGAACCATGATGATACGAAGTTTTTCTAGCGAAAAAAATTGGCTGCAGTGCGCCCGCGATTTTTGGTTGCGCCGATGGTTTAGAACTATCCCAAACTACTATCTTTTTGTTGTTGTTAATTCAGTGTTAGTGGTGACAGGTATCGCAAGTGGTGACATCAATTTTGCGCATTTGGTTTTTTCGCAAAATTTAATTCGAGCTGAGCAAACACCTCTTTTTTTTAGTGAAGCCTGGTCACTGGCTCTTGATGAATGGTTTTATCTCATCATGCCTATCATCATTGGTGGGTTTTTTGTTTTTTCAAAAAATCGCAAGTATGCTTTTATTTTTGCATCTTGCGTGCTCATTGTGCTTCCAGTATTAGCACGAATGCTCCATTCAACGCCTACGGACTTTTTAGCTTGGGACTCTGAAATACGTCGCATCACCATATACCACTTAGACGCTACAGGATGGGGCGTTTTAGCGGCTGTAATTAACAAATGGCAGCCTGATTGGTGGAAAAAAAATACTGTATGGAAAGCATTTTCTGGGTTGCTTTTGATGTTTATCGGGTTGTTTTTTGTTGTCGGCCTTGTCAATCCAGATTGGATGAATAGTTATTTTTATAGAATAGGTAATATATTTTCTATTACTTTAATGAGCTTGGGTACATTTTTAGTTATCCCTTGGATGACTTCTATCAGAACTTCTTGGAAGCCAACTGACTGGATTATTGCAAAATTAAGCGCCTATTCTTACTCTATTTATCTGGTGCACTTTCCTTTAATATTTATTATTAAATATATTTTTGTGTTTGATGCGCAACAGCCTTTGGTTTATATTGCTGCGCTAGTAGCTCTGTGGTTTTCTCTGGTCTTTGTATGCTCTGGGCTTATTTTTACATTTTTTGAAAAGCCGATTGCAGACTTGCGCGAGTCGTTTACAAAACGTGTCGATGCATCGCCTTTTTAGTGCCATCTAAGCTCTTCCCAATAAGTCCAGTACCAATAAAAATTGATGGTCGGCGTACGATGCGCAAACTCCATGCGCCTTTGCTAATGGGTGTCAACTTATTGTTGAGTGCTTACTGCAAAGCGTGCGCAAGCGCACCAAGCCCACCACGGTAGATTTACATGAGGTCTTTTGCGCCGTACTGTACGTGCTGCGCACGGGATGTCAGTGGAGATTTTTACCCAGTGATTTCCCCAAATGGCAGACGGTGTATTCGTACTTTGCCAAATGGAGAGCGCCGGGAGAAGACGGCATTAGCGCTTTGGAACTGGCTTTAAAAAAATCAGGCTGGCGTAGCCCGCACGAAACTGGAGCGCAGCGCTTGTCCGACGCTCTTGATCGTGGACGCTCAGAGCGTCAAGAACACAGGCACGGCAAAGCTCAAGGGATATGACGCAGGCAAGAAAGTCTCGGGCATCAAGCGCCACATAGCGGTGGATACGCAAGGACTGCCACACGCAGTTGCAGTCACTACGGCCAATGTGACGGATCGCGAGGGAGCGCTGCAAGCGCTGTAAAGCCAACTTGGCTTCAGTGCAAAGCGTGCTGTGCGACGGCGGCTACACGGACAAGCCTTTCGCTCAGGCAGTGCGAGAGGCTTTGGGCCAAGAGGTGTCGGTGCAGATCGCCAAACGCAACAAATTGAACAAGTTTGCAGTAATCCCCAAGCGCTGGGTGGTTGAGCGCAGCTTTGCGTGGCTGGAGAAAAACCGGCGATTGTGGAAGAACTGTGTGCGGCTGATAAACACGAGCTTGCAGTTTGTGCACTTGGCTTTTTTAGGTTTGCTGCTGCGAAGATCGTAGACAGCCTCTCAGGACAAACATGGAGTAGGCCCTCAATTGTGCTGCGCCAAGTTCTGTTGGTGGTTGCGGCAAGCTCGCTCCGCCCGCTATAGAAACACCGCTGTTGCCGCAGCGAGCCCGCCGCCATCAAGCCCAAGCGCAGCAATGTGCAACAAATTGAACGTCGTTGATGCGCCAGTGCTGGCCCTCGGCCGCACAAGGGCATCCCTGCATTGCCTTATATATATGAGCAGCAAGCTGATTGAAGGCGGCTGCCTCCTCTCTACGACGCTACAGCCGGTCTTGGCAGTGTTGCCATATGCCCGCAGGGTTGCCGCAGAGAAGTGCACCAAGTTGTCGTGCACTTGGGCGGCGTGTGCAAAAACCACAGTTTTGACTTTAGATGGTCTAGACACCGGCATGAACCTAGCTTTGCTGGGGAGACTTGGACTAAAATTTCTCGACCCGCCCCAGAGCGCTGGTTTCGCAGCTTTGCTGCCTTTATCGGGGCTCTTGGCATAGAATGTTGTTTTTTCGGAACAGCTACTTTACCGAGGCAAAGCGGGCCTTGTTCCCTCTAGGGGCTGTGCTAACATCAGAAAGCGTAATCAATCTTGGTAGTTGCGCTTTCAACTTTTTACTGGAGTTCATAAATGCGAAAAAATATTCTCGCCCTGAGCATTGCTGCCATGGTTGGTGGCCTGTCTGCTGGTGCGGCCAATGCAGCTGTTTTTGTCAATACTGTTGGTGCTAACGCAGCAGCTTTGGGTTTGCCAGCAATTACAGCTGGTGCTCCTTTGGCTAACACACTTCGTCCAACGACGTCTGGTATTGGTCACGTTCTGGTCGTTCCTTACTTCACGACCCAAGACAGCAATAAAACTCTGTTGTCTATCACCAACACAGACACAAATAATGCTAAGGCAGTGAAACTGCGCTTCCGTGGCGCTGCTAACTCCGATGACATTTTTGACATCACCGTATTTTTGTCGCCTGGTGACATGTGGACTGCTGACGTAGGTTCAGATGACGGCAAAATCTCCCGTCTTGCTACCGAAGACACCAGCTGCACACTGCCAAACATCAAAGATATTAAAGAATTGGGCGGCGCGTTCAAACTGAACCGTGTCCAAGACGAAAATCCAGCACAAACGCGTGAAGGCTATGTTGAGATTCTCAACATGGCTGACATTCCTGCAGGCAGTGCTTTGTTTACTGCTGTAAAACACGTTAACGGCGTAGCTCCCTGCACTCCAGCAGAGATGGACAAGCAAGAAAATGAATTGAAAGCTGAAGCTGGTCACAAAGACTCACCTCTGGTACGTGGCTACTCTTGGCCAACCGGTGGTTTGTACGCTAACTGGATTATCGTCAACACCGCCACAACAGCATCATTCTCTGGTGAAGCAGTCGCCTTACGCGCAGTTCCAACAGTTGGTAGTGCAGCGCAACTTGATGGCAATGGCTCTGGCAACTTGGTTTGGTTCCCACAAACGTCCCTCGCAATTGCTGCTGGTAGCAATGTAGCTGATTACACTGCAGACCCACTTCTGAACAGCTCAGGCTTCGTATCAAAAGTTGCAAACTACGACTTCCCTGATCTGTCAACCCCTTATACAACGACAGAAGCAAATCCTACAGCTCCTGCTCGCTTAGTCACGCCACAAGAGCAAGCAAACGAACTGGCTAATGCATTGGCAACTAAATCAGTTGTTAACGACTTCTTGACCGCCAATGGTTTTGGAACCGATTGGGTGTTCTCTATGCCTACACGTCGCTATGCTGTAGCACTGAACTATGCAGCTAGTGGTGATGCTCGCTTGGTGTGGAGTAATAAAGCGAATCATGCTTACTTCAATGAAAGAAACACTGGTCTGAGCAAAGATGGCACACAAGCTTGTGTGACACCAGGTGGTCAGCGCGCTTTTGACCGTGAAGAAAGCACACGCAGCAGCTTTGTGATTTCACCTGATACAGGTTTGACCTTCTGCGGCGAAACCAGCGTTTTGTCATTCAATAACTTGGGTAACACTTCTGTTTTGGGTGCAAAGATTGCACGTAAAGACATTAACACCACTTACGCTGAAGGTTGGTTCAACATCAACACTGCTGGTAGCGCTGCAACGAATGGCTTGCCAATCATTGGCTTTGCTGCTACAAACTCCAAAGGTATCAACTTGGGTGGTACATGGAATCACCGCACCAGCCGTTAATCTAACGGACTGCTGTAAAGCATAAAAAGGCGGGGATTTTTCCCCGCCTTTTTTACGTCTATCGCAAACACAGCACAATCTCTTTTACTTATCCCCACCATTTAACGATGTTGACCATGCACCGCTTTACCTTGTCAGATTTCTTGCGTCCCCGTGTACCGCTCCAAACCTTGCTGCTGGCCGCTTTGCCGCTGCTGGGCAGTGGTGCCAGTGCAGCCGATGCCGTCTTGATGCGAGGCGCTGCCGTCAACGTCACGGTGACCACAGCCGATGTGCGCACTGAGTTGCAGCGTCTGTCTGCCGAAGCACGCGGACAAATGCTGGAGCAGCCACAAGCGCTGCAAAATTTGATTGATCGCCTGTACCTGCGCCGCGCCTTTGCGGCAGAAGGCGAGCGCACTGGGTTGGCCAAACAACCGCAAATCCAGTACAAACTTCAGTCTGCACGCGAAGTCGTCATGGCCGAGTCCCATGCAGACCACATCACTACAGCAGCCAAACCTGACAGCGCAGCTGTAGACAAGCTGGCTCAAAACATCTACAAGGCCGAGTCTGAGCGCTTTGCTACTCCCGCCCAAACACGCGCCAGCCATATCCTGATCAAAGGCACAGACGCCGAATCGCGCGCCCAAGCCGAAAAACTGCTGGCCGAGCTTAAAGCCGGTGCCAATTTTGAAGCGCTGGCCAAAGCCAACTCTGCCGACCCCGGCAGCGCAGCCAAAGGCGGCGACTTGGGCTTTTTTGCCAAAGGCCGCATGGTCAAACCATTTGAGCTAGCGGTAGACGCCCTGCAACAACCCGGCGAGCTGAGCGGTCTGGTGCAAAGCGACTTTGGTTTCCACATCATCCGCTTGGACGAGCGCCAACCTGCAGGCATCCAGCCCTACAGCGAAGTGCGCGACAGTTTGCACGCCGAAGTCATCGACAAAGTGCTGAAAAAAGCCTTTGCCGACGAAGCAGACCGCCTGCGCACCAAGGCCAAGGGCGACGAAACTGCGCTAGAAGCCTTCATCGCTGAGCAAAAAAAGCTGCAAAACGCTGAAGCTGCCCCTGCCGCCGCCCCGGCAGCGCCAGCCAAATAACCCACCCGCCTTAGTTTGTTTTAACAGCGCTTGGGCGCGAACTGGAACATGAGCGCACTCACCACTGAAGCCATTGCCCTGTGGCGCGCACGCGCCTTGTGCTGGGTGCTAACCCGCCGCGAAATTACCGCACGCTACGCCAGCACCGCTATGGGCGTGGCGTGGGCTTATGTCCAGCCCATGCTGACCATTGCGGCGTATTACTTGGTGTTTGACGTAGTGTTTGCGATGCGCTTAGGCGACGGCGCTCCTACCCGCGCCGTCGGCGCTTATCTGATCGTCGGTATGCTGCCGTGGATGGCGTTTTGCGACGCACTCACGCGAGGTATGGGCAGCCTGATAGAAGCCGGCGGCATCTTGCAAAAAAATGCCTTGCCGCCCATGCTGTTTCCCGCCCGTGCGGTATTGGCCAGTGGCATGGTGTTTGCGCCGCTGTTATTGCTGTTAGTTGTCGCCTACATACCGCACCACCATTTTTCTCTGGCATTGCTATCTTTGCCGCTGCTGCTGGTGCTGCAATGGTTGCTGTGTACGGTGTGGGGAGCGGCCTTAGCGGTGCTGGCCGCTGCACTGCGCGATACGATGCAAGTGGTGGGTTTTGCGTTGTCGATTGGCATTTTTCTCTCGCCCGTACTGTTCCCTGTCGATATGTTTCCCGCCGACTGGCGCTGGGTGCTGTGGCTCAACCCGATGACGGCTTGGGTCAGCGGCTATCAGGCGGTGCTGTTACAAGGCGCTTGGCCAGCGTGGTCGGTCTGGATCGGCTGTGTGGCTTGGCTGGCAGCGGGCGCTGCGTTGCTAGAACTGGTGCTGCGCCGCAGCCGCGATCAGCTGGTCGATTGGCTATAACCTGCGCCGCACCCGTCAAACCGGCACCATTTCACTATTAAAATAATAGCTGCTAGCGCACGTATCTAAAGGGCTAGAGCCCTATTTCATACTAATTTCGTGTCAAACACACCTTCTTTTGACCCCTTGACGGCACAGCCGGTGACCTTGAAGGTGCAGCACCTAGGCAAGGAGTACCGCCTGTACGACTCGCCGCGCCAGCGACTCAAGGCGCTGCTGACGGGTCGCCACCTGCACCGCAGCCATTGGGCGCTGCAAGATGTGTCGTTCAACCTGCACCAAGGCCAGTGCTTGGGCGTAATTGGCGACAACGGTGCCGGTAAAAGTTCGTTGCTCAAACTGCTGGCGGGCAGCTTGCAGCCCAGCACCGGCTCCATCACCCGCAGTGGGCGTTTGACGGCGATTTTGGAGCTAGGCGCAGGTTTTCACCCTGACTTCACTGGCCGGCAAAATCTGTACTTTGGCGGCAGCTTGATTGGTATTTCTGCTGCCGAGATGGCGCGGCTGGAGCCAGAAATCATTGAGTTTTGCGAGCTGGGCGCGGCGATGGATCGGCCCGTCAAAACCTATTCTTCGGGCATGACGGTGCGGCTGGCGTTTGCCTTGGTCACGGCGGTGGAGCCGCAGTTGCTAATCATTGACGAAGCGTTGGCGGTAGGCGACCAGCATTTTCAAAAAAAATGCGTCGAGCGCATTGAGAAGTTTCGCAACCACGGCTGCACTATTTTGTTTTGCTCGCACAGCCTCTACCACGTGCAGCAGCTGTGCGACACCTCGCTGTGGCTCAAGGGCGGCAAGGTGCAGGCCTATGGCGCGACAGCCGAGGTGCTGGCCAGCTATGAAGCCCATGTGCGTGCACAAGAGACACCTCAACATAGCGTGACAACACCAGTGGCACCAACGACAGACACGGCAAATGTTTCATGCGCTGCGCCGGCGTTGGCACGGTTTGAATCGGTGGAGCTGCCCGATCTGCTGCCCGCAGTAAACCAGTCCCCTCCGCGTCTGAATTCACCGCACTTGCGCGTAGTGCTGCGCGCAAGTGCGCCGCAAGGCGAGCAGCCGCACTTTGGCGTGATGCTGGAGCAGGCGCACGGCGTGGGGGTTACGTCAGTAGGCACGCACTTTGATGGAGCGGCTCCGGTGCAGGACGCTAGCGGCACTTGGTGTGCCACCGTCACCTTTACTGATTTGCCCTTACACACGGGGGAATACAGCGTCAGCGTGTTTCTGTTCGATTCGCAGGGGCTGGTGGTGTATGAGGAGCGCAAAGACTGCGCACGTTTTCAGCAAGTGTTTGCCCAGTCCACGCCCGGCTTGGTGCGACTGCCGCACGTTTGGAGCTAGCCAGTGCAGTTGTTGCGCACCCTGTGGCGGTGGCTCCCCCCGCGTTGGCGTGTTGAGTCGCGTGACCTGATCGAGCTGGTACTGGTGCCGGGGCTGGCAGCGGTGTTGCCTTGGCGCTGGTGTTTTGCGATTTTTAAGCGCTTGGCGCGGGTGCAGTGGCTGTATGGCGCTGCCTGCGCCCATGCACTGGCGCAGGCTCAAGAACGCGGGCAGGTACTCCCCGCTGACGCGGCCCGCTGGCTGGCAGTGCGCCGCTTGGTGACACTGGTAGACCATGCCGACCACTACCTCGCTGTAACGCGCTCAGACGCTTGGATGCAGCGCCATCTACAGGTGCAGGGGCAGTGGCCTAGCCCTGAAGAAGCGGGCATTCTTTGCAGTTTTCATTGGGGCGCTGGCATGTGGGGCCTGCGCCATGCCCACAGCAAGGGCTTGCAAGTACATGCGTTGGTAGCGGCGATGGAGGGCGCTCCTTTTGTCGGTCGCCGCGTGCTGCAGTGGTATGCCCGCGCGCGCACCCGCAGTGTGGAGCGAGCGCTGGGCCATGTACCGCTGGTAGTGTCGGGCAGTCTGCGCCCGGTGATACAAACGCTGCGCCGCAATGAACAGGTACTGGCCGTGGTCGATGTGCCCGCCGATCAGGTTGATTCAAGTGTCGAAGTCAGTTTGCTGGGCATGCAAGCGCGTATGCCCAAAGGGATGCTGCGCTTGGCCGTCACCCAAAGCGTACCGGTGACGGTGTACATCACCGGATTGGATATGCACACTGGCCAGCGCTGGCTGCGCATCACCCAGTTGGGGGTGTGGCAGGACGTGGATACTTTGGTACCGGCGGTGTTTGATTTGCTAGAAATCGCGCTGCGCGAAGAGCCGGCGGCGTGGCATTTTTGGGGTGAGGCACCGCGTTTTTTCAGCACTCCGCAGGCTTAAATTAACGCTCAGTCGCTGGCCTTAGCGCTGGTGATACCACCATTTTCCATCTTCTTTGATCCAAGTTTCAAACATACTGGAGTCAATCGGCTTGGTGAAGCCACGTGCCGCGACGGCGATTTTTAATTTCACCGTGACGTTACAGCGCTCCTCACTAGGGCACTCCACTTTGGCTACCTTCGGTTCTACCCACCTAGCGCCCTCGCCAAATTGGTTGCGGTAGGTTTCTGCTGTATTCAACGCGCGATAAGAAGGAGCAAGGTAGTCGTAGGCTTGGTCGTATTTTTTATCTAGTAACAAATCGACGCGTTGCTGAGAACGCTGGCTCACAATTTCTTCTGCCGTCGTTGGGGTCAAAGTGCTGGCGCAACCAGCCAGCAGGCCTGTGGCCAGTACCAAAGGAACCAAGGCGGTCAGGCTGTATTTTTTTATCTGCGCTGGCAGGGACGTTTGCATCGTTGTTGGCATAGCTTTAAAGCTCCTTGGCTAAGTTATTGAGGGGGAGGCGGTAGCAGCGCGGGCGCTAGGGGCACCGGCGCAATATCTTTAGCATCAAACAGCGGCAAGCCCTTCATCCGATCGCGCAAGTCTTCGCTCACGCTGCGAATGTCGATATCAGAGCGCACCACACGCGGGGTAATGACAACCAGCAGTTCGGTGCGTGCGTCATCATTGGAAGTTGTGCCAAAAAGGCTTCCGACGACCGGTATGTCGTACAAATAGGGTACGCCTGCTTTACCGCTTTTCTTGCTGTCTTTGATTAAGCCACCCAAGACAATGGTCTCGCCCGATCGAACGGCTACTTTGCTGCTGATTTGGCGCTCTAAGAAGGTGGGCTGACCGTCAGCAGAATCTTTGGTTGGCCCTAAGTCGGTGACAGTTTGATCCACTTGCATCGTCACAATGTTGCCAGCATTGACCGACGGAGTAACTACCAAGTTAACGCCGGTATCTTTGTACTGGATGTTGCTAGTTCTATCAGTCCCGCTGACAGTAGGGGTACTGGTAACACTACTACGGATGGGCTCTTGGTTACCCACTTTGATAGTAGCGGTGTGATTGTCCAGCACCATCAAAGAGGGACTAGAAATTACGTTGATCAACGATTTAGTTGCCAACGCATTCAATACCGCACGCACTTTACCCAAGGGGTTACTGAGGGTGTAGGTGAATCCTTGGGTAGTAGCACTCCCTAAGATCCCACCCGCCACTTGGTCACCGCTGATTTGACCTTGCCCGGTGTAACCCTTGCTACCCGGAGTGTCGCTAAAAGCCCATTGGAGACCGTATTTCAAATCGTCACTCAGGGTGACTTCCACAATGGTGGCTTCGATCAATACTTGTGTCAGTGGCAGATCGAGCCGCTTAAGGGTAGATTCTATTTTTACATAATCGGCTTTAGTGCTCCAAATCAACACTGAATTATTGAGCTCGTCAGCCATGACGCGGATACCGCCTAGATTGGTAACTGTCGGCGCTGCTGCGGCACTATTGTTAGCCCCAGCTGTTTGTCCCCCGGCTCGCATCCCCAGGCCACTGCTGCTAGCGCCAAACGGGTTGCTACTACCAAAGCCGGCGCTGCTACCAAATGGACTGCCCGAGCCACTTTGTCCGAAGGACGAGCCAGTGGCATTGCTCAGTCCCGGTGCCACACCACTGCTGGCGCTGGGCGAACCAGACGTTTGACCGCCAAAAATACCGCTGAGCACACTGGCCAAATGGCGTGCATTGACGTTTTGCACTTGGTAAATAAACAGTTGCGCTTCACCGGCGTTGTCGCTGGGACGATCCAGACGCTCAATCCAGCGGCGTGCTTCGTCCAAATAAGCGGCGCGCGGCGTGACAACCAAGATGCTGTTGATGCGCTCAATCGGCATGATGCGCAAAGCACCAAACAACGGATTACCTTCACCCAGCATGGCGGCTGGTGCTACAGCGGCACCTCCAGCGGCTGGACGCACCGCGCTACCTGCCGTCGGCGCTGCTGTGGCACCAGTGCCCCCGCTCATCAGCTGCAAGGCATTTTCAACCTCTTTGACAGAGGCGTATTTCAGGGGAAACACGCCGACCGACATACCCTTGAGTAAATCGACGTCAAAGGTATCAATTAAGTCCTGCCAGCTTTCTGCTTGGGTACGGGTACCTGTTAGCACCAGCAGGTTGCGCACAGTATCCACACGCACCAAACCATCGGCGGGCAGCAGCGGGCGCAGGATAGACGCCATCTCTGCCGCGCCAATGTATTGCAACGGCACAATAATCACGCCCGCACCCGGCTGTAGCGGTGCCTTTCCGGCTTGGCGCACGGAAGAGCCTACGCCCTTTAAGGCATCCGGACGACCAACGTGGTAGCTGCCTCGAGCATCACGAACTAACGCCAAACCATTGGCATAGAGCGCACTTTCCAGTAAAAAAACTGCCTGATCAGGCGAGACTGGAGCGCGCGTAGACAAGGTCACCGTACCAGTTAGCGGCGGATGTAAAACGTAACTGGTTTTAAGAATGTCACCCAAAATCGTGCGAACGACTTCGGCAATCGGGGCCTCTTCAAAATTAAGCGTCACCGGCGCACTATCGAGCCAAGCGGAAGGCTTGGCTGGGGCAATCATCTGATCATTGCCTCGAATGATGCGCGGCTCATCGCTGATATTGGTACCAGCTGCTTGATCGGCCACGCCAGGCGCTGACGCCAGCGCTGGGTCAAGACTCTGGGCGGTGCAGACTTGGCATATGGCCAAGGTCACTGCAGTGAGTGCGTAGGAGTAAATTTTCATTGCGGACCAGAAGAAAAACGTGAACGACGAGGTGGCGTAGATAGTGCGTCCGTAACAGTGGCAGGCGGCGTAGCCGGTGCTGGTGGTGGCGCTACCTGTATCGCGCTCTGTTGAGGCGGTGCTGATGGCGGCGGTATCTGTGGCA
Source organism: Giesbergeria sp. (assembly GCA_041798325.1). Lineage (GTDB taxonomy): Bacteria > Pseudomonadota > Gammaproteobacteria > Burkholderiales > Burkholderiaceae_C > Simplicispira. Next base: position 55,811 of record JBHCAP010000069.1, read on the forward strand.
TGGGTGTGACCGGCACAGGCAAAGTGCTACCAGAAAAATTCGTTACCGCAGCCCGGGGCAATTGCAACACACGGGTTTGGCCGCCACTAGAAAATATCACGCTGCGTCCTTGAATACTTTGCAGTATCCAGCCATCAACAGAATCGTTCAATCGCACACGACGCGCTTTACCCGCCATCGTGATGATGATGCTGGCAGTCTTCTCGCCAGCCACGACACCAGAGAGCTGGGCAGTGCTCAGATTGTCGACCGCTTCGGGCGCTGCAACAGTGGGTACAGGAGGAGGCGGAGGTGGTGGGCGGCGCGTGAGTTGAAACAGTGGACGCTCCAGCAATGCCAAAAAACGTTTGGTATCGACCGACTGGCGCTCGGGCAATGCAGGTAGCATTTGCAAGTAATTATTAGTGATAGGAGAGGGTGTAACCCAGCTGGAGTTACGCAGGCTGCCGTCTGGACTCAGCCATAACGCCGCTAAAAAGGCTAGGAGTGCCACATTCACCATGACCAAGGCGGTCAATGCATAGCGCTTCATGGACGCCTCCGCAGCACAATAAGATTTAACTGCACTGATAAACGCTGAACACCATTTTTGTTGGGTGCGCCATAACCTTGCACTAGCAAGGTATCAATAAGAATCGCCGGTTTTTCCGCCACCAAGCCCGTTAAAGCTGCTTGCAGCGCGACCATTTCGCCCTCAGCACGGATAGATAAAGGAATGCGCTCAAAGCCTTTTTCTTCTTTTGCTGGCAAGACTTGGCTACTGGCTATGTCTAGGCCTGCTGCAACCAATATGCTGCGAATGCGCTGTTGTACGGTATTACCCGTTTGGTTAGCATCTTGCTCTTGCGGGTAGATATATTGCGCTATCAAACTTTGGCCCTGCGCTTGCGCCTGCGCCAGGCTCTCGCTACTGGCCTCTAAACCCAACAGACGCGCATAGCGTGGCTCTAATTCATTGAGACGATTTTCAGCCCACTGGTGCTTTTGATAAACATAAATGCCAGCCGTCATCAAGGGCAGAGCAAGCAATGCCAACATGATTAGTACCGTAGCGGTTTCGCGCCGAATGTTGAGTTTCATGGTGCTCACTTAGGCAATGCAACAGGGGTGCTAGGAGCGAGAGTCGGCGAGATGTTTTCAGGTCCAGAAGAAAAACGACTCTTCGGCCTTGGTGCATCAGGAGCAGAACCAGAAGCCGGAACAGCGATAGCAGCAGGCGGCAGCACTGGCATTGCAGCACCTGTTGAAAAAACCATATTTTTAATCTTTGGATCATCCTCTGTTGATGCGCCTAGTAGCACAGGCGCAGCCATAGAGAAAACGGCAGGATCTAATTCAAACTCAATAATAAAATTTTCAGCTATAGCGCCTGGACTGCGGTTTGCCGCAGAAGGGGCTCGAATATTTTTAAAGCCCTTTTTATTACCCAACAACTGCATCAGCGTCGCGGAGTTCGCAGTGAGACCGTTGATAGTAACTTTCAATCCCTGCACTTGCAGGCTTTGCAATGAGGTGTCATCTGGCAGTGTTTGTGTCATCGCCTCCATCAAAAGCAGAGAGTCAACACGCTCAGTCAAAGTACTGCGCAAAATTTCTAGCTCATCAATAGAGCGCACGAAAGCTTCGCGCTGGCCTAATAGCGCTGCAGTACGCGCCTGTACTGCATCGTACGCATAGGCCGCCTGTATGGCGCGTAGTCGCAATTGCATTGTGGGCGTGATAGCGATAGCAGCTGCTAGGCACAACACACAGACTAGCAATCCATAGCCGATGCGGCGGCGCTTGGCACCATGCTGGACGCGCCGCGCCTCACCCCAGCCCTCCAACAGAATAGGAACGTTATCAGGGGTGAACGCCCATACTTCAGGCGCTGCATTAGCGGCCAAACGGTGCTGCTGCGTACCGATATATTGCTCTGCCTGCTTACGTGACACGAGCACCACATTGACATCCACACCGCCAGTCTGCGCAGGCTGCACCCCGTAGCCCCAGACCATGTCAGCGGCAGCAAAGGGGCTGACACTGCGTAGATCGACTTCGACCGCTTGGGCAATTTGCGCCTGCGACATAGCAGGCACACGCAAGGCGCGGCGCAAAAGAATATCCTCAGACAGCTCAATAGCGTCGAAGGGTGCAGGCTGCTTCTGTTCTCTATCAGCCAGTTTTCCACCCAGCCAAGTCGCTTCATGCCCGTCGGCATGCAAAACGCGCACGGGTAAATCTGGTGTCAGCCAAGCCAGCGCAGGAGCGCGATGCAACTCCTGCCAAGAGCGGCGTATTTCTGGCCAAAGCGTATGGAGGTCTAACCCGAAGAAGCGCGAAGAAGGTTCAGCTGTGGACATGTTGTGTAATCAAACGCCTATTCTTGGCACGGCTTGCGTCCAATACTCAGCGTTAAAAATGCGCCAAGGCAGGCCTGTGCGGGAGTCTGGACGCAGATCAATACTGCGCGACACTACCACTTGCATCCCATCGGCAAGGGCGACGCGGGCCTGTAATTTGTAACGTGAAGAAGCAATATTTCCAATGAATGGAGCGTTTAGGCCTGTACTGTCGATGTCAGCAGCTCCGTTTGCACGCTGTATGGCTAGATCGCCTGCCAATGCAAGATTGCCCTGTGCCAGCACTGCAAGCACTCCTTTAGGGGCCGCTTGGGGGTTGACTCTGCCGCCGTTGCCTTGCGCCTCGGCCGTTATGAGCGGCGAAAGTCTAGCATAGAGGTCAAAATCAAACCCCGGCACGCGCAGCAGGTCTTGCGCAGCTTCAAAACCTTTTTCGCGACCCCGTGCGTCACGTTCGCTGCGCACTTGGACTGTCGCCTCTGCCAGCCCTGCTGCAACCGCAGCATCCTTGGCGCCGGCAACGGCATATAGGCTTGCCAGCAGGGATTCTGGCGCGCTGTTGATGTCAATCAGGCCGCTGAGAGGGATGATCTCTACCTGCATCGCGTGGCCTAGATACGCCACATCCATTTGCGTCAACCGCGTGGGCCGCTCTGGACGCACGCTGAGGTCTTGCAGTGTCAAGGCAATTGCCGCCTCGCCCAAGGCCAAACCTTCAAGAGCTTGCCTAGTGTGGTTGATCAAGCGCACCTCGCTGCGCACCGAGTGCACCACGCCGGTCACGATGATGCTCAGCGCAGCCACAATCCACAACACGGCGATCAAGGCAATGCCTTGTTGGTGACGCCGCATTGCATCTAGGTATATTTTTCTCATTCAGGCCCTGCAGAAAAGCGTCCGGAGCCACCACGCTCACTGGCAGGCAGACTGCGCACGGCGGCCACCCACATAGGCCACGGCCCCGTGTCTGTTTGCAGCTCTATGCGCAGGCGCTCGGGCAAGCTATCGGTACGCTCCCAAGTATCGACCCACAACGGCTCTGCTTGTCGTGCATCTTCATAGGCCAGCGTAAAAGAGGTCACGCCCTGCACGAGTATCCGGCTTTCAGCCTGTCCCCAATCGGGAAAATCAGTGCTATCTGTCCACGGCACAAACCGAATCACCAGAGAAGGCGTCCCTTGCACAGTCTCCACTGCCAAATGAAAGAAGTTGCGTCCTCCCGCGCCGTACCGGGCTGGCATGATGCCGACCCAAGAGAGGGCGGTTGAAGCGCCCGCAAACATGTACGGACTAGCGCCTTGGGTTACCGGTGTAGGGTTCTTGCGCGCAGAAACACGCCCCACAATAGAGCGCAGAAAACCTGTCGCGATACGAAATTCATCCGCACGAGCGAGGCGCACATCTACACGCTCTTCGGTTTGCGCCATGGTGCGCAGTGCCGAAGCCATGCCCAGCATCAGCAAAGACAGCAAGGCCATGGTGACCAACAGCTCAATCAAAGTGAAGCCGTGTGAGTTTCTGCGCGCACTCATTACTGCGCTCATTACCGCACTCCTGCGCCAGCGGGAACATTGCGCTGGGGGCGCAAAGTGTGCAACTCAATCTGACGCAAGCGGCTTCCATCGTTCCACTGCACTACCATATCGATGGCATGCAGCTGAGCAACAGCGGGATTGCTTTGGCTTGCGGGCGTGACGTAGAGCTGAGAATTTATTTTCCAAGAAAACTGGGCCGACTGACCTGCCTCATTCCAACCTTCAGCAGGTACCGCATCGCGCATGGCTAATAAAGATTCTGCCAACGACATGGCGCGCTGGTAGCTAGCGACTTCACCCACGCTGCGCGCGCTGCTGCCGCTGGCTTTGTAGAGCACTCCCAAAGCAATACCCATGATGACGAAAGCCACCAACAACTCCAGCAAGGACAGTCCGCGCTGCCGCAAGCGCTGAGATCGGATCATGGCGACAGGGCTTCTTGGCTCACTTGCCCAGACAACCAATCGACGCGCAAGCGTGTACCGACACCCGAAGGACGCAAGATATCGACACTGCCACCCGTTGCCCCCCCACTAGGCAGAAAGCGGATTGCTGCCACACCTTGACCCTGTAATTCTGTACCGGCGACGGTAGCGCGCACCTCCAGCGGCGCAGGAATAGGCCTGGCAGAATGCCCATCAGACTGGTAAAGCCGCTCGCTCAAATTGACGGAAAAACGCACTTCGGTATGTCCCAGCAGCGCCTGCTGCCTAGCAAAGCGAATCTCGGAAATCATGCCGCGCAGCACGTCACGGTATTGCGCGGCATCACGCATCTTGTCAAAGGCCATCGGCACCAAGCCCATCAGCAGCGCCATGATGGCAAACACCACCAACAGCTCAATCAGCGTAAAGCCGCGCTCACGCTGCATGGTGTTTAGTGTTTAGGCCAGTACTGAAACCGCAGGGAGCGACGATCAGGGAGTGTTGCGGACGTCGGCGTTTTCACCGTCGCCGCCCGGGGCAGCGTCGGCACCCAAAGAGAGGATCTCAATACCGCCATTCGGGCCGGGGTTGGCATAGCGGTAGGGGTGGCCCCACGGGTCGCTGGGCACGCCGCCTTTGAGGTAGGGGCCGGTCCAGCCGTTGACTGAGCCGGGCTTGGTCACCAGTGCGTTCAGGCCTTCTTCGGTGGTGGGGTAGCGGCCCACATCAAGCTTGAAGAGTTCGAGCGATTTATCGAGATCGGCAATCTGCACACCCGCAGTTTTCGACTTGGCACCGCCGAGCTGGTTGAGCACACGCGGGCCAACCAAACCGGCCAGCAGCGTCAAGATGGCCAACACGACCAGCAATTCAATCAGCGTGAAACCGCGCGCAGACTTGCGGGAAGAAGGACGAACGGAGGCAGCGGCGCAGGCGCGGCGGGCACGAATACTCACCATGAGAGACGGTTCCTTGGGCAAACAAAAATTATACGGCGAGGTCATTGATAGACAGAATTCCAAGCAAGATGGAGACGATGATGGCGGCAATCAACATGCCCAACACCAAAATGAGCACCGGCTCCACCAGCGTCAGGAGGCGTTTGATACCGGTTTCGACCTCTCGGTTCAATATATTCGCCAGCTCCAGCATCATGGGGCCGATGCGACCCGTTTCTTCGCCCACGCGGATCAGATTGATAGCCAAAGGCTCAAAGATGCCGGTGGCCGACAGCGCTTGCACTACCCGGCCCCCCTCTTTAACGATGGGTGCCACGCGCGCCAACGCCTGCTGCAGCACGGTGTTGCCGACAGTTTCGGTGGCAATGTGCAGCGCGGTCAGCATCGGCACACCATTGCCCAGCAAAGTACCCAGCGAACGCGAAAACAGCGTCAACTGGTATTTCAGTGCTAATGGCCCCATCAGTGGCAAACGCAGCATCAAAGTTTGCCACCAGCGCCGACCCGAGGGCGACTTAAACCAGCGCGCCAGCAACATGCCACCACCCACCAGCGCCGCGCCGATAAACAAGCCGTAGCTGGTAAATGCCTGCCCCAAACCCATCACCAAGCGTGTCGGCAAGGGCAGCGCGTCGCCCATGTCGGTGAACAGCTTTTCAAACTGCGGCACGACAAAGCCGAGCATGGCAATCAACGACAGCACCGCCACCGCCAACAAAATAGCCGGGTAAATAGTGGCGGAAATAACGTTGTCGCGCAGCGCGCGCTGGCGCTCCATGTGCTCGACCAAACGGTCTAGCACGGCGGACATCTGCCCGCTGGCCTCGCCCGAGCGAATCATGTTGATATAGAAGTCGCCAAACAGCTCGCGGTGCGCCGCCAGCGCGCGGCTCAGCGGCGTGCCGCCTTTGACGGCCTCCAAAATGCCCTGCATCAGCGTAGCGACACTGGGTTTGTGGCTCATGTCGATGAGCACGCGCAAAGCGTTGTCCAGCGCCAAACCAGCGCGCAGCATGATGGCCAGCTCCGAGGTGATGGCCAACACATCGGGGGCGCTAACAGGGCCCTTGGCTTGGCGCACTTTGGGTTGGGCGAAGCCACCCAAGCCAGCGGCACCCATAGTCCCGCTAGCCGCAGCGGCGCCCACCGCTCCAGCCTCGTCCAAATTCAGCGGCGTCAAGCCTTGGCTGCGCAATTGCTTGAGTGCCGCACCCAAGCTGGCGGCGGTGAGCCGTCCCTCTTCAACTTTGCCGGAGGCGGCGGCAGCGCGCCAAACAAACTCAGGCATCGGCTTGGTCCTGCGTCACGCGCGCTAGCTCATCCAGCGTGGTGTGCCCGGCAGCGACTTTGCGCAAACCGTCCTCGTGCAGGCTCAACATCCCACTCTGCGCGGCGATGGCGTTGAGCGTGCCGGCATCCTGCCCATCAATGATGGCGCGGCGCATTGGCTCGTCCAGCACCAGCAATTCGTGGATGCCCGTACGCCCTCGGTAGCCTGATTGGCGGCACTGGTCGCAACCGACAGCGCGATAAATCAGCCGATCCGGCGCACAAAAGCGCGCCAGCCCGGTGGTCTGGCGCACTTCGGGACTAGGGTCATAGGCTTCTTTGCACTGCCCGCACAAAGTGCGCACCAAGCGCTGCGCCAGCACGCCGTTGACGGCAGAAGTAATCAAGTAAGGCTCGACACCCATGTCCTGCATCCGAATCACCGCACCCGCCGCCGTGTTAGTGTGCAAAGTCGATAGCACCAAGTGCCCGGTCAGCGCCGACTGCACGGCGATTTGTGCCGTTTCGCCATCGCGCATCTCGCCAATCATGATGATGTCCGGGTCTTGGCGCAGGATGGAGCGCAGGGCATTGGCAAAGGTCAGATTAATTTGTGAATGCACCTGAATTTGGTTGATGCCTTCGAGCTGGTACTCCACCGGGTCTTCGACGGTGATGATTTTTTGCGCTGAAGCGTCAATCTTGGCCAATGCGGCGTACAGCGTGGTGGTTTTACCCGAACCCGTCGGGCCAGTGACTAACAAAATGCCGTGCGGACGCGCTAGCAAGCCGTTAAAGCGCGCCAGCGTGTCTTTTTCAAAGCCCATTTTTTCGAGCTCCAGCCGCACGCTGGCACGGTCGAGCACGCGCATCACCACGCTTTCGCCATGCACCGTCGGCACGGTAGAAACACGCAAATCCAGCTCGCGCCCTTTGACGCGGGTCTTGATGCGCCCGTCTTGCGGCAAGCGCCGCTCGGCAATGTCCAAATGCGCCAACAGCTTGACGCGCGAATTCACGGCAGCGCTCAGGCGCGGCGGCACCAATTCACCGGGGTGGATCACGCCATCAACGCGGTAGCGCACATGCAAGCCATCATCAAACGGCTCCAAGTGGATATCCGAGGCGCGCAGATCAATCACCCGGCCAATGATGGTGTTGACCAACCGGATCACCGGCGCTTCGCTGGCCAAGTCTTTCAGGTGCTCGACAAAATCGCCGCCATCGGCGCCGTCGCCAAAACCGTCATCCATGTCGTCGGCGGCTTCTTCTTCTGGCTCAGCCAAGGCTTTTTCAATATCGCTCTCTAGCGCCAAATGCGGTCGGATAGTGCAGCCCGTGGCTAAACGCAAAGCCTTGGTGACGAAAGCGTCTTGCGGCACCGCCATCGCCATGTGCAGCTCGTTGCCGTCTAGGCGCAGGGGGTACAGGCTGTTGGCGTGCAAAAAATCGGGCAGTAAACCTTCGATCTCGGGCATCACATCAGGAAAGTCTTGCGCCGTGGCCAGCGCAATGCCCAACTGCACCGACAGCGCCTGCGCCACATCGGCATCAGACACCAACCCCAACTGCACCAGCACGCGGCCAATCATGCTGCCCATTTCTTGCTGGGCCGACAGCGCGCGCTCCAAATCGCGGGCGCTGAGTTTGCCCGCCTGCACCAGCAAGTCGCCCAAACGCGGGCGCTGCGGGGCAAGGTCGGTCAGCAAATCGCCCGTAGGCTCCATCAGCGCGTCAAATGTGTGTGTCGTCATGGGTGGGCAATGGCAGCAATCAAAGCAGCGCTAAAAGCAGTCAGGCGTGCCAAGCGTCGGCGGCGAAAAATGGAAAGCAGTGTAGCCGGGGCAGTAAGCCTGCGCTTATTCCTCATGGAGAATCATTCCTAATTTAATAGCTATTAGCGCACGTATTTAAAGGGCTAGAGGCATATTTGATGCTAAATAAGGCCCTTAATTTGCTGCAAAGCAACAAAGCTGCGCCTTGCGTTTACATTCGCTGCTGCTTGACCCGACACCACCAGATTTGCCATGACCACTCCCTCAACGCCCGCCGCCCCGCACAACGCCCCGCTGCTCGTTACTTTGGCCGCCTGCGCCGTGCTGGCCGCTGGCGCGGTTGGCGTAGCGCAGTGGCACAGTGCCTTTCAAGACATCGCACCAAGCGCCGCACACCAGCAGCACCGCGCTGGCTCGCTGCTGCTGGCACCGATGATGGGCTTGATAGACACCTGCGTGCTCGAACCCCGCGCCAGCGCAGCGCCACGCCCCGCTGATCTGTCCGCCAGCTGCTCCGGCCCAGAAGGTTCCGCTGCAGCGCTGCTGGAATCGACCTTGGCACCGCTACAACCACAAGGCAGCGCCGCAAAGGCTTACACGCTGGGCTACACCCTGCACGTGCCGCTGCTGCAACTGTTTCGCCAAAGCACCGACGGCTGGGAGATTGACCAAGACAGCGTCGGGCGACTGGTGCGCACCGTGCGCGATACCGAGCGGCCTTTGATCCTGTATTTGTTCTCCACCCACTTCGCCAGCGACGCGCCGCTAGAAAAAGAACTGGCCCAAGACCCAGCCAACCTAGCCCACACCCGCGACGGCCCGCTGGCGACCAGCCGCTATTACGGCGCGCCGCTGTACAACTGGTCGCTGGCCCGCACCGATACCGAGCTGACCCAGCGCCGCGTGCAAGCCACGCAAGCGTTGCTGGCTGAAATGTGCCGCCTGCCGGCCAAAGACATCGCCAAAATCAAAGGCGTAACGCTGCTGGGCGAGCTGCACCATCTATTTCCTGATTTTGAGGCTGGCATGGGGTTTGACGCACCTTACCGCGTCACCGACTACAGCCCGGCCTCGGTGGCGGGATTTCAGCAGTTTTTGCAGCAGCAGTTTGCGGACATTGCGCAGCTCAACCGCGTTGTGGGCGCAGATTACGCCACGTTTGATGCGGTGCAGCCGCCCTCGCGTGATATTCGCACCGAACCACTGCAGCGCTTTGCCGAGCACATCGACGCCTTCGCCCACGGCAGTTTGCCCATTGGCGGCTGGGCGTATGTCCCGCCGACACAGAGCGCGCACCAGCCGTTGGTACACGTGTACCGCAACGGCGTTTTCGTTGGCAAAACCCCAGTCAACCAAGGCCGTCAAGACGTGCTGGCCGCCAAGCCAGAGTTTGGCGACGCCAATACTGGCTGGAGACTGGATATGGATTTTCGGCAGTTGCCGCCGGGCCAATACCGCATTGATGCTTTTTTGGAGGCCACACCGGGGCGCTTAACGCCGCTGGGCACGCGCCACATCGCCCTAATAGACCGCGACCAAAGCGCACCGCAGCCGTTGCCGCAAAAAGCGCTGCCAATCAGCACGCCAGCAGATACAGCACTGCAAGCCCACATTGACCTGCCGGCCGAGCAATCTGCTTACTACTACAACCCGCTGGTGCCGCTGTGGCACCGCTTTCGTCAGCAACAGGTGGTGGATTACCTGCAATTTTTTAATGGCGTGGTGAACCAGTCGTGTCTGGCGGATACGCCGCATTACACGCACCAAATCATCCCGTTTACCAACCCCAGCTGGGACGCGAACAAATACGCGATTGAAGCCTCGCTGCAGCCGATGAAAAATATCAAGCTGGGGGTCAGCCTTTACGGCGACGCCACGTATGGCGAGGTTTTTTCGCGCTGGCATGACAAGAGCCGCCATGCCGGGTACGGCGTGACAGAGTTCCATCCGCTCAAGGCGATGGATGCGGCGGCGGTGCAGCAAATGCTTGCACAACACCAGCAGCGGGGCGCGCAATTTGTCTCATTTTTTTTGGAGCCGCGCTGGCAGGGCCAGTTGTTAAACCGACCGCACAATTTTTTCTCGTTCGACCCACAGAATCCACAATTTAGTTCAGATGCGCTGTACCAATCCGTGCAGCAGATGCTGACGGCACCTGCCACCGTCCCATAAAGCCTCAGCCAAACACCTCGGCCTGCGCCAAAGACAAACCTTGCGCGTCTTTGGCCGACAAATTGGGCGCGCCCTGAAACTGCCAGTCAATCGCCAGCGTGGCATCGTTCCATGCAATACAGCGCTCATATTCCGGCGCGTAGTAATCAGTGGTTTTGTACAGAAACTCTGCTGTATCGCTCAACACGACAAAGCCGTGCGCAAAGCCCGGCGGCACCCACAGCTGGTGGTGGTTGTCGGCGCTTAATTCAGCGCTAACCCATTGGCCAAACGTTGGCGAGCTTTTGCGGATGTCCACCGCCACATCCAACACCGCGCCCTGCACCACGCGCACCAGCTTGCCTTGCGGCTGCTGGATTTGGTAGTGCAGGCCGCGCAGCACGCCTTGGCTAGAGCGGCTGTGGTTGTCCTGCACAAACTGGTGATCGGTGCCGGTCGCTTCATTGAAGGCGCGCTGGTTGAAGCTTTCAAAGAAAAACCCGCGTGCGTCGCCAAACACTTTGGGTTCAATCAGGATGACATCGGGAATGGCGAGGCGGGTGGTTTTCATAGCGGATTTTCTTCGGGGCTTAGTAGATTTTTTCGCTCAACACGCGCAGCAGGTACTGGCCGTAGCCGTTTTTGGCCAACGGCTGCGCCAGTTGCTGCAGTTGCGCAGCATCGATCCAGCGCTGGCGCCAAGCGATTTCTTCGGGGCAGGCAATTTTCAGACCTTGGCGTCGCTCCAGCGTAGCGATGAACTGGCCCGCATCCAGCAAGCTGTCGTGCGTGCCGGTGTCCAGCCACGCGTAGCCCCGCCCCATGATTTCGACGTGCAGCTGACCTTGCTCCAGATACAGGCGGTTGAGGTCGGTGATTTCCAGCTCGCCGCGTGGCGACGGTTGCAGGTTTTTAGCCAACTCAACCACGCTGGCATCGTAAAAATACAGGCCAGTGACGGCGTAATTGCTTTTCGGCTGGGTGGGTTTTTCTTCCAGCGACAGCACTTTCCCCGTCGCATCAAACTCGGCCACGCCGTAGCGCTCGGGGTCGTGGACGTGGTAAGCAAACACCGTCGCACCGCTGCGGCGCTGGTCGGCTTGGGCCAGCAGCTCGTGGATGTCGTGGCCATGAAAAATGTTGTCGCCCAGCACCAGCGCGCTCGGGCTGCCGGCCAAAAATTCCTCGCCAATCACAAACGCCTGCGCCAAGCCGTCCGGGCTGGGCTGCACCGCATATTGCAGGCGAATGCCCCACTGGCTGCCGTCGCCCAGCAGCTGCTCAAAACGCGGCGTGTCTTGCGGCGTACTGATGATGAGGATGTCGCGGATACCCGCCAGCATCAGTGTGCTGAGCGGGTAGTAAATCATCGGCTTGTCGTACACCGGCAGCAGTTGTTTGCTAATCGCCAGTGTCGCTGGGTGCAAGCGCGTGCCGGAGCCGCCGGCGAGGATGATGCCTTTGCGGGCGCTCTGGGCAGAAAGGGGTGCGGTCATTGTTTACGGACGGTTCAGAGAATTTCAGCCACCATGCGCGCCACGCCTTGCTGCCACGGTGGCAAGGTCAGGCCAAAGGTGGTTTGCAGTTTGCGGGTGTCAAGGCGCGAATTGTGCGGGCGCACCGCTGGCGTGGGAAAGTCGCTGGTGGGCACAGGCGCGACTTCAGTCGCTTTTAATTTGATAGCTGGTTGCGCTTGCTGTGCTTGGGCTAGCACGTGTTTTGCATATAAATTCCAATTGGTCTCACCGCCAGCGGCCACGTGGTACAGGCCAGCGTCTTGCGGATGCGATTGCAGGTGGCGGATGGCGTGGGCGGTGACATCCGCCAGCAGATCGGCGCCGGTCGGTGCGCCCCATTGGTCGTCGATGACGGTGAGGCGTTCGCGCTCTTGCGCTAGGCGCAGCATGGTCTTGGCAAAGTTGCCGCCGCGTGCGGCATAAACCCAGCTGGTGCGCAGAATGAGGTGCTTGCAACCCGATTGCTGAATGAGCTGCTCGCCCTCCCACTTGGTGCGGCCATAGACGCTCAGCGGCGCGGGCGTGTCGCTCTCAGTCCACGGGCGGTGGCCGCTGCCGTCAAAGACGTAGTCGGTGCTGTAGTGGATGAGCCAAGCGCCGATTTTTGCCGCTTCCTCTGCCAACACGCCGGGCGTGGTGGCGTTGAGCAAGCGCGCCAACTCCGGCTCGCTCTCGGCTTTATCGACGGCGGTGTGGGCGGCGGCGTTGACGATCACATCGGGGCGCAGTGCGCGCACTGTGTCGGCCATGCCGGCCGGATTGCTGAAGTCGCCGCAGTGCGTGCTGCTGTCAAAGTCCAGCGCAGTGACTTGACCCAGCACCGCCAAGCTGCGCTGCAGCTCCCAACCGACTTGGCCGTTTTTGCCTAACAACAGAATGTTCATGCCTTCGCTCCAGCATCCGCCTCGGCATATTGCGTTTGCACCCAATCGCGATAGGCACCGCTTTGCACATTCGCTGCCCAGTCGGCGTTGTCCAAATACCACTGCACGGTTTTGCGGATGCCGGTATCGAAGGTTTCAGCGGGCTTCCAGCCCAGTTCACGCTCAATCTTGCGGGCGTCGATGGCGTAGCGGCGGTCGTGGCCGGGGCGGTCTTTGACGTGGGTGATTTGTGCGGCGTAGCTTTGGCCATCCGCGCGCGGGCGCAATTCGTCGAGCAAGCGGCAGACGGTGTGGACGATGTCGATGTTGGGTTTCTCGTTCCAGCCGCCGATGTTGTAGGTCTCGCCCAAGCGCCCGGCTTGCAGCACGCGGCGAATGGCGCTGCAGTGGTCGCCGACATACAGCCAGTCGCGCACTTGCATACCGTCGCCATAAATCGGCAGCGGCTTGCCGGCCAAAGCGTTGACGATGATCAGCGGGATCAGCTTTTCAGGGAAATGCAGCGGGCCGTAGTTGTTGCTGCAATTGGTGGTCAACACTGGCAGGCCATAGGTGTGGTGCCACGCGCGCACCAAGTGGTCGCTGGCGGCTTTGCTGGCCGAGTACGGGCTGTTGGGCTGGTAGACATGCTCTTCGGTAAACGCCGGCGCATCGGCGTCCAACGTGCCGTACACCTCGTCGGTACTGACGTGCAAGAAGCGAAACGCTTCTTTTTTGATAGCTGGTAGCGCTTGCCAGTATTGCCTTACAGCCTCTAAAAGCCTAAAACTGCCGACCACGTTGGTCTGAATGAAGTCCTCGGGGCCGTGGATGGAGCGGTCCACGTGGGACTCCGCTGCAAAGTTGATCACGGCGCGCGGTTGGTGTTCGGCCAGCAGGCGCGCCACCAAGGCGCTGTCGCCAATGTCGCCCTGCACAAACACATGGCGCGCATCGCCTTGCAGGCTGGCCAAGTTGTGCAGGTTGCCGGCGTAGGTCAGTTTGTCAAGGTTAACAACGCCCTCGGGGCTTTCGGCGCTGGTGCGCAGCCAGTCCAATACAAAATTAGCGCCAATAAAGCCGGCGCCGCCAGTAACGAGGATCATGCGAGAGTCCGTAAAAGCTGCCTGCAGGCAAAGCGGACGATTATCCCACCTTGACCTGTGCGCGGCGTTTTCAAACGGTCTCTTGAAGAGGCAAAAATGACGCAGCGCAGCATTTTTCTCCTCTGGGGTGCTCGGTTACAGTAGCGGCAAAAACGCCGCATGGCTGTAGCCAAACAGCCCAGATACAGCACCGCATTCGTTGGATATGGAATTGGAAAAATCGCCCATCCCCTCTACTCCTCAGGAGACTTTCATGGCGCAATGGACTCCATTTCCGCACTTTGGCAGCTACCACTTTGATGTGGCTAGCCTAAAAACACACTGGGCGCGCCTGCACATGGGCGATGCCGAGCCAGTGCCAACGCAAGCGGCTGTATTACAGGCTTGGGTGTTGCTGCACAACGGCGATTTTCAGGCGGCGGCGCAGGCCGGTTGGCAAGCGGGCAATGCTGGCATCACCGTGGCGGCCAAGGCGACGGCGATGTATGCCAGTTATCTAGAAAAAAAAGAAAAAACCCGTTTAGATTTATTTTTGCAGCTAGCCGATCGCACCCAAGCACTTGCCCACGCCGAACCCAACAACGCCAACGCTTGGTATTGGCACGGCTACGCGCTCCATCGCTACAGCCAGAGCATCAGCGTCGCTAAGGCGTTGGCGCAGGGGCTGGGCAATAAAATCAAAGCGTCATTAGACAAAGCGATTGCACTGGCACCGCAACACGCCGATGCACGCATCACGCTGGGCGCTTTCCATGCCGAAGTCATCGACAAAGTCGGTGCGCTGATTGGTGGCATGACCTATGGCGCCAAGAAGGACAAGAGCCTGAAACTGTTTCAAGAAGCGCTACAGCTGCACCCCGGTTCAGCAATCGGGCGAGTGGAATATGCCAATGCACTGGTGATTTTGGAGGGCGAAGCCAAAATCAAAGAGGCCAATGCGCTGTACGAACAAGCCGCCACCAGCGAGGCGATGGACGCGCTAGAGCGTTTGGGTGTGGACTTGGCGCGCACGGAGCTACACCACTAACGCGCACCGGATCAAGCTGCGGCAAGCCAAGGCGTAAAACTAAAGCGCAAAGCGCCGCGCAGCAATTTCGATCAAACCGTCAAAAATCAGGTTATCAATCAGCTCAAACGGGCGCCCCATGCTGGGTGCCATCTTCCAGCCGGCTCCGCCAGTCATCATGCAAACTGGCTCGGCACCGCAGTGCTGCGTCAAGTGCTGCACCATGCGCTCAACAGCACCGGCAATGGCATAGGTGCCGCCGCTGGTCAGGGCGTCGCTGGTGTTGGTGGGGAATAGGCACACTTCACCGGTGGGCACGTGCAGTCCTGCGGTGCCTGACTCCAAAGCGCGCAGCATGATGCCGTGCCCCGGCAAAATCAGGCCGCCTAAAAAAGTGCCTTCGGTATCAATGGCTTCTACCGTCACTGCGGTGCCGACCATAACGATGATCAACGGGCGCGCCAGACCGCGCGCTAACAGGTGCTGGCGCGCGCCAATCATCGCTACCCAGCGGTCGCACCCCAAGCGCGACGGGTGGTCGTAGCCGTTGCGCAGGCCGGCCTCTTTGGCCGAGGCGACAACCCAGTTGGCCGAAACGTCCCACAGCTCCATTTGTTCTTCGACGCGCCGCTTGACGGCATCGCCCGCAACCACGCAGCCCAACATGCGTGTAGGCGCTGGCAGGCAAGCCCAAGCGCCCTCGGCTAAGCGGTCGATGTGATCCAAAAATTCTGCTCCCTGCGCAAGCAGGGCAGCTCCCGGTTGAGGCGCCTCATACAACGCCCACTTGAGGCGGGTGTTGCCGACGTCGATGGCCAAAAATGTCATGCGGCGAATTATCCTGAGTTTTTGGAAACGCTTTGCGCTTTGCCTGACAACGCGCAAACTGTTTTGAGGCTACAGTGAACGCTTATTTTTCAACCAGACGAAGGAGAAGCACATGGGTTTGTTCAGTTTCATCAAGGATGCGGGCGAAAAACTGTTTGGCGGCAAAGAGGCACAGGCGGCAACGGTCACTGCAGCAGCACCTTCGCCAGAAGAACTCAACGCCAAGGCGGCCAAGGCCATCGAGACCTATATCACGGCGCAAAACTTGGGTGCCAGCGCCGTGCAAGTGGCCTATGACGCCGCGCAAGGCAAGGTCACCGTGCACGGTGAAGCACCGACGCAGGCAGCCAAAGAAAAAATCACTCTGTGCTGCGGCAACGTCGCTAGCGTGACCAGCGTTGAGAACTTGATGAGCGTTACCAACCCTGAGCCGGAAGCGCAGTACCACGACGTGGTGCGCGGCGATACGCTGTCAGCGATTGCCAAAAAATACTATGGCGATGCTGGTAAGTACCCGAAGATTTTTGAGGCCAACAAGCCGATGTTGAGCCACCCTGACAAAATCTATCCCGGTCAGAAACTGCGCATTCCAGCGCTGTAAAAACCGGTTGATTTTTGCCAACAAAAAACGGACTTAAAAGTCCGTTTTTTTATTGCCTTTGAACTTTGAAGGATCAGCCTTGGCACCACGGCAGGGCACTCCAACGCCAGCCGTTCAACTGCCCGCGCTGGGCTTGGTCATTCAAAGCACCTTCAAAGCCGTCCAAAATGTTGTAGGCCTCTATCCCCAACTCAGTGGCGCGGCGCGCTGCGGCAACTGAACGCACGCCGCTGCGGCACAGCAGCACCACTTTGCTGCCTTGCGGCACAGCGGCACGCAGCTGCTCATCAAACATCTCGTTCATGGCCATGCCTGGCCACTGCTTCCACGCTACCGCTACGGCGCCGGGCACGGCACCGACCCATTCGCGCTCGGCATCGGTACGCACATCGACCAGCACTGCTTCGCCGTTTTGTACCCACTGCCATGCCAGCTGCGCAGCGACATCGCCGGCATAGCCTTCGGCGGGCTGCGGCGCTTGCGGTAGGGCACCCTCAAGCGAGGTGCAGTGACTGGCGGTGGCATCAAAAAATGGGGCAGAAGTCATGGTGTTTAAGTGGTTCAGAGCGCATTCAAATGGCGCAGTTTAATAAATGCCATTGCCGCCATCACCGCGTCATTCATCGCATCGTGCGCGTCGCGCAGCGGCAATTGCAAATCGGCCATGAGCGTGGCAAAGCGCAAATCAATGTCCGCATTGCCCTGTTGGTGCGAGGGCGGCAGGCGCTTGAATTTGTAGTCGTAATACAGCGCCGAGACTTCAATCTTGGGCTGGGGCAAGCCCATGCCAATCAGCGGCGTGATGGCGCGGTTGAGCATGGCGACATCAAACTCCAAGTAGTAGCCCACCAAGGGGCGACTGCCAATGAAGTGCAGCAATTGGTGCATCGCTTCGGCCAGCGGCATACCGTTGGCCACGTCTTGCTCGCGCAGGCGGTGGATGCGCACGCTTTGGCCGGGCACGCCTTTATCAGGGCGCACCAGCAGCTCCAGCCGCTCGCTGGTCATGATGCGGTCGCCGACGATGCGCACCGCACCAACCGAGATGATTTCGTCGCTGCGCCGGTTCAGGCCGGTGGTTTCGCAGTCCAGCGACACCCACTCATTGGGCGGCGCTGGCTCCAGCAAAAAGGCGTATGCCGGATCGCTCAGGTGGTGCTGTAGCCAAGCGCGCTTGGCTTGTGCCAACCAGTGGCGCGGGCCACTCGAAGCTGGCGGGGAAGTGGAAGAAGTTGCGTCTGTCATATCAGACCAAATCCAAGCGCAGGCGCATGTGCAACAGCGCTTTAAAGCGCTTGACGACGGAGAGCGCGTCTTTCAGCAAATCGCGCTCCAAGCTGGTCAAGCGCTCGGGGATGACGTTGCCGGTGACGGGGCGGCCAGTGTCGATTTCGGCCAGCCCAGCCGTCAGGCGCAGTCCCATCAAAAAGTGCAGGCTTTCAATCAACTCTTGCCCCAAACCGGCATCGATGACGCCATCGGCGATCAGCGCTTTCATGCGGTCTGCCGTGCCGGTGGCGCTGACACGCCGCGCCAGCGCCAAGCTGCGCACGCCGTGAACGATGGGGAAAATGCCGGCTTTTTTCAGGCTGACGCGGCGCATTTCTTCGCTGGTGCCCAGCAAGCGGCTCCACCAGCCGGCATCGGTATCAAACTGCTCGATTGCCGAGGCAAAACGCGCTATCACCGCATCGTTGTCGGTGGCAAACACCATCAGCGCGCTGCGCACCGTGTCCAGCAATGCGGCATCACCGGCGACGGCGTGGGCATCCAAGAAAATCGCCAGATTCATCAAGCCTTCGGCATCGGGCATCAGCAGCCACTGGCGCACGCGCTGGCCAAAATCGATCACGGTGCCGCGCCAAATCGGGTTGTTCAGCATGATCTTGCCGGGGCATTCGGGGTAGCCAAAGCTGGTCAGTACGCCCGAAAAGCGCTGGCAAATATCTTGCAAATCGGCTGGCGGTGTGTAGCTGTCGCGCAGCAGCAGGCCGTTGTCTTGGTCGGTTTTCAGCAGCTGCTCGCCGCGCCCTTCGCTGCCCATCACAAACAGGCAACTGTTGGCCAACAACTCAGCCGGCGCCACCATCGCCCAAGCGCGCTCAAACAGGCGGGCGTTGAGTTGCTGCACCAGCGTCGCCATCAGCCCAAGGCGCGTACCGCCCCGGTGCAGCGCAGCAATCAGGCGGGTGATTTGCACGGCGGCCTGCGCCAAGTCTTCGACATTGCGCGCCTGCTCAATCTGCACCGTAATCAGGTGCGAGTGGTTGGCCAAGAAGCTGAACAAGTCCAGCGCTTCCAAAATGCCCAGCACTTTCTCGCCGTCCACCACCACCAAGCGGTGTACGCGCTCGCGCAGCAGCAGTGCCATCGCATCGCCCAACTGGTCGGCGGCGCGCACGGTGACGACCGGGCTGCTGGTCAGCTCGCCCACGGGCAATTTATCCAGCGAGCGGCCATCCAAAATCGCCCGCTGCAAGGTGGTGTTGGTAAAAATGCCCAGCTCGCCATCGGGCAGCCCCGTGACCAAGACGCTGGTGGTGCGCTGGTCTTGGAACACGCGCACGACGGAGACGATGTCCAAGCTGGCATCGACCACGTGCGCTGGACGCAAATAGGCTTCATCGACCCGCGCCAGCGTCAGCGACTGGCGCTCATGCCGGTCGGTGCGCTGCGCCAGTGCGGTGAGTTTGTTGCCCAAGTCAGAAAACAGCAGCGCGCCAAAGGTGGCGTTGCGTGCAATCAGCTCGTTCACCGCTTCGCGCGCCAGTTGGTAGGTCACCACTTCTTCGGCGGCGACAAAGCGGCTGCTGACACGCCCTGCTACCAAGCCCCGGCCATCAAACGTGTCGTCCGGGCCATAGGTGGCCAGCACCTCGTCGCCTTCGGTTTGGGTGACGTAGCCTTTGATGAGCACAAACAGGTGCGTTGGCACCGTGCCCACGTCCAGCACCACCGCACCCTCAGGGAAGTACGCCACATCAACGCTGTCGCGCACCAAGCGCTGTTCCTCCGCGTTCAGACAGTCAAACGGCGAGGCGGCAAAGTTGAAAGCACTGGGCATGGTGGACAAAAGTTAAGAACGGACAAGTGCTCCATTCAACCCGGCAGTCCTTGCACCACGCTTGCAGCAGCGGGCGGGCGTTATGGGTGCTCTGCAAACCACGCATCGCCTTGCAGATAGGCGCGCAGCATCGGCAGACTGTCCAAGCCCCAAAACAGCTGGTCGTCCACGCCAAACGCCGGCACGCCAAACACGCCGCGTGCGGCAGCGGCATCGGTGTTGGCGCGCAGCAGGGCTTTGACGTGGTTGCTGTCGGTCTCGGGCTTTATCTGCAAGGCCAACTCCTGCGCCAACTGCTCCAACCGCGCCGCGTCCAACGCATCGTGGCCGCCGACCCAGACATGGCGCAGCAGCGCTTCGGCCACAAAGCGGTTGATGCGGCCATCGCTGCTGCAAGCCAGCGCTTGGCGCAGCAGCGCCAGCGCGTTGAACGGGTGCTGCGCCGGCATTTGCAGCGGCACGCCCAACTGGTGCCCTAGCCACAGCACGTGGCGGTACGTCCAATCGCGCTTGGGCGCAATCCCGGCGGGTCCCGGGTTGCTGTGCTGTTGCAGCAGCGCGCCCAGCAGCACCGGGCGGTATTCGACGCTGTAGCTCAGACCTTCCAGCTCCTCGGGCAGGCGCTGAAACGCCAGCCACGCATAGGGCGAGACAAAGTCCAAATAGAAGGTGATGTTTTTCATGGCGTTACGAAGCCGCCAACTCAGGCTCAGGCGGAAAGGCCATGCCCGCGCGTTCGGCCAATTGCGACCAAATCGCCAAGCGCTGCGCCGCGTCTGCGCCCGCCCAAGCACGAATCTCGGGGATGGAGCGGAAGCACCCTTGGCAGTAGCTGCGGTCTTCGTTCATCTTGCAGACCGAAATGCACGGCGAGGGCACATCCTCATCCGAATTTTGGTCAAAATAGCCCGCAGCGCCCAGTAGGCGTGCGCGAGCAGCTATCGGTTTAATAGTATCCATAGCCCTATTTTGACTGGACTCAGCCGGCGCGTTTGTTCAGAAGCGCCATAGCCACACGCGAATTGGGCTTGCGACCCAGGAAATCGCTGATGTAAACACCCGCATCAATCAATTTATCGAGGTCGATGCCGGTATCAATGCCCATGCCGTGCAGCATGAACACCAAGTCTTCGGTCGAGACGTTGCCGGTGGCGCCCTTGGCATACGGGCAGCCGCCCAAGCCGGCGACGGACGATTGGAAATTCCACACCCCCATTTCCAGCGCCGCCAGCGTGTTCGACAGCGCTTGGCCGTAGGTGTCGTGAAAGTGGCCGGAGATGGCGTCGATGGGGTAGTGCTGCAGCGTCGCCTCAATCGCAGCCTGAATCTTGCGCGGTGTGCCCACGCCAATCGTGTCGGCGACATCGACCCGCTGCACGCCAATCTGCTTGAGCAGGCCAGCCAGATAAGCGACGCGCTCGGGCGCAATCTCGCCCTCATACGGGCAGCCGACGGTGCAGCTCATCGCGGCGCGCACGGCAATGCCAGCGGCCAGCGCCGCTTCGACCACCGGGGCAAAGCGCTCGATGCTCTCGGCAATGCTGCAGTTGATGTTTTTTTGGCTAAAGGCTTCGCTGGCCGCGCCGAAGACGACGATTTCATCGGGCTGGTCTTGCAGCGCGGCTTGGAAGCCTTGCAGGTTGGGCGTCAGCACCGAATAGCGCACGCCATCGCGCCTAGTAATACCTTGCATGACGGCGTGGTTGTCGGCCATTTGCGGCACCCACTTGGGCGAGACGTAGCTGGTGACTTCAATCTCTTGCAAGCCCGCGTCTTGCAGGCGCTGCACCAGGCCGATTTTGATGTCGGACGGCACCGGCGTTTTTTCGTTTTGCAGGCCATCGCGCGGGCCAACGTCAATGATGCGCACGCGCGCCGGAATCTGAGAAGAGAGGTAAGAGGCCATGCGAAAAGCTCCATTAAAAAGGGGTGCATTGGTTATCGGAATACATCTGTGCGTAGGGCTTGCCGTCGATGCGGCGCTCGGGCAGAGCCGTCATGGGGACGGCAGCGGCAGAAGGGTAATCAGCCGCGTAACCGAGCACATCGGCCAGCGTGGCTTGAAACACCCGGTTGTCATACGCCATGTGGAAATCTGTCGCGTGCGCTTGCACCTGCGCCAGCCACTGCGGCTGGGCTTGCTGAAAGCGCTCATTGGCCCACACCAGCATCGGCACTTCGTAGGCGCTGCGGGCGTAGCCGTGGGTGTACTGGCCGCCGCAATCGGGCAAATTCAGGCCGTGGTCAGAGATATAGAGCAGCACCACGCGGCGCTCTTGCAGCGGCTCTAGGCGCGCTATCCACTGCGCCAGCAGGCTGCTGCTGTAGGCGATGCTGTTGTCGTAAGCGTCGGCAAATGGTGCCTGCTTGGGCGGGTAGCGCTTGGCCGGCTGGGGGTGGCTGCCGTAGGTGTGCAGCGTCAGCAGCAGAGGCGCAGTGGCGGCTGGCTGCAAGGCTTGGTCAATAAAGGGCGTCAGCGCGCCATCCCACTGGCCTTCGGGCAGCTTGGCAAAACTGTCTGAGCGCTGGCGAAAGGCGATGTGAAAAAAGCTCTCATTAGCGCTGCCCGCACCTTGGTTGCTCAGGCTAGCCACCTGAAAACCGGCTTGGCGCGCTTGGTCCAAATAGGTGACGAAGTGGCCTTGACTGGCGGGTTCGGGCTGGCCGCGTTGGGCCTGCAGCGATTTGCCGCTCAACAGCATGGGTACGGTTTTGGCGGTGTTGTTGCCGTTGGCCAGCACGCGCAGCACCGCCAGCGACGGCAACAGCGGGCGCAGCGCCGCATTGGTGTCCGCGCCGCCGTAGCCCAGTAACGACCAGCGCGCGGCGCTGGCGCTTTCGCCAATCACCACTACCACCACATCGGCTTTGGCCGCTTGCGGCGGCGGGGCGACGGCGGGGACAGTGTGCAGGTGGGCAGCGGTGTTGGTGTAGTGCAGATACGACTCGGGCAGGCGCATCGGGTAGATGCGGTCAATCTTGCGCACCGCCTCTGCCGGGCTGTTGGATTTGGCGGCGCTCGCTCCCACCCACAGCAACCACGGTGCCAGCAGCGCCAGCAAGGCGGCGCGCGCGCCCCGGCGCTGCACGGCAGGCGCACGGTGCCAAAGATAGGTCGCGCAATACAAGGCAGCGGCCAGCCAAGCCAGCAACTGCAGCCCTTCTTGCCAGCGGTAGGACTGCAGGTATTGCCACGACTCGCTGGCGTGCGCGCCGAGCACGGTGATCCAAAAAAATTCGTCAATGTCCGAATGGACAGCTAAAAAATACGCCAAATGCGCCGCCCCCGCCAGCAGCAACAAGGGCAGCGCAGCGCGCAGCAGTGGCCGCGCTAAAAACAGCGGGCTGAACAGCACCGCCGACACCGTCGCATCCACCAGCGCCCGCTGCCCCGGCCACATCCACAGCACCGGGCTGAACAAAAACATCCAAGCCAGCGCCAAAGCCCACCACGGGGCAGGCTGGGCGGGGGCAGATTCAAAAACATTTTTCATGGCGGGGGAGGTTAGCAAGCCCGTTGGGTGGGGTGCAGCCCACGCAACAGGTTTTTTATGCTTTTTTGGCCTCTAGCCCTTTAAATACGGGCGCTAGCAGCTATCATTTTTAATAGTCTGCGCCGTAGGTTGGGTTGTAGCCAACCCAACCTCTGGCTCAAGCGGCGGCGGCAGTAGCCAGCGTCAGCGTCAGCAGCTCGGCACCTTCGCTGACTTGGTCGCCGGGGGCGTACAGCAGCTCGGCCACCACGCCATCGGCGGGCGCGGCAATCGTGTGCTCCATCTTCATGGCTTCCATCACCGCCAGCGCTTGGCCTTTGGTAACAACGTCGCCGGCCTTGACGGCAAACGACACCACCTTGCCGGGCATCGGCGCGGTCAGGCGGCCGCCTTCAGCCTGCGCTTCGCCCGAGTGCGCCAGCAGATCGATTTCGATGATTTCGGTCGCGCCGTGGGCAGCGAAGATGTATTCCGTCTCGCCTTGGGCATAGACGCTCACCCCTTGGCGCTGGCCGGCAAATTGCAGGTCAATGCGTTGCCCGTCTTGCGACTGGAAAGCCAGCGCGCCTGCCACTTGCGACTCGCCCTCACCCACCGACAGGTGCAGCGCGCCGTCGTGCAAATAAGTCAGCAAGGCCTGCGCCGGCGTGCCGTGAAAGTCAAAGGCAAAGCGGCGCTGCACCACACCGTGCGAGCGCCAGCCATCGCGGCGGCTGAACGGGTCATTGCCAGCGGCAGCGGCTTCGGTCAGCAGCGTTTGCGCGACGGCCGAGGCCACCGCCAGCGGCAGGCCGACCGGCTCTTGGTCAAACAAACAGGCGGCTTCGCGTGGAATCAAACCGGTGTCCAAGTCGGCCTTGGCAAACGACGCTGTCGCTGCCACGCGGCGCAAAAACTGCACGTTGGTCGGCAAGCCGACGATATGCGTCTGCCCCAGCGCCGCATCCAAACGCGCCAGCGCTTCTTCGCGCGTCGCGCCGTGGACGATGACTTTGGCCACCATCGAGTCGTAAAACGGGCTGATGGCATCGCCTTGGCGCACACCGGAATCAACGCGCACCGCGCCGCGCTCAAACGTCACGCACTCGGGCAGGCCGTAAACGTGCAGCGTGCCGGTGGCGGGCAAGAAGTTGTTGTCCGGGTTCTCGGCACAGATACGCGCTTCGATGGCGTGGCCGATGATGCGCAGCTCGTCTTGGCGGCGCGGCAGCGGCTGGCCGCAGGCGACGCGCAGTTGCCACTCGACCAAGTCTTCGCCGGTGATGGCTTCGGTCACCGGGTGCTCCACTTGCAGGCGGGTGTTCATCTCCATGAAAAAGAAAGTCATCTCGCCGCCATCGCGCTGCTCGACGATGAATTCCACCGTGCCAGCGCCGACGTAGTTGACGGCGCGGGCAGCGGCCACGGCGGCCTCGCCCATTTCTTTGCGCATCTCGGGCGTCATGCCGGGAGCGGGGGCTTCTTCCAACACCTTTTGGTGGCGGCGCTGCACCGAGCAGTCGCGCTCAAACAGGTAAACGTAGTTGCCCAGCGTGTCGCCAAACACCTGGATTTCGATGTGGCGCGGGCGCTGCACGTACTTTTCAATCAGCACCGCGTCGTCGCCAAAGCTGTTGATGGCTTCGCGCTGGCACGATGCCAGAGCTGCCGCAAAGTCTTCGGATTTCTCGACGATGCGCATTCCCTTGCCGCCGCCGCCAGCGCTGGCTTTGATCAGCGCCGGGTAGCCAATGCGGTCGGCTTCGCGTTGCAGCAGCGCCGGGTCTTGGTCAGCGCCGTGGTAGCCGGGAACCAAGCGCACACCGGCTTTTTCCATCAATTGCTTGGATTCAGACTTCAAGCCCATCGCCAAAATCGCTGAAGCGGGCGGGCCAATGAACACCAAACCGGCATCCTGGCAGGCCTGGGCAAATTCATCGTTCTCGCTCAAAAAGCCGTAGCCGGGGTGAATCGCTTGCGCGCCAGTCGATTTAGCGGCTTCGATGATGGCTTGCCAGCGCAAATAGCTTTCTTTCGGCGCACTGCCGCCGATGTGGACGGCCTCGTCGCAGACGGCCACGTGCTTGGCGTGGGCATCGGCATCGGAATACACGGCCACGGTTTTGACACCCATGCGGCGGGCCGTAGCGGCCACACGGCAGGCGATCTCACCGCGATTGGCAATCAGGATTTTGTTAAACATTTAAACCACCTTGGCAGAGCCAGAAAAAAGAGAAGAAATGCGGCTCAACACGGCGCGCAAGAATTTAAATAACACCACCAGCAGCAGCGCCGACAACAGCAGCATTACCACCAGCGCCACGCCAAACCACAGCGGGTGCTGGGTGGCCAACCAAACCACCGCCACCACCAAGCCATCCTCGAACAGCGACACCAGCCCGTTGGAAAACGGCTCGGGCGAGGTGTTCACCGCCGCGCGCGTTGCCATCTTGGTGGCCAGCGACGTGGCAGCCAGCGAGCCACCCAGCAACCCAGCCACCACGCCCATCGTGGCGTTGTCGGCACCAAACACGCCCGCTGCCAACAGCGCACCGCCGGGGATGCGAATGAAGGCGTGCAAGGTGTCCCAAGCGCTGTCGAGCAGCGGCACCTTGTCGGCAAAAAACTCCACCGCCAGCATGAAGCCGCTGACCAGCAACACCGCCGGGTGCTGCAACACCTGCAAGCCCGGCGGCAGCGCCAGCCAATCCAACGCGCCCATGCCGCCGACCAAAAACACCACCGCGTACAACCGAAAGCCACTCGCCCAACCCAGCGCCGCCGCCAGCGCCAGCAAGGAGGGCATATCCAGC
This sequence comes from Giesbergeria sp., assembly GCA_041798325.1. Taxonomy (GTDB): domain Bacteria; phylum Pseudomonadota; class Gammaproteobacteria; order Burkholderiales; family Burkholderiaceae_C; genus Simplicispira. The sequence continues at coordinate 81,538 of JBHCAP010000069.1, forward strand.
TTTTGCGTCACCTGCGCTGCGCCCTCGGCCACGCCCTGCGCCACGCCGGCATCCACGTGCAGACCGGCGCGGTGCAGCCATTGAACGAATTGCAGCCAAAGGGTGTCCACGGGTCGGTTCCACGGTAGGGTTTAGCGCTGGATTAGCCCAGCAACCACGCCGGTTTGCGCTTGTTCAAGAAGGACTGCACGCCCTCCTTGCCCTCGGCGCTGGCGCGGATGTCGGCAATGCCTTCGACGGTGGCAGCAATCAGGCCAGCGTTGATTTCGCGCTCGGCGACATCCAGCACCAGCTTTTTGCAGGCGCGCACGGCGTTCGGGCTGGCGCTGGTCAGCGCTTTGAGCAGCTCATCGACCTTGGCGTCCAGCGCGTCGGCAGCCACCAGCGCATGGACAAAGCCGATGCGCAGTGCCTCGGCCGCATCAAAGCGCTCGGCGGTCAAAAAGTAGCGGTGCGCGGCGCGGGCGCCCATCGCGCGGATGACATACGGGCTGATGGTGGCCGGAATCAGCCCCAGCTTGACTTCGCTCAGGCAAAAGCCCGCCGTGTCCACACTCACGGCTATATCGCAAGCCGCCACCAAACCCATGCCGCCGGCATACACATCACCCTGCACGCGGGCAATGGTCGGCTTGGGGCACTCGTAAATCACGCGCAGCATCTCGGCCAGCTTGCCGGCGTCGCTGATGTTTTCATCGCGGGTGTAGTCCGCCATGCGCCGCATCCAGTTCAGGTTGGCACCGGCGCAAAACGCAGGGCCTTCGGCGGCCAGCACCACAGCGCGCACTTCGGGGCGCGCGCCGACTTCCAAAAAGGCGGCGGTAATCTCGGCAATCACCTCGTCGCTGAAGGCGTTGCGCACCTCTGGCTGGGTCAGGGTGATGCGGGCGACTGGCCCGTCGTAAGCAATAGAAAGTGCAGTGCTCATCACAGCGTCCTTACATACGGAACAGGCCGAACTTGGTGTCCTCAATCGGCGCATTGCGCGCTGCCGACAAGCCCAGCGCCAGCACGCGGCGCGTGTCAGCGGGGTCAATCACGCCGTCATCCCACAGGCGCGCGCTGGCGTAGTAGGGGTGGCCTTGGTCTTCGTACTGGCGGCGAATCGGCGCTTTGAAGGCTTCTTCTTCCTCCATGCTCCACTGGCCGCCTTTGGCTTCGATGCCGTCGCGCTTGACCGTAGCCAAAACGCCAGCCGCTTGGTCGCCGCCCATCACCGAGATGCGCGCATTTGGCCACATCCACAAAAAGCGCGGCGAGAAGCCCCGGCCACACATACCGTAATTGCCCGCGCCAAAACTGCCGCCGATGATGATGGTGAACTTGGGCACATTCGCCGTAGCGACGGCAGTGACCATCTTCGCGCCGTTGCGCGCAATGCCTTCGTTTTCGTACTTGCGTCCGACCATAAAGCCGGTGATGTTCTGCAAAAACACCAGCGGAATCTTGCGCTGGCAGCACAGCTCGATAAAGTGCGTCGCCTTCAGCGCCGACTCGCTGAACAAAATGCCGTTGTTGGCAATGATGCCGACGGCCATGCCCTCGATGCGCGCAAAACCCGTCACCAGCGTGGTGCCGTAGCGCGCCTTGAACTCGTCGAACTCGCTGCCATCGACGATGCGGGCAATGATTTCGCGTACATCAAACGGCTTGCGCGTATCGACCGGAATCACGCCATACAGCTCTTCTGCTGCAAAAAGAGGAGCTGCTGGCGCACTATCGGCGGGGCTTTGAGCCTTGTTTTTATTCAAATTGCGCACCGCATTGCGCGCCAGTTGCAGCGCGTGCATATCGTTTTGCGCCAAGTGGTCTGCCACGCCAGACAAGCGCGTGTGGACATCGCCACCGCCCAAATCTTCCGCCGTCACCACCTCGCCGGTGGCGGCTTTGACCAGCGGCGGGCCACCCAAAAAGATGGTGCCTTGGTTCTTGACGATGATAGATTCATCGCTCATCGCCGGCACATACGCGCCGCCCGCCGTGCAACTGCCCATGACCACGGCAATTTGCGCAATGCCCATGGAGCTCATCTGCGCTTGGTTGTAGAAGATGCGGCCAAAGTGGTCGCGGTCGGGGAAGACTTCGTCTTGGTTGGGCAAGTTAGCGCCGCCCGAATCGACCAAGTAAATGCACGGCAGGTGGTTTTGCTGCGCCACTTCTTGCGCGCGCAAATGCTTTTTGACCGTCAGCGGGTAATAGGTGCCGCCCTTTACGGTGGCGTCGTTGCAGACAATCATGCAATCGATGCCGCTGACCCGGCCAATGCCGGCAATCAAACCAGCGCCGGGCGCGGCGTTGTCGTACATGTTCAGCGCGGCCAGCGGTGCCAGCTCCAAAAACGGCGTGCCGGGGTCGAGCAGCATTTGCACGCGGTCGCGCGGCAGCAGCTTGCCGCGCGCGAGGTGCTTGGCGCGCGCCGTTTCGCCGCCGCCTTCAAAAACTTTGGCGATTTGCGCCTTCAGGTCATCGACCACGGTGCGCATGGCCTGGACGTTGGCCAAAAAATCGGCCGAGCGGGCATTCAATTGGGTGGGCAAAACGGGCATAGAGGTCTTTCCGGGGGCACGAAGAAGGGGTGGCACACACCCGTGCTCAGTGGCATGGTGCCAGCACGGTTCTTGTGCAAAGAATACGCGCCTGCGCGGTGATAAGGTAGCCACTGTGGTTGCAAATGGTGCCACCTCCTGCGCTCTGCGCTCCTGCGTCTATTTTTTGTACCTGTCGCCGATGTCTCACCCGCCAATCTCCAGCGTTATTCTTCCAGCACTCACGCCGCAAGCCCCGGCCGCTACGCCAATGGCGTTTGTGCTGGCCATCGTGCAGGCCTGCGAAAGCGCCGGCATTTCCCCGCAGCCGCTGCTGCAACAGGCACAAATCGCGCCAGACACGGTGGCAAACCCCGACGCGCGCGTCACCGCGTGGCAGTTCGAGCGCCTCTCCGGTTTGGCGATGCAAGCGCTGGACGACGAGGCGCTGGGCTGGTTCAGCCGCCGCCTGCCGTGGGGCAGCTACGGCATGTTGGCGCGCGCGTCGATCAGCGCGCCGCATTTGCAGCTGGCGATAGCGCGCTGGTGCCGCCACCACGGCCTGCTGACGCAAGACATCACGCTGGCGCTGGCGGTGCGCGGCGAGATGGCCGAAATCACCGTCACCGAGCACCGCGACTTGGGCGCGCTGCGCGAGTTTTGTTTGGTCTCGGTGCTGCGCAACATCCACGGGCTGGCGTGTTGGTGGATTGATTCGCGCATTCCGCTGCTGGGGGCGCAGTTTCCGTTTGCCGCGCCGCCTCACCACAGCGCTTATGGCGTGCTGTTTTCGGGCAGCACCCGCTTTGGCGTCGGGCCGGCCACAGTGCGTTTTGACGCACGCTATCTGCAATTGCCGCTGCAACGCGACGAAGCCGCGCTGCGCCAGATGCTAGAGCGCGCCCTGCCGCTGACGGTGCTGCAATACCGGCGCGACCGCCTGCTGGTGCAGCGCGTGCGCCAAGCGCTGGCCGCAGCCCCCGGCGCGGCCCACAGCGCCGACGCACTGGCCGAGCGCCTGCACCTGTCGCCGCGCACACTGCACCGCCAGTTGAAAGAAGAGGGTGCGTCGCTACAAGCATTAAAAGACGAAGTGCGCCGCGAACGCGCCATCGCCCTGCTGCACCGCACCGACCGCGCCATCAAGCAAGTAGCGCACGAGGCCGGTTTTAGCAACGACAAGAGCTTCATCCGCGCCTTTCGCACGTGGACAGGCCAGTCGCCAGCGGAATTCAGGCGCAACGCGCGAGCGGGGCAAGCGGGAAGCTAGTCAAAAATAATAGCTACTAGCGCTTGCTGCATAAGGGCTAGAGGCCGATTTGGCTTGAAATCAGCTTACTTCAACGACCCAAACACCTTCTGCAACAGGGCGCTGCCGGCGGCGGCGGGGTTTTGGCGCAGTTTGCGCTCTTCCTCGCCAATCACGGTGAACAGGCCGTCCAGCGTTTTGCCGGTGACGTAGTCCTCGATGCGCGCGTCTTCTTTTTTGACCAGACCAAAGCCAGCGGCTTTGCCGGCAAAAGCGTTGTACTGCTGCGCCAAGCCGACTTGGCTGGTGGCTTGCGTGACCACCGGCAAGAATTTTTCGCCCAACGGCGCGCGGGTTTTTTCAGAGAAAAACTGCGTCACCGAGGTGTCGCCGCCAGTCAAGATGTTTTTGGCGTCGGTGACGCTCATGCTCTGCACAGCGCCCAGCAGCAGGTCTTTGCCCATCGGCACGGCCGCTTCAGCGGCGCGGTTGAGCGAGGTTTCCAGCTCTTCGATGCGTTTGCCTTGGCCAAAGCGCTTCATCAGTTGGGCGGCGTCGTTCAGATAACCGGGCAGCGGGATGCGCACGCTGGGGTTGTTCAAAAACCCACCCGATTGGCCCAGCAGGCCGACGGCGGCAATAGCGCCTTGCTCCAGCGCGGCTTTGACGCCGCTGCTGGCATCGGCGTTGCTCAGGCCCGACAGCGTCAGGGCGCGCGCTTGCGTCGTCGCCAACAAGATTAAAGCGCCGAAAGTGCCGATGCCGGCCAGTGTGAATTCGCGTCGTTGCATGTCAGATTCCTTTGTCAAAAGCAGAAAAATAGCGTGCCAGTGTGCCGCAGCCCTCAAGCCGCCAGCAGCGCCGGCAACGCGGCCATGTCGCCAAACACCTGCACCGCGCCGGCTGCCAGCAAGGCCTCGGCGCTGCTGTGGCCGCTGCCGCCGGGGGCGTAGCCAAACACTGTCGCGCCGGCATCGATGCCAGAGCGCACGCCGGTGACGCTGTCTTCGATGACGGCGCAGCGCTCGGGGGCGGCACCCAAAGCGGCGGCGGCGGCCAGATAGACATCCGGCGCGGGCTTGGTGCGCGCCACTTCTTGGCCGCTGAACACCCGGCCTTCAAAAAATGGCATCAACGCGACTTTGCGCAGTTGCAGCTCAACCTTGGCGCGGTCTGCGCCCGAGGCGCAGGCAATGCGCCCGCCCGACTGCGCGTGCAGCGTGCTGACAGCCGTGTGCGCGCCGTCGATGATTTGCAAGTGCTGCTGCAGCGCTTGGTTGCGCCGCTCATAAAACGCCGCCATCCATGCGTCGGTGAGCGGCTGGCCGGTGTGGTGCTCGATGGCGGCGCGCTCGCTGCGCACAGCTTTGCCAAGAAAGCGCGCCAAGCAGGCTTCCATCGTCATCGCCCAGCCGGCTTCACCCAGCATGGTGTGCAGCACGCCGTGGGTCAGCAGCTCGCTATCGACCAGCACGCCGTCGCAGTCGAACAAAATCGCATCAAATTTCATAGCTAGTACCGCCCGTATCTAAAGGGCTAGAGGCCATTTTGGCCATAAATTAACGGCTTTTATCGCCCGAATGGCCGTCTGTATCGCCATCGACGTAGTACCAGCGGCCTTCTTCGCGGACGAAGCGGCTGTGTTCGTGCAGGCGCACGGCGCGGCCAGCGACGCGGTAGCGGGCGACGAATTCGACTTCGGCGTGCGTGGCATCAACCGCGCGGTGGCGGCGCACGTCCAAGCCCAGCCATTGCGCGCCCGGCTCAAACTCCAGCACGTTGGGGCGCTGCGGCGCGTGCCACGTCGCCAGCAAATAGTCGCGCCGCTCAAGCACAAAGGCGCTGTAGCGTGAGCGCATTAAGTGCTCAGCGTCGGGCGCTGGCGTGGTGTCGAAGTGGTCGAGGTAGCGGCCGCAGCAGTCCAGCAGCGCCAGCGGTTGGCGCTTGGTTGATAAGCGGCCGCAGGGACAGGCGGTCACAGCACAGCGCCCGCTGCCGCCTTGGCACCAATGCGCGCGTGCAGCGCCACGGTGTCGCCAATCATGATCAGCGCCGGCGGTTTGATGTGGTGCGCCACTTGCAAATCGGGCAGGGTTTGCAGGGTGCCAAACACGCTGCGCTGTTGCGGCCAGGTGGCGCGCTCAATCAGCGCAGCGGGCGTGTCGGCGGGTAGGCCGTGCGCCATCAGCTCGCGGCAAATCACGCCCAGCGTGCCTATGCCCATGTAAATCACCACGGTTTGGCGCGGCCGCGCCAGCGCCGGCCAGTCCAGCGCGACGCTAGCGCCGTCGCCCTCGCCTTGCAGGTGGCCGGTGGCAATCACCAAGGTGCCAGCGTGGTCGCGGTGCGTCAGCGGAATGCCCAGCGCCGCCGCTGCGCCCTGCGCTGCGCTGATGCCGGGCACGGTGTCGCAGGCAATGCCGGCGGCAATCAAGGCTTCGGCCTCTTCGCCGCCCCGGCCAAAGATGTAGGGGTCGCCGCCTTTCAAGCGCACCAGCGAGCGCCCTTGCCGCGCCAAGCGCACCATCAGTTCGATGATGTCTTCCTGCGGCAGGGTGTGGTTGCGGCTTTTTTTGCCGACGTAAATCAGCTCGGCACCCGCCCCAATGTGCGCCATCACTTCGGGCGAGACGAGGTTGTCGTACAGCACCAAGCGCGCCTGCGCCAACACGCGCGCGGCTTTGAGCGTCAACAGCTCGGCATCGCCCGGCCCCGCGCCCACCAGCGTGACCCGCCCCCAATCTGCGGGAGGCAGTGAAATATCCATACCCATAAAAATTCTTAGCTTTCTGTTAAGCCCGGTCGCTCAGGTGAAAAGTGGACACCACTTGCTGCAGCGCTTGCGCTTGCTGCTGCAACGATGCCGCCGCCGTGGCCGCTTCTTCGACCAAGGCGGCATTTTGCTGCGTGCTTTCGTCCATGTGCAGCACCGCTTGGTTGACTTGCTCGATACCTTCCGACTGCTCGCGCCCGGCGCGGCTGATGTCTTCAATCATGGTGGAGACGCGCAGCACGCTATCGACCACTTGCTGCATGGTGGCGCCGGCTTCTTGCGCCAGTTGTGCGCCGGCCTGCACTTCGCTGGCCGATTCGCTGATCAGCGCTTTGATCTCTTTGGCCGCCGCAGACGAGCGCTGCGCCAAGTTGCGCACTTCGGTGGCCACCACGGCAAAGCCGCGCCCTTGCTCGCCGGCGCGGGCGGCTTCGACGGCGGCGTTGAGCGCCAAGATGTTGGTTTGGAAGGCGATGTCCTCAATCACCCCGGTGATGTCGGACACCTTGCGCGACGAGGCGTTGATGGTGCCCATGGTGTCCACCACCTTGGTGACGGCCGCGCCGCCTTGGCGCGCCACGTCAGACGCCGAATGCGCTAGCACGCTGGCTTGGCGGGCGTGGTCGGCGTTTTGTTTGATGTGGGCCGTCATCTGCTCCATCGAGGTGGCGGTTTCTTCCAGCGCGCTGGCTTGCTGCTCGGTGCGCGCCGACAGGTCGTGGTTGCCCGCAGCAATTTGCTGCGACGCCGTGGCGATGTGCTCAGTGCCGTCGCGCACTTGCTCGACGATGTGGTGCAGGCTGTCGCGCATGGCGCGGATGTCAAACATCAGGCTGTCGTGGTCGCCCGTCTGGGTGGCCACTTGCACCGCCAAATCGCCCTGCGCAATGCTGCGGGCAATGCGGCGCGCGTAGCTGGGCTCGCCGCCCAATTGCAGCAGCAGGTTACGCGAAATCAGCATCCCCACCGCCAACAACACCGCGCCCAGCAGCAGCGCCAGCAGGCCAAAGCCTTGGGCGCGCTTCCAGATGGCCGTGTCCACGGTGTCGATATACACGCCCGAGCCAATCACCCAGCCCCACGGCGCAAAGCCGGTGACATAGGAGGTTTTTTCGACCGGGTTTTCGCTGCCGGGCTTGGGCCACAGGTAGGGCACAAAGCCAGAGCCATGGGCTTGGACGGTGCGGACAAATTCGGTAAACAGCGGCTTGCCGTTGGGGTCTTGGTTGGTGCTGAGGTTTTTGCCGTTCAACTCGGGGCGAATCGGGTGCATCACCATCACCACCTGCATGTCGTTGATCCAGACATATTCCTTGCCGCTGTAGCGGATGGCTTCGAGGGCAGCGATGGCGCTTTGTTGCGCCTGCTCATCGGTGATGACGCCTTTTTGCGCCAAGGCGTGAAAGTGTTTGACAGTGCTGTGCGCGGCCTCGACCACTTGGCGCACGCCGGCTTGGCGCTCCTCCAAAATCAGCTGACGTTCAGAGACCAGAAACCAGCCGGTCAGCACCACGATACCCAACAAGGCACTGAGCACCAACAGTGCCAATTTTTTTGCAGTCGTCATGAAACGTCCTTTAGTCGATACGCGCTGAACACGCAATGGCCATATAGACCATGCAGCCCGTGGCAGGTGAGGGAGGCGACAATTCTAGGAGTCCAAGACCTGTAGAAAACTGACGGCGCAGGGCGCGTGCCAACCTCCGCACTACCGGTGGCGCGCAATGCGGCCATCGACCAGCTCGACCAAGCGGTCACAGCGCGCGCCCAAACGCGGGTCGTGCGTCACCACGATAAACGCCGTGCCGCGCTCGGCGTGGATGCGCCGCAGCAGGGCAAATACTTCGTTGGACGAGGCGGTGTCCAAGTTGCCCGTCGGCTCGTCGGCCAGCACCAACGCCGGCTCCATCACCAGCGCGCGGGCAATCGCCACGCGCTGCTGCATTCCGCCGGACAGCTCGCCGGGGCGCTTGTCCATCGCTTTGTCTAAGCCGACTGCCGCCAACAGACTGCGCCCGCGTTCGCGCTGCACATTACTGACACGGCCTTCGCCCATCAGCGCTGGCAGCGTGACGTTCTCCAGCGCCGAAAACGCTGGCAGCAGGTGGTGAAACTGAAACACAAACCCCAGCGTCTCGCGCCGCAGCCGCGTCAATGCGCCGTCGTCCAAGCCCTGCACTGGCGTGCCTTGCAGGGTGTAACTGCCCGAGGTCAGCGGCTCCAGCAAACCCAGAATATTCAGCAGCGTGCTTTTGCCCGAGCCAGAGGGGCCCATCAGCGCGACAAATTCACCGGCGTCGATGCGCAGGTCGAGGCCGTGCAGCACTTCGGCTTCGCTGGGCTTGCCCACGTTGTAGCTTTTTTTGACGGCTTCGAGGGCGATCAGTGGGGCAGTGGTTGTCAGGGATACGTTCATAACCAGCGCCTTAAATCCGAATCGCCTGCGCCGGGTCGAGCTTTGCGGCGCGCCGCGCTGGAGCAATCGCCGCCAACACGCCACACAGGGTGGCAATCCACGCCACCTGCAAGGCGGTGTTCAGCGGCAGGCTGATGTTGAACAGCGGCAAGCCATCGGAGCCGCGCACAAAGGTCGTAAACGCCCAAATCAAGGCCACGGCCAGCAACAAGCCCAGCAGCGAGCCAAGCGCGCCGACCACCGCGCCCTGCACCAAAAACAGCCGCAGCACCTGCCCGCGCGTCGCGCCCATGGCGCGCAGGATGCCGATTTCGCGCTGCTTTTGCACCACCGACACCACCAGCACGCTGGCAATGCCCAGCACCACTACCGCCAGCACCACGGCGCGAATGATGCTGGTGCTGACCGACTGCGCGTTCAGCGCGGAGACCAGTTGCGCATTGCTTTCTTGCCAGCTTTCAATCTTGTAGGGAAACTGCGCCCGCAGCGCCTCGGCCAGCGTTTGCGCTACCCACACATCGTGCAGCGTGATGTCCAAACTGGTGGCACCACCGGGCAGCGCCAGCAGGTTTTGCGCCGCGCGCAGCGGCACGATGACGGTGCGCCGGTTGAGGTCGCGCACGCCCAAATCGACCAGCGCCGTCACGCGCAGCGACTCGCTCGACGTGCTGGTCTGCACCGTCAGCCGGTCGCCGACGCGCACGCCCAAGTCCTGCGCCAATTCGCGGCCAATGATGGCTTCGCCCGGCTCCAGCCGTGCCGTGCCGCTGACCACCTTGGCGCGCAGGCCGATCATGCGGTCGTAGCGCTCCAGCTCCACGCCCATCAGCGCAATCGACTGCACCGCCTCGCCGCGCAGCGCCAGCCCCGCGCCCGACACCATTGGCGAGACGCCAGCCACGCTGGGCATTTTTTCGAGCAGCGGCAGCAGCGCTTGCCAATTGGCCACCGCGCGCGGGCGCTGGGCGCGCGGCTGGGTTTCGGTCAGCACGCTGGCACCGGGCTGGGGCAGCGCAGCCGGCGTGACCACATCGTCGGGCGCGCGCACGCTGATGTGCGCCTGCGCGCCCAGCGTTTTGGTCAGGGTGCTGTTTTGCAGACCGTTGATCAGCGCTGAAATGTAGGCAATCACTGCCACGCCAGCGGCCACGCCAACGATGATCAGCACGGTCTGCATCCGTCCTTCGCGCAAAAAGCGCAGCGCCACGCGCCATTCAAAACCGAGCCAAGTAAACATGGTGTTCAGCGCCCGATAGCGTTGGTCAGGGCCGCGCCAGCATCGGGCGCGTTGTTGGCGCTACTGCCTTTGGCTGCCGCCGCCAGAAGACGGGCGCGCACCTGCTGCCCCGGTTGCAGCGTGCCGCCTTGCAGCACGACTTCGCCTGCGGCCAAGCCGTCCAGCACTTCAACCGCGTCCAGCGTGCGCAGACCCAGGCGCAGGCTGCGCAGTTGGGCGCGTCCGTCTTGCAACACCAGCACGGTGTCTTGAGCGCGCAGCAGCGCCAGCGGCAGCACCAGCGCGTTGTCGCGCCGGGCGGTTTCGACTTCAACCGACAGCGTCATGTCTTCGCGCAGATAGGTTGGCGCTGCACCTTCGAGCACAAACTTCACTTCAATCGCGCCGCGCTGCGCATCGACCGCCGGGGCAATCGACAGCACCCGCGCAACAAAGCGCTGCGCCGGGAAGGCATCGGCCACCACCGTCGCTGATTGCCCGGTTTGCAATTGATCAAGAAAGCGCTCATCGACCTGCGCCACCAGCTGCGTCGGCCCGGCCAGCGCCAAGCTCAGCAGCGCTTTGCCCGGCTGCACGATTTGCCCCGGCTCCACCGCGCGCAGCAGCACGCGCGCATCGGTCGGCGAGCGCAGCGCCAGTTGCGCCAAACGTGCCTGCGCTGCAGCGGTGGCGGCGCGTGCCAGTGCGGCTTGCGCTTGGGCTTGCACCACCTCGGTGCCGGCATCGGCATTGGCTTGGACTTGGGCGCGTGCGTTGTCTTGCTGCGCCTGCGCTACGGCCAAGGCACGCCGTGCGTCGTCCAACTGCGCCGCGCTGTAAAAACCCTCGACCACCAGCTGCTCGGCGCGCTTAAAGCTCTGGTGCGCGGCGACCAGCGTGGCCTCGGCCTGCGCCAACGCGGCCTGCGCGGCGCTGCGCCCACTGCTGCGCAATCCGGCGACGCGCGCCTGCGCTTGCTGCTCGGCAGCGACGGCTTGCGCCAGCGCGGCGCGCTGCTCGTCGGCTTCTAACTGCACCAGCACATCGCCCTGATGCACCTGTGCGCCCTCGTCCACCAGCACCTGCGCCACGCGGGCGGTGACGGTGCTGCCAATCTCCACCCGCGACAAGGTCGCCACCCGCGCCGAAAACTGCAAGGTGCGCACCAGCGGCGCGCTGTGCAGCGCGATTGCATCGACTTGCGGCACGCGCCACCACCACCACCAGCCGCCCACGGCACTGCCCAGCAGCGCCAGCACGCCGATCCACAGCAGAGTTTTAGCGTGCCGCGTCATGACGCAACGCCGGTTGTTACAGCAGCAGCGGGCGGCTCCACACCCAAATGCCGATACGCGGCCAGCGTGGCGATGCGCCCGCGCGGCGTGCGCTGCACGTAGCCTTGCTGGATCAGGTACGGCTCGATCACGTCCTCAATCGTGCCGGACTCCTCGCCAATGCTAGCGGCGATGTTGTCCAGCCCGACCGGGCCGCCATCAAAGCGGTGGATCAGCGCCTCTAAAAATTTGCGGTCCATCACGTCAAAACCCTGCGGATCAACGTCCAGCATGGCGAGCGCACGGTTGGCAATGTCCAGCGTGATCTGGCCGTTGCCTTTGACGTCGGCGTAATCGCGCACCCGGCGCAGCAGCCGGTTGGCGATGCGCGGCGTGCCACGCGAGCGCCGCGCCAACTCAAAGCCCCCCTCCTCGTCCATCGGCGTGCCGAGCAAGCCGGCGCTGCGCTTGACGATGCGCGCCAGCTCCTCAGGCGTATAAAACTCCAGCCGCGCGACGATGCCAAAACGGTCGCGCAGCGGGTTGGTCAACATGCCCGCGCGCGTCGTCGCGCCGACCAGCGTGAACGGCTGCAAATCGAGCTTGATAGAGCGCGCCGCCGGCCCTTCGCCAATCATGATGTCGATCTGGTAGTCCTCCAGCGCCGGGTAGAGGATTTCTTCGACCACCGGACTCAAGCGGTGGATTTCGTCGATGAACAGCACATCGTTGGCTTCCAAATTGGTCAGCAGCGCCGCCAAGTCTTTCGGCTTTTCCAACACCGGGCCGCTGGTTTGGCGCAGGTTCACGCCCAGCTCGGCGGCAATGATGTGGCTCAGCGTGGTTTTTCCCAGCCCCGGCGGGCCAAACAGCAGCACGTGGTCGAGTGCTTCGCCGCGCTTCTTGGCCGCGCCGATAAAAATTTCTAACTGCTCACGCGCCTTGGCTTGGCCGACGTATTCGTCCAGCAGCTTGGGGCGCAGCGCGCGCTCAATCGCCTCTTCTTGCGGCGAGGCCGGGGCGGCAGACACCACGCGCTTGGGCGGCGCGGGGGCGAAATCGTCGGTTTGGATGCTCATGGCGCTGTTTGCAATGCAGCTAAATCGTCTGTGCGAGGCCACAGCGCCTTTGCTTGCTCAAACAAATGCGCTCCACGGGATGTTATTTCAGCTTCGCCCCATTGCTTGATAGTTGGTTTTTTCTTTTGAAAGTAGCTATTCATCAAAAGCAAACTACCCAAAAATTTGCTTCGCTTGCCCTCAATGGACTTCCCGTCTATTTCATAGTCCAAAAATGGACCATTGCTGACCGAACTGTTCATGGGCTGCGTCAACAGCGTCAAATTTCCAAACGTCTGAATCAAACGAAGACGATTCAGTCGCACCACTGGATCTTCCACGCCAACGAGTGGATAGTGTCCCGATGCCTGCCACGACTGCGGCAATACATGCTCGACGGTCAACGCTTCCTGCAATGGCACCACCTGTGTTTCTTGCTTGGGTGTTCGAGAGGCTCTTTCCAGCGCACGCAATACAGCGCACACCTTGGCCGGGCGCATTTCTTCATAAACCCTTCGATCCATCCATGCATCCCGAAAATCATCATCGGTTGGCCAGCGCTGGCTATCGCCTCCGAGCTTCAAGAGATGGTTGCGAACTGTTGCCGCGATATTTGTGGAGGCCGTAATTTCAGACAACAACCGCAAGAAAATTTTGTTGTAGTTCTTGGTCGTGAAGCCGCAAACGGCTCTGCGGGTAATAAACGAAGCAAGGTCGCCCAGTGCTTGCTTCAGCTCTGAACTGTCTTTGTCCAGACGCTCACGCAGTGCCAAATAAACCGGCGTTAAGGTCGATACGTCCAGCGCCTTGATCAAGCGCGAGAACTCGGCCAAATGCCCCTCTCCCTCTGGCGTAATCAGCTCGCGGAAATATTGGCTGGCCTGCACCACCCTCTCTAGTTCAGCGCCGATGTCGCGCGGCATGGTTTGCCACCACTCCTTAAAACCTTGAAAAATATGCGCCACCTTGGTCTCTTGCAAGCGGCGAAGCACGGTGTAGTGAAAGAAAAACAGGTCAATTCGAGGCGATGTCAGGCGACCTTGCCGCTCTTTTTCTCGCCAATAACGGTTGGCAGTTACGCCTTGGTAGTTACCGGGTTGCTCATCAAATTTTTGCCAATAGGTTTGGTAGAGATCAGCCACTGGCTGATTGCGTCGCGCAGCGTCAAGAAATACAAAATTCCGAATCAAGTCAGATGCCAGCAGCGGCTCCCCGCGCGCATTGAGCGTTTCAAAAATCACCTGCGGATCGTCTTCATGCTCCAAGGTTAAGGTCATGATTTGGACCAAGTCTTGCATCGCCATAAACAGCGTCTCAGCCCGCTCGGCCATCAGCGGTAACTGAGGATTTATTTCTGCCACCACGTTGTCATTGCGGATCGCGTGAACCAAAGCGTTGGAGTAAGTTTTTTCACTTTGCGCCGTCACGGGATCGGCCAAATCAACCCCGCGAAGGTATGCCAAGCAAGCGTGGTACATGAACAAATAAGCCTGCACCATCAGAGGGCGTACTAAGCGATTTTTGCCTTGCTTGACCGGGAACGCGTCACAAACGGACTGGCAATCTTGCGCATTGTTCAAGGCATCGATTTCGGTGCGACCGGCTTGAGTCGGCCATACCTTGAAGTGATCAGAAGGCGTTGTGTAAGGCCCTGGATTCCTGACCAATCCATCCAGCATTTGCGATACCGGCGAGCCGGGCAATTGCTTGGCCGCGTGACGGAACGCCAATAGAAGCAGATGCAGAGTCGTCGTTCTCTGTTGACCATCAATGACCTCATAGGCAGTTACGCGGCCAAAGGCGCTGGCAATCGGCGTCAACACCAACGATCCCAAAAAATGCTTTTGCAGCGGCCTGAGCGGTTGAGCACCCACCTGCTGCGCCTGCTGCTTGTGCTCGATCAAACTCAGCGCACGCTCCTCCAAGTCAGACCACAAGGGTGCTACCTGCTTTTCCAGCGTCCAGACGTAGCCGCGCTGAAATACGGGAATCAGGTATTGGACGGGGGTACTGAACAGAAGCGTTATCGATGCTTTTCCGGGCTGCATTTGAAATCTCTCTTGTTTATTGTTTTGCGGGTGACGTCATCTGCGCCATCCAAGTGGTCCGTTTACTTGCCCAACCCCTTGAGCGCCAGCTTGATGCCATCGCTCACGCCGACATCGGCCGGCAGGGCTTTCAGCGCCGTGGCCGCGTCCTTGTCGCTGTAGCCCAGCGCCAGCAGCGCTTGCAAAATATCGGCCTGCGCAGCCGAGCTGGTTTGGTGCGGCGCGCTGCCGATGTCCGCGCCCAGCTTGCCCTTCAATTCCAACAACAAGCGCTCGGCGGTTTTTTTGCCGATGCCGGGCACTTTGACCAAGCGACCGACCTCTTGCAGCGTGATGGCTTGCGCCAAATCCTCGACGCCCATGCCGCTCAAAATGCCCAGCGCCATGCGCGGCCCCACGCCAGACACCTTGATCAGCTGGCGAAACGCCGCCCGCTCGGGTGCCGTGGCAAAGCCATACAGCAGCTGCGCATCCTCGCGCACGATGAATTGCGTCAGCAGACTGACACGTTCGCCCACCGCTGGCAGGTTATAAAAAGTGCTCATCGGCACTTGCACTTCGTAGCCCACGCCGGCGCAGTCCACCAGCACTTCGGGGGGGGTCTTCTCCAGCAGGGTGCCGGTCAATTTACCTATCATTGCAATCCTTTGCCGCCGGTTGGCAGCCACAGTCCGGAATTATCAGCTTTGATCCTGCGCCACACTTTTCTCCCCCACAACAACACCCGTTTGTCGCACCTGTGCGGCGCAGCTGACGCGCATTTGCGCACCATAGAAGCGGCGCTGCAAGTCCACATTGCCCACCGCCACGAGCAATTCAAAATCGACGGCAGCAAAGCGCGCGCAACCCAAGCGCTGGAATTGCTGCAAGCGCTGTATGAAATGGCCGAGCGCCCCATCAGCGAACAGCACCTGCAACTGATGCTGGCCGGCGACAGCACCATGCTGCAAGCCCCGGCCAACACGCCGCCGCTGCAAACCCGCCGCGCTGACCTGCGCGCACGCACACCAATGCAGGCGATGTACCTAGAAAACATTGCCACGCACGACATCACCTTTGGCATTGGTCCCGCCGGCACCGGCAAAACCTATCTGGCCGTGGCCTGCGCCGTCGATGCACTGGAGAGGAGCGACGTGCAGCGCATCGTGCTGACGCGCCCGGCGGTCGAAGCCGGCGAGCGCCTCGGCTTTCTGCCCGGCGACTTGGCGCAAAAGGTGGACCCGTATTTGCGCCCGCTGTACGACGCGCTGTACGACCTGATGGGACACGACAAAGTGCAAAAAGCCTTTGAGCGCAACCAGCTCGAAATCGCCCCGCTGGCGTTTATGCGCGGGCGCACGCTGAGCAACGCCTTCGTCATCCTCGACGAGGCGCAAAACACCACGCCCGAGCAAATGAAAATGTTTTTGACGCGCATCGGCTTTGGCGCGCGCGCGGTGGTGACGGGCGACGTCAGCCAAATCGACCTGCCCAAAGGCGTGCTGAGCGGCTTGATTGACGCCGAGCGCGTGTTAAAGCGCGTCAAAGGCATCGCCGTGACGCGCTTTAGCAGCCAAGACGTGGTGCGCCATCCGCTGGTGGCGCGCATCGTCGATGCCTACGACGCACGCGGCGCAGCTAGATAGCACAAACCACTATCAATTAAATAGCTGATAGCGCCCGTATCTATTGGGCTAGAGGCCTAAAACACTTAAAAAATACCCCCACAATGCCCCTGCCCACCCTCACGCTTTCTCTGCAATTTGCCCGCTTTGATGGCGCAGCCGAACACCGCGCCGCCTTGGCGCGCCACAAAGTCTCCCGCTGGATACGCCACGCGCTGGCGCTGGACGCAGAAATCACCGTGCGCATCGTCGATATGGAAGAAGGCCGGCAGCTCAACCGCGACTACCGGCAAAAAGACTACGCCACCAACGTGCTGACCTTTGACTATCGTGCCGAGCCGGTGGTCATGGCCGACTTGGTGCTGTGCGCCCCGGTGGTGGCGCGCGAGGCCGCCGAGCAAAACAAAACGCTGGCCGAGCACTACGCCCACCTGATCGTCCACGGCGCGCTGCACGCCCAAGGCTGGGACCACGAAACCAGCGAGCAAGATGCGCAGGAGATGGAAGCGTATGAGACGGAAATCCTCACCGGCTTGGGTTTTGCCGACCCTTATGCCAGCTGATTGCTTTGCCCATGTTTGACATCGCCCTGCTCCTGAGCGCCGCCTTTGTTGCCGGCGCCCTCAACGCCGTCGCCGGGGGCGGCAGTTTTTTGACGCTGCCGGCGCTGGTATTTGTCGGCGTGCCGCCGGTGGTGGCCAACGCCACCGGCACCGTGGCGCTGCTGCCCGGCTACGCGGCCGGTGCGTGGGGCTTTCGCGAAGACACCGCCCCGCCGCCGGGGCTGTCGATGAAGCTGCTGGTGGTGCTGTCGCTGATTGGCGGCGCTATCGGCGCGGGTTTGCTGCTGGTGACGTCCAACGAGGTGTTTTCCATCGTCGTGCCGTGGCTGCTGCTGGCCGCCACCGTGCTGTTTGCCTTTGGCCCGCAACTGCGCCGCTTGCTGGCCGGCGGCAAACCTTCGACGGCCAAAGCCACCATCGGCGTGCTGGTGGTGGCGGTGTACGGCGGCTACTTCAACGGCGGGCTGGGCATCTTGCTGCTGGCGCTGTTTGGCCTGCTGGGCCAAACCCAGCTCAACGCCATGAATGGCCTGAAGAACTTGGTCAGCACTTTGTTGACAGCGATTGCCGTCGCCGTGTACGCCGTGGGCGGCGTCGTCAACTGGCGCTACGCCCTGCTGATGATGCTGGCCGCCACCGCCGGCGGCTACATCGGCGCGCGCGTAGCGCGGCGCATCCCGGCGCAGTGGCTGCGCTGGGGCATCGTGGCGACGGGGCTAGTGATGACGGCGATCTTCTTTGCGCGCCAGTGAGGGGCGCGGCTTGTTTTGCTGCTAAATCAATAGCTGCTAGCGCCCGCCAATAAAGGGCTAGAGGCCGTTTTGGCTATAAATAGGAGGCGGGCAGCAAAACACCGTTGTCCCACCAGAAATAAAGTTTTAGTATTACCAACGTAATTACTTAAAGGCATTCCATGCACACCCTCAAACTCACCCAAGTTGGCAACTCGGTTGGTGCCATCTTCCCGAAAGAGCTGCTGGCGCGCTTGCAGCTGGAAAAAGGCGACGAGCTGTACGTCACCGAAACCCCCGACGGCCTGCGCATCACCACGCACAACCCCGAATTTGAAGCGCAGATGCGCGTGGCGCGCGCCATCATGAAAGAGCGCCGCGCCGTTTTGCACGAGCTGGCCCAATGACCGGCGAATGGGTCTGGCTAGACCGCGCCGTCATCTTGGCCGTCCACGATATGCAACTGGCCGAGCACGGCGGCGGCGCAGGTGTGCGCGATGCCGGGCTGCTCGATTCGGCGCTGGGTAAGCCGCTGCAACTACAGGCCTATGGCGAGCCGCCGCCCGACGCGGCGGCGCTGGCGGCGGCGTATGGCTACGGCATTTCGCGCAACCATCCGTTCATCGACGGTAACAAGCGCACCGGTTTTGTGGCGGCAGAGCTGTTTTTGCGCCTCAATGGCCAAGTGCTGTGCGCCGATGACGCGTCTTGCGTGCTCACCATGCTGGCCGTGGCTGCTGGCGACCTCTGCGAGGCCGACTTTGCCGCGTGGCTGCGCGCCCACAGTGCGGCGCGGGGCGGTCAATAGACCAAGCACGCGCCCACGTTGGTTACGCACCATATGCCAAAACAGCCTCTAGCCCAATAGATACGGGCGCTAGCAGCTATTATTTTTGATTAAATAACTCACTCCACCGTCACGCTCTTGGCCAAGTTGCGCGGCTTATCGACATCGGTGCCGCGCGCCAAGGCGGTGTGGTAAGCCAGCAGTTGCAGCGGCACCACGTGCAGCAGCGGGCTTAACGCGCCGTAGTGCTCGGGCATACGGATGACGTGGATGCCGTCTTCGCTGTCGATGCGGGTGTCGGCATCGGCCAGCACATACAGCACGCCGCCGCGCGCGCGCACTTCTTGCATATTGCTTTTGAGCTTTTCCAGCAGCGCGTCGTTGGGTGCCACGGTGACGACTGGCATGGCACTGGTCACCAGCGCCAGCGGGCCGTGTTTCAGCTCGCCCGCCGGATAGGCCTCGGCGTGGATGTAGCTGATTTCTTTTAATTTGAGCGCGCCTTCCAGCGCCACCGGGTAGTGCAGACCCCGACCCAAAAACAGCGCGTTTTCCATGCGGGCAAAGTCTTCAGACCACTGGATGATTTGCGGCTCCAGCGCCAGCACCGCTTGCAGCGCCAGCGGCAGGTGGCGCATGGCGGTCAGGTGCGCGGCTTCTTGCGCTTCGGTTAAGCGGCCTTTGCTTTGCGCCAGCGCCAGCGTCAGCAAAAACAAACCCGCCAGCTGCGTGGTGAAGGCTTTGGTGCTGGCCACGCCAATTTCAATGCCGGCGCGGGTGATGTAGGCCAGAGAGCATTCGCGCACCATCGCGCTGGTGGCGACGTTGCAGATGGTCAGCGTGTGCGCGTGGCCCAAGCGCTGGGCGTGGCGCAGCGCGGCCAAGGTGTCCGCCGTCTCGCCCGACTGGCTGATGGTGACGATGAGCTGGCGCGGATTCGGTACGCTGGTGCGGTAGCGGTATTCGCTGGCGACCTCGACTTGCGTCGGGATTTGTGCGATGCCTTCGAGCCAATACTTGGCGACGCAGCCGCTGTAGTAGCTGGTGCCACAGGCCAAGATCAGCACCGAGTCAATCGCTTGAAACGCCCGATAAGCGCCGTCGCCAAACAGCTCGGGCACGATGCCTTGCACGCCTTCCAGCGTGTCGGCAATGGCGCGCGGCTGCTCAAAAATTTCTTTTTGCATGTAGTGGCGGTACGGCCCCAGCTCAGCCGCGCCGCTGTGGGCGTACACGGTGCGCACCGGGCGCTGCTCGGTGCTGAAGGGGCGGCCATCTTGGCCGGTGATCCCATAGCGCCCCGGTTGCAAATCGACCAAATCGCCCTCTTGCAGATAGACGATTTGGTCGGTCACGCCGGCCAGCGCCATCGCGTCGCTGGCCAAAAAGTGCTCGCTGGCACCTTGGCCGTCTTGCCCGAGGTTCCCAATCCCCAAAATCAGCGGCGAACCAGCGCGCGCGCCGACCACGCGCTGCGGCTCGTCTTTGTGCATCACCGCAATCGCAAACGCGCCGTGCAGTTGGGCGACGGCCGCTTGCACCGCCTTAAACAAATCGCCGCTGTAGAGGCTATCGACCAAGTGGGCAATGATTTCGGTGTCGGTCTGGCTGGCAAACACGTAGCCCGCCGCCTGCAAACGGGTGCGCAGGGCTTCGTAGTTTTCGATGATGCCGTTGTGTACCAGCGCCACGCGACCCACCGCCGTGCCATCGGCGTCGGCATCGGCGGCTGCGCCGTAGCTGAAGTGCGGGTGCGCGTTGCACTCGACTGGCGCGCCGTGCGTCGCCCAGCGGGTGTGGGCAATGCCGGTGCCGCCTTCAATGCGGTCGGCTTGCACGCGCTCCATCAGCTCGGACACCCGCGCCGTGCTGCGCGCGCGCTGCAAACCGCTGGGGCGGGTGCCATCGCCACTCAGAGCATGGATGGCCACGCCGCAGGAGTCGTAGCCCCGGTACTCCAAGCGCTGTAAACCCTGTACCAAAACAGGCACGATATTGCGTGATGAAACTGCCCCAACGATGCCGCACATACTGAAAACTCCAATCAAAGATGGCGCGATGGTAGGGGGTTCAGCAAAGCTGGTGCGCAAGTGCCGCCCCAATGTGACATCTACAAAGCCAAGGCCGGCTATAAAAAATAATAGCTGCTAGCGCCCGTATCTATTGGGCTAGAGGCCGATTTGACCTAAAAAATCTTGTCGCCGCCGCTACAGCCACTTCACCAGCAGGCTGATCACCAAACTCAGCAGCACGGTGCTGGCCAGCGGGATAAACCACTGGCGGCCAAACAGGCGAAAGTGAAAATCGCCCGGCAGCCGCCCCAGCCCCAATTTGCGCAGCCACGGCGTCAGGCCGTTGATCAGCACCAGCGCCAAAAAGACAACGAGCAGCCAACGGATCACGGTTTGTTTTACCGGTTACAGCCGGTGCGTGCGGTCGCCGTGCGAGAAGCCGATGGCCTCCCACGGCTCGCCTTTGCACAGCGCCAGCACTTTGAAGAACTCGCCCATCTCGTGCTCCATGATCAGTTTGGCGGCCAGCACGCGCTGGCCTAGCGGCTGCTGCTCCATCTTGGCGGCCAAGCCACAGTTGAGCAAAAAGTGCGCCTGCGTGGTGTAGCCCAGCACGCTCCAGCCTTGGCCGTCCGGCAGCGGCTGGTCTTGCGCCGCCAGCGCCATCGCGGTGAAGTTGACGTGGGCGGTGATGTCTTTCAGCCCGACATCGACCAGCGGGTCGTCGTCAGATTTATGTGCGCGGTGGCACATCACCGTGCCCATGTGGCGCTGCGGGTGGTAGTACTCGTTTTCGCCAAAACCGTAGTCAAGGAAGAACGCCGCGCCGCGCACCAGCCGGTCGCCCAGCGTGTGGATGAAGGCTTCGGCCTGTGGGTGAATTTCGGTCAGGTAGTCCTGCGGGCCTTCGATGTCTATCGGCGGGCGCAGTGTGGTTGGGCGGTCTTGCCAAATGAAGGCGCCGTCCTCATCGACGGCCACACCGCGCTCGTGCCACACGCCGCCGTCCTGGCCGCCGTGGCGCGAGAGCAGCTGCACCGGCATCGCATCCAGCACTTCGTTGCCGACGATGACGCCCTCCATTTGCTCGGGCAGAGCGTGCAGCCAGCGCACTTTGCCTTCGTACTGGGACAGCAGCTGCTGCTGGCGCGCGCGCAGCGTGCCGGACAGATCGACGATGGTGTAGCAGCGCACCGCCGTACCCATTGCAGCCAGCGCATCGAGCAACTGCAGCGCCAGCGCGCCCGAGCCAGCGCCAAATTCCCAAATTTCGTCGGTGCCGGTGCGCTCTAAAGCTTCTGCCACCTGCACCGCCAGCGTTTGGCCGAACAGCGGTGTCAGCTCTGGCGCGGTGACGAAGTCGCTGCCCGACTGCGGCATAGCGCCAAACTTGGGTAGCTCGCCGGCGTAGTAGCCCATGCCGGGCGCGTACAGCGCCAGCGCCATAAAGCGGTCAAACGGCAACCAGCCGCCAGCAGATTGAATGGCCTGCACGATGTGGGTGTGCAGGGCGGTCGTTAAACTTGTGGGTTGTTTTGTCACGGCCCGCATTGTCCCCGAATGTCTTTCACCCCATCCCCTGCACGAACAGTTTTGGTCACCGGCGCCGCCCGGCGCTTGGGGCGTGAGATTGCGCTGGCGCTGGCTGCGGGCGGCTGGCAGGTCGCCGTGCATTACCGCAGCTCGGTAGCAGACGCTACTGAAACCGTAGCTGCTTGCGCCCGCCACCAAAGGGCTAGCGCCCATTTTGATGCTGATTTTGACGATGAAGCCGCTGTGCGCAGCTTGCTGCCGCGCGTGGTGGCGCACTTTGGCCGAGTGGACGCGGTGGTCAACAGCGCCTCAATGTTTGAGCACGACGACGCTGCCAGCTTCAGCTACGCTGCGCTAGAGAAGCACCTGCGCAGCAACACCGCCGCGCCCATCGTGCTGGCGCAGGCGCTGCACGCGCATATAGAACAGCGTGCCGCCGCCGGCGAGATGGATGTGCAAGGCGCAGTCGTCAACCTGCTCGACCAAAAGCTGTGGAACCAAAACCCCGACTTTGTCAGCTACACCCTCTCCAAAGCCGCGCTGGAAGCCGCCGGCACCATGCTGGCGCTGGCGCTGGCACCGCGCGTGCGAGTAGTAGGCGTGGCACCCGGCCTGACGCTGACCAGCCACCTGCTGAGTGACGACAAATTTGCCCAGCTGCACCGCCTCAGTCCACTGGGGCGCTCATCGACGGCGGCGGATGTGGCCAGCACGGTGCGCTTTGCGCTGGAGAACCGCTCCATCACCGGCACCACCTTGCTGGTCGATGGCGGCCAGCACCTGATGAAGTTTGAGCGCGATTTTTCTTTGATGTAATTTTTATGACCCACGTTGCAGGCACCCAAATTTTGACGCTCACCGGTTTGCGCTTTGACGCGAATCTGGGCATCCTCGCGCACGAAAAAAGCGCGCCCCAGCCGATCCAAGTCGATGCCGAACTGAGCCTTGGTGTGCAACCCTTGGCACCGCGCGACGACGACATTGAGCACGTGCTGGACTACCGCAAAGTGCGCCAAATCATCATCGACGAATGCACGGCAGAGCACGTCAACCTGCTGGAAAGCCTGATCGGCAAACTCGCCCAGCGCCTGATGCAACTGCCCGGCGTGCGCGGTGTGCGCGTAAAAATCGCCAAGCTGGAGATTTTTGACGACTGCGAAGTCGCTATCCGCATGGAGGCAGGACAGTGGTGAATCCAAATACTGTGGAGCGCGAAACCCACAAGCTAGAAAAGCGCCTGTGCCGCGAAACCGGCAAAGCCATCGTTCAATACAACATGATTGAGGAGGGCGACAAGGTCATGGTGTGTATGTCGGGCGGCAAGGACAGCTATACGCTGCTGGACATCTTGCTCAAGCTCAAAGCGCGTGCGCCGATTCACTTTGACTTGGTGGCAGTGAACCTCGACCAAAAGCAGCCGGGTTTTCCTGAGCACGTGCTGCCGGACTATTTGAAAACCACCGGCGTGCCGTTCCACATCGAGAACGAGGACACCTACAGCATCGTCAAGCGCCTGATCCCCGAGGGCAAGACCACCTGCAGCCTGTGCTCGCGCCTGCGCCGGGGGATTTTGTACCGCGTCGCCGACGAGCTGGGCGCAACCAAAATTGCGCTGGGCCACCACCGCGATGACATCTTGCAGACGCTGCTGCTGAACATGTTTTTTGGCGGCAAGCTCAAATCCATGCCGCCCAAATTGGTCAGCGACGATGGCAAACACGTGGTGATTCGTCCGCTGGCCTTTGTCGCCGAAAAAGACGTGGTGCGCTGGGCGCAGCACCGCAACTTTCCCATCATTCCGTGCAACCTGTGCGGCAGCCAAGAGAACCTGCAGCGCAAGCAAATCGGCGAGATGCTGCGCGACTGGGAAAAGCGCTTTCCGGGACGCATCGAAAACATGGCCAACGCGCTGCAAAACGTCGTGCCCAGCCATTTGCTCGATGGCGCGCTGTACGACTTCAAAAATGCGCGCGCCACCGGTGTGGCCGACGAGAACGGCGATAAAGCCTTTGATACCGAAGAGTTTTCTGCACTGCTGACCCAAGCGCGCAGCATCCCCATTGGATTAGCGCTCTGACCGCCATGCAAGCCACCCGCATCATTGCCATCCGCCACGGCGAAACTGCTTGGAACGTCGATACGCGCATCCAAGGCCATTTGGACATTCCGCTCAACGACACCGGCCACTGGCAAGCGCGCCAACTGGGACGGGCGCTGGCGCAGGAGCCGGTCACCGCCATTTACAGCAGCGATTTGCAGCGCGCCATCGCCACCGCGCAGGCCGTGGCCGACAGCACCGGCGCGCCGTTGATACCTGAGCGCGACTTGCGCGAGCGCAGCTTTGGCACGCTGGAAGGGCGCACGTTTACCGAAGTCGAAGCCGAGCAGCCCGAGGTGGCGCGGCGCTGGCGCAAACGCGACCCACACTTTGCGCCCGAAGGCGGCGAGTCGCTCACCGTGTTGAGCGAGCGCATCAACGCCACCGTCCAGCGCTTGGCGGCGCAGCACGCGGGTGGTTTGGTGGTGATGGTGGCGCACGGCGGCGTGCTCGATGTGCTGTACCGCTTGGCCACCGGCCAAGCGCTGCAAGCGCCGCGCACTTGGCAGCTGACCAACACCGCCATCAACCGCCTGCTGTGGACACCGGGCGGCCTGACGCTGGTGGGCTGGGCCGACACGCAGCATCTGGACGATGCCGGGCGCGATGAGACAACGGCGTAGTTTTTTAAGCCAAATTGGCCTCTAGCCCTTTAAATACGGGCGCTAGCAGCTATTAATTTAAGAGCAATTTCAAGCCCAAGGTGCTGGGGAGTCTGACCATTCCGACAAAAACCGCTGTGCCTGACCAAAGTGCCCACAGCCGATAAACGGCACCGGCGCACGCAGCGCCGACAGCGGCGACGGGTGATTGGCGCACAGCACTAAATGCCCCCGGTCCGCCGCAATCAACGCCCGCTTGGCCTGCGCGTGCGCGCCCCACAGCATGAACACCACCGGCTGCGCGCCCTGTGCGATGTGGCGCAAAACGGCGTCGGTCAGCAGCTCCCAGCCTTGGCGGGCGTGGCTGGCGGGCTGGGCTTCTTCGACGGTGAGGCAGGCGTTGAGCAGCAGCACGCCTTGCTGCGCCCACGCCACCAAACTGCCGCCGGGCTGCGGCATGGGCGGCGGCGCGATGCCCAGATCACGCTGAATTTCTTTGAAGATATTGCGCAGCGACGGCGGCAGGCGCACGCCCGGCGCGACCGAAAACGCCAGCCCTTCGCCTTGGCCGCGCCCGTGGTAGGGGTCTTGGCCAAGGATGACGACGCGCACGGACTCGGGCGGCGTCAGCTCCAGCGCGCGCAGTGGCTGCGGCGGAAAAATCACCGCGCCGGCCTCCAAGCGCGCTTGCAAAAACGCCAGCAGCTGCTGGCCGGCGGCGCTGGCAAAAAAACTGTTCACCAGCGGCTGCCACCCCGGCGCGACCGGCCAATCACGCGGGTCAGCGCTGCGCAGTTGGGTGGGGGCGCTGCTGTCAGCACCAAACAGGTCATTGGTAGTCAAATTGGCCTCTAGCCCTTTAAATACGGGCGCTAGTAGCTATTATTTTAGACAGTGCTTGCATCAGCCCACCACAAAGTCAGGCAGCCAGAGCATCTGACCCAGGTGCTGGGCTTTGTCAAAGTAGCGCCGGTCAGCGGTGACGAAGACAGCGCCAGCAGTCTCCAGCGCCAGCGCGTGGTACAGGGTGTCAAACAGGTGGTGGTTGAGCTGGGTGGCCAGTGCAATGGCACGGTGGTAGGCCACGGTGGGCGCGGCCCAAGTGATGCTCATGGCGGCGATATCTTGGGCGCATTGCGTGGCGGTTTGGGGCGTGATGCGCGCCAAAACTGCCGCCACTTCGGCCAAAAAATGCGGCGGCTGGTAGAAGTCCACGGCTCCGCTGCGACAAGCCAGCAGCAGGTTTTCTGCGGCCTCGATGTGGTCTTCGCGGGTGGCCCAATCGCCGTGCGCAAACCATTTAATAGCGACGCTGGCATCAACCACGCAAATCACGGGCGGCCTTCTTCACGCGCCGCCCGAAACTGCTCCTCGGTGATGCTGGGTGCATGGGCGCGCCGCGCCAAAATGCGATCAATCGCGCCGACGTGTTGCTGGCGTGCTTGGGCGCGCTGCACCGCTTCGCGCATCAAATCGGCGATGACGGCGCTTTTGTTTTGCCCCTCAAACGTGGCGTTGAAGGCCGCTTTGACATCCTCGGGCACGCTGAAATTGACGGTGGACATGGCAACTCCTTGAATTGTTGAAAGTTTCAACAACATTGTGCGTGGCAGCGTGCCTATCCGTCAACGCTCGCTCTCAACCAAACAACTGCGCCAGCGCCAAACCGGGGTCATCGGCGCGCATAAACGCTTCGCCGACCAAGAAGGCATGGACACCGGCTGCGCGCATTTGCTGCACGTCCGCCGGTGCCAGAATGCCCGATTCGGTGATCAACAAACGCTCTTGCGGCACGTTTTTCATCAGGTCGAGCGTGGTTTGCAGGCTGACTTCAAAGCTGCGCAAATTGCGGTTGTTGATGCCGACCAGCTCGGTTTTGAGCTTCAAAGCGCGCTCCAATTCGGCGGCGTCGTGGACTTCGACCAGCACCGCCATGTCCAAATCGCGGGCGATGGCTTCAAAGTCGCGCATCTGCGCATCGTCCAAGCAAGCGGCAATCAGCAGCACGGCATCGGCACCCATCGCGCGCGATTCGTAGATTTGGTAGGCATCGACCATGAAGTCTTTGCGCAGCACCGGCAGTTGGCAGCTGGCGCGCGCTTGCTTCAAATAATCGACGCTGCCTTGAAAGAATTGCTTGTCCGTCAGCACCGACAGGCAAGCGGCGCTGGTTTGGCCGTCACCGTCGGCGTAGCTTTGCGCAATGTCGGCTGGCTCAAAGTTGGCGCGGATGATGCCTTTGCTGGGGCTGGCTTTTTTGATTTCGGCAATCACCGCCGCTTGTTGGCGGGCGATTTTGGCGCGCAGAGCACCGACAAAATCGCGCGTCAGCACGCGGCTTTCAGCGTCGGCGCGCATGGTGGCAAAGGACAGGCGCTGTTGCGCGGCAGCGACTTCGTCGTGCTTGACGGCGACGATTTGTTTCAGGATGTCGTTCATTTTTGGTATCTACCGATGGTTTTTTAGACGGTTTGCGCCAGCGCTTGGCTGCGCGCGACCAGTTGGTCGAGCTTGGCACGCGCTGCGCCCGAGGCCAGCACGCCACGCGCGCGCTCCAGCCCGTCGGCCATCGAGCTGGCCACGCCCGCGGCGTACAGCGCTGCGCCAGCGTTCAGGGCGACGATGTCGCTGGCCGGGCCCGCCGCGCCGTCCAACACCGCCAACAGCAGGTCGCGCGATGCTTCGGGGGTTTCGACCTTGAAGGCGCGGTTGCTGGCCATGCTTAAGCCAAAGTCTTCGGGGTGAATTTCGTATTCGGTGACTTGGCCGTTTTTCAGCTCGCCGACCAGCGTGGCCGCGCCCAGACTGATTTCGTCCATGCCGTCGCGGCCATAGACCACCAGCGCGTGTTCAGCACCCAAGCGCTGCAAGGCGCGCACTTGGATGCCGACCAAATCGGGGTGGAACACACCCATCAAAATGTTGGGCGCGCCGGCAGGGTTTGTGAGAGGCCCGAGGATGTTGAACAGCGTGCGCACGCCGAGTTCTTTGCGCACCGGGGCGACGTTTTTCATCGCCGGGTGGTGGTTGGGCGCGAACATAAAGCCAATGCCGACCTCGGCAATGCACTGCGCAATGGCGGCGGGCGTCAGGTTGATGTGGATGCCCAGCGCCTCCATCACATCGGCGCTGCCGGACTTGCTCGACACGCTGCGCCCGCCGTGCTTGGCGGTTTTAGCGCCCGCCGCCGCCGCCACAAACATGGCGCAGGTGGAGATGTTGAAGGTGTTGGCACCGTCGCCGCCGGTGCCGACGATATCGACCAAATGCGCGCGGTCTTGGCTTTGCACCTGCACTTTGGTCGAAAACTCGCGCATCACTTGGGCGGCGGCGGTGATCTCGCCAATGGTTTCTTTCTTGACGCGCAGGCCGGTGATGATGGCCGCCGTCATCACGGGGGACAGCTCGCCTTGCATGATGAGGCGCATCAAATGCAGCATTTCGTCATGGAAAATTTCGCGGTGTTCGACGGTGCGCTGCAGCGCTTCTTGCGGGGTGATGGGCATGGTTGAAGCTGAAGAAAGGATGTCAAAAGCCGCTGCCGACAAGCGCTGGCTTGTTGGGGCGACGGCTGCGATAGCGGTGGATTAGCCGGTCACGCCCCACCACGCCAAAGCAGCCACGCCCAAGATGCCGACGGCAATCAGCACCGCCTTCACCACGTTGGGCTGGTCTGCCGAGGACGACGCGCTGCTGGTGCTGCTGCAACTGCCGCCACCGCCGCAGCCGCCTTGGCTCTGGATTTGGCTGGCGTGCCGGTTGGCCGCCAACTCGGCCTGCACTTGGCGCTTGCGCTCCATCAGCGGCGCGAGTTCTTCGGCGCTCAGGACGTTAGCGGGGTCGATGGCGTTCGGGGTGCTCATGGTGAGGTCACTTTCAAAAATGAAACGTCGATGGCATACGAACGCAGCACGTCAAAATTAATAGCTGCTAGCGCCCGTGTTTATTGGGCTAGAGGCCAAAAACACCATAAATTGGTGCCGCAAACTGGCCCCATGTGGTGATTGGCTGCCCTCTCAACGCTATTAGGCCGCACCCTGCGCCAAAAAGTTGCGCAGCATGGCATGGCCATGCTCGGTGAGGATGCTTTCGGGATGGAACTGCACACCCTCAATCGCCAGCGTTTTGTGGCGCACGCCCATGATTTCGCCGTCGTCTGTCCACGCGGTGACTTCCAGCACTTCGGGGCAGCTGCTGCGCTCAATCGCCAGCGAGTGGTAGCGGTTGACCGTGAACTGCGCTGGCAAACCCGCAAACACGCCTTGCTGCGTGGTGGTGATGGTGCTGGTTTTGCCGTGCATCAGCTGCTGCGCGCGGATGATGGTGCCGCCAAACGCCGCGCCAATGGCTTGGTGGCCAAGGCACACGCCCAAAATCGGCAGCTTGCCAGCAAAGTGCTGAATCGCCGCCACCGAGATACCGGCCTGCGCCGGCGAGCACGGGCCGGGCGAGATGACCAAGCGATCGAGCTGGCCGGCTTGCAGCAGCGCATCAATTTCAGCCACAGTAATTTCATCGTTGCGCGCCACGGTAACTTCTGCGCCCAACTCGCCAAAGTACTGGACGATGTTGTAGGTAAAGCTGTCGTAGTTGTCGATCATCAACAGTTTCATGACACGGACTCCGGCGGGGTAGGCAGCCCGCGCAGGCGCGCGAACTCGCGGTGTTCATAGGCGATATAGGCCTCCATCATGCTGCGGTAGATGGCTTCCAGCACTTCGGGCGAGCCGCCTTCGATCTCGGTGCGCGCCCGCACGCGGGCGACGATGGCTTCAATGCGTTCTTCGTCGCGCACTTGGGTGTCGCTGTGCTTGATGCGGGCGGCTTGGGTCATGTAGCCGCCGCGCTGCACCAGCAGCGGCGCCAGCACGTCGTCGAGCGCGTCAATGTGGCGGCGCACGTCTTCCATCGTGGTGCAGTGCTGCACGTTGTCAATTGCGCGGGTCGTCGTTGCCATCATTCCAGTCCTTCTTCTACGAGTTCAGCGGCGCGCAGCAGGGCGCGGGCTTTGTGTTCGGTTTCTCTCCATTCCAGCTCGGGGACAGAGTCGGCGACCACGCCCGCAGCCGCTTGCACATACAACTGGCCGTCTTTGACGATGCCGGTGCGAATCGCAATCGCCAAGTCCATGTCACCGGCGTAACTCAAATAGCCGACTGCGCCGCCGTACAGGCCGCGTTTGGTGGGTTCGAGCTGGTCGATGATTTCCATAGCGTGGACTTTGGGCGCGCCGGTCAGCGTGCCGGCAGGGAAGGTGGCTTTGAGCACGTCCATGCTGCTCATGCCGTCCAAGAGCAGCCCCTCGACGTTGCTGACGATGTGCATCACGTGGCTGTAGCGCTCGACGCAAAAGGCTTCGGTCACTTTGACGCTGCCAATTTTGGCGATGCGGCCAATGTCGTTGCGCGCTAGGTCAATCAGCATGACGTGCTCGGCGCGCTCTTTCGGGTCGGCGATCAGCTCGGCTTCGGCGGCTTTGTCCAGCTCGGGCGTGGCGCCGCGCGGGCGCGTGCCGGCCAGCGGGCGGATGGTGACTTTTTGCCCTTCGGGCGTGCTTTCTTGGCGCACCAAAATCTCGGGGCTGGCACCGACCACGCAGCTGTCGCCAAAGTGGTAGTAATACATATACGGGCTGGGATTGAGCGAGCGCAGCGCCCGGTACAGCGACAGGGGCGATTCGGTGTAGCGCTTGTGGATGCGCTGGCCGATTTGCACCTGCATGAAGTCGCCGCCGGCAATCAGCTCTTTGGCCTGCTCCACGGCGGCGATGTAGTCCGCCTTGGCAAAGTCGCGCTGCGCTGGGTAGCTTTGCGTCGCCTGCACTTGGGGCGCGCTGACCGAGTATTTGAGCTGCTCGCGCAATTCGCGCAGGCGCTTTTTGGCGTTGCTATAGGCCTCGGGACGCGCTGGGTCGGCATAAACGATGAGGTAGAGCTTGCCCGACAGGTTGTCGATGACCGCCAGCTCTTCGCACTGCAGCAGCAAGATGTCGGGCATGTCCAGAGAATCGGGCGGACAGGAATGCACTAACTTTTTCTCGATATGGCGCACCGCGTCGTAGCCAAAGTAGCCCGCCAATCCGCCGCAAAAGCGCGGCAGGCCAGGGCGCAGCGCCACTTTGAAGCGCTTTTGGTAGTCAGCGACAAAGTCCAGCGGATTGCCCGCAGCGCTTTCGACCACTTGGCCGTCAGTCACCACTTCGGTAATGGCCGCAGCGCCAAAACCGCGCGAGCGCAGCAGCGTGCGCGCGGGCAGACCGATAAAGCTGTAGCGGCCAAAGCGCTCGCCGCCGACGACGGATTCGAGCAAAAAGCTGTATTTGCCATCGTTCTGCGCGTGCGCCAGTTTCAGGTACAGCGACAGCGGGGTCTCTAAATCTGCAAAGGCTTCCGCCATCAGCGGAATGCGGTTGTAGCCCTCGCGGGCGAGGCTTTTGAATTCAAGTTCAGTGATCACGGGGGAGGCTCCCAGCTCGGGCCGCGCAGCGGGCGCGGCAGGTTCATTCGGTTGGCTCGGCGTAGAGCCACGGGTGCGCGCTGCAAAGCGAAGGGGAATGGGGAAGTGTGGCAGGCAGCGCGCCATCAGGGGCGAAGTTAGGCTGGCTTACGCCAAAGCCAAGCCCCCCGGTCGCTGCGACCTCTGATGGAATGGGTGAACACGCGGTGAATAAACATGGGGGCAAAGTGTAGCAAAAAGCCCCTCCAAAACACTAAAAAGCGCTCACCCAGCCGCTTGCAGCGCCAACCCCGCGTGCTCGCGCAGCGGATGGAAGTGGATCTTCGGAAAGCGCTCCTGCGCCAGCCGCACGTCATACGGCGAGGTACACAAATACGCCAACGTGTCCGCCGCGTCGTGCGCCAAGCGCAGCGGGTAGGCATCGACGAAAGCGCGCAGGTCAGCGGGGCTGTCAGCCGTAATCCAGCGGGCGCCGGTGTATTGGCAGCCCTCTAGGCGGATTTCGCAGTCGTATTCGGTTTTCAGGCGGTGCTGCACCACTTCAAACTGCAGCTGGCCGATGGCACCCAGCAGCATGTTGCCGCCAGCGTCGGGCTTGAAGACTTGGATCGCACCTTCTTCGCCCAGCTGCATCAGGCCTTGTTGCAGCTGCTTGGTGCGCAGCGGGTTGCGCAGCACCACGGTCATGAACATTTCGGGCGCAAAGAACGGCAGGCCGGTGAATTGCAGGCTAGGCCCATCGGTAATCGAGTCGCCCAGCTGCACACCGCCGTGGGTGGTGAAACCGATGATGTCGCCGGCATAGGCCTCTTCCACCGCCTCGCGGCGCTGGCTCATGAAGGTGACGACGCTGGTGGGGCGCAGTTCTTTGCCGGTGCGCTGCACTTTCATCTTCATGCCGGGCGTGTATTTGCCCGAGGCCACGCGCACAAAGGCGATGCGGTCGCGGTGGTTGCTGTCCATGTTGGCCTGCACCTTGAACACTACGCCAGCAAAGCCGCTGTCTTCGGGCTGGATGGTGCGCTCCTCGCGCTGGCGGTTGACTTCGGCAAACGCCACGCGCGCGCCGGGCGGCGGCGACATATCGACCACCGCGTCCAGCACCTCCATCACACCGAAGTTGTTCACGCCGGAGCCAAAAAACACCGGTGTCAATTTGCCCGCCAAGAAGTCGTCGTGATTCCACGCAGCCGATGCACCAACGGCCAGTTCCATGCTCTCCAGCGCTTCGTCAAACGAGCGGCCAAAGCGCTTGCGCAGCCGATCGGCTTCGGCCAGCGGCACCACTTCAAAGTCTTTCGGGCCTCGGTCGCTGCCGGGGGTGAACACCGTCATGGTTTGGGTGCGCAGATTGATGATGCCGCCAAAGCTTTTGCCTTGGCCGACCGGCCACGTCACCGGGCAGCAGGGCATACCCAGCTCGCGCTCGACTTCGTCCAAGATGTCCAGCGGGTCGCGCACTTCGCGGTCCATTTTGTTGACGAAAGTGATGATGGGCGTGTCGCGCTGGCGGCAAACTTCAATTAGGCGGCGGGTTTGCGTCTCGACACCGTTGGCCGCGTCAATCACCATCAGCGCCGAATCGACGGCGGTCAGCACGCGGTAGGTGTCTTCCGAGAAGTCTTTGTGGCCGGGCGTGTCGAGCAGGTTGATGACGTGGTCGCGGTACAGCATCTGCATCACGCTCGACGCCACCGAAATGCCGCGCTGCTTTTCAATCTCCATCCAGTCGGAGGTGGCGTGGCGGCTGGCCTTGCGGCCTTTGACGGCACCGGCGATTTGGATGGCACCCGAGAACAGCAGCAGCTTTTCGGTCAACGTGGTCTTGCCAGCGTCGGGGTGGGAAATGATGGCAAAGGTGCGGCGGCGCCGAGTCTCAAGGGCGTAGGACACAGGGGGAATTCCAGAAAGTGGGCCGGTGCGCAACCGGCGGGAGGGGCTGTGCAGACCAGCGCAGGGCGCGGCGTGCAAGCGGTGTAAAGCGCGGATTTTACCGGTCGAGGGCTGGCGGTACAGAGAGCCTTCAGCATTTTTTGCTACTTATTTAATAGCTGCTAGCGCTTGCTGCATAAGGGCTAGATGCCAATTTGATGCATATTTTTCGTTGCAATGCCGGTGGAAGTGCCTGACGGGTTGGGTATTTGCGCCCAACCATCCCGCATAAAAGTCACGAGGCAGATTTGATTTTCATTTCAGCAAAGCGGTCTTTGTATTGTTTGACCTTGTCCTTCATCACCATGCCCAAAGGATGGGTGGCTTCAATCACTTTGCTCAGTCGTTGGGTATCCAGTTCGACACGGCCGTCGAGAAATGATTGCTCAATGCCTTCCTTGACAATGGATTCAATATCGGCGCCTGAATATTTGTCAGTCGCTTTTGCCAGTTTTTTCAGGTCAATCTGGTCGTTCATTTTGCTGCGCTTTTCCAAGTGGACTTTGAAGATGGCGTTGCGCTCTTCTTCATTCGGAAAATCGACATAAAAAATTTCATCAAACCGGCCTTTGCGCAGCAATTCGGGCGGCAGGGCTGAAATATCGTTGGCTGTGGCCACCACAAAAACTTGGGCGGTTTTTTCTTGCATCCAGGTCAAAAAATAGCCAAACAAGCGCGTGGCGACTTCCGAGCCTGCACCGCCGCTGCCAATGCCGGAAAAGGCTTTTTCCACCTCGTCCACCCACAACACGCAGGGGCTGACGGCTTCGGCCACGGCAATGGCGCGGCGCATATTGCCTTCGCTCTCGCCCACATATTTGCCCATCAGCGAGCCCATGTCCATTTTCAGCAACGGCAAACCAAAAAGGCTGGCCGTGGCTTTGGCGGTGAGCGATTTGCCGCAGCCGGGCATGCCGACAATCATCAAACCCTTGGGCGATTCGACGCCAAAATCCCGCGCCGCAGGCCAATCGGCAAAAATCCGGGACTTTTGCACCAGCCAGGGTTTGAGCTTTTCCAGGCCGCCAATGTCTTCCATTTTTTCGCGCAGCTTGACCATTTCCAGTAGGCCGCTTTTCTGGATGATTTGGGATTTTTCGGTTTGCACCAAGTCAATATCTTTGGTGCCAATCATGCCGTCTTGTTGAAAACCCCGGTTAATCAACTGGCCAATTTCGTAACGGCTCAAGCCCTGAAAAGCCAGGCACAGTTTTTTCAGCCCATATTCATCCACGGTCACGCCGTAGGCATCGGCATATTCGGTAATGATGGCGCGGATGGCGGTTTCATCGGGCAGCGGTACTTCAAACAGCGTGATGAATTTTTCCAACTCGCGCGGCACGCATTTTTCAGAAGACACCAAAATAATGGTGACTTCCATCTCCGTCGATTCCAGGATTTTGGTGGTCAGCGCTTTGAGCCGCGCCACGGCCAGCGGTTGATCGCGCAGGCCCATATGGGCATCGCGGATAACGATGAAATGCTGGGTCAGCTCTTGGTCGAGCAGGTTATCCAGCGCACCCGCCAAATCACACCACGCTATCAGCGGCTGCTTGTTGTCAAACCGCACCAAGCCGCGCGCCATATTCCATTCCATGATTTTGCGCTCGGGCTCAATCTGGGCAATCAGGGTGTCCACCTCGGCATCGTCGTGGGTAATGATGTGCAGAATGGGGTAATGCGATAATACGTGAGCCCGAAGGATGTCTTTGAGTGTCATTTTATTAAATATATATTTATATTTAGTTTATTTTTGCGATCGTTCGGTTGATTATATTAATTTGATCATTTCCCCCAATTGTTTGATTGATTCATTGCCATGCTAAAAATCTGAAATTGGGGTTGGTATTAAGATCTGCAGATGATTTTATTTTTTCTTCAGCCTTTGTTTTTTCTTCTTTTTCTCTCTCTATAGATTTTTCAAGCGCTTCGTAGTTCGCCTTAATTTCTTTGTAAAGACGAAAATAATTAATATTTTTCACGTAGTGCCCAGCTTCCGGTGGCGCATCAAAAATGGCGTTGACGTCATCAGGATGTACTTCCACTTCCAACACCGCGCACAGCGCTAAAAACAGCGCTTTATCTTCGGTGTGCTGGAAAACGGTATTGGCCACAGCCTGGGCTTGCTCCTGCAATTGCCGTGATTTGAACCAGCGCTCCAGTTGCCCCGAGCGCGCCAGCTTGACGATTTCGTCCGTCAGATTTTCACGCAGCGCTTCCAGTGTGGTGGCTTTGGTGTCGTTGATGGGTAGATCGAATTTGATAATTTTGATGGCCATTTTGTTAATTTTGATTATCTAAAGAGTAAATAATTGCAATGAGTTGATTTTTGGTAATTTGGCTTTTGTTGTTGAGTAATTTTTCAACAACAATTCCGCTGAATGTTGTGCTTATATCAAATCTTCCTTTATTGGTCTCTACTGTTGCAAGCGTTTGACCTGCACTTACAAGGGCTCCTGTGCGTACTGCCCATTTTTCAATATGTCCCGAACTACCGATAGAACTTGGTATTTTTAATTCTGTTATTTTTGATTCCCAGATGCTTTTCGAATTTTCTTGCATCGCTTCATAGGACTTTTTGAGTTCTTCATACAACTCAAAATATTTTCCGCCTTTGACAGGCTGCCCCGCCTCGGGTGGCGCATCAAAAATCGCGCTGGTATCGTCGGGATGCACTTCAACTTCCAGCACTGCGCACAGCGCCAAAAACAGCGCTTTGTCTTCGGCGTGCTTTGAAAGGGCAACCGCCACGGCCTGGGCCTGCTCCTGCATTTGCCGCGATTTGAACCAGCGCTCCAGTTGTCCCGAGCGGGCCAGTGGAACGATTTCATCCGTCAGGTTGTCGCGCAGCGCTTCCAGCGTGGTGACTTTGGTGCCGTTGATGGGTAAATCGAATTTGATGATCTTGATGGCCATGCTGGATTCCTTTGCAAATCAAAATCCGAAAAAAGATGCAACCGACCTGGCGGCGTTACCAATACCTTGCGCCACACTCTTGGCCGCCGACACCACCGCCCGCGCCCCAGACTTGACCAGCTCCACGCCTTGGTGAATCACTTTACCTGCGGCGCTGCCTGCGATTCGGCCCACGGTATCGCCCAGAAACTCGCCCACCTTGCGCCCCAGCGGCGCGGCAAACGGCGCCAGAAACGGAATCTTGGCGCCCAAGGCCATGCCCAGCTTGTGGCCCATTTCGCCGCCGATTTTTCGGCACACCACGCGCGTGGTGCTGACCAGAGAGGCGGTGGCGGTTTCGGCCATGCGGGCTATGGCCTCGCTGGCGTCCAGCTGGCCGGTGCCCACGGCGTACAGGGTGCGGGCGTTTTCGGTGCCAATAAAGGTGTTCTGGGCAAACCATTCGGGAATCAGCTCGCCGCGCTCTTGGGCCTGGCGCAGGTCGCCACCCAGCAGGCCTTGGCGGGTGGCAATGTCGGTGGCAATGGCCAGCGTGGCTTGCAGGCCGGTGGCGCTGTTCACATCCAGTTCACCGCGCAGCAGCTTTTGCGCCAGTGCGGCGCTGTGGGGTTGCTCTTTCAGCCAGACATCGACTGCGCTGTCGGCCCACTGGCGCGCGCCGTCTTCCAGCACCGCACCTGCGGCGTGCAGCAGTTGCTGTTGCTCCAGATCTTTGGCAAAGGCAATGCGGCTGATGTCGCTCCAGTCGCGCGGCGCGGCAGTGGCGCCCTCGGCGCTGGTTTGGCCCGAAAGCAGTTCGCTCAGGGCGGCCACATCGGCGGGGCTGGCTTGGTGGTCGCTGGCAATGCGTTCGATCTGGCTGGCAATCCAGCTGCTGCGCGATTTGCCCTTGTCCACATGGGCGCGCAGGTCGGCGCGCAGGGTGTGGCTGTCTTGCAGGTAGCTGGTGATGCTGTGGGCGGTAGCGCGTGCAGCCTCGGGCGTGGCGCCGGTGCGCTGCACCAAGGCGTCGGCCAGCCAGTCGTTTAAGGCTTGGCTGGCGTCGCGCTGGGCGTATTGCAGCACCATCTCGGCCAGCAAGGCGGCCACGGGTTGGGCGGTGGGCTGGTTTTCGGGTGTGCCGGGGAGCAATGCGGTGGTCATAGGCTTTCCTTAGATTTCAATTTGAAACACAAGCCTACCCGAGCAACCCGACAAGTGGTGTCGCTGTGCCTGTTTGTGCGTGGTGTTGTTGACCGCCCTGAGCGCTACGCCTGCTCGTCACGGCCAGCCTGTGCCGCCAGCCTCCGTATAATCCGCGCTTTCCGAGGAGCGTTGCAGCGTCCCCCACACAGCGGGACGTGAGGCTCGGAACGCTATATCGCAACGACGCTCATCCACTTTTCGTGTGGTGAGCGCTTTTTTCTCCCGCCCGGCAAGTGGTTTTTCTGAATTTATTTGGAGTAACCATGAACGCACGCCTGAATCCTTCCATCCCTGCCACCGACTGCGCCATCACCGACCTCGCCTTGGCCGATTGGGGCCGCAAAGAAATCCGCATTGCCGAGACCGAAATGCCCGGTCTGATCGCCATTCGCCAAGAATTCGCGGCTGCACAGCCCTTGAAAGGCGCACGCATCACCGGCTCGCTACACATGACGATCCAAACCGCCGTGCTGATTGAGACGCTCGAAGCGCTGGGCGCGCAAGTGCGCTGGGCTTCGTGCAACATTTTTTCAACCCAAGACCACGCCGCCGCCGCGATTGCCGCCAATGGCACGCCGGTGTTCGCCATCAAGGGCGAGTCGCTGGCCGACTACTGGGATTACACGCACCGCATTTTTGAGTTTGGCGCTGCCGGCACGCCCGGCGAAGGCCCGAACATGATTTTGGACGACGGCGGCGATGCCACCATGCTGATGCACCTCGGTCAAAAAGCCGAAAAAGACCTGTCGGTGCTGGACAAACCCACCAGCGAAGAAGAAACCATTTTGTTTGCCGCCATCCGCGCCAAGCTGGCCGTGGACGCGACTTGGTACACGCGCAAGTCAGCCGAAATCATCGGCGTGACCGAAGAAACCACCACCGGCGTGCTGCGCCTGAACGAGATGGCGGCCAAAGGCACGCTGCTGTTTCGCGCCATCAACGTCAATGACTCGGTGACCAAGAGCAAGTTTGACAACCTGTACGGCTGCCGCGAGTCGCTGGTGGACGGCATCAAGCGCGCCACCGACGTGATGATTGCCGGCAAAGTCGCCGTGGTCGCAGGTTACGGTGACGTCGGCAAAGGCTCGGCACAAGCCCTGCGCGCATTGAGCGCGCAAGTGTGGGTGACCGAAATCGACCCGATCAACGCCCTGCAAGCGGCGATGGAAGGCTACCGTGTGGTGACGATGGAATACGCCGCCGACAAGGCCGACATCTTCGTCACCACCACCGGCAACAAAGACGTCATCACGCACGACACGATGGCGGCGATGAAAGACCAAGCCATCGTTTGCAACATCGGCCACTTTGACAACGAAATCGACGTCGCCTCGATTGAAAAATACCAGTGGGAAGAGATCAAGCCGCAGGTGGACCACATCACCTTCCCCGACGGCAAAAAAATCATCTTGCTGGCCAAGGGCCGTTTGGTGAACTTGGGCTGCGGCACCGGCCACCCGAGCTTTGTGATGAGCGCCTCGTTTGCCAACCAAACCATTGCGCAAATTGAGCTGTTCACCAAGCCTGATGCCTACCAAGTGGGCAAGGTTTACGTGCTGCCCAAGTCGCTGGACGAAAAAGTGGCGCGCCTGCACCTGCAAAAAGTCGGCGCGATGCTGACCGAGCTGACCGACGCGCAAGCGGCCTACATCGGCGTCAGCAAAAACGGCCCGTACAAGGCTGAAACCTACCGCTATTAATCACCCACTGGGGTGATACCAAGTCGCTAGTAGCTATTAAATTAATAGCTACTAGCGCACGTATTTAAAGGGCTAGAGCCCAATTTGACTGTTATTTTCCTATCAAAATCGTCTTTGGACGAAGAAATGAGCTATGCGCGCCGACATTTTTCTGGTGGATTTTGGCCATGCGGCCACGCGCTCGCAGGCGCAGCGGCTGATTGCCGCCGGGGTCGAGTGGCGCCTGTCGCCCAGTGCGCCGTGGCACAAAGTCGTTAAAAACGGCGACGCAATTCCCGAGATTGCCGAGGTGCGCTTGCTCGACAGCGCTGAGGCCAAATACCTGTCGCGCGGCGGCTTAAAGCTCGAAGGCGCACTGGCGGCAGCAGCGCTGAACGTCAGCGGCCTGCGCTGCTTAGACGTGGGTCAAAGCACTGGCGGTTTTACCGACTGCCTGCTGCAACACGGCGCAGCGCAAGTCATTGGCGTCGATGTCGGCAGCGGCCAGTTGCACGAGCGCCTGCGCAGCGACCCGCGCGTCATTTGTGTTGAAGGACTGAACGCCCGCGCGATGGCGGCGGGCGCTTTGCAGCAAGAGTGCGAGCTGGCGCTGTCCGAAATCATCGAGGAAGAAGAAGACAACGAGACCCAGCCCGAAGCGCCCTACAGCTGGATGCGCAACGGTGGCCTGATCGATGACGAATACGACGACAGCGACGATGCCAAAGACAAAGACATCGAGCGCTTTCGACTCGAGCGCGCCGCCAAAGCCAAAGCCCGCGCCAACGGCACGCTGCCGGTGGAGCGCCGCCGCCGCGCCGAGTTTGCCGATGTGGACACCACGCCGCTGTTTGACGTGGTGGTGGGCGATGTGTCGTTTATCTCGCTGACGCTGGTGCTGCCCGCGCTGGTGCCGCTCTTGGCACCCCAAGGGCGGCTCTTGATG
This sequence comes from Giesbergeria sp., assembly GCA_041798325.1. GTDB lineage: Bacteria > Pseudomonadota > Gammaproteobacteria > Burkholderiales > Burkholderiaceae_C > Simplicispira. The sequence continues at coordinate 121,141 of JBHCAP010000069.1, forward strand.
CTGGTCAAGCCGCAGTTTGAGCTGCAACCGGGCCAAGTGGGCAAAGGCGGCATCGTGCGCGATACGGCGCTGTATGCGGTGGTTGAAAAGCGCATCCGTGACTGCTGCGCCGAGCAAGGCCTCGAAGTGCTGGCGTGGCTCGACAGCGCCATCGACGGCGGCGACGGCAACCGTGAATTTTTTGTTTTTGCGAGGAGGAGTGCATGAGCACAGTAGCCAGTACGGGTGGGCCGTGCCCGATCAGCATCGAATTTTTCCCGACCAAAACGCCTGAAGGCGCGGTCAAGCAGCGCACTGTGCGCCAGCAGCTGTATGCGCTGAAACCGCAGTTTTGCTCGGTGACTTACGGCGCGGGCGGCTCGACGCAAGAGGGCACGTTTTCCATGGTCGGCGAGATTTTGGCCGAGGGACAAAACGCCGCCGCGCACTTTTCGTGCATCGGTGCCACGCGCGCTTCGGTGCGCAACGAGCTGGCGCAGCTGCAAGTCATCGGCGTCAAGCGCTTGGTGGCGCTGCGCGGCGACCTGCCCAGCGGCTACGGCATCGGCGGCGAGTTTCAATATGCCAGCGACTTGGTGGCCTTCATCCGCGAAGAAACCGGCGACCACTTCCACATCGAAGTGGCGGCTTACCCCGAAATTCACCCGCAAGCCAAGTCGCCCGACGCCGATTTGCAGGCCTTTGCCACCAAAGTGCGCGCTGGTGCCAACTCAGCGATTACGCAGTATTTTTTCAATGCCGACGCTTACTTTCGCTTTGTCGATGACGTGCAGCGTTTGGGGCTGGAGGTGCCCATCGTGCCGGGCATCATGCCGATTTTGGGTTCGACGCAGCTGATGCGTTTTTCGGATGCCTGCGGTGCGGAGATTCCGCGCTGGCTGCGCCTGCGGCTGCAAGCGTTTGGTGACGACACGGCATCAATCCGCGCCTTTGGGCTGGACGTGATTACGCGCCTGTGCGAGCAATTGCGCAGCGGCGGCGCACCGGCGCTGCACTTCTACACCATGAACCAAAGCGCCGCTACGCTGGAGCTGTGCCGCCGTTTAGGGGTTGACAAAGCCTAATTCACTCATCCAAAGTGATGTTTTTGTGCCAATTGCCAAAGCGTTTTGACGCTTGTCAATTGCGCCCATAAGCCTTGCTCGTTCTAATGGCTGTCGGGGAATGTTCCCGAGTTTCTTTTGGATGTAAAAAATGAAAAAAACCGCGATTGCTGCCGCTTTGCTTGGCTCCGTAATGTCGATGAGCGCCTTTGCGCAAGAAACCGTCGAAGGCCCTTGGATGGTGCGTGCCCGCGCTGTGCATTTGGACAGCTCCAACGGTGACTCCACCGGTCTGGGCTTGGGCATCAACAACAAGTGGCTGCCCGAAGTGGACATCAGCTACTTCTTCAACAAAAACTTTGCGGTTGAGCTGATCTTGACCGTGCCACAAAAGCAGCGCCTGTCGGCTGCTGGTTTGGGCCAAATTGGTTCGTTCAAGCACCTGCCGCCGACGCTGACGGCGCAGTACCACTTCACCGATTTGGGCGCGTTCAAGCCTTACGTCGGCGCGGGTGTCAACTACACGCGCATCTCTAGCGTCCACTTTGACCCTGCGGTCGTTGCTCTGCTGAACCCTACGGTCAAGCACAACAGCTTTGGCTTGGCACTGCAAGTTGGTGTGGACATTCCGGTCGCCAAGAACATGTACCTGAACTTGGATGTGAAAAAAGTGCAAATCCGTACTGACGTATCGTCCTTCGGCTCCAAAGTCGGCAAATTCAAGGTGGACCCAGTGTTGGTCGGCGTGGGTCTGGGCTGGCGCTTCTAAGCACAGCCCTTTAGGCTGACGAAAAAAATCCCGCCTGGTGCGGGATTTTTTTCGTCTGGGCGTTTTAGTTTTAGGCCGTTAATTTTATGCCATTTTGGCCTCTAGCCCTTTAAACACGGGCGCTAGCAGCTATCATTTTTGATTAGCTGCCGCTTTCCAGCGTGTGCGTAGCATTTTTATCTTGGCCGAGCAGCTCCACCATTTGCGCCATCGAGTCTTTCAGCTGCGCTTTGAGCGTGTGCGGCGGGTTGATCAAGAACATGCCGCTAGCGGGCAGGCCGGGACGCTTGGTTTGGCCGTCAGCGCTTTCCATAATTTTGCTGGACTTGACTGTCAGCGTGGCGTGTAGCCAGCTTTTGCCGGCTTTTTGCGCCATGGTTTTCAGGCGACGCGGCAAGTCGTGCGCTTCGGGGCGCGCAATGATCGGGTACCAGACGGCATAAGTGCCGGTGGCAAAGCGCTTCAAGCCGTCTTGCACCATCTCCAGCACACGGCCGTAGTCGCTTTTAAGCTCGTAACTGGGGTCGCACAGCAGCAGGGCGCGGCGCGCTGGCGGCGGCAAAAACTTTTTGGTGCCCTCAAAACCATCATCGGCCAACACCGCCACTTGGCGGCCGGCTTTGAGCTGCGCGACGTTGCCAGCCAGCGCGTTCAAATCGACCGGGTGCATCTCAAACAGCTTGAGCTTGTCTTGCGCGCGCAGCAGGCGCTGGATGATGAAGGGCGAGCCGGGATAGACCTTGATGCTGGTGCCGGTGTTGAACGACCTCACCATGTCCACATAGCGCTGCAGCGCCGGCGCAAAAGCGTCCGCTACCTTGGCACCAGCCGTGCCGGGCGCACGCATAGTCATGCGCAAAATGCCATCGCCGGCCTCGCCGCTGGTGCGGGCGTAGTCGCCATCGAGCCGGTATAAACCCACGCCTGCGTGGGTATCGAGCACCGTCAGGGCGGTGTCTTTCTCTAAAAGATATTGCAAAGTAGCAATCAAAACGGTGTGCTTGAGCACATCGGCGTGGTTGCCTGCGTGAAAGGCGTGGCGATAACTGAACATAGGGCGCTATGGTAGCCGCCAGCGCTGCGGCAGTGGGCGTGGCACGGGTGTGGCACGGGTGTGGTTTTGTGCTCCGTTTTGCGCCCGGTCAAACGCGCTTCTTAGCGCAATTGGTATACTTTTTTACAAATACACGCGCTTTTTCGCTGCTTTTCTATAGGCATCATGAATGATGCGAAACAGCGGCGAGAGGCGCTTTTTTTCTGTTGCAGCCACTCTTTTTTGCCTGACTTGACCGCGCCGCCCACCCATCCATGACCGAAACGCCCCCTTCTGCCCCTGCGAAAAATGCGCCCCATGCCGACGCGCTTTCGCCGCGCACGCGCTTGGCAGAGTTTGAGATTTTGTCGGTTTTGGGCGTGGGCGGTTTTGGCGTGGTTTACAAAGCGTTTGACCACTCTTTGCACCGCGCCGTGGCCATCAAAGAATATTTACCACTGGCGCTGGCCGGGCGCGCTGAGGGGCTGTCGGTGTCGGTGCGCACGCTCAGCGACGAGCCAGCGTTTCAATCGGGCCTGAAATCTTTTGTTGGCGAGGCGCGCTTGCTGGCGCAGTTTGACCATCCGTCGCTGGTGAAGGTGTTTCGCTTTTGGGAGGCGCACAACACCGCTTATATGGTGATGCCGCTGTACGAGGGCATGACCTTAAAGCAAGCGCGCACGCAAATGCGCGCACCGCCGCCCGAGGCATGGCTGCGCCAAGTGCTGTGGTCGGTGCTGGGCGCGCTGCGCACGCTGCACGAGAGCCAAACGCTGCACCGCGACATCTCGCCCGACAACATTTTTTTGCAAGATACGGGGCCGCCGGTACTGCTAGACCTAGGCGCTGCGCGCCACGCTATCAACGACCGCAACCACAAGCACACCGCCGTGCTCAAAGTCAACTACGCGCCGATTGAGCAGTACGCCGACGGCGATATCGAGCTGCCGCAAGGGCCGTGGAGCGATTTGTACTCGCTCGCTGCCGTGGTGCATGGCTGCCTGTGCAACGACACGCCGCTGCCGTCCACGCTGCGCTCCATCCGCGATCGCATGGTGCCATTTACCCGCGTGGCCAAAACGGTGCAAAGCCAATTTGGCCAAGCCTATTCGCCGCGCTTTGTGGCGGCGATTGCGCAGTCGCTGGCGCTGCAGCCGCAAGACCGACCGCAAAGCATTGATGCTTTCTTGCAGACGATGGGCATGGTCTCGCCGCCCGCAGCGCTGGAGTATTTTGATTTCCGCGCCGAACTGGGCGATATCTGGGTCGAGCCAACCGACCAGCCCGGCCCCGGTTTGGTGACGCCAACGGTCGATCTGACCGATGCCTTGCTGGGACAGTTGAGCAACCGCCATAGCCCACGGCGCAAGCCAGCGCCCGAAGCCGCGCTATCGGCACCGCCCCCCGCCCTCGTGCTGCCAGAGCCCCTTAGGCACGCCAGCGCCGCCGACACCGTTGATGACGCCGCGCCGCGCAGCGCAGGCAACAACAACAGTGACAACAACAGTGACAACAACAGCGACAACAACACCGCAGACAGCGCTGAAAAAACCATCTTTATGGAGGCCGGCGACACACTGCTGATGGAGGACTTGGGGCCGCACCGCGCCGCGCACCCCAAAACCAAAACCACATCCGCCCCAGCACCGTTTACGCCAGAGATGCCGGTGACGCCGCCCTCGCAGCGCGCCAAACCGGCGCGGCGCACGGGCATGTGGGCCATCGCGGCCGCGCTGGTGCTGGGTGCCGCACTGAGCTACGGATGGCTAGCGCGCGCTCCCGCAGCGCTGCCAGACACCATGATCACCGAGATGGCGGAACCAGAAATCGCCGCGACCAAGGTGCCAACGCCAACAGCCGGCCACGACAGCCCAGACGACAACCCAGACGACGGCGCAGCGCCAGTAGAGCCAGCAGGCGCGCCCCCCGCTTTCGTCGAAGTGACAGAGGCGGCCAGCGCCGCCGGTGCCATCGGTGCCGCAGCGGCAACAGCACCTGTCGCCCCCAAGCGCAAGCCCAAAACCACGCCCGCGCCAGCCGCTGCGCCAACGTCTGCGCCTGCACCCACCTCTGCGCCGCCAGCGCAGCCAGAGCCCAAACCACGCAGCGAATCGAACAAGCAGCTGTGTACCGACACCAATTTCTTCACCCGCAGCGCCTGCGTTTACAGCGAATGCGCCAAGCCCGCCAATGCCCGCTTGAACATGTGCATTGAGCATCGCCGCCGCTTAGAACGAGAAGCCAGCATACCAAAAAATTAATAGCTACTAGCGCCCGTATCCATTGGGCTAGAGGCCATTTTGACTGCTATTTTGGTTGTCTAGGCCAGTAAATCGACCAGCGAATCGACCCAACCATCGGCGTCCACCGCGCGCACCGGCTGGCCGTGGTTGTAGCCGTAGGTTGTCAGCACCACCGGGCAGCCGGCGGCGCGCGCCGCTTGCGCGTCGTTGCTGGAGTCGCCGACCATCAGCGTGCGCTCAGGCGTGGTGCCCAGCGCTTCGCAGGTTTTGAGCAGCGGCTGCGGGTCGGGCTTTTTCCTCTCAAAGCTGTCGCCGCCAAAAACGTGGTCAAAAAACCCGTCCAGCCCCTTGGCGCGCAGCAGCGGCAGGGCAAAGGGCAGCGGCTTGTTGGTGACGCAGGCCAAGCGCAGGCCGGCGCGGCGCAGTGCCTGCAAGCCCTCGGGCACGCCAGCGTAAACGGTGGCGAACTGGCCGTTGATGCGCAAATAGTGCTGTTGATAAATCGGCCATGCACGGACATTCAGCGCTTCTATTTCAGGAGCTGCTAGCGCACGTCCCTGTTGGGATAGAGCATGATTTAGCACCAAATGCAGCAAATGCGCCGAGCCTTTGCCAACCATGTGGGCAATCGCCGGCGGGGCAATCGCCGGCAGGGCCAAGTCGCCAAGCATGTGGTTGAGCGCTTGGGCAAAGTCGCCCAAGGTATCGACCATCGTGCCGTCCAAATCGATGATGGCGCCGTCCAGCGCCGTGCAGTCGAGGGGCAAAGCAATCATAAAAAACCCATAAAAAAAGGCCCCGCAAAGGGCCTGGGTGCAAAGAGAAAAAAGCGATTTAAGCCAGCGCGCTGCGCATGGTGTCGATGACGCTTTGATACGCGGGCTTACCAAAAATAGCGCTGCCAGCGACAAAGGTATCGGCTCCGGCATCGGCGACGCGGCGGATGTTGTTTTCTTTGATGCCGCCATCGACTTCGAGGCGAATGTCTTTGCCGCAAGCATCAATGCGCTTGCGCACCGCTTCAATTTTGCGCAGCGCCGAGTCAATAAAACCCTGCCCGCCAAAGCCGGGGTTGACGCTCATGATCAAAATCAGGTCGATGTCGTCAATCACCCAGTCCAGCACGTCCAGCGGCTCGGCGGGGTTAAAGACCAAACCGGGTTTCACGCCTTGGGCGGCAATCGCTTGGATGCTGCGGTGTACGTGGTGGGCGGCATCGGGGTGAAAGCTGATGTAGTCGGCACCGGCCTCTGCAAAGGCCGCCGCCAGCGCATCGACCGGCTGCACCATCAGGTGTACGTCAATCGGCACGGCCACGCCGGCAGCGGTGACGGCGTGGGGCTTTAAGGCTTGGCAGACCATCGGGCCGAAGGTCAGGTTGGGGACGTAGTGGTTGTCCATCACGTCAAAGTGAATCCAGTCGGCGCCAGCGTCAATGACGCTGCGCACTTCTTCGCCCAAACGGGCGAAATCGGCGGACAAGATAGAAGGGGCGATTCGGTAGGTACGGCTCATCACGGCATTGTCGCAGTTAGTATTCGCCCCATGTCCAAGCCCCTATTTGATGTCGAAGTGCAGCCCGAATATCTGCCAGAACACTCGCGTGTTTCCGCCGGTGTGTACCGCTTTGCTTACACCATCACCCTCACCAACGCGGGCGACGCGCCCGCCCAATTGATTGCCCGCCACTGGGTCATCAGCGACGCCAACGGCCACACCGAAGAAGTCAAAGGTTTGGGCGTGGTCGGCCAGCAGCCGCTGCTCAAGCCGGGCGAATCCTTCCAGTACACCAGCGGCTGCGAGCTGCGCACGCCCAGCGGCACCATGCACGGCAGCTTTTTTGGCGTCACCGACGAGGGCGCGCCGTTTAGCAGCCCGATTGCGCTGTTCATCCTCGAAGCCAACGACGCCAATCGCCCCGAACAACCGCTAGGCCCGCGGGTGCTGCATTGAGAAGCGTCGGCAGTGACCTAGCGCACCTGCTGACGCAGATGGATGCGCAAGCTGGCGTTGCCCAGCGCCATTTGTGGCTGATTGAATTGCTCGATTGGGTGCGCGGCAGTTGCGATTCGGTGCCGGCCAGTGTCGCCCGCGTGCAGTTGCTGGTGGAAGCGGTGGAGGCCAACCCCAAAACCCGCCAGCGCCTGCAAGACTGGTGGCAGGCGCTGGGCGAGACGGTCGATATCACGCCGCTGCTGGCCGACTTTGGCTTTGCGCCGCGCACCGGCCTGTTCAGCGAACTGGCCGAGCGCCTGCGCTGCAAGCTGCTGCCCAGCAGCCCCGAAACGGTGGAGGCCTCTGAGCTGTTCACGCTGGCGCTGCCGTGCGCTTTTGACGCGCTGTGGCTGGCGGCCTTGCCCGAAGCGCTGCTCAACCGCTTGGTGGCCGCGCTCACCCCGGAAGGTGCCAACGGCACGCGCTGGCAAAAAACCCTGCTCGACGCCATCACTTACTGCGCCGGACAGATTTTGTCGACCGGCTTTGCCCCCGAACTGCGCCTGCGCATGAGCGACGCGGCGCGCGAGGCGCAGCCGTTCCATGCGCTGATCCGCGATGTGGAGAGCCTGCGCATTGAAGTGCTGCACGGCCTGCGCACCACCGACCGGCTAGAAGAAACCGCCCAGCGCCTGCGCGCCCGGCTAGAGAGCTGCCGCAGCGCGGCGGCCAGCGTCTATTTGCACTTTGAGGACAACGGCATCTCCGTCGGGCTGGTGTTTCGCCTGCGCCAGCTGCGCACGCGCATCTTGCGGGTGCGCGAGCTGCTCGATTGCGTGCTCTCGCCCACGCCCAACCTGAGCACGGCGCGCCTGTTGTCGCACTTGGTGCAAGTGGGCCAAGAGCGGCGCAGCATCCGCGCGCTGCTATCGACCAACACTTCGCTGCTGGCGGCCAAGGTGGCCGAGCGCAGCGCCGAGACCGGCGAGCACTACATCACCCGCACCCGGGGCGAATACTTTGCGATGGTCGGCAACGCCGCCGGCGGCGGCGCGGTGATGGCGTTCACCACGCTGATTAAATTTGCCCTGTACGCGCTGGCGCTGTCGGCGTTTTGGGGCGGCTTTTTGGCCGGCATCAACTACGCCATCAGCTTTGTGCTGATCCAGATGCTGCACTTCACCGTCGCCACCAAGCAGCCAGCGATGACCGCGCCGGCGATGGCCGCCAAGCTCAAAGAGATGGACAACGTCGCTGGCGTCGAAGAGTTTGTGGACAAAGTCACCTATTTGGTGCGCTCGCAAGTGGCCGCCGTGCTGGGCAACGTGCTGGTGGTGTTTCCGGCGGCGCTGGGGCTAGCGTGGCTGTGGGCTTGGGGCACAGGCACGCCAGTGCTGGACGAGGCGCACGCCCTAGAAACGCTGGCGTCGCTGCACCTGCTTGGCCCCTCGCTGCTGTTTGCAGCGTTTACCGGGGTGCTGCTGTTTACCTCCAGCATCATTGCCGGCTGGACGGAAAACTGGTTTGTGCTGCACCGGCTGGACTCGGCGCTGCGCTACAACCCGCGCATTACCGCTTTTTTGGGTGCCACGCGGGCGCAGCGCTGGGCGCGGTTTTTGCGCGACAACCTCTCGGGGCTGGCGGCGAATATTTCGCTCGGTTTCATGCTCGGGCTGGTGCCGGCGTTTGCGGCGTTCTTTGGTTTGGGGCTGGAAGTGCGCCACGTCACGTTGTCGGCCGGTCAGTTGGGCGCAGCGGCGGCGGGCTTGGGGCTGCAAGTGCTCTACCACGGCGCTTTTTGGTGGGCGGTAGCGACGATTCCGCTCTTGGGCGCGCTCAACGTCGGCGTGAGTTTTTATCTGGCATTTTTGGTGGCTTTGCGCGCGCAAAACGTCACCGGCGTGGAGCGGGCGCGCATTTATACGGCGACGCTGGCGCGTTTGCGCTCCGCACCGCGCGAGTTTTTCTTGCCCGGTCGCCAGACCAGTTAGCCGGGCGAATACTGCGCCTCATAATTTATCAAAATTAATAGCTACTAGCGCCCGTATTTAAAGGGCTATAGGCTGTTTTGGCTTAAATTTACAAGCTAGCCTGCACGCGCCAGCAGCAACAAACGGTAAATTCAGCGCATCGCACCGGGCTATGGTGCGACACGCGCGGCACCGCCTTGGCCGCCTTTTTTCTCTGACGGAAGGCCTCCGTCGCTCTCTACAAGGATCCCATCAATGAATGAAATCCTGACCTTCTGGGCGCAGTGGCTGCGCCCCTCCGCCGGCCTGCCAACGGTGCAGTGGTCGCTGCTGCTGGCCGCCGCCACGATGGCGGGTTATTTGTGCCAGCGCCACATTGGCCTACCCAAAGTAGTCGGCTACTCGCTGGTCGGCACCTTTGCTGGCTTGGCCGGCTTTAGCGGCGCGCTGTGGCCGCTGCAAGGCATTGGGCTGTTTTTATTAGAACTGGGCATGGCGCTGGTGCTGTTTGAGTGCGGCGGGCGCCTGCCGATGCGCTGGTTTCGCCACAACCCGATGGTGCTGGTGCAAAGCGTCGCCGAGTCAGCGCTGACGTTTTTTGCTGTGTACTGGGTACTGATGTGGCTGGGCGTGCCCGAGCGCGCTGCTGCACCGCTGGCGATTGTGGCGCTGGCAGCGTCGCCCGCCGTGCTGACCCGAGTAGTCAACGACACCCGCGCCGCCGGCCCGGTCACCGAGCGCGCCATCGTGCTGGCCACCTTGTCCACGCTGTACGCACTGACGCTGGGCAGCGCACAGGCCGAAGTGATTAACCGCCCCTCGCTGACTTGGATCGATACCGCTTACCCGGTGATGGTGGTGCTGGGGGTGTCGATTGCCGTAGCCGCGCTGCTGTCGCTGGCGCTGCGCATTGGGTTGCGCTTTATGAGCCCGACCAGCGAGAACACCTCCATCTTGCTGCTGACACTGATTGCCGCAAGCACGGCCATAGCAGCGCACATGGGCGGCTCGGCACCGCTGGCGGCGCTGCTGGGGGGCATCTTGCTCAAGCAATTTAACCCGCGCCCGTGGGCGTGGCCGCGCCAGCTGGGCACCGCCTCGTCGCTGCTGACGATGCTGATGTTTGTGCTGGTCTCCACCGTGGCAGCGCAGGCGGATTGGAGCGGCCCGGTGGTCGGTATCGTGCTGGCACTGATTGGCGCACGCCTGCTGGCCAAGGTGGTCGGCGTGGCATTGGGCAACGTCGGCAGCGGTGCCAGTTGGCGCCAAGCGCTGTGGGTGGGTGCGGCGATGACGCCGATGTCGTCGATTGCGCTCTTGATTGCCTCGCAATTCGTTGTCGCCTCACCGTCCACCGGCCACCTGATTGCCCAAATTGCCCTGCCAGCGATTTTGCTGATGGAAGTGCTGGGTGCGGTGATTGCCACCGTGGCGATTTACCGCGCCGGCGAAAGCTCCAAACCTTGGGCACCCTTGACCACCCACAACAATGGCACCAGCGCCGCCGCAGGAGACAACCGTGAAACTTGAAGCCTTCTCCCACTCCGAGCCGCTGACGCTGGGCGTTGAGCTGGAACTGCAACTGGTCAACACGCACGACTACGACTTGGCGCCGTATGCCGAAGACATGCTGCGCTTGATGCTGAAAAACCCGCTGGTCGGCAGTGTGGTGCCCGAGATGACCAACAGCATGATCGAGATCTCAACCGACATCTGCCGCTCGTCGAGCGAAGTGCTGGGGCAGCTGACACCGATCCGCGACGCGCTGGTCAAAAGCGCCGACAAGCTCAACATTGCCGTGGTTGGCGGCGGCACGCACCCATTTCAGCAGTGGCACGAGCGGCGCATTTACGACAAACCGCGCTTTCAAGAGCTGTCGCAGCTGTACGGCTACCTGTCCAAGCAGTTCACCATTTTTGGCCAGCACGTCCACATTGGCTGCCCGGACGCGGACGCGGCGCTCTTGATGCTGCACCGCATGAGCCGCTACATCCCGCACTTCATCGCGCTGTCGGCGTCTAGCCCGTATGTGCAGGGGCACGACACTGCGTTTGATTCGGCGCGGCTGAACTCGGTGTTTGCGTTTCCGCTGTCGGGGCGCGCGCCTTGCGTGCTGAAGTGGACGGAGTTTGAGCAGTACTACGACAAGATGACCGCCACCGGCGTGGTCAAAAGCATGAAGGATTTTTATTGGGACATCCGCCCCAAGCCTGAATTTGGCACCATAGAAATCCGCGTGTTTGACACGCCGCTGACCATTGAGCGCGCTGCCGCGCTGGCCGGCTTTGTGCAATCGCTGGGCGCGTGGTTTCTGGCCGAGCAGCCGTTCACGCCGAAAGAGGACGACTACTTGGTTTACACCTACAACCGCTTTCAAGCCTGCCGCTTTGGCATGGATGCGGTGTATGTCGATCCGGCCACCGGCAGCCACATGCCGCTGCGCGAACACATCATGCGCACCATCGACCAGATTGCCGGCCACGCGGCGCAGCACGGCGCATCCGGCGCGCTGCACCTGCTGCGCAGTGAAGCCCACGCCGGCCAAAACGACGCGCGCTGGCTGCGCGAGCGCCAGCGCGAGGAGCAGCTGCTGGCCGAAGTCAGCCGCCAAGCGGCGCAGCGGTTTCGCGGGACAACCGCCTAACTATGTCCGATCGCCGCCAATTTCTGACCCACACCCTGCGCCACAGCGCTGGCCTGTCACTGCTGTCACTCGCGCCTTGGGCAGCTGCTGCGCCCGCAGCTGCCCCGCTACAGCACGCCAGCGGCCGGCCATTTCGCATTTTGATGATCACCTTTCGCGGTGAAACCGATGTGGACAAAGGCTTTCGCGCCTACCTGAACGCCGCCGGACTGCAAGTGCAGTTCACGGTGCGCGATGTCGGGCAAGACGTCTCGCGCGTGCCGGCCATCTTGCAAGAGGCCGTGCCGCTGCGGCCCGACCTGATTTACGTCTGGGGCACACCGGCCACGCTGGCCGTCGTCGGGCCGTATGACCAAGCCAACGCCAGCGGCTTTATCCGCGACATTCCGGTGGTGTTTGCGCTGGTGGCAGCGCCGCTGCAGTCGCGCATCGTGGCGCAACTGCAAGCGCCGGGGCGCAACGTCACCGGCGCGGTACACGTGGTGCCAACGCCGGTGCAACTGCGCGCCATGCAGTCCTACCGACCCTTTCAAAAAATGGGCGTGCTCTACAACAGCGCCGAGCCCAATTCGCGCGCCATCGTGGCGCAGACACGCGCCTTCTGCCAGCAGCAGGGCACAGAACTGATCGAGCGCACCTTTGGCACCTACGCCTCTGGCCTGCCGGTGGCCGATAACGTCGAAGACTTGGTGGCCCAGCTGCACGCCGCCGGGGCGCAGTGGCTGTATTTATTGCCCGACACCTTTGTCGGCAGCCTGTACCACCGCATTACACCGGTGGCCTTGGCACTACAGCTGCCGACGTTTGGTGCCACCGAGCTGGCAGTGCGCTCGGGCAGCGCGCTGGTCGGGCTGGTCAGCCGCTATTACTCGGTCGGCCAACTGGCCGGTGCCAAGGCGCTGGAGATTTTGGTGGCTGGCAAAGCCCCCGGTCAGCTGCCGGTGGAGACGCTCAAGCGCTTTTCGCTGCTGGTCAACATGCAGCTGGCGCACAGCCTGCGGCTGTACCCGCCGATGGACATGCTCAACTACGCCGAGGTCATCGCCATCGGCCCAGCGCAAGGCCAGCCCTCATGAGCGCAGCGCCCAAACCCACCATCGCCACGGCAGGGGCGGCACTGGACTGGCGCCTGCTGCAACCCACCGACTTGGACACGATGGAGGCGCTGCACCGCCTGAGCTGCGCTGGCATGTCAGCGCAACTGGTCAAACCAGAAAAGCGTGAATTTCTGGCAAGCCTGCTGCACGGCCGGGGAGAAGTGATAGGCGCATGGGCTGGCGCGCAGCTGGTGGCCTATGGCGCACTGCTGCACGAGCTGCTGCCAGACGACGACCCGCGCCCCCTTTTAGGCTTGGCACCCGAGCGCCACCTTGCCAAGCTGGCCGGCGCCGCTGTCGCACCCGGCTGGCGCGGCCAAGGCCTGCAGCGCGCGCTGATTGCCCAGCGCATGGCGCGCGCCGAGCGCCACGCCGTGCTGTTTGTCACCGCTGCCCCCGGCAACTGCGCCAGTTGGCACAACCTGCTGCTCTGCGGCTTTAGCGTGCGTGCGCTGCAAGTCTGCTACGGCGGCCTGACGCGCTACCTGCTGGCCTACGACCCGGCCGCAGCCGCACCCGCTCCGCTCGCTCCCCGCACGGGCACCGCAAATTTTCTGGACATCGACAGCCTCGATCTGGCACGCCAATACCGCCTGCTGGACGCCGGTTGGCAGGGTGTGGCCCCGGGCAGCGCGGCCGGCAGCCTGCGCTGGGTGCCACCGCCCGCAGTAACGGCAGTCACCGCAGCCCCCGGAGTACGCGCATGACCCCCCACAACGCACTGCTGGCCATCGTGCTGGCCTGCACCATGACCGCTTTTGCCAGCACCCAAGCGCTGGGCTGGTGGGGGGCGCGCGCCGCGCACGAAGACCGCGTCGTGCAGCGCGACAGCTACTTGCTGCACAGCCTGCGCACAGCGGCAGAGAACTATCTGGCCATTGGCCTCAATTTGGAGCAAATGGCCGCGCTGCAAAGCCTGATCGAGCGCGAGCGCAGCAGCTTTGCCCAAGTGCAAGCGATTGACGTGTTCGCCGCCAATGGCCGCTTGCTCTACAGCACCGACCTGAGCACGCTGGGCAGCCAAGTGCCAGCGCACTGGCGCGACAGCCTCACTAGCAGCGCACCATGGCGGCGCGACGCAGCCGGCCTGCGCGAACTGGGCACGCGCTTTGACAACGACTTGGGACAAGCCGAGGGCGGCATCGTGCTCACCGTCTCGACCAGCCACGCTGCACTGACACCGGCGCAGTGGCAACAGCACGGCCAAGCCGCGCTGCAAGTGCTGGCGCTGCTACTGCTGGCGGGACTGAGCGCGTGGGCAGGCATAGCGCTTGGCCTGCGCCGCCTGCTATCACCTTATGAGCACGTAGCGCACGTGCTTAAAGGGCTACAGCCCGATTTGACTAAAAATAGCGATGCACCACTGGCACAAGCCGCCCAGCAAACCCACGCCGCGTGGGGCGCAGCGCAGCAACACACCGAGCAACGCCTGCGCCAGCTACAAGAGTTAGACGATGGTCAATAAGCCACTGCACTGGCCGCTGGGCTTGCTGGCCCTGTGCCTGACGCTGCTGATTGGCGGCGCGGGCGCGCTGTGGTCGCTGCACCAGCTGCGCACCACCACCGAGCGCAATGCCCGCGAAGATGCGCAAGCCATGGCCGAATCGGTCGCGCAAACGCTGGCGCTGCAAATCAGCCGCGCGGTGCGTTTGGGCATTCCGCTGGGCGAGATTCCGGGGATGCCCCAGTACCTGCAGCGCGCACTCGCCCAAGCCCCCGGCTTGGCGGCGATTGCCGTGCAAACCGCCGACGGCCAGACGCTGCACACCACCGCACGGCCCAAGCCGTCCGAGCGCAACAGCACCGCGCCGGCACGCGCCGCCATCCAAGTGCAGGGGCGCAGCGTCGCCAGCGTAGTGGTAATGACCGCACCGGCCGCGCTGAGGCCAGGCCTGCGCAGCGCCTATGGGCTGTGCGCGCTGCTGGTGCTGGCAATGGCGCTGCTGAGCGGCTGGCTGGCCGCACGCGGCCCCGGCCAGCGGCTAGAGCGCCAGCGCCAGCAACTGCTGGCCGGATTGAGCGGCGTGCCACTGCCGCCCGACACCGCGCTGCCCGAGCCCAGCCACGGCGGCATGGCACGCGCCCTGCTCGCACTGGCCGAAGGGCAACACCAATTGCAAGAGCAAGAAGCGGCGCTGCAAACCTACGCCCAAGAGCTGCTGGCGGTGGACTTTGAGCAGCACCTGCAAGCGCCCATCGCGGCCATCGTGGCCAGCCAACCCCCACCGGGCAAGACCTGATGCTGCTGCGCACCCGAATCACCCTCATCGTGGCGCTGGGCTTGCTGCTGATCGTGCTCGGGCTGGGCAGCGCCGGCGTGCTGCGCGAGCGACTGCTAGAGCAGCGCCTGAGCACCATCGCACTGGACGGCCAAACCTCGTTGTGGGGCGAAATGCTGGCGACCGAAGACCGCTTGCTCGACCAAGTGCTCGACCAATTGGTCGCCGACGAGGCCTTTGTCCAAGCCGCCCGCAAGCGCGACGGCGCAGCGCTGGAACAGCTGCTGCGCAGCGCCCGCCTTGTGCCCGGCCAGCAGGGCACTGTCGCTCAACTGGCGCTGATCGCCCTGCTCAGCGCGCAGCAAGAACCGCTGCTGTGGGGCATGGCGTTGCAGCGCCCGCTGCTAGACAGCGTCAGCCTGGACCGCGCCATGAGCGGCGAGCTGATCAGTGGACTGCGCATGGGCATTGGCAACACACCGCTGGTGCTGTCGAGCCGCACCGTGCTGCCCGAGAGTGCGCAACTGCCCGACGGCCCCGTCGTCATCGTGCTGGCGCGCCACGCCCAGCACGCGCTGCAACGCTTTGCCCAGCGCACCGGCGCCCACGCCAACCTGATTGACCTGCGCGGCCAGCTCAGCGCCACCACCGATGCCCAAGTCTGGCAAGACACCCCGGTCAAAATCTCGCCGCGCACCGCCTTCCACGGCCAGCAAGTGGCCGACGGGCGCACCTACGTCGTCAACAACACCCCAGTGATCGACTTGGCCGGGCACGCTGGGGGCGCGCTGGTCACGCTAAGCGACCAAAGCGAAGCCGCCGCAGCCAGCCGCTTTCTAGACCGGCTAATGCAGGGCGGCACGCTGGTGCTGGTGCTGGCGGTGCTGCTGGGGCTGAACTTTTATTTGGGCCGCAGCTTTCGCCCGCTGGAGCACGCCATCGCCGTGCTGCAAGCGCTGGCACGGGGCGACACCAGCGTGCGCCTGCAACACCGCGGCAACGACGAAATTGGCCGCATTGCGCAAGCCGTGGTCAGCCTGCGGCGCACCGCGCAAGAGCTGATGAGCAGCCGCGCCCTGCGCGAGCGCGTGCGCCGCCGCCAAGAGCGCCTGATCCAGCGCCAACTGCAAAACCTGGCCGACGCTACCGACATCAGCCGCCGCGAAGAAATACTGGGCCTGCTCAACACGCACAGCAGCCCCAGCGCCGTGCAAGGCGACGAAGAGCTGCTGCGCCAACTGGCCGCTGTGATGGGCGAGCTGACGCAGCGCCTCATCCATCAGCACCAAAGCCTGTCGTCGATGGTGGTCGAGCTGCGCGAAGCGCTGGTCACCAAAACCCGCTTGGCCGGGCTAGAGCAAGAGCTGCAAATTGCCGCGCAGGTGCAGCTGAGCATCTTGCCGCGCGAACTGCCGACCGACCCGCGCGTGCAGCTGCACTGCCACATCACCCCGGCGCGCGAAGTGGGCGGCGACTTTTACGACTACTTTCACATCGACGGCGAGCACTTGGGGTTTGTCATGGCCGACGTGTCCGGCAAAGGCGTACCGGCGGCGCTGTTCATGGCGATTACGCGCACGCTGCTCAAAGCGACGGCGCTGTTTGTCGCCGCGCCCACGCTGTGCATTGGCAAACTCAACGACCTGCTGGCCAAAGAGAACGAGCAAATGATGTTCGTCACCATTTTTTATGGCGTGCTGCACCTGCCCAGCGGCCAAGTCACTTATGTCAACGCCGGCCACAACCCGCCCTACCAACTGCTGGCCGATGGCCGCGTGCAAGCCGTGGCGCGCACCGGCGGCATGGCCGTCGCCGTGAGCGAAGATTTTGCGTACCGCGAAGGCCGGCTGACGCTGGCGCCGGGCGAGACGCTGTTTCTCTACACCGACGGCATCACCGAAGCCTTTGATTGCGATGCGCAGGAATATGGCGATGCGCGCTTAGAGGGCGTGCTGCAACGCCTGCAACAGCCGCAGCGCGCCTTGCCACCGATCGACCTCTGCAACGCGGTGCTGGCCGACGTACACCAGTTTGAGCGCGGCGCACCGCAGGCCGACGACATCACCTGCATGGCGCTGCGCTATCAGGGCCAATAGCCGCTATTAAATAAATAGCTGCTAGCGCACGCATTTATTAGCTTTCAAGGTGCTTTATGCCTGAAAACTAATCAACACGTGCGCTAGCAGCTCACTTTTTAGATTGCCGTCAGTTCTCAAACGTCAAGCGCAGCACACACAGGCCACCGCTGCTGCTGGCGCGTGCGTGGTGCGCCGAGCGGCCAATCAAGTAGCCGGCCATTTGCAGCTCGGCTTGGCTGCTGGCGATCAGCTCCTCGGCGCTGGGCGGCGCTTCGGCCAGCGGCAGCAGCGTGCCGCGGTAGCGCAGCAGGATGGTGAACACATACTCGTCAAACTCGGTCTCCACCTGAATTTCCGGGCAGGCCGGATCGACCAAATGGTGAGCGGTCAAGGCTTCGACCACCTGCCAGCCGACCATCTCAGCGCGGCGCACCGGCTCGGGGCGCGTGCCCCACAGGCGGCCTTGCTGCTCTAAAAAGTCGGTCACGTCTTGCAGCGTGGTCTGCGCTAAGGCAAAGCGCTTGCGCGTGCCTTGGCGAATGCCCAGCCGAAACAGCAGCGCCAGCAGCACCGTCACGCACATGCCCGCCGCCAAGCCGGACGAAGTGACATAGCGCAACTGCGGCCACAGGGTTTGCACCGCCGTGTGGATGGTGCCAATGCCAGTGCCCACCAGCAAGCCCATGCCCACGGCCAGCACGCGGCGGTTGTCGAGCATGCGCGAGGTAATCAGCTGCACGCCGCTCAGCATGGTGAAGGTGGCCAAGTACAACAGCAGCGCACCAATCGCCGGTGCCGGCAGCAGCAGCCACGTGCCGGTGATGTGCGGCACCAGTGCGGCCAAGGCCAAAAACCCAGCCGTCCAATAGCCCAAATAGCGGCTGGTGCAGCCCGACGCCGCCGCCAAGCTGACCGCGCCGCCACTGGCCGCCAGCGGCAAGGCGTTGACCAAGCCGGCAAACAAATGCGCCACACCTTCAGCGCGCACGCCGCGCGCCAGTGCGCGCAGGTCGGGGCGCACCCAGTCGGCGTTGGAGACGCGCTGCGCAATGGTTTGCGTGCCCATCGAGGTCAGCGCCAAGGCAAAGCCGGTGGCCATGTACGGCACCACCGCCAGCGGCTCAAACGCCCAGCCAAACACCGGCAATTGCGGCAGCCACAGCAGCGGCATCTCGCGCCACGCTTGCAAGTCCTGCGGCGACACCAGCCCCAGCAGCAGCCCAGCCACCATGCCGACCAGCAAGCCCAGCAGCGGCGCAAACAGCCGCAAAGTGCTTTTGAGCCAGACATTGCAGCCGACCATGGTGGCAAACGTCAGCAAACCGACCAGCAGGCCAGCGCCCGAGACCGGTGCCCCCTCCAACCCGTTGCCAAAAATTTCTCGAAAGCCCAAGTGCCCCAGCCCCAGACCAATCAGCAACACCGCCACGCCCGAGACCTCGACCGTGAACACGTTGCGCAGGCGCATGATGAAAAAGCTAAAAACAATCTGCGACAGCCCCACCACCCAAACCATGCCGAACACCGTCGCCAGCGTCGCCCCCGGCAGGCTGGCGACCAAGTACATCGCCGGCAACACCGCGCCGGTGGCTTGCAGCGGGTAGTAGTAGCCGGCGCCCAGATAGCGCAGGCCGCGCACTTGCAACAAGACCACCAGCGCCGACACCAGCAGCGTCGTTGAAACAATGTTCAAAAACGCGCTGTGGCCCAGCCCTTGGGCGCGCACATAAATCTCGGGAATGACCAGCAGCGCCCCCAAAAAAGCCAGCTGCTGCAACGCTAGGCCAGCGCCCAAACGCGCTGGCAGCCAGTCGTTGACGCCAAAGGCGATGTTGTCGGGGCGGCGGATGGCGGGGCGCTGCACTGTCACAGCACCGGCATCAGCTGGGTGTTGCCGTTCTCGGTGGCCCACAAGTCGCCGGTGTCGAGGTCAAACCACCAGCCGTGCAGCACCAGCGTGCCGGCTTCGACGCGCTCGCGCACCCACGGGTAGGTCATCAGGTTTTTCAGCGAGCCGGCAATCGAGGCGCGCTCGACCAAATGCGCGTTCTCGCGCAGGCGCTGCAGCGACACTTGCAGCGGCAGGCCTTCGTCGTCGGTCTCGGTCAAATACAGGCGGCTGGCGTCCATCGCCATCGACACCCAGTTGCCGATGAAGTCGCGGTCAGGCCACTCGCCACCGGCGGCACCCAGCATGGCTTTGATGCCGCCGCAGTGCGCGTGACCGAGCACGATGATGTGATCGACCTTCAAGTCGCGCACCGCGTACTCAATCGCCGCGCCCGCGCCGTCGTAGTGGCGGCGGCGGTCGCACGGCGGCACCAAGTTGGCAACGTTGCGCAGCACAAACAACTGGCCCGGCGCCGCGTCCGACAGCAAGGTCGGATCGACGCGCGAGTCGCTGCACGAAATCAGCATCGCCGGTGGCGACTGGCCCAGCTCGACCAAGCCGCGCATCAGCGTGTTGTTTTCTTCATAAAACCGGGTGCGAAAGCGCC
Organism: Giesbergeria sp.; assembly: GCA_041798325.1. GTDB lineage: Bacteria > Pseudomonadota > Gammaproteobacteria > Burkholderiales > Burkholderiaceae_C > Simplicispira. The sequence goes on from JBHCAP010000069.1 coordinate 140,670, forward strand.
GAATGCCATCGAGCAAATGGCTGATATCGCGGCACGGTGTGCCCGCTGCGGGCGTGGGTTGGTTGGACATCCGGGAGGCTTTCTGAAAAAACGGTTAAAAAAAAGTGACCGCCAAGCGCGGTCAAAAGAGGGCATTTTGCCTGTGGCAGCGCCCTGCTAAGGTGCCAACGCCGCTTCGAGCAGCAGCACATTGCAGTCGCCTTGGCGCTGGTAGTGCAGCGCGCGCAGGTAGTGGCGCATCAGGCGCAGGCCGTGGCCGCCGACGCGCGCATCGTCTAGCGACACCGCCAACGCGGGCGAGGCCTGCGCCGTCGGGTCAAACACCGCGCCGTTGTCGGTGATGCGCAGCCAGACGCTATCGGCGGTGCGCGCGCACTCTAGGCGCACTTGCAGCGCAGCCGCGCCGGCGGGCGCGCTGGCATAAGAGATCACATTGGTCAGCGCCTCGTCCGCGCACAGCGTCAGCGCAAACAGCGTGCGCGCCGGCCAGCCATCGCGCTCGGCCAAGCCCTCCAGCCACGCCAGCACGCTGGACAAACCCAGCGGCGACGGCTCGGGATACAACACATCCGGCACCGCCAGCAGGGACGGCACAGCAGAAAGAATCTCGCTCATACAAAGGGGCCTCAATGGTTGGCGGCGTCAGGGGCAATCCCCAAAAAGGCCACGGTATCATCACCGCAGCCCCCACCCATCCCCCATCCCATCTCCGTTATTTTTATGACCATCGCCCTCGAAACCGCCGCCAACGTCCAAATCGTCGCCCTGCAAGGCCAAATCAACAGCACCAACGCGGCCACCACCGAAGCCGAAATTTTGGCGCTCGTCACCGCCGGGCAAAAAAACCTGCTGCTCGATTTTTCGGCGCTGGACTACATCTCCAGCGCTGGCCTGCGTTTGGTGTTGGTGGTCGCCAAACGCCTCAAACAAGACGGCGGCAAGCTGGTGCTGTGCGGTATGCAAACGCATATCCGCGAAGTGTTTGACATCAGCGGCTTTCTGGCCATCCTCAACGTGGTCGAGACGCGCGCCGAGGCGCTGGCCAGCCTCTAAAGCGGCGCACTGGCAAGCTCTTATATGGGTGAATTTGACCTGATTGCCCACTATTTCCAGCGCCCGGCGCGACATGCCGTGTTGGGCGTGGGCGATGACTGCGCGCTGCTGGCACCCACGCCGGGGATGCAGCTGGCGGTATCGAGCGATATGTTGGTGCAAGACCGTCACTTTTTTGCCAACACCGACCCCGCACGCCTTGGCCACAAAGCGCTGGCCGTCAACCTGAGCGACTTGGCCGCGTGCGGCGCGCGCCCGCTGGCTTGCACGCTGGCGCTGGCACTGCCGCACATCGATGCCGCATGGCTTGACCCATTTGCGCGCGGTCTGCTGGCGCTGGCCGATGCCCACGGCTGCGAGCTGGTCGGCGGCGACACCACGCAAGGGCCGCTCAACATCTGCATCACCGTGCTGGGCGAAGTGCCCGCCGGCGCCGCCCTGCTGCGCAGCGGCGCGCGCGTGGGTGACGACATCTACGTCAGCGGCACGCTGGGGGATGCGCGCTTGGCGCTCGAAGCGCTGCAAGGGCGCATCACGCTGACCCCCGACATGCTGGCCGCCGCGCGCCAACGCCTTGAGGCTCCCACCCCGCGCGTCGCTTTGGGCCAAGCGCTGCGCGGCGTGGCGCACAGCGCCATCGACGTGAGCGACGGCCTGCTGGGCGACCTTGGCCACATCCTGCGCGCCTCGGGCGTGGGGGCGTGCATCGACACTACAATCACTATTAATTTAATAGCTGCTAGCGCACGCCCCATAAGCGCTAAAGGCCAATTTGATGCAAAACTCTCAGCCGAACTGCGACACCAATGCACGCTGGCCGGTGGCGACGACTACGAGCTGGCGTTTACCGCGCCCGTCGCGCACCGCGCTGGCGTAACCGCCGCCGCACAAGCCAGTGCCACGCCGGTGACGCGCATTGGCCGCATCGAAGCCGCGCCCGGCCTGCGCCTGATGGACGCGCACGGCCAGCCGCTAAAGCAGCGTGCCGCCTTTGCTGGGTTTGACCACTTCGCCCCATAAGTGGCCCCCGTTGCTTCCTTCCCCACCAGAGGACCGCCTTGGCGCGGTTTAACGCAATCGGGGGCCGTGCTTATGTCAAACGCTTTGCAGCGTTAGAACGTGTGGCGGATGCCGAACTCGTAGCCGGTCACGTTGGCACCGTTAGCAATCGACGGGCTGGCCAGCGATGAGGATGAAACGGCCAAACCGCGTTTGGCGTTGTCATCGTTGCTCATGCGCGCCACGGTGGCATACAGCTGGGTGCGTTTGGACAGGTTGTAGCCGTAGCCCAGCGCCAGCTTGCTGGAGTCGGCGTTGGCGGCATTTTTGGCCTTGAACATGGCGTAGGACGCGCGCAACTCACCCGCGCCCAGCGCAGCCGTGGCACCCAGCGCAAACAAGTCCACGCGCTTGCCGTTGCTTTTTTCGGTGGCAAACAACACCATGGGCTTGACGACCTTGAAGTCGTACGAAACGCCGATATTGGTGGACTTGTAGTCCACGCCCACCGCATCCGTGCCGCCACGCGACTGGCCATAGCCCAAGGCCACGTTCAGAGCGCCGGCACTGTAGCCACCGCGCAAAGCGACACTGCTGCCCATGCGGTCGTTCTCGATACTGGACGACTTCTCGCCGAACGAATACGCCACCTGACCGTAGAAGCCGTTCAGCTTGGGCAGCAGGTAGCCCACGCTGTTGCTGTAACGCTTGGGCGCACTGCCCTCGGCTGTACCGACGGCAGAACTGGCGCTGCCAAGCAAGTTGGCACCGTTGACGCCGCCCACGCCGATATCGCCAAAGGGGTCAAAGGTTTCGACGTTCAAGTAAGCCGGCGACTTGTCGCGGCCCAGGCGCACTTCACCGAAGTCGCCCGACAGGCTCACCGTGGAACGGCGGTCAAACTTGAAGCCAGAGCCGCCGTTGTCCGCTGCCAGTCCACCTTCCAGCCAGAAGCCCGCCTTCAGGCCGCCGCCCAAATCTTCCACGCCGCGAAAGCCCAAGCGACTGCTGGACAAACCACCGCTGGACAAGCCGGTGACGGCGTTGCCGCCAGCGGACACGCGCGCGACAGAGGCGTCGAGCACGCCAAAAAGGGTGACGCTGGACTGTGCCGTGGCACCGGCAGCTGCGGTAAGGGCAGCGAGAGCTACAAGGGTATGTTTCATCGATTTATTTTCTCGGTTCAAGGATTCGGTTCACCGCAATCAGCAAGGCTGAGAAAGCGCGGATCGGGCGGCTGCTTCGCACTGTGCAGAGCAAGTCCCATTACAAAAATATTCCATGACAAATTGGTGAATACCCTTTGCTCCAACGAAGCGGCCTTTGTTCAGCGCTTTGCTTGTCGCTTTTTCACAACCCAACCCAACGCAACGCAAACAAGCGAATACGCTAAAAACCCAAAGAACCACAACACAGCCCGTGCTGTGGCAAGCGCAGCCGTCGGCTCCTAGAATTGGGCGATGGAAAACTCCCCCGATGCCGCCCCTGCCCGCCCCAGCTTGCGTTTTATGCTGTTTCACCCGGCGCACTGCATCGCGCTGGGCTTTGGCAGCGGCTTGAGCCGCGTCGCGCCCGGCACCGCCGGCACGCTGTGGGGCTGGTTGACGTATGTGCTGCTGCTAGAGCACTTGGATCCAGCGCGCATCGGCACCATCATTTTGCTCAGCACGCTGGGCGGCTGGTGGGCCTGCACCGTCACCGCGCAAAACATGCGCATCTGCGACCCCGGCCCGGTCGTCTGGGATGAAATCGTCGCCTTTTGGCTCATCCTGTGGCTGGCGATGCCGATGGGTTTTGGCGGCCAGCTCATCGCCTTTGGGCTGTTTCGCTTTTTTGACGCCGTCAAACCCGGCCCGGTTCGCTGGGCGGACGGCGTCTTCAAAGGCTTTGGCTGGCGCGGCGGCTGGGGGATTTTGTTTGACGACTTTGTTGCGGCGTTTTGCACCCTGCTGGTAATTGCCGTTTGGAGGTTCTTTTGGACCATG
>JBHCAP010000070.1:0-7341 GCA_041798325.1 Giesbergeria sp.
AGGTGCCCCCAAGGGGATGCCTGCACCTTTGTCTTCAGTAATGCAGGCATTGGGTTCTATCCGGTCTTCCACGGCGCAATTCCGTGGGGCGAATCGTCAACAACACTGTTCGGTTGACGTTCTGACAGACGTTCCGTTTTGAGGAGTGGAATGTTTGTCTATGGTTTTAGGAACGGCTATGAGCGCCGATTTATGGGCGTGTTTTTTCATAAATTTTCATCTCGCGCGCATTGGCTTTGCGCAGGCTGATGATGCGCATTTCATCGCCGCGCCATGTTTGGCTGGCTCAAAACGAATCCAGCGGCACAAAGCCCACGGGCAACGTCGTTTCTGCGTCGATCAGCACCGTCCACTCGCCTTTGCGCGTTACCAGCGGTAGGGTGCGCAGCGCCTCTGCCGGGCGGCCAGTGCTGGCGATGGCGCTGTCGATGAGCGCGCTTTGGGCGCTGAAGCGCTGTTGCAGCTCGGCTATCGGGCGCGCGGCTTGCAAGATGTCGGCGCGCGCGGCTTCCCACGGTTGCCACAGCATCGGTTGCGCCGCTTGCGGTACGCCGGCCACTGCGGCCATGGTGGAGTCGTATTCCTCGCTGGCGTCTTTGAAGCGGCGCAGTGACAGCAGCGTCGGCCCAGTCCGTGGCAAGGATTGCAGCGCGGGCGGCGCTTGGGGCAATGTCTCGGGGTCGATGTCGGCGGCGTGGACGACGTTCAGGCGCTGGTACTCAAACACCAGATGCACTGGCCGCGCCGCATACACCGTCCACACGCCATAACCCAGCGCGGCCAGTTGCAGCAGGGCGACGATGGATAAATCAATAACCAACTCGCGGCGCGGTTTGGCGCGGTTAAAAATCATCAGCGTGATCAGCGGCCCCATTACCACGTCCACGGCGATTACCAGCATGAATAACTCGCGCCCGCCGGATATTTCTCGGTACGGGTAGGCGTACCACAGGCCAAACACCAGCCATGCCATCAGGCCGGCCAACGCCAAGCTAATGCCTAAATGAATGCCGCTGGCGCGCAGTCTGTCTTTCCAGTTCCACATGATTAAAAGTGCCTATATAAAACGCGACCATATTTGAATTCAGTAATCATATTTTGATCCGTGATTTGTTCAAAAGGCCGATCGGCTGCATTTTGAGCCTGCTCAATGGTGAGAAAAGACTGGCTCAAAAATTTGTCAATCGTTGCCGATCCTGGTGCAAAAAATGGCTGGCCTTGCAGCTTCAGATTGGCGTAACGGGCGCGTGCGTCTTCAGCGTCTTTGCGCTGGCGAAAATCAAATTCAGCAGCGTAGACAAAATTGCTATAGCGATAAGCATGGGTAAACACCTTGGATGCCGTAAAAAACGCATCGCCCGACCCAGTGGCGTTAAACGCCATGACTGCACCGGGCGCCATGTGCGATTTGACCAACTGCAAAAATTCTGTGGACAGCAGCAAACTGGCGTTTGAACGCCAATTCCAAGTGGTGTTCATGATTACCAAGTCGTATTGCCGGTCTTTGTGCAAACGCAGCCAGCGCCGCGCATCGTCCACCACCATGTTGACGCGCGGGTCTTGCAGTGCGTGCGCTTGTGCCGGATATGCCTGCGCCGCCGCCAAATAGCCGGGGTTGATTTCCACCACGTCCACCTGCTCGACCCCGGGAAACTCGTTCACCAGCGCCAGCCAGGTGCCAATGGACAAGCCGACCATTAACACGCGCTTTGGTTGCGGCTGTAGCGCTGCCAGCAACAAAGGTCGGTTCAGGCCGTTGGTGTTGCGCTCGGGGTTGAGGTTGGTGCGGCCGTCGTACACGTTGCCGCCAAATACGGCGTCGTCGTTTGCTGCGCCGGCAATCAGTGTGATGACACCGTGGCGGTTTTCAATCACTGTTTTGGCTTGTGCGCCGTCTTGCGCGACTTGTTGCACCAGTGCGTGCGGGTCTGCACCGCGTGCTGTCAGCAATAGCACGCCGGCCAACACCGCGCTGCTGCTTGCCAGTGCCCAACGCTGCGGCGCTGCGCGCACGGACAACGCAAAAAATGCCGCTGCAGCCAACTGCACCAAGCAAATCACCACATAGCTTTGCTGCAAGCTTAAAAAATCCAGCAGCACATAGCCCGTGACCAGTGGCCCCAGCGCCGCCCCCATCACGTTGGCGGTGTAGACCAGCGCAAAACGCTGCCCTTGTTTGCCCGACTGAGCACCAGCGCCCAAATGGTGGGCAATGGGGAATACAAAAGCCAATACGCACGCGGCGCTGGCTATCACCAGCAAATCAAACACTGGGTTTTGCATATCGCTGCCTGTCATCCAGCCAAACAGCGCTGGCAGCACCACCGACAGCAGTGCCGATACCAGCAAGGCTGCCACGCTGTAAGACCACAGCAGTGCATCGTTGCCAGCACGGCGGCAAGCTTTACTGCCCCAGTGCGCGCCTACAGCGATGCCGATCAAATAAGCCATCAAAACAAAGCCAAACGCCGTGGGGGTGGACAGCTGGGCAAAGCTGTACAGGCGCACCCAGAGAATTTCTAGGCTCAAGCTGGCAAAACCGCAGACAAAAGACAGCAGGGCGGGGTAGTTCATACGTGCGCTCCTTTGGCTGCCGAGGGCAAGCGCCCAGCGATCAAAGCGCAGACAGCCACCAACACATTGCCAGCCACTGCCAGCCACACCACTTGGCTCAGTGTCCACAGCGGCAGCAATACAAAAGGCACTAACGCCGCGCCAGTGGCTGCGCCCAAGGTGTTGAAGAAATACAGCTGCCCGACGGAGACGCCAATGTTTACGCGCCGCTCGTTGAAGGCCATGGTCAGCAGTGGCAGCGTCATGCCCATCAGCGTGGTCGGCACCAGCAGAAACGCAAAACACGCCAGCGCACTGATGCCACTGCCGCTCCATGCCGCGCCCGCCAGCGCCGCTTCCAGCATTTGCAGCAACCACAAAGCGCTGGCGCCATACAGCGCAATCGACAACTCAGCACCGGCATACAGGCGCAAGCGCTGCGCTGGATAGCGGTCAGACAGCCAACCGCCCACCATGCCGCCCAAGCCAATGCCCAGCATGAACACCGACACGATGATGGTGATGGAATCCATGTCCACCCCAATCAAACCGTACAGCGAGCGCTGCCAGCAGACTTGGTAAATCAAGGCACAGCAGCCTGAGATAAAAAAGCTCGACAACAGCAGCGCATCTAGCGCTACCCCGTGCTTGACTGCCGCTGTGGGCGCGTCAGAGACCGAAACCGCCATTCATCACTCCCCGTTTATTGACCAACAATAAAACACGCATTTTTGGCGCGTGCCACATCAAAATCCACCAGCGCTTGATCCATGCCAGCCACCATCCGAGGTGCCAGTGGTTTGCCGGGGGCTTGTAAAAAACTCTCTGCTGGCAGGCCGTCGGCAATGTCGATGTGCGCCAGCCCCAGCAACGTGGAATACACCGCGCGCGTGGTGTAGGGCTGGCGGGCATGGTCTTGCAGCTGCTGCCACTGCACGGCTTGCTGCGCGCGCATCGATTCGCTCAACCAAACAAAGGCGGGCACTTGGTAGGCGGCGGCACTGCGACGATTCGGGGTTTTGGAGGAGCATTGCCCCTGCGCGGGGTCTACGCCGTGGTCTGAAAAATAGGCCACCACCCCCTTGCCACCGTGCTGCTGCACGGCATCCAGCACTTCGGCCAGCACATGGTCGGTGTAGCGCAGGCTGTTGTCGTAGCTGTTGTCCAGCTGCTCGGCGTACAGCGCACTGTCGGGTGCAGCGGGCGGAGCCGATTGCAGCGAGGGCTGAAAGTGGTCAAAACCAGCCGAGTAGCGCAAGGCGTAGTCAAAGTGGCTGCCCAGCAAATGCAGCACCACCAAATGCCGCCCCGGCTGCGCCAAGATGGTGCGCAGCGGTGCCAGTAACACTTCGTCCAAGTTGGAGCGGTGCTCGTAGGTGGCGGGGTTTAAAAACTGCACATCAGCGGCCTCGCGGGCATACAGGCTGATGGATGTGTCGTGCTGGCCGATGGGCGACTGGTTGGACAGCCAATGCGTTTGGTAGCCCACTTGGGAAAAGGCTTGTACCAAAGACGGCTCGGCGTTTGTATCCACATTGCCGTTAGGCCACAACACTGGACGGCGCGACAACACGCCCGGCACGGCAGTGCGTGTGGCCGCCGACAGCGCCACTACATCGGCAAATGCTATCAATCCCTGTTGTTGCGACAGGCGCGGCGTGGTGTCGCGGCCAAAGCCCAGTAGCCCCCAGCGCGTGGCGGTGGCCGACTCGCCAATCACCAGCACTACTACTTCTGGGTTTGTGGTCACTGGCGCTTGTTGTGCCTGCAAGCTGCGCGCTGCCAGTGCGGTTTGTGCCATATGTAGCTTGTGCTGCTGCTGGCGAAACATTGCCAGCGACAAAGGCAGATTGACCGGGTACACATCCTTCCATTGCGTCTGCCAGCTGGAGGTTTCGGGGTCGTCCATGAGGTTGGTTCCAAAATCTGCGGCCAAAGCATCGTGCGCGCCAGTGGACTGGTGCAGCCACACCAGCAGCGGCACAAACACCATCAGCACATAGACCCGTGAATGGTGCTGCCAGCGCAACCCCCAATGCCATGCGCACCAAAGACCCCCCGCATACAGCAGCGTCCAGCCCAGTGCCAGCACCACAAGCCCACTTCCCGACGCAGAGAAAAAATTGGCGCTTTCAGCCAAGTTGCTCTCCAGTGCCAGTGCTACCAAATGCGAAGAAATCGGTGTGCCATGCTGCCAGCGCAGCCACAGCTCCAGCGGCCATACCAGCGCCACCGGCAAAGCCAAGGCCAGCAATAGCCACAAGCGTCCCAGCAGCGCCCAGCACAGTAGCCAGAATATGGCGCCCAAAGCGACCGTTGCCGTGTCAGCGGAAGGGCTCCACAGGTTAGGCATCCATAAAGCCGCCAGCAAGCACAACGCCAATCCCTGTGCCAGCCGGCTATACCAATAGGAATAGGTTTTTGTAGGAGAAGGCATGGCGGGTGGAGGTTAAAGACACAGGCATAAAAAAACGGCTCCAAAGAGCCGTTTTGCTGTGGCGGGTAGCTGGTGTGCAGCTTGTACCCGCCTTTGGTGTGCCCGTCAGGGCGCCTATTTATTAAGTCGCTGCGGCCAAGCGGCAGCTAGCTGGCATGAGCTTCAGATCACCGTCAAATGAGCACTTCCAAGCCACAACTGCTTTATTGGTGCCAGCAACGTAATCAGCAGCTACCGACTTAGCACTAAAGTCAGCAGCGCTGTAGGGGGTCAAAGAAACTATTTTTGTATCTGCACCAGTGCCGATTTTTTGAGCTGTAACTTGAACCACACCAGCCGCAGTGGTGTTAAGGGCTGCGACATACTGTGACAAACCGCCAGTAGGAGCGCCTTCGCCACAGCCAAAGCCGTCAGCGACAGGTGTCGCTGGCAGGCCAGTTTGCGATGCTTCAGTAATACTGGTGCGGCAAGTCGAGCCAGCCAGAATGACTTCAGACAACTTGGCGCGCTTGGTGTAATCCTGATAAGCCGGCAAAGCCACGGCAGCCAAAATACCAATAATCGCCACAACGATCATCAGTTCGATCAGGGTAAAACCCTTTTGCAGATTGCGTTTCATAAAATTCTCCTCGGAGTTATTGAAATAAAACCTGCAGAAGCATTCTTCAGGTTCGCATCAATATCAGCAGCTTCCGTGCCAGCTTGGGTTTTGCAACATCTGCTTTCATTCGGATACCTGCTCTAGGGCAAACCGCCTTTTTCGGTAACACATCGCGCGCACACAAAGTGTCAATGTGACGTTTTTGTCGGTCACTAATGTCACCAAAGACTTTGTGGTCTTACAAATCGTGGCAAGTCGCCCCAAAGGGCGCTCTCAGGGTTTGGGGCGCGGTTTTTGGGTCAAATCGGCCTCTAGCCCAATGGATACGGGCGCTAGCAGCTCTTATTTTTGACAGTCTTCCGCCCGCCAGCGCTTCAGCAGCGTGTGGATGTGGGCGCGCATGGTGGGCGATGGCGGCGCTGCGGTGCAGGGGGCGCGTGGCGTGGCGGCAGCGGTGGGCGCGGTGCGGGTGGCGCTGGCGTTGGTCGTGGCCTCGGGCAGGCGCGGCGGCGGGCGTTGGTTGTTGAGCCATGCCGGGTCAAAGCTCGCCCAGTCGTTCAGCACCATCACCTGCAACACCCAGCCCAGCGGCTGGCCGACGGCGTTGGCGTGTTGCGCCAGTTGCTGGCACTGCGCGGCGCTGGGTTGCGCCGGGCGGCCTTTGGCGCGGCGCACCGCTTGCCATGCGCGCAGCGCAGCGTGGTCGCCGTCGCTGTGCAGGTGCTGCGCCCATGCAAAGGGCGCGGGCGCGCTGGCTGGCGTGGATGGCGTGGGCGGCGGCGGGACTGGCGTGGGCGGCGGGACTGGCGCGGGCGCGGACTCTCTTTTCAGTTCAACAGCGTTCATTCCGTTCTGTGTGGTGTTTTCTGCACGGTTGGCAGAAAAATCACCACCTTGGAGGGCAGAAATCGCCACCTCATCGACCCGATAGCCGCTGGTGCGCAGGCCGGGCACCTGAGTTATCCACAGAACACCCATGCGCGCTAATAAAGCGATATGCGCTTGCACGGTGCGCCGGTGCAGTCCGCAAACGTTGGCCAGCCGGGCAATGGACGGATAGGCAATGCCGCGCGCGTCGTTGTAGTGACTCAGCACCGACAGCAGCACCAGCTTGGCGCCGCTGGGCAGCGGCAGGTGCCAGACGGCGCGGCTCATGCGCAAACTGGCGCGGTGGATGGAATGCGGGGTGTCAGCAGCGCTGACGGTGTCGAAGGTGTTAGCCATGAGTGGCTCCAAGTGAACTTATAGGAGCCTGCCGCTCACCGCTTCCGGCAATGGGTGGCAGACCGTGTGGGGTCGGAAGACCGGCACTTGGAACCGGCGCACCTTTGCAGGTGCCCCCACACAGCCCACCATAAAAACGGTGCCGTGCGCGCAGCATGACCAAAAAGTCAAAAGCCGCTGGCCTGAAAAGGTGCGGCTGCTACGTCAAGTGAATCCGGGCTTCCGACCCGTGCCACGCTGTGCGGCGCGGCGGGGCAAATTCTAGCGGATGGCGCGCGCGGCGGGTGTTTTGGAGCCAAATTGGCCGCCAGCCCAATGGATACGGGCGGTGGTAGCTATGGTTTTTGGGGTGCCTAGCTGATGAAATCAGCGGTTAACCGGCGCTGCGTTCAGCCGCAGTCCCAGCGCATGGATGACTTTCAAGATGGTCGCAAAGCTGGGGTTTCCCTCGCCCGACAGGGCTTTGTAGAGGCTCTCGCGCCCCAGCCCGGTGTCGCGCGCCAGTTGGGACATGCCGCGTGCGCGG
>JBHCAP010000071.1:0-27287 GCA_041798325.1 Giesbergeria sp.
GAGCTGCGCCACGACATGTGGCGGCTGGTGCGCGAATTGCGCGATGCCGGCACCACCATCATCCTCACCACCCACTACATCGAAGAGGCGGAAGACATGGCCGACCGCATTGGCGTCATCCGCCAAGGCGAGCTGCTGCTGGTCGAAGACAAAGCGGTGCTGATGCGCCAGCTGGGCAAAAAGCACCTGACGCTGACGCTGCAACACCCGATGGCGCAAATTCCGGCCACGCTGTCGCGCTGGCCGCTGGTGCTGAACGCTGACGCCAGCACGCTGACCTACAGCTTCGACTCGCAGCAAGAGGACACCGGCATTGCCGCCCTGCTGCGCGCACTGGCCGAGCACGGCATCGACTTCAAAGACCTGCATTCGAGCGAAAGCTCGCTGGAAGAGATTTTTGTCACGCTGGTCAACGAACCAACAGCCTCACCGAAAGCACCCACCGCATGACCGGCCTGAACCTGCACGGCATCCGCGCCATTTACCGCTTTGAGATGCACCGCGCCTTTCGCACGTGGCTCGGCAGCTTGCTCGGGCCGGTGCTGACGACGGGGCTGTATTTCATCGTCTTTGGCTCGGCGATTGGCTCGCGCATGGGCGACATTGGCGGCGTGAGTTATGGCGCCTTCATCATTCCCGGCCTGCTGATGCTGTCCCTGTTGTCCGAGAGCATTTCCAACGCCTCGTTTGGCATCTACATGCCCAAGTGGTCGGGCACGATTTACGAGCTGCTGAGCGCCCCGGTCAACTGGGTCGAAGTGCTGCTGGGCTACGTCGGCGCTGCCGCCACCAAGTCGCTGCTGGTGGCCACGCTGATTTTGGCGACAGCGCGCCTGTTTGTGCCGTATGAAATCGCCCACCCGGTGTGGATGGTCGGCTTTTTGGTACTGACCGCCGTGACGTTTTGCCTGTTCGGTTTCATCATTGGCCTGTGGGCCGACAGCTTTCAAAAGCTGCAAGTCATTCCGCTCTTGGTGGTCACGCCGCTGACGTTTTTGGGCGGCGCTTTCTACAGCATCAACATGCTGCCGCCCGTGTGGCAAACGGTGTCGCTGTTCAACCCGGTGGTGTATTTGATCAGCGGCCTGCGCTGGGCTTTCTATGGCCAAGCCGATGTGCACATCGCCGTCAGCACCGGCATGACGCTGGCGTTTATGGCGGCGTGTTTGGGCGTGGTGTGGTGGGTGTTTAAGAGCGGGCACCGCATTCGCAAGTGAAGCCACCCCTCTAAAAAGTGAGCTGCCAGCGCACGCATTTAAACACTTTCATGGGCAAAACCACCTCAAACCGCCTAAACACATGCGCTAGCAGCTATTGTTTTTGATGCTTAAAACCGCTGCATCTTGCAGCTGTGCGGCTGCTGGGTTTGCGCCGCAGGAATGTCGCGCAGCACGCGGAAACCGTAGCCCGAGCCTTCGACATCAAACTTCACGCCGGCGCTGCCCTGCTTGTCCATCACGCCGACCACCAGCGGCTGCTGAAACTGGTGGTCAGCGGCGCGCATGGTGCCGCTGCGCCCGGCCAGTTGCACGCTGGCGCTTTCCATCTGGCGGGCGACCGCTGTGGCATCGACACTGCCGGCGCGCTCCATTGACTGCGCCAGCGCCTCGACCATCAACTGCATCCGCATGTGGACGTAATCGTCCTGCGGCTTGGGAAAGCGGCTGCGAAAGGATTGGTAAAACGCCTCGCTGCCGGCGCTTTGCACGTTGGGCAGCCAGTCGGCCACGGCGACGACTTTGCCGACGCCCGCATCGCCCAGCGCCGCCGGAGCGCCCAGCGCGTTGCCATAAAAAGTATAGAAAGTGCCCGCGTAACCGACCTCGCGCGCCGCCTTGACCAGCAGCGTCAGGTCGTTGCCCCAGTTGCCGGTGATGACCGCTTGCGCGCCGCTGGTTTTGATTTTGACGGCGTAGGGCGCAAAGTCTTTGACACGGCCGACGGCGTGCAGCTCGTCGCCGACGATGGCCACGTCGGGGCGCTGGGCGGTGAGCTGCTTTTTGGCTTCGCGCAGCACCGCTTGGCCAAAGCTGTAGTCCTGGCCAATCAGATAGACGCTTTTCAAGGCTTTGTCGGCGCGCACCACTTCCATCAGCGCCGTCATGCGCATATCGGCGTGGGCATCAAAGCGGAAATGCCAGAAGCTGCATTTGTCGTTCGTCAGCAGTGGGTCAACGGCTGAGTAATTCAAGAAAACCACGCGCTTGTCTGGCTCGCGCTCGTTGTGTTTGTTAATGGCATCCAGCAGCGCCGCCGCCGTGGCCGACGAGTTGCCCTGCATCACCACGCGCGCGCCGTCGTCAATCGCGGCGCGCAGGGCGGACAGCGCTTCTTCGTTTTGGCCTTTGCTGTCGTAGCGCTGCAATGTCAGCGGGCGCGCGCCACCGGCGGCGGCCGGCAAGACCACGCCGCCGCGCTGGTTGACGCGCTCCATCGCCCAAAAGATGTTGCGGTACACCGCCTCGCCGGTATTGGCGAAGGGGCCGGACAGGCTCTCAATCAGCGCCACTTTGATCGGCTGGGCGGCGGCCACGGCAGCCGGCGTGCCGGGCGCGGCGGTTTGCGCAAAGCTGGGAGAGGCGATACCAGCGCCAGCACAGGCCAGCGCTACGGCGGCGGCCACCGTCAACAGCGGGCGGCGCAGGGGAGCGATAAACGAAAAGGTCATGGTGGTGGTTTCTTCAGAAGCGGCAAAAAACGGCAAAAGCCCACGGGACTCGCCCGCAGCGCGGTTGCAGTGTATCGGGCGAAATCTGACAAATTGCGCCACCCAACACCTGTATCACGCCATACCAGCCAGATTATTTTAATAGCTACTAGCGCCCGTGTTTATTGGGCTAGAGGCTGTTTTGACCTTAAATTAGCGTCTTCTTCGTGGCGCAGCGCCTCAATCGGGTCCATGTGCGCGGCGCGGCGCGCCGGAAAGTAGCCAAACAGCACGCCAATGCCCGCCGAGAACACAAACGACATCACGTTGACGCTGACGTTGAACACATAAGGCACGTTCATCACCTGCGCCAGCAACATCGACGCGCCGGTCGCCAGCACGATGCCAATCAAGCCTCCCAGCGCCGCCAGCACCACCGCTTCAATCAAAAACTGCAGCAGCACTTCGCGCTCTAGCGCGCCAATCGCCAAGCGCAGGCCGATTTCGCGGGTGCGCTCGGTGACGCTGACCAGCATGATGTTCATGATGCCGATGCCGCCCACCAGCAGGCTCACCGCAGCGACTGCGCCCAGCAGCGTGGTCAGCACCTTGGTGGTGCCTGAGAGCGTGTCGGCCAGCTGCTTGGTGTCGAGCACGTTGAAGTTGTCCTCGTCCGTCTCGGCCAGCTTGCGCTGTTCGCGCAGCAGCTGCGTCAGGCTGGCTTTGACGCGCTCGGGGTCGCTGCCGTCTTGCATCGACACCAGCAGCGTTTGCACGCGGGTGCTGCCGGTGACGCGCCGTTGCAGGGTTTTCAGCGGCAGCAGCACCACATCGTCTTGGTCGTTGCCAAACGCGCCTTGGCCTTTGGTGCCGAGCACGCCGACGACTTCGCACGAAAACGCTTTGACGCGCATCTGTTGACCGACGGCATCTTTGCCGCCAAACAGCTCGCGCTGCACGGTCGAGCCGATCACGCACACCGCCGCGCCGGCGCGCAGTTCAGCGTCGCTGAATTCACGCCCGCTTTGCACCGTCCAGTTGCCCGTTTGCAGCCATGCGTTGGTGCTGCCGATGATGCTGCTCGTCCAATTGCGCCCGCCGGCCACCACCGTGGCACTGGTGCGCCCTTCGGGGGCGACGGCCAGCACGCCGCCAATTTGCTGCGCAATCGCGTCGGCATCGACGTCTTTAAACGCCGGCGCGCCGCCGCTGCCCGGCCCCATGCGCTGGCCGGGGCGCACTTGCAGCAAGTTGGTGCCCAAACCCGAAATTTGGTTTTGAATTGCCAGCGTCGCGCCGTTGCCCAGCGTGACCATGGTGATGACGGCGCTGACGCCAATCACGATGCCCAAAATCGTCAGAAACGAGCGCATCAGGTTGCGCCGAATCGAGCGCAGCGCCAGCAGCAGGGTGTTTATCCACATATCAAAGCGCCTCCGCCGCTGCCGCTGCCGCCAGATGCACGGGATTCGGATTCAGTGCGTCGCTGTCAACCACGCCATCGACAAAGCGCACGATGCGCCGCGCATACGCAGCCATCTCCGGCTCGTGCGTGACCATCAGCACGGTGATGCCGCGCTCATGGTTCAAGCGCCAAATCAGCTCCATGATTTCTAAGCTGCGGTGCGTGTCCAAGTTGCCGGTCGGCTCGTCGGCCAGCAGCACGGCGGGTTCGGTGACGATGGCGCGGGCAATGGCGACGCGCTGTTGCTGGCCGCCCGACAGCTCGGCTGGCGTGTGGTGCTCCCAGCCTTTCAGCCCGACCGATTCGAGGGCGCGGGCGGCGGCGGTGCGGCGGGCTGCTGCGGTTTCGCCCCGGTAGAGCAGCGGCAGTTCGACGTTTTCTTGCGCCGAGGTGCGCGCCAGCAAATTAAAGCCTTGGAAGACGAAGCCAAAGTAGCGCCGGCGCAGCAATGCGCGCTGGTCGCGGCTGAGTGATTCGACCGGCACGCCTTGGAATAAATACTGGCCGGTGGTCGGTCGATCGAGGCAGCCAAGGGTGTTCATCGCCGTCGATTTGCCCGAGCCACTCGGGCCCATGATGGCGACGAAATCGCCACGCGCAATATCCAAATCGACGCCTTTGAGCGCTTGAAACGCCAGCGCGCCTTCGCCATACACCTTGGTCACGCCGCGCAGGCGAATCAGCGGCTGCTCTGCGTTTGCAGCGGCGCTCATGGCGCAGCAGCGGCGGAGCGCTGGTCGGTGATGACTTGCATTCCCTCTTGCAACTGGTCGCTGGTGACTTCGGTCATGCGCCCGTCGCTGATGCCGACGCTGACTTGCAGCGGCTCGGCCACGCCGTCTTTGAGCAGCCAAATTTGGCGCGTTTTACCCGCTGCGCTCTTATCCGCCGACCCGGCGCTGCGGCGCGTGCCACTGCTGCGCGGCATCCGTGGCATCAGCTGCGACATGATGCCGCTCGATCCGCCCGCTGCCGCCCCCGGCGCAGCGCCAGCCACTGCCGGCGTAAAGCGCAGTGCGGTGTTGGGCACCAGCAGCACGTTATCGCGCTCGGTAGAAGTGATGGTGGCCACCGCCGTCATGCCGGGGCGCAGACTCAGGTCGCTGTTGTCCACGTCCAGCCAACTGATGTAGGTGACGACGTTGTCGGTCTTGGTCGAGCCAAAGGCCACGCGGGTGATGCGCGCCGGGTAGGGGCGCGAGGGGTAGGCGCTGACAGTGAAGCTGGCTTTTTGGCCGACCTTGACAGAGCCAACATCGGCCTCATCGACGTTTACTTGCAACTGCAACTGGGTCAAATCTTCGGCGACAGTAAACAGCGTCACCGCTTGCAGCGAGGCGGCCACAGCGTTGCCGGGATCCACCGTGCGCGTCAGCACCACGCCATCAATCGGCGAGGTGATGGAGGCTTTGGACAGGTTGGTTTCATCGGTGGACAGCGCCGCCTTGGCGTCTTGCACGCTGGCGCCGGCGCTGGCGGCATCGGCCAGCGCGCGCTCAACACTGGCGCGCCCCGTATCCAGCTCTGCCGCTGAGGGCACTTTGCCGCCAGACAGGCGCGCGACTTCTTCCAACCGCGCCAAATTGGCCTGCACCTCTTTGACGGTGGCCGCCGCTTGCGCTTGGCGTGCATGGGCGGCGGCCAGCGAGGCACGCGAGCGCAGCACCTGCGACGACAGCTTGGCGGTGTCCAGCTCCAGCAGCACTTGGCCTTTTTTGACTTGGTCGTTCACGTCCACCAACACCCGGCGCACAGTGCCCGAGAGTTCGCTGCCAATGTTCACTGAACGCGTTGGCTGCAGCGTGCCGTTGGCCGCGACCGTCAGCGTTAAATTTCCGCGCCCGACGGCCTCGGTAATAAAACGCGGCGCGGTGTGGGCGCTTTGCTGTTGTTGCCAATAAACGTAGCCGCCGGTACCGCCCAGCAGCAGTGCCACGCCCAGCCACAAGACAGGACGCTGCCACCAATGGCGGCTGTGGCTAGCTCCCAGCAAGTCGTCTAAGTCGGTTGGCGCAGCACTAGAAACAGCGGCAGAAGTGGTTTTTTGGGCAGAAGTCATAGGGAATCCGGGTCAGACAAAAGGTCTTCGGGCTGCCAGCCGCCGCCCAGCGCTTTGTACAGGCGCACATGGTCGGCGCTCAGGCTGGCGCGGGTGCTGGCGACGCTGTCTTGGGTGGACAAGAGCGTGCGCTGGGTTTCCAGCACCGTCTGAAAGTCAATCAAGCCGCTGTTGTAGCGGTCGTTCGCCAGCAGCGCGGCGTTGTCAGCGGCTTCGGCGGCGATGCGCAATTGCACCAAGCGCTCGCGGTCGCCGCGCAGGGCGACCAAGGCGTCTTCGACTTCGGTCAAGGCGTTCAGCACCGTGGCTTGGTAGTTCAGGCGCACTTGCTCGGCGCTGGCCTCTTGCACCCGCACTTGGGCACGCGCCGCGCCGCCATCGAGCAGCGAACCGCTGATGCTGGCCAGCAAGGAATTGGCCACCGAGGCGCCGTTGCCCAGCGCGCCCAACGTCAGCGCACGCAGACTGAGCGAGCCGCTCAGGCGAAAGTCGGGGTAACGCGCCGCGTCCGCCTGCGCCACCCGCGCCCACGCAGCGCTGACGCGCTGTTCAGCGGCGCGCACATCGGGGCGCTGGCGCAGCGTGTCGGCAGGAATCGCCAGCGCCAGCGTATCGGCCGCTTGCGGCACCGGGCGCGCCTCGGCCAAAGCACTTTCAAGTGCGCCGGGCGGCTGGCCGGTCAACATCGCCAGCGCGTGGCGCGACTGGCTCAGGCTGGTTTCTAGCGCCGGAATTTGCGCAGCGGTTTGCGCCGTGGCGGCGCGCGCTTGCTCGGTCACCAGCGACGTCACCAGCCCGGCCTGCAAGCGCCACTGGCTGATTTGCAGGGTTTCTTGCTGATTGGCCAAGTTGCTGCGCGCAATCGCCAAGCGCTCTTGCAGGCTGCGCAGGGTGATGTAGTTCAGCGCGACTTCCCCCGCCAGCGACACCTGCACCGCGCCCAAGTTGGCCTGTGCGGCTTGGGCGTCGGCCTCGCTGGCTGCAATGGCGCTGCGCTGGCCGCCCCACACGTCTGGCTCCCAGCTGGCATCCAAGCCGGCCTGAAAACTGTTGCTAGCGCTGCTGCCGCCCGATTTGCCGCGCTGCGCCGACGCCGACGCACCGACACGCGGTGCCAAGCCGGCGTTTTGCACATCAACCTGCGCCCGCGCCTGTAGCAGCGCTGCCTGCGCCGCACGCACGCTGGTGTGGGCTTGCAGAGCTTGGGTGACTAAATCGGTCAGTTGTGGGTCGTCAAAGCCTTGCCACCATTGCGCAAGTGAAGTGGGAGCGGCGTTTTCTGGCGCAGCGGCGGACGACCATGCCGTCGGCACAGCTATATCCAGCGCCTGATTGGCTGGCTGGATACCGGTAGCGCAACCGGCCAACAAGAGAGCCAGCGCGGCAGAAAGCGGTACTTGGTATGCAGAGCGATAAAAAGGAAAAGGCGTCATGGAATCTGCGGTGTCTCGGGTCGATGGCATCGCAGACCATTGTGCAAGCGTCACCTGTCGGCTGCTTGGCCGGCAGGTGAAGGGGGCGTAAAGCTCTGGGCTTATGCGCCGCTGCTAACCACCGATGGAGCAATCGCATCCAACGGCCAGCGCGGTTTGACGTCAAAAGCGTAGTCGCGCTGCGCCTGCTGCTGGCCCGACTGCAAACGCATCGCACCGGCCAGCGCAATCATGGCACCGTTGTCGGTACACAGTTCTAGCTCGGGGTAGTGCACACGCACACCCAAACGCTGGCAAGCGGCATTCAATTGGGCGCGCAGTTGGCTGTTGGCCCCGACACCGCCGGCAACGACGATGCGGCGCAGGCCAGTTTCTTTCAACGCTGTCAGCGATTTTTTGACCAGCACATCGACGATGGCCGCTTCGGTGCTGGCCGCCAAGTCGGCTTTGCGCGCTTCTAGCTCGTCACCGAGTTTTTTGGCTTGCGTCATCACAGCAGTTTTCAGACCAGCGAAGGAGAAATCCAAATTGCCACTGTGCAGCAGCGGGCGCGGCAGTTTGAAGGCCGCCGGGTCGCCTTGCTGCGCCAAGCGCGACAGCGCG
The DNA here is from genome assembly GCA_041798325.1 of Giesbergeria sp. GTDB lineage: Bacteria > Pseudomonadota > Gammaproteobacteria > Burkholderiales > Burkholderiaceae_C > Simplicispira. The sequence goes on from JBHCAP010000071.1 coordinate 8,208, forward strand.
GGGCCACCGGGGTAGCCCAAGCCCATCAACTTGGCCGACTTATCGAAGGCTTCGCCCGCCGCATCGTCAATGGTTTCGCCCAAAATGGCGTACTGGCCGACGCCATCGACGCGCATCAGCTGCGTATGTCCCCCCGACACCAGCAGTGCGATGAAAGGAAATTCTGGCGGGTCAGCACTCAAAAACGGCGAGAGCAAATGCCCTTCCAAGTGGTGTACGCCCAGCACCGGCTTGTCCAGCGCCAGCCCCAAAGCGCAAGCGACGCCGGCACCCACCAGCAGCGCGCCGGCCAAACCGGGGCCACGGGTGTAGGCAATCACATCCACCTCAGCCAGTGTGCGGCCAGCTTGGGCCAGCACGGTGTCGGTCAGGGGTAGCACGCGGCGGATGTGGTCGCGGCTGGCCAGCTCGGGCACCACGCCGCCATAGGCTTGGTGCATGGCAATTTGGCTGTGCAAGGCGTGCGCCAGCAGCGTGGGCACGGCAGCGCCAGCGCTCATGTCCATGCTGGCTTGCACCAGCGCTACGCCGGTTTCGTCGCACGAGGATTCGATGCCGAGCACCAATAAATTTGTCTTTACGTCCATAGTGGGCGCAAGTGTAGAGGCGCGGGCGGCACTGAATCAGCGCTGATTCAATGCCCAATCAGCGCTCTAGGGCTGTTGTAGCCACCATTGCCACCATTGCCACCATTGGACTGCAATTTGAACGCGCCGGCCACGCTTGCCAGCTGGCGTGCTTGGTCTTGCAAGGCAGCTGAAGCAGCAGAAGTCTCTTCCACCAGCGCCGCATTTTGCTGCGTCACCGAATCCAAGTGCGTAACTGCTTGGTTGATTTGCACAATGCCCATCGACTGCTCACGGCTGGCCGAAGCGATTTCAGCAACGATGTCAGACACACGCTGGATGCCACTGACGATTTCTTGCATCGTCTCGCCGGCCTGCGCCACTTGCTGGGTGCCCACGCCGACTTTGTCCACCGAATCGGTAATCAACGCCTTGATTTCTTTGGCGGCGTCGGCGGAGCGGCCGGCCAAGCTGCGCACTTCGGAGGCGACCACCGCAAAACCACGGCCTTGCTCGCCCGCGCGGGCGGCTTCGACGGCAGCGTTGAGCGCCAAGATGTTGGTCTGAAAGGCAATGCCGTCAATCACGCCAATGATGTCCACAATTTTGCGTGACGAGGTGTTGATGGCCTCCATCGTGCCGACCACCTGCGCCACCGCTGCACCGCCGCGCTGGGCGACACCAGTAGCAGCGCCGGCCAGCTCGCTGGCGCGGCTAGCGTTGTCAGCGTTGGTCTGCACGGTGCTGGAGAGTTGCTCGGTCGCCGCTGCGGTTTGCTCCAGCGAGCTGGCCTGCGCCTCAGTGCGGCTGGACAGGTCTTGCGTGCCAATGGCGACCTCGGCAGAAGCGCCGGCAATGGTGTCGGAGCCGTGGCGCACCTGCTCAATCATTTGGTGCAAGCTGCTGCGCATGGTCTCCATTTCGGTCAGCAGCGAGCCAATTTCGTCCGAGCCACTGTGCTCGACAGTGTGCGTCAGGTCATTGGCCGCAATCGCCGCTGCCGCTGCATTGGCCGTCGCAAAACCGTTTTTCATACGGCCCAGCAACATCAGCGCCAACACCGATGCCGGCAGACCCAGCAGCAAACCGACCAAGGCAAACACCATCAGCGCCAACTCGTATTTTTCTTGGGCCGCTTGGGAGGCCGTATCAGCGCGCTTTACTTGGTAGTCCCGAAACGCCACCATCGTTGCAGTGACGGCTTCGCCCTCGTTGCGGCCGGCTTCCAAAAAGCCTGCCATCACTTCGGGGCTGAAGTTGTCGGTCTTAACGGCGTCCAGCGCCAAGCTTAGCTTTTGGCGCCAAGCCGAGCGAATGCCTTGCGCCGCATTCAAAAGCTGCAGTGCCTCTGGCTCGGAGGCGCCGGCCTCCAGCTCTTTGAGCATCTCGTTGTTTTTGGCTTGGTTGGCGGTAATGGCAGCCAAATGCTGCGTGGCGGGGTGGTTATGGATGCTGGCCAGCACACCCTCAGGCGCGTGCTGGAACGCCAGCAATACCTCCATGCGGGTGCGCAGTTGCAGGTTAATGGTCTCATCGGCCAGCATCGCCGCGTGCATGGCCTCTTCATGTACCAATTTCAGACTGTTGCGTGCCGATGACAAGCCCCACACGCTGACTGCAATCATCGCCCCAACGGCCAGCCAAAAAGCGATAAGAACGACGATGAAACGCTGGGTAATACGCAGGTTGTTGAGCATGAAAAGCAGTTAGTCAGTTTATGTAAGCCGCACCATCATAGCGCTGCCTGAGTAGTGCATATGGCACTCCTCAAGCCCTATTTGGCAGCACGCGCCGTGTGACAATCGCGCCCATGAATCCGCAGCAGTACGTCCAGCAAAAAGCCGCCGCATCGGGCAGCAGTTTTTATTACGCCTTTCTTTTTTTACCCAAACCCCGGCGTGCGGCTATCACGGCTTTTTATGCCTTTTGCCGCGAAATTGACGACGTTGTTGATGAAACCACCGACGATAGCGTCGCGCGCACCAAATTGGCGTGGTGGCAAAAAGAAGTCAACCAAGCCTTTAAAGGCAGTCCGACGCACCCGGTGATGCACGCGCTGATGCCGCACACCAGCGCCTATCACATCGAGCCGCGCCACTTGCTGGCCGTGATTGAAGGCTGTCAGATGGATTTGGACCAAACGCGCTACCTCGACTACCCGGCGCTGCAGCGCTATTGCCACTTGGTGGCCGGCATCGTTGGCGAAGTGGCGGCACAGATTTTTGGCCAAACCGACGATGCCACCACCCAATATGCCCACGGCCTTGGCCAAGCGCTGCAACTGACCAACATCTTGCGCGACGTCGGTGAAGACGCGCTGCGCGGGCGCATTTATCTGCCGGTCAACGATTTGCAAAAATTTGACGTCAAGGCGCACGAAATTTTGAAGCGCGAATACTCCGACCGCTTTACCGCGCTGATGCGTTTTCAGGCCGAGCGCGCGCACCGTTTGTACGACGACGCGCTGGCCTTGCTGCCCGCTGCTGACCGGCGCGCCCAAAAGCCTGGCCTGATGATGGCCAGCATCTACCGCACGCTGCTGACGGAAATTGAGCGCGACAACTTTCAGGTGCTGCACCAGCGCGTCAGCCTGACACCGCTGCGCAAGTTCTGGCTAGCGTGGAAGATGCAAGCGCTGGGGCGCATATAATACCACGATAAAACTCCTAAATTGATAGCTGCTAGCGCTTGTATTTAAAGGGCTAGAGGCACTTTTGACTACTAATTTAGCGTTATGAAAATTGCCATCATCGGCGGCGGCTGGGCGGGCATGGCTGCGGCCATTGCCGTGGTGCAAGCTGGCCACTACGCCAGCGTATTTGAAGCCGCCCGCACCGTCGGTGGACGCGCCAGAGCGGTGGTCAGCAAAGACATTCACGGCACACCAATGCTGCTGGACAACGGCCAGCACATTTTGATTGGCGCTTATGCCGAATCGCTGCGCCTGATGCGCTTGGTCGGTGTGGACCCTGAAAAAGCCCTGCTGCGCCTGCCGCTCACCCTGCGCTTTGCCGACAACAGCGGCCTGCAATGGCCCGACCGCGTGCCGCCGTGGGACGCTGTGCTGGGCATTGCCAGCGCGCGCAGCTGGTCGTGGCGCGAACGCTTAGCGCTGCTGCGCGTGGCAACGCTGTGGCGCCTCAAGCGCTTTCGCTGCGCGCCGTTGGCCTCAGTGAGCGACCTGTGCGCCGGCCTGCCGCCCCGGCTGCTGCAAGAATTTATCGACCCGCTGTGCATCGCCGCCCTCAACACCCCGGCGCACGAGGCCAGCGGCCAGGTGTTTTTGCGCGTGCTGCAAGACAGCCTGTTCAGCGGCCCCGGCGGCTCCAATTTGCTGCTGCCGCGTGTCGATTTGGGCGAAGTGTTTCCGCAAGCGGCGGCGCGCTGGCTGCGCGGCAACGGCGCCATTGTGCGCACCGGCTCTCGCGTGCAAACGCTGGTGGCCAACACCCACGGCGGCTGGAAAGTCGGTGGCATGGCGTTTGATGCGGTCATTTTGGCCACCACCAGCACCGAAGCGGCGCGCTTGGTTTCGCAAGCGGCGCAAACCGCCCCCTATGACATGGCAGTGCCATTGTGCGACTGGGCGGCCTGCGCGCAGGCACTGCGCTTTGAAGCCATCACCACCGTTTACTTGCAAGGCACGCCTCCCCCGAATGGTGCGCTGCTGCCGCGCCCAATGCTGGCGCTGCGCAACAACGCCGAGCACCCAGCGCAATTTGTCTTTGACCGCGGCCAGCTCGGTGGCCCAGCCGGGCTGCTGGCGTTCGTCATCAGCACCAGCCACGGCGAGCGCGCCGCCCTCGAAGACCAAGTGCTGCAACAAGCGCAGCAGGAGCTGGGCTTGTCCGACCTGTACGCCCTGCAAACCTTGGTGGACAAGCGCGCCACCTTTGCCTGCACCCCCGGCTTGCAGCGCCCCGGCGCGCACTTAGCACATGGCTTATGGGCGTGCGGCGACTACATCGCCGGGCCGTATCCGGCCACACTCGAAGGCGCGCTACTGAGTGGCACCGCAGCGGGCCAAGCTGCTGGCGCGAACATGCCGACAAACGCCCGCAACTGACGCTTACTTGGCGCTTGTGCCGTTAAAAAATTCGCCTTAGATACGGCTGTGTTAAAATTGTTTCAAATTAACAACACAGAACCGCTTTTTTTTCAGCAGTTCAGGCGATAAACCATCGCCATTTCAGGGCCATCGCCATGCCGGCGATCCACCATCGGCTCTGACCTCTGCCCGGCAGACAACGCTGGGCAGCTTTCACCCACGGTTGCGCCAGTACCGCACCGCACCCCACCGCTTTACGCGACAGACTGAGGCCGACCCGAGGCCGCCACACAACAGGAGATATCAGCATGGTCAGCAATCTGAACAACATCAACCCCATGAACGGCAACATGCAGGGCAAACGCGTTGCCATCCTCGGTGCCGGCCCCAGTGGTTTGGCGCAACTGCGCGCTTTTGAGGCGGCAGGCAAAGCCGGCGTAGAACTGCCCGACATCGTCTGCTACGAAAAACAGCGCGACTTGGGCGGCATGTGGAACTACACCTGGCGCACCGGCCTGGACGCCCACGGCGAACCGGTACACGGCAGCATGTACCGCTATCTGTGGTCCAACGGCCCCAAAGAGTGCCTCGAATTTGCCGACTACAGCTTTGAGGAGCACTTTGGCAAACCAATTGCCTCGTACCCGCCGCGTGCTGTGCTGCGCGACTACATCATGGGCCGCGTCGAAAAAAGCGACCTGCGCCGCTGCATCCAGTTCAACACCGCCGTGCATTGGGTGTCGTTTGACGAAGCCACGCGCAAGTTCTCGGTGACGGTGCGCGACATGAAGGCCGACGAGCTGTCCACCCAAGAGTTTGACTACGTGGTGGTTGCCACCGGGCACTTTTCGACGCCGAACACGCCGTACTTTGAGGGCTTGGAGCAGTTTCCGGGGCGCGTACTGCATGCCCATGACTTTCGCGATGCCTGCGAGTTTGCCGGCAAAGATTTGCTGCTGGTAGGCAGCAGCTACTCGGCGGAAGACATTGGCACGCAATGCCACAAGTACGGTGCCAAATCGGTCACTTTCAGCTACCGCAGCGCGCCAATGGGCTACGACTGGCCGGAGGCGTTTGAAGAAGTGCCGCTGCTCGTCAAGGTCGATGGCCGCAGCGCGCACTTTGCCGACGGCACGCACAAAGACGTCGATGCCATCATTTTGTGTACCGGCTACCAACACCATTTCCCCTTCTTGGCCGACGAGTTGACGCTGCGCACCCACAACCGCCTGTACCCGGAAAACCTCTACAAAGGCATTTTCTGGCTGGCCAACCCGCAGCTGATGTACCTTGGTATGCAAGACCAGTACTACACCTTCAACATGTTTGACGCACAGGCTTGGTATGCGCGCGACGTGATGCTGGGGCGTATTGCGCTGCCGGATGCCGAGGCGATGGCCGCCGATGCCGCCGCTTGGGTGGCGCGCGAAGTGCTCGCCACCACGCCCGAGCAGCACATCGACTTCCAAGCCGCTTATGTGCGCGACTTGGTCACGCCGACCGACTACCCGGCGTTCGACATTGAAGGCATGGGCGAGTTGTTCAAAGAGTGGAAGCACGACAAGCAGTTGAGCATCTTGGGCTACCGCGACAAGAGCTACCGCTCGACCATGACTGGCACGCTGGCACCGCCGCACCACACGCCGTGGATGGAGGCGATGGACGATTCGCTCGAAGCTTTCTTGGCCGATGCAGCATAGACTCCTAAATCAATAGCTGTTAGCGCTCGTATCTATTGGGCTAGAGGCACTTTTGACCTTAAATTTGACTAAACTTGACCGAGCCGCGCGCACAACGCGCCCAGCTCGGTCACTGTTATTTGCGGCATGTGCAAGGCATGCTGCCAAGCGTGGCCCTCGCGGTTGACCCACGCCATTTGCATACCGACTTCCAGCGCGCCAACGCCGTCCAAATGCGCATCGTCACCAATGTGCAGCACCTGCTCGGGCGCAACGCCCGCCGCCTGCGCGCCGCGCTGAAAAATGCGCGCATCGGGCTTGGCCACGCCCACATCGCGCGCGCTGACCGAGGCGTGAAAAAAGCGCCCGACGCCCACGCGCTGCACATCGGCATTGCCATTCGATAGCGCCACCAGCGGATAACGGCGGCTCAAAAATTCGAGCGCTGGCAGCGCGTCGGCAAAAAAATCAACGCGCTGGCGTTCGGCAAAAAACACCTCAAACGCGGCATCGGCCAGCGCTGGGTCGTCGCCAGCGCGGGTCAGCGCCAGCGCAATAGCACCCCGGCGCAGCGCGCTGAAGTCGTGCGCCCATTCGGGGTGTTGGCGCTGCATTTGTTCGCGCAGTTCGCGGCGCACGCTCGATTGGGCGTGCAGCGCGTGGGTAGCGGGCGCGTGCTCGGCCAGCCACGTTTGCAGCGCGGCTTCGGCGCGGCCAATCGTCGGCCAGACGGGCCACAAGGTGTCGTCCAAATCCAAAGTGATGGCGCGGATGCGGGAGATATCGAGGGTCACGGCAGGGGGTCGGTAAAAAAGGATCCAAAGAATACCTGCTGGCACAATCGCGCCCGTGAAACTGCACCAGCATCTCCCCCGCTCCCACCGCTTGGCCTTGGTGCTGGCGGTGCTGGCCGTGGTGGCGCAGTTGTGGATGGCGCAGCTGAGCACCCGCCATCTGGGCGAGATGCTGTGGCAGCAAACCCTCTGGGGCGAGGTCTGCTCCACCAACGACCGCACCGCAGACGCTGACCCGCAGGCGCTGTCGCACATCGCCAATTGCCCGGTGTGCCATGTCGTCGCTGTGGGTTTGGCGCCGGGCAGCAACGCCAGCACCGCACTGGCTGCGCCGGGTGATACGCCTTATTTCGCTATCGTTACCAGCGCCCCGGTGCGGGCGCTGCGCCACGCCAGCCTGCGCCCACCGTCACAAGCTCCGCCGCTGCGCGCCTGAAGCTTTGGTCTCCCGTTCTGGGAGGCCGCCTTTCCCCTCCCTTTTTTGCACAGCGCTGGCGCAATCGCCCGCGCTGCGCCTTGGGCTTGCGCCCGCCCCTTTTTTTGTAAGTTCGATATGACGAATCTCTCTGTCCGCTCCCGTTCGCGCGCGCCTGCGCTGCGCCCTTTGTGCGCTCTGATCATGGCGCTGCCGTTTGCAGCCATCGCGCAAGGCAACGCCAGCAACGCCGACAACGCCCTCCAGCCCGTCACCGTCAAGGCGGAAAAATCCACCCTCGCCTTGGGTGCTAGCCGCGTTGATGCTGAGGCGCTGCACAGCACGCACAGCGCCAGCAGCGACAGCGCCAGCCTGCTGCGCTCGTTGCCGGGTTTTAGCGTGCAAGGCGCGGGCGGGGTCTCTGGCCTGCCCAGCGTGCACGGCATGACCGATGACCGCTTGCGCATTCAGGTCGATGGCATGGATTTGCTCTCGGCCTGCGGCAACCACATGAACCCGCCGCTGTCTTATATCGACCCCAGCCGCGTCGCCAGCGTGCGCGTGTTTGCTGGCGCAGTGCCAGTCAGCGTCGGCGGCGACAGCATTGGTGCCACGGTGCAGGTCGAAGCCGCTGCGCCCGAATTTGCCGCGCCCGGTGCAGGCACGCTGCTCAAGGGCGAAGCCGGCACTTTTTACCGCAGCAACGGCCACGGTGTCGGCGCTAATTTGTCGGCCACCTACGCCACCGAGCAAATGAGCCTGCGCTACGACGGCGCGATGGCGCAGTCGGACAATTACCGCTCCGCCAAAGACTTCAAAGCCGCTGGCACCGCTGCCAACAACAAGCCAACCCACTGGCTGGGCGGCGACGAAGTTGGCTCGACCAGCTACCAAACGCGCAACCACGCGCTGGGTTTTGCGCTGCGCGGCGATGCACATTTGCTGGAGCTGAAACTGGGTGTGCAAGACATTCCCTACCAAAACTACCCCAACCAGCGCATGGACATGACGCGCAACGACAGCCAGCACCTCAACCTGCGCTACCAAGGCCAGTTCGACTGGGGGCAACTGCAAGCGCGGGCCTACCACGAGAAAACCCGCCACGGCATGAACTTTGGCGAAGACAAACAGTTCTGGTACGGCCCCAAAGGTGACGTACCCGGTATGCCAATGGACACCGAAGGCCAAACCACCGGCCTGTCGGTCAAAGCCAACGTGGCGCTGTCGCCGCGCGACACGCTGCGCGTCGGTGCCGAGCTGCAAAAGTACCGCTTGGACGACTGGTGGCTGCCGTCGGGCGGCGGCATGGCACCCAACACCTTCAACAACATCCACAACGGCCAGCGCGACCGCTTCGATGTATTTGCCGAATGGGAAGCGCAATGGAACCCGCAGTGGCTGACCCAAATTGGCCTGCGCAGCGCCAACGTGCGCAGCGACAGCGGCGCAGTGCAGGGCTACAACGCCAGCTACGACGCGGACGCCAACGCCTTCAACGCCCGCAGCCGCCAACGCAGCGACCACAACCTCGACTTCACCGCACTGGCGCGCTTTACACCCAATGACAGCGCCAGCTACGAATTTGGCTTTGCGCACAAAACCCGCTCGCCCAACCTGTACGAGCGCTACAGCTGGTCCACCGGCGGCATGGCGATGCGCATGGTCAACTTGGCCGGGGACGGCAACGGCTACGTCGGCAACCTTGACCTGAAACCCGAAGTCGCCAACACCCTGAGCGCCACCGCCGATTGGCACGACACCACCGGCAAGCAATGGGGCATCCAAGCCACGCCGTACCTGACTTACGTCGATAACTACATCGACGCCAAACGCTGCGGCGGTGTGATGGGTGCCATGACGGCCTGCAACAACGCCAACCTCAGCGGCACCGACAAATTCGTCTATCTGCGCTTTGCCAACCAAGACGCGCGCTTGTATGGACTGGACGTGTCGGGCTTTGCCGAGCTGGGGCGCATCAGTGGCTGGGGCGATTTCACCGCCACTGGCATGGTCAGTTACGTCAAAGGCAAAAACCGCACCTCGGGCGACAACCTCTACAACACCATGCCGCTCAACGCCCGCTTTGCGCTGACGCAGCGCTTGGGCGGCTGGAGCAGCACAGCCGAGCTGCAATTGGTCAGCGCCAAAAAGCACGTCTCCGCCGAGCGCAACGAGCTGACCACGGCGGGCTACGGCCTGCTTAATCTGCGCGCCAGCTATGCATGGAAGCAAGTGCGCATTGATGCAGGCGTGGACAACGTCTTCAACCGCTTCTACAACCACCCGCAAGGCGGCGCGTATGTCGGCCAAGGCCAAACCATGGCCGGCACGGCAGTGCCGTGGGGCGTGCGCGTGCCGGGCATGGGGCGCTCGCTCAATCTCGGCGTGACGGTGAAGTTCTAAATTGATAGCTGCTAGCGCCCGTATCTATTGGGCTAGAGGCCAATTTGACTATAAATTAGTCAAAATAAAGCGGTTTTTAAGCCGCTTTTGATGCGGCGCTGGCCGTCAACTCCACCGTCACCAGCAGCCCGCCGTGGGAGCTGGGCTGCAGCAGCAACTGGCCGTCGTACAAAGCCACCAAGTCTTGCACGATGGCCAGCCCCAGCCCGGTGCCGGGCACCGCCTCATCCAAGCGCACGCCACGGGCGACGACGGCTTGCAAATGCTCGGTGCCAATGCCGCAGCCATCGTCCTCGATTTGCAAGCGCAGCCGCGCTGGCAACGCGCCCGCCACCAACGCGCCGCGCACCCACACGCCAGACTTGGCCCACTTGCAGGCGTTGTCGAGCAAGTTGCCCAGCAGCTCTTGCAGGTCTTGCTCCTCGCCGGCAAAGAACAACGGGGCAGCGTCCCACTCCACGTTGATCTGCAAATTTTTAACGGCATACACCCGCTGCATCACCCGCACCAAACCGTCCAGCACCGGCGCAACGGCGGTGCGCTGACCCGGCAATTGCTGCGTGGCGGCGACGCGCGCTTGCGCCAAATGCCAATCGACGTGGCGGCGTGCCAGCGCCAGTTGCTCTTGCACCAAACGCTCCAAATCATTGCTGACCGGTGCGGTCGCTTGATCGATCACCGACAGCGGGGTTTTCAGCGCGTGCGCCAAGTTGCCGGCGTGGGTGCGGGCGCGCGCCACCACCTCGGCGTTGCGCGCCAGCACTTGGTTGAAATCGTTGACCAGCGGTTGCACTTCTTGCGGAAACACGCCCAGCAACTGCGTCGCCTCGCCTTGGTGGACGTTGTGCAAACTGCGCTGCAGCGCGCGCAAAGGCCGCAGCCCGACCGCCACTTGCGCCCACGCTGCCAGCACCAGCAGCACCAAGAGCGCCGCCAGCGACAGCACCAGCACGCCAGTAAAGCGCTGCACCGCTTGCTCAGTCTCCTGCAAATCGCCGGCAACCACCAAGCGCCAGCGCGACTGCGGCGCAGGCGCATCACCGGCGCGCAGGGCACGTTCCAGCATCAACAGCGGCGCGCCTTTGGGCCCCAGCCCTTCGTGGACGTGCAACGCGCCATCGACCAAAGCGTCAACGTCTAGCTGCAAGCGCGTGTCCCACAGCGAGCGCGAGCGCAGTTCGCTGTGGCGCTGTTGCGCGGCGTGGGTCATTTCGTCGATTTGCCAATACAGCCCGGAATAAGGCCGCTGCCAGCGCGGGTCGGACAGCGCTTGGCTGTCGATGCGCGGGCGGCCCGCCGCGTCAAACTCAAGCTGCGCGGTGAGCTGGTCGAGCTGCTGGGTCAGCGCCGCTTCAAATTGGTGCAGTACATGTTCGCGGAACAAGCTGCTCAGCACCCCACCCGCCAGCAGCAGCGCAACCACCAAGCCCACCAGCGTCGCCGCCAGCAGCCGAAAGCGCAGCGAATGCACCCAGTGGCTGGGCGCGGCGCTCATAGCGGCGGCTGCAAGCGATAGCCCAAGCCGCGCACGGTTTCAATCGGCACGTTGGGCAGTTTTTTGCGCAAGCGGGCGATAAATACTTCGATGGTGTTGGAGTCGCGGTCGGCGTCTTGGGCGTAGATGTGCTCGTTCAGCTCGGTGCGCGAGACCACGCTGGTGGGGCGGTGCATCAAGTAATCCAGCACTTTGTATTCGTGGCTGGTCAGCGCGATTTCTTGCCCGGCCAGCGTGACGCGGCGGCTGCGCGTGTCCAGCGCCACCTCGCCGCACTGCAACAGCGGCGAGGCCAATCCGCCCGCGCGCCGAATCAGTGCGCGCAGCCGCGCCAACAGCTCTTCCATGTGGAACGGCTTGGTCAAATAATCGTCAGCGCCAGCGTCAATGCCGGCGACTTTTTCCGCCCAATTGCCGCGCGCCGTCAGGATGAGCACCGGCATGGTGCGCCCGCCCTCGCGCCAGCGCTGCAACACCGTCAGGCCGTCCACCAGCGGCAGGCCGATATCGAGCACCACCGCGTCAAAATTTTCCGACTCGCCCATAAATTGCGCATCGCGGCCGTTATCGGCTTCATCGACCACGTAGCCCGCATCCTGCAAACCAGCGCGCAGTTGCCAGCGCAAAGTCGGTTCGTCTTCTGCCAACAAAATTCGCATGGCTTGCTCGGTTGTGGTTTATGGCGCGGAGCGCTGGGGTTGCGTCTGAATTTGTGACTGCGGCTTGGGTGTACGCACCTTCATGCCCAAGACAGCGGCAGTGCCAGCATCGAGCTTGAGTTTGAGCAACTGCCCGTCTGCGCTGAGCAGCTTGATTTCATAAATCCACTGACCGTAATCGCGCTCCAACTCCACCTCTAGCACTTGGCCGGGGTGCTCGCGGCCCAATCTCTCCAGCACCGTAGTCAGCGGCAGCACTTGGCCCGATTGCACCGCTTGCATGGCGCGCTCATGGTCATCGCGGTCACTGGCCCAAACCGGCGCAGCCAAAAAACTGCACGCCAACAGCACCCCAGCGCAGCGGCGGGCGAAATAAAAAGAAAAAACAGGGGAAGAGGCAGTCATAAAAAACCCTCGGTAGATACAAGATGAGGGCTATTGTTGACCACCCCTCCTGAACCGCTGATGAACAGCGCCTTATGCGGTGCTTGCCCAAATACTGCTGCAGCCACCGCACAATGGGGTCTTTTAACGGAGACAACACCATGAACCCAAAAATGACCCCCGCCCAGCACGAAGAAATCAAAGCCCTGCTGCTATCGCGCCGCGCCGCGCTGCAAGCGCAAATGCTGCAAAACCAAGAAAACCTGACACCGCCCAGCGCCGATGAAGGTGCCGTGCTGCAGCGCAACGTGGCGCGCGAGGTCGATCAAGCGCTGACCAACATCGACGTCGCTGACCTGACGCGCATCGAACGCGCGCTCGAAAAAATGGCCGATGGCACCTATGGCCTGTGCGGTGAGTGCGAATGCGCCATCCCGTTTGAGCGCCTCAAAATCGAGCCGCAAACCCAGCACTGCGTCGCCTGCAAATCGCGCTGGGAAAAAGCCCATCCAGCGCATTAATTTTTTTAACTCACCCACTCAGAAAGGACATCACCCCATGACATCTCCCCTTTTTGGCTGGCGTCACCTTGTCACCAGCTTGGCGCTGCTGGGCTGTGCCAGCGCCGCGTTAGCCGCCGCTAACGCTGAAGCTGAAGCAGCGCCAGCTGCCAACCCCTTCACGGCGCACCTGCGCGTCTCGGCCGACGGCACCGCCATCATCGACACGCGCAGCAGATTGGCGTGGGCGCGCTGCGTGGAAGGCATGTTTTGGAACGGCAAAACCTGCTCAGGCCAACGCCAGCTGTTAGACCGCTCCGAGGCCAACGCCATGGCGCAAGCCCGCGCCAAGGCCGAAGAAACCCGCTGGCGCCTGCCGCGCGTCAACGAGCTGCGCCGCTTAGTCGATAAAAAGGCCAACCCGCCGGGCATTCCGCCGCTGCTGTTTCCGGCCGCGCCGTTTGGCCTGCACTGGACCAGCACCGCCAACATCAAAACCTTTGCCAACAACCAGTACAACTACGGCAACATCAGCCAAGGCACGGGTTCGGGCGCCGGCAGCCGCTTAGCCGCGCTCGATGGCTGGGCGGTGGACATGGACACCGGCATTGCCAGCGGCGACGTACCGCGCACCAGCCGACTGCCGGTGCGCTTGGTGCGCTTGGCCACCGAGCACGATTGATTTGCGCTGATGGATAGCGCCAATACCGACATGCCGTGCGCGAGAATGCGGCATGTCTTTTCAACCCGAACCACCCTACGCCCACGGGCAAGCCGCCCGAACCGCCATCTTGCTGTGCAACCTCGGCACGCCCGACACTCCAACGGCGTCGGCGCTGCGCCGCTATTTGGGTGAGTTTTTGTCCGATCACCGCGTGGTCGAGATTCCCAAGCCGATTTGGTGGCTGATCCTGCACGGCATCATCTTGCGCACCCGCCCAGCCAAATCTGCCGCCAAATACGCCAGCGTCTGGACGCCCGACGGCTCGCCGCTGGCGGTGTGGACGAGTAAGCAAGCGACGCTGCTGCGCGGCTGGCTCGGTCAAGCCGGCAGCAACGTGCTGGTGCGCCACGCCATGCGCTATGGCAACCCGTCGATTGCCAGCCAGCTCGACGCCTTGAAGGCCGAAGGCGCGACGCGCATTCTCATCTTGCCGCTGTACCCGCAGTACTCCGCGCCGACCACCGCCAGCGTGTTTGACGCGGTCTACAGCTGGGCGTCGCGCGTGCGCAACGTGCCCGAGCTGCGCTTTGTCAACCACTACCACGACGACCCCGGCTACATCGACGCGCTGGCCCGCACCGTCAAAAACCATTGGAAGCACCACGGCCCGCCCGACAAACTGGTGATGAGCTTTCACGGCGTGCCGGCGCGCACGCTGCAACTGGGCGACCCCTACCACTGCGAAAGCCACAAAACTGCCCGCCTGCTGGCCGAGCGCTTGGGGCTGCACAAGGACGACTACCAGCTGACCTTCCAATCGCGCTTTGGCAAAGCCAAATGGCTAGAGCCCTACACCGAGCCGACGCTGATGGCGCTGGCCAAAGCCGGCGTCGGCCGCGTCGATGTGATTTGCCCCGGCTTTACCGGCGACTGCTTGGAGACGCTGGAAGAAATCAACATGGAAGCGCGCGAAGCCTTCTTGCACGCGGGCGGCAAGGAGTTTCACTACATCCCCTGCCTCAACGACAGCACGCACTGGATTACGGCGCTCAGCCACATCGCCCAGCAGCACCTGAGCGGCTGGCCGGTGCAGGTGGACAGCGCTGAGGCTTTGGCCGCAGCGCGCGCGCATGCTGGCGCCGGTGGCGCAGTTTAATCATCATTTTTGATAGCTGCTAGCGCACGTGTTTATTGGGCTAGAGCCGTATTTCATTCATATTTAACTGTTCATCCATGTATTCCACGCCCACTTTGACCCTCGCCCCCGCGCAACTGCGCTTGCAGATCGACCCGGCCACGCTGGGCTTTGCCCACACCGGCGAACTGCAAGAGCTGCCCTTGCCGTGGATTGGCCAAGAGCGCGCAGCCGCCGCCGCGCGTTTTGGCTTGGCGATGCGCCAACGCGACTACCACCTGTTTGTGCTGGGCGAGCTGGGCAGTGGCCGCACCTCGCTGCTAAGCCAAGCCATGCACGAAGCCGCAGCGCAGCGCCCAGTACCACCCGATTTGTGCTACCTGCACCGCTTTGACCAGCCCGAGCGTCCCTACGCGCTGCGCCTGCCGGCGGGGCAGGGCAAACGGCTGCGCGAAGGCATGGAGAAAACCCTGCAAGCGCTGCAAAGCGACATCCCCCAGCGCCTACAAGACGGCGACTATCGCAGCGAAAGCGCCGCGCTGGACGACCAATTCGACGCCGCGCAAAACGCCGCCTTTGCCGAGCTGGAAGCCTTTGCCCGCACGCGCCAATTTGCCCTGACGCGCGACAGCGGCCACATGGTATTTACGCTGCTGGGCGCTAACGGCAAGCCGCAAAGCCCCGAACAAACCCAAGCCCTGTCAGCCGACAAACGCGCCGCGCTGGCCGAGGCCGAGCAAGCCCTGCGCGCAGAAATTGCCCGCGTGCTGACCAGCCTGCGCCCCGCCGAGCGCGCCCACCAGCAAGCGCGCACCGCGCTGCGCCACCGCACCATAGCCCCGCTGCTGGTGCAAACGCTGAGCGAACTGCAGCACACCATCTGCGGCAGCGAAAACACACCAGAAAACACCAAGCTGAGCGGCTGGCTGGCACAAGTACAAACCGCGCTGCTCGACCAAATAGCGCTGTTTTTGCCCCTGCAAAGCGAGGACAGCGGCGAGGCCGAAAACACAGGCAACGCCGATACCCAAACCGCTGACAGCAACGCTGACGATGAGGAAGACCACAAAGACGCGCTGGCCGCATTGCTGGCGCAGTGCCGCATCCATTTGGCGGTGGACAACAGCGAGCGCACCGCCGCGCCGGTGATCATGGAAGACGACCCGCAACTGCGCAGCCTGTTTGGCAGCATCGAGGCCAGCGGCGACGACGAGGGCGACACCAGCAGTGCTGGTGCTCTGACCGCGCCAGTGGATTTGGGCAGCATCCACGCCGGTAGCCTGCTCAAAGCGCATGGCGGCTTTTTGATGCTGCACCTGCGCGACGTAGCCGCTGCCGAAGGGCTGTGGGAGCGCCTGCGCCGCTTTTTGCGCTGCTCGCGCGTGCAGCAAGGCGACGCGCCCAGCGGTCACGGCCACGCCAGCCGCACCGCGCTACAGCCCGAAGCCGTCGAGGTGGACGTAAAAATCGTGCTGATTGGCTCAGTCGAGGAGTACTACGCGCTGCAAGCAGCAGACCCTGAAGTAGCGCAGCGCTTTCGCACCAAGGTCGATTTCGCCGAGTCGTTTCGCGCCAGCCCCGAGACGCGCCGCGCGACCGGCATCTTCATCGCCCACATCGCGCGCAAACGTAGCCTGCCGCATTTTTCGGCTGCTGCGGTGGCGCGCCTGCTGGAGCAATCGCACCGCGAGGCCGATGACCAAACCCGCCAAAGCGCGCTGTTTGCCCAGACCGAAGCGCTGGCCATCGAAAGCGCCGCGCTGTGCAGTGCGCGCGCCGGCACCTTGGTCGAAGCCGCCGACATTGAGGCCGCCCTGCAAGCGCGCACCTTGCGCCACAACTACACCGAGCAGCGCCTGCACGAGTCGATTGCCGACGGCGAGCGCCTGATTACGCTGCACGGCAGCCACATCGGCCAAGTCAACGCGCTGACGCAGATTGACCAAGGCGACTACCGCTTTGGTTTTCCGGTACGCATCACCGCGCACGCTTTTGCCGGCCACGAAGGGCTGCTCAACATCGAGCGCGAGGTCGAAATGTCCGGCCCGATCCACGACAAAGGCGTGTTGATTTTGCACAGCTACCTAACGGCGCTGTTCGAGCACATCGCCCCGTTGGCGCTGAACGCCTCGGTGGTGTTTGAGCAGGAATACAGCGGCGTTGAAGGCGACTCGGCCTCGTGCGCTGAGCTGTATGCGTTGCTGTCGGCCCTGTCGGGCGTGCCACTGGCGCAGGGGATTGCCGTGACCGGCGCGCTCAACCAGCACGGCCAAGTGCTGCCGGTGGGCGGTATCAACGAAAAGATTGAAGGCTGGTTCAAAGTCTGCGAAGGCGCTGGACTGGACGGCACGCAGGGCGCGCTGATTCCGGCGCGCAACCTGCGCCAACTGATGCTGGACCAGCGCGTGCTGGCTGCCGTGGCCGCGGGGCGCTTTCACATCTACACCGCCGACCACGTCAGCGACGGCATTGCAGTGCTGACCGGCCAGAGCGCCAACACCAGCACCACCGAGGCGGGCAGCGTCTTGGCACTGGCCGAGCAAACCCTGCGCGACTTTCGCCGCGCCTGTCAGGTGGCAGGGCACACGCGGCTGCGCTTTCCGAGCCGGCCGCGCGAAAACGGCACGGCGGCACCCGCGAAAAAGCCATGAGCACCGGCACTACCACGATGCCTGCCAACAGATTTTTTACCGGGCTCGACGGTTTAGTCGCCATTGGAGTGGCGTTTAGCAAGTCAACGACTTTTGAACACTATATTTAAGCCAAATTGGCCTCTAGCCCAATAAACACGGGCGCTAGCAGCTATTATTTTTACTAATTTATAGCAAAAAATCACCTTGAAGATGCACTTTTCGGTTTTCGGGGTTGGGCTGCGCCAGATCAAAGTGCTGCCTTCATCGCCGTCAAGGCACGGCAAAATAAGCGCCATGAATGCTTTGATCACTTTGCGCATCGACAAATGGCTATGGTGCGCCCGTTTTTTTAAAACGCGCAGTTTGGCCGCCACCGAAATCGGCAAAAACCGTGTTTCTATCAATGGCCAAGTCTGCAAAGCATCGCGCGAAGTGCGCTGCGGCGATAGCGTCAGTTTTCGACAAGGTGCCATTGAGCGCACGGTGGTAGTGCGCGGCATCAGCAATGCACGCGGTCCGGCACCAGTGGCGCAGCAGTTATACGAAGAAACGACAGAAAGTATCAACGCCCGCGAGCAAGCCGCAGAGCAACGCCGCTTGGCACCCGAACCCGCACACACCTTGACAGATGGCCGCCCCACCAAACGTGACCGCCGCGATATCGAGCGGGTCAGCGCGCAGGGCAACCGCTGGAGCGCGTCAATAGAGCAATAGCGGGGCGCGCTGGTGGTGGCGGGCACTGCGGTCAGTTGACGGCACGCAGTTTTTCTAAATCTTCAGGCATCAGCCAACGCCACGCGCCGGGAGCGAGGTCAGCGGGCAGCTCCAACGCACCAATGCGCGCACGGTGCAGGGATTCAACCCGATTGCCGACGGCAGCCAACATGCGCTTGACTTGGTGGTATTTGCCTTCCGTCAATGTCAAATCTATTTGGCATTCGCCTTGCAGCACACAAGCGGCGGCGCGCACTGGCTTGGGGTCATCATCAAGCACCACGCCGGCCAACAGGCGCTCAATCTGATCGGCTGCCACCGGGTGCTTGGCAGTGACTTGGTAAACCTTGGGTACGTGCTTTTTGGGCGAACTCATCCGATGTATGAACTGGCCGTCGTCACTGAGCAACAACAAACCGGTGGTATCTTGATCCAACCGCCCAACGGCCTGAATACCCTGCACCGCACTTTTGGTCGGACGCTGGCGCAAGGGTGCCGGAAGCAGTGTGTAAATACTTGGATAAGTGGACGGTTTTTGTGAACATTCGGTTCCGACAGGCTTGTGCAGCATCACATAGGCTTTGGCTTGATAGGGCCAATCAACACCTTGCACCCGCATACGCAAACCCTCTGGCTCAAAGCGGGCAGTTGACTCGGTGCATAAAACCGGTGATTGCGCTGCATCATTTGCATAAATTTCTACTAATCCATGCTGAACCAAACCCGAACATACTCGGCGCGTGCCAAAGCCCTGAGAAAAAAGAATATCTTGCAATTGCATATTCAGATCCAGATAATTTTTATCCGCTGCAAAAGTGCAGCTTCCAAACGCACAATAGCCCCCCTCATTGCTGAGGGGGGCTATTGTGGGCTATTAAGAGCCTGACGATGACCTACTTTCACACGGGAACCCGCACTATCATCGGCGCGAAGTCGTTTCACTGTCCTGTTCGAGATGGGAAGGAGTGGTACCAACTTGCTATGGTCATCA